>JAWKUI010000019.1:0-1798 GCA_041398705.1 Planctomycetota bacterium | reverse complement strand
GAATAACGTTACCTCCCGAAGCAGGTTCATGTTGTCACGTTTTTCGCGCGAGCGCGAATAACGTGACAACATGAACCTGCTTCGGTATGTAACGTTATTCCCACGGCACAATGGCCCCATGCACAGCGACCTCGAATCCTCCTACACCTGCCCCGAATGCGGGGAGGCCATCGTAATCCCCGTCGACATCAGTGCGGGACGCAGTCAGGAGTACGTGGAAGACTGCCCCGTCTGCTGCCACCCGATCGTCCTGCGGCTCGAGTTCGACCGGGACGGCAACGCCTACCTCAACGCGACCTCAGAGTGACGCCGTCCGGCGGCCCGCAACCCCAATCACCGTCGCGGCCAGGCTCGAACCCACCAAGTTCGACACAAGGTCCCAACCGGTGTTGATGTACCCGCCCACATTGGTGTTCGGGATCGTGAGCACCGCGAGAAACTCGATCACCTCGTTCGCCGCGCCGTAGCCCATGCCCCCCACGGCGCACAGCAGGCACAAGCCGAAACTCGGCTGCGGCCGCCGGCCCAATTGCCGCTCAATCACCGCCGCCAGCACCTGCCAGCACAGCCACGTGGCCACCGCAAAGCCGTAGCCGTGCACGAGCTGGTCGAACTTGAAGCGCCCCGGGATCAGCCAGACCGAGTAGAGCACCGCCTGCACATCGGCATCGACCCAGGCGCGCGGCACCTGCACCAAGCCGCCGGCCATGTGCAGGGCGCCCCAAGCGCTGAGGCACCAGAGCAACCCCGGGCTCAGGTTCACCCGCCGATGCACCACCGCCAGCGTGGCGATCAAGAGCCCCATCACCACGAGGTACAACACGAATTCTCGGTTGCCCTGCAGCGCCGACGCGCCGACGGCGGCGGCCATGTACAGGCCGGTGAACAAGAGCAAAGCGCGGGGCAGGCGCGGGGGCAGGGCATTGTTGGACATGGTCGGCTCCAGGACCCCATTCGACCGGAGAGGGCGGTTGTTTGCCCCTCGCTCGAGGAATCCGCTTCCGTGCCCCCGGGGACCCGCCGCGGCCCAGCCTTGCCCCGGTTTGCGATTCCCACCCGCCGTTTTAATCCGACCTGCGAACGGTATGCCCCAGGCCGGTCGCATCCGGTTCTTGACTGTACCGCGGCCGATTTTGCGTTAGGGTGACGGCCCAACCCACTCGCCTACCATGCGCCCCTCGCAACTGCTTCCCCTGCTCTTCCTGTCCGTGTCCCTGGTCGCCTGCTGCGAACGCCACAAGGAGGCGGTCGTAGTCGCCCCCACCGGCGACGAGATGTTCCTCGAGCACGACAAGAGTTTCCTCGCCGACTACGCGCCCCTCTACCGCAACGGCGACGTCAACGTGGTAGTCGAGATCCCGGCCGGCACCGTGGCGAAGTGGGAGGTCACCAAACCCGAAGGCGAGCTGCGTTGGGAGATCAAAGACGGCAAGCCGCGCAAGGTGCAGTACCTCGGTTATCCCGCCAACTACGGCATGATCCCGTGCACGCTGCTGCCCAAGGAATTGGGCGGCGACGGGGATCCGCTCGACGTGGTGGTGCTCGGTGACGCCCTGCCGCGCGGCACCGTGGTGCGCGCCCGCATCGTCGGCGTGATGCGCATGCTCGACGGCGGTGAACAGGACGACAAACTGATCGCCGTTCGCCCGGAAACGGCCTTCGCCGACGTGCACTCCATGCCCGAACTGCGCGAGCACTTCACCGGCATCGAAGAGATCCTGAAGGCCTGGTTCAGCGGCTACAAGGGCCCGGGCAAGATCCAGGTCACCGGTTTCTCCGACTCAGAAGAAGCCCGCAA
>JAWKUI010000018.1:0-2689 GCA_041398705.1 Planctomycetota bacterium | reverse complement strand
CCATGGCCACCATTCTTGCCGTTCGGGATCCCCCTCCGCCAGGGTCAATCGGCCAGGCCCCGTATCCGGCTACCGGGGCAGGGAATACACGTTCGTCGCCCCCGCGAATTCGATCTGGGCGACCTTTTGCACCTGGGCCAAAACCTCCGGGTCGCTGTCGCTGCACAGCACGTAGAACTTCCAGAGGTTTTGGTAGGCGCGGGTCAGGTCGGCGAGGCGCGGGACTTTGGTGGCGAAGTGGGATAGGGACTGGACGCCGGGTTCGCCGGGCCAGCGCACGTGGATGCGGGCTTCTTTGAGCTGCATGTGGCGGGCGGGGCAGTAGACGATGACGTGGATGCGGCGGCCGGTGGCGAAATGCACGGCGTCTTCGATGCGTTGTTCGACGCGCTCGCGTTCGGCGGCGCCGCCGGCGGCGAAGAAGCGGGTGACGAGTTTCTCCTGCACCTCTTCGTTTTCGTAGGCGGGGAAGACGCAGGCGCGTTTGAAGAGCTGGCGGGCGCTGAAGCGTTCGATCAGGGTGCGCACGAAGCGGCCGGTTTCGTCGGGCAGCTGGCTGCTGGCTTTGGTGAGCACGCCGAGGATCGAGTCGTCGGTGCAGTCGTAGAGCTGCTCTTCGGTCACGGCGCCGCCGCGCACGCATAGGTCCACGGCGCGGGCGACGAGGGCGCCGGCGCTGACCTTGGCGTGGTGGTAGTAGACCCGTTCGCTGAAGAAGTAGCGCGCGTCGAGCAGGCGCACGACTTCGCTCAGGATGTCCTCGCGCAGAAGGTCGTGTTTGGCGAGGTCGATGTAGAGGTTGCCGCTCTCGCGGTCGATCTTGAAGTAGCTCGTGACGCGCTGGTCGACGGCGAGCTTGAGGCCCGTGAAGTAGGCGTCGCGGGCCAGGTAGTCGAGGATGTCGGCGGCAATCGTGCCCGACAGGAGTTGCATCCAGTAGGTCGGCACGCTGCGGCGGCCTTCGGTGCCGGGTTTGGTCAGGATCGAATAGACCGTGTCCCGCACGCCGAGTTCGTCGAGCACACGCCCCAGGCCGCGGCCCTTGGCGAACATGCGCTGGTAGCGGTAGGCGCTGTCGTGCCGCTCGAAGATGCCGTCCTGGTCCTCGATGTTGTGCCCGAACGGGATATGGGTCACGTCGTGAAGCAGGGCGGCCATGCGGATGACGCGCGCCTCTTCGTCGCTGATCGCCAGGCTGGCGGCGGGGTTCAGCGAGAAGGACATGTTGACTGAGTCGATCAGCTGCTGGGTGCAGTGCACGGTGCCGATCGAATGGTCGAAACGCGTGTGTACGGCGCCGGGGAACACCAGGTACGTGGTGCCGAGCTGCTTGATGCCACGCAGGCGCTGCATCTCCGGGGTGTCGAGCAGACGCATCTCCTCGTGGGTCAGGTAGACGTCCCCGTGCACGGGGTCGCGGATGACGCTGTATTGCTTGCGTGCCAAGGTTCTGCTCCGGGTCGGAGGCGCATGCTAACGCCGAAGACAGCCCGTTTCGAATCTCGGACGCGAGTTCCCGCACCTCGGCCACTCACCGCCGGCTCGGACACCTACCCCTGGTGCCCCCACCCGGCCCCCACCACAATGGAGCGATGAAGGTACTTGCGCTCGAACCGTGGCTGGGGGGCAGCCATTCCGAATGGCTAGAGTCGTGGCGCTCGGCGTCGCGGCACGATGTGCACGTGCTGGGTTTGCCTGCCCGCCACGCGAAGTGGCGGCTGGGCAGCGCAGGCGTGGTGCTCGCGGAGCAGGCGCGGGCGCTGGAGGGGCAGGGATTCGAGGCCCTTTGGGTCAGCGATTTCGTGGACCTTGCGCAGTTGCGCGCGTGGTTGCCGTCCGGCCTCGCACAGCTGCCGGTGCTGATGTACATGCACGAGAACGAGTTGACCTACCCGCGCTCGCCTTCGGACCCTTTCGCCGCGGACCTGGGGCCCGCTTGGCATCAATTGTTGTCGCTGCCCCTCGCCAGGCGGGTGCTCTTCAACAGCCACTATCATCGGGACGAGTACTTGGCGGCCGTCCGCGACTGGTTGCCGCGCCTGCCGAAGCCGCGGCCGGCGGTGGACATGGTGGCTCCCATCGAAGCGGCCGGTGTGCTGTACCTCGGCGTCGACCTTCCGGCCATCCCCCTCGGCACCGGTGCCACGCCCGGCTCGCCGCTGCGCATCGCCTTCCCCCACCGGTGGGAGTACGACAAGGATCCGCTGTCGTTCTTGCAGATGATGAGCCGCTTGTTCGAGCAAGGACTCGCCTTCGAACTGGTGTTGCTGGGTGAGTTCGCGGACCGGCCGCCGGCGGAGTGCAACGATCTTCTCGCCCGCCTCACCAGCCGGATAGTGCACCGCGGATGGCTGCCCTCGCGCGCGGCCTATGCGGAGATGCTCGGCAGCTGCGACGTGGTCGTGTCCACGGCTCGGCATGAGTTCTATGGGCTAGCGATGCTCGAAGCGGTCGCGGCGGGTTGCCTGCCCTTGGCGCCCCATCGTTTGGCGTATCCCGAACTGCTGCCCACAAAGGATATGCCGTTGCATGCCGGTGTGCAGGAATTGCAGCAGCAGATCCGCATGTTGGTGCTCGATCCGAGCCCTGCGCGCACTGGACGGGGAATGCGGCGCGCTGCGATCGAGGCCCAGGATCGGCGCAGGGCGATTGAGGCCATGGACGGGGAGATTTCCCGTCTGGAATAACG
>JAWKUI010000017.1:0-3524 GCA_041398705.1 Planctomycetota bacterium | reverse complement strand
CCTCCCCCAAAGCGAAGCCGCGCCAAAGGCGCGCTGAGCCGCCCCCCTTCCCTCACTTGTGCCGCGCGTTGCGGAGCGGGTTTTGGGAGGAAGGGGGGCCCGCGTGATTCTGGTGAGGGTGCAGCGTGTTTTGAGGCGGAAAGTTCGCGCAGGCGTGGCCCAAGCCACGCCGAGCACAACTTTCCGCCTCAAAACACGCTGAACCCCACCAGAATCGCGCCGGCCCCCCTTCCTCCCAAAACCCGCGGAGCTCAGGAGAATTTGACTTCTTCGCCGATGCGGTGGAGCTTCATGACGTTGGTGGACCGGGCCACGCCCGGCGGAACCCCCGCGACGAAGACCGTCTGCTCGCCATAGTCCGCAATGCCGCGGACCACCAGCATCTCCGCCGCCATGTAGATCATGTCTTCCAGCGAAGGCTCCCGGCGGAAGAGCAGCGGTCGCACGTGCGACAGCACCGACATACGGTTCACCACTTCCTGGTTCGGGCAAAGCGCGATGATCTCCGCCTTCGGCCGGAAGCGCGAGAGATGCCGCACGGTGTTGCCGGTTTCGGTGAAACACACGATGCGCTTGAGGTCGAGCGCCGTGGCCACTTGCACCGACGCCATCGCCGTGGCGTTGTAGAAGTGAGCGTCCAGCGCCGTGAGTTTGAGGCGCGGCACCTTGGCGTACCGGGGCGAACTCTCGGCCGCGTGGGCCACCTCCGCCATGGCGCGCACGGCTTCGACCGGGAAGGCACCGACGGCGGTCTCCGCCGAGAGCATCACCGCATCCGAGCCGTCGAGCACGGCGTTGGCCACGTCGGTCACCTCCGCGCGGGTCGGGCGCGAGGACTGGATCATCGACTCGAGCATCTCGGTGGCCGTGATGACGAATTTGCCCCCGCGCACCGCAGCTTCGATCAGCGCCTTCTGGGTCAGCGGCAGATCCGCCAGGGGCAACTCGACCCCCAGATCCCCCCGCGCGACCATGATTCCATCGGATTCCGCCAGGATCTCGTCCAGGTTGCGCACGGCGGTCAGGCGTTCGATCTTGGAGATCAGGTGCTGGCCATCGGCCAGGGCGCGGATTTCGCGCACCTCGCTCGCGTGGCCCACGAAACTGATTCCGTAGTAGTCGACGCCGAGTTCGTTGCCGAGTTCGATCAAGGCCCGGTCCTCGTCGGTGGGCAGATCGTAGGCCACGTCCGAATCCGGTAGGTGCACGCCCTTGCGCGTGCCCACCTTGCCCGGTCGCCGCACGCGCCCCACGACGGTCTCGCCGTAGCGGTCCTCGCAGACCAGTTCGATCTGGCCGTCGTTGAGGAAGATGCGGTGCCCCGGGTGCACGTGGTCCACCAGGTTGGGCACGTTGATCAGGACCTCACCGGCGATCGCCTGGCCGTCGCCCGCGCGCAGGCGCACCTTCTCGCCGACCACGAGATCGATCGATCCCTGGGCAAACGAGCCCGTGCGGATTTTGGGTCCAGGTAGGTCCGCCAGGATGCCGACAGCGGTAAGGCGCTCCTGGGCGGCCGCCCGGATCTTCTGCACCCGGCGCCGGTGGTCCTCCGCCGTGCCGTGGCTGAAGTTCAGTCGGGCCACCGAGAGCCCCACATCCATGAGTTCCCCCACCCGATCTTCGGAGGCAGGGCCGATGGTGGCGACCACCTTGGTCAGGGTCCGGCCAGCGCCGGCCTCCTGCGGGAGGGGATTGGATGCGGATTCCAGCATGGAAAAAGCGGTGAGAGGGGATCTCCGACCGTTGGGGCGCCCCAAGGTAGCCCCCTGGCGCCACCAGGAAGCGGTGGATGACCTAAATTGTGACACAGTCGCCGGTGTTTTTCCGCTCCCTGGCAAATCCTTCATAGTGAGTTAGCCGGGCCTTCCAACCCTGGCTCTCCCCATGGACCCCATCAGCACCTCCAAAGGGTCGGTCCCGACCGCCGCATCTGTACTCCTCCTGGTTCTCGTGGTCTGCCTGGTGGCTTTCGCCGCCCGCTGACCCCGTTCCAGCGCCCGTTCGTCCCCCCTCCTGGGCCTCCGCCCCCCAGGAGCCTGCAGGACCACGGCCCCGGGGCCGTATGCCCCGAAATCCGGTCGCCGCAGCGCGCTGGCCCTACCTGACAGGATCGTCAGGCCGCCGCAAAAATACCTTGCAAGGCGGGCCGTAGAGCCGCATTAGTTGCCCCCTAGCTGCCGGGGCCAGCCCGGCAATCCAGGGACATCTCGCCGCACCGCGGCAACCCAGACCCATATCCCCCCATGAAACCGACCCACCGTCTGCTCGCGGGCCTCGTCTGCGCCAGCCCCCTCTTGCTCGCCCTCAACCTGTCGGCCGACAAGGTCTCCTTCACCCCGGCCGAAGGCACCGTGCTCAACAAGACCTTCAAGCTGGGCATGGCGCTCGAGCTCGACTCCATGTCGATGACCATGAACGGCGAGGAGATGCCCATGGAATTCGAGATGAACATGGACATGAACCAGCAGGTCACCACCAAGGACACCTACACCAAGATGGAGGGCTCGAAGCCCCTCAAGCTGAGCCGGGAGTTCAAGGGCGCCACCATGGAAATGGACGGTGAAGTGAAGGTCAACGCCATGGGCAACAACCAGAACGAGTCCCTCAAAGGCAGCGGCACCTCGAAGCTGACCGGCGAGACCGTGACCTTCACCTGGGACGCGGATGCGGGGGCCTACACCACCAAGTTCGACGAGGAGTCCGATGCCGACGTCGCGCTGCTGGAAGGCCTGACCGAGGACATGGACCTGCGCGGCCTGCTGCCCAAGGACGAGGTTTCCGAAGGCGATGAGTGGTCCGTGGACAACAAGGTCCTGATCGACCTGTTTGCCGCCGGCGGCGACATGCACTGGAATACCGAGCTGGAGAACGCCCAAGCCGGCGTCGGTGGCCCGAGCCCCGAAATGATGGGCGACATGCGCAAGATGTTCGGCGACATGCTCGATGGCGACATCAACTGCAAGTACGTCGGCAAGAAGGAAGTCGACGGCACCAAGTACCTGGACATCGAAGTCAAGGTCAAGATCAACGCCAAGGCGGACCTGACCGATTTCGTCGAAGAGCAGATGGCGGGCGAGGAAATGCCGGCCGGCGTCGAAGTCAGCGTCGACAAGATGGAAATGGAGAGCAACATCGAGGGCAAGGGGCACCTCCTGTGGGATGGCGCCGCGGGCCACATGTTCCGCTTCGAGTACGAAGGGGAGATGTCGATGGCGCTGATCACCGCGATGAACATCTCCGCTGGCGGCATGGAGATGACCAACGGCATGGAAATGGAGATGTCGGGCACCATGACCTTCGAGATCACCACCTCGAAGTAACCGACCCCTGACAGGCAAAAACAGGAGCGGGGATCCCGAAAGGGGTCCCCGCTCCTGTTTTTCGTCCGGCTTCCCGTCTGCGATCAGCCGAAGATCTCTTCGTAGAGCTCTTCGTGGAAGCCCACGATCAGGGTCTTGCCCTTGCGGATCGTCGGCGCGCGCAGGTTGCCCGAAGGCCCGAGCATCGCGGCTTCGCGGGCC
>JAWKUI010000016.1:0-5270 GCA_041398705.1 Planctomycetota bacterium | reverse complement strand
CGCCGGATCGGAAAAGCTGCGCCCATCGGGCAGGGTAGCCGTCGCTTGAATAGCGAAGGGGCCATCGCTGTCGCGCCAGCGCCCGATGGCGTCGAAGTTCTCGAGCCCCAAACCGAGCGCATCCATCGTGTCGTGGCACGCCGCGCACTGGGCATCGGCGCGATGCAGCGCCAGGCGTTCCACCAACGAAAGCTGCGCATCCGCCGGTCCGGCCTGCTCAAGGGTCCCCACCCCCGGCGGCGGGGGCGGCGGTGCCGAATCCAGCAGCGCCTCCAGGATCCATTTGCCGCGCTTGACCGGCGACGTCCGCGTGGGGTTGCTCGTTACGCACAGAAGCCCCGCCTGCCCCAGCAATCCGCCGCGCCGCGTCCGTTGATCCGCAGGAATCGCGATGCGCCGCATGTGTTCCCCCTGCACCCCGGCGAAGCCGTAGTGCTTGGCTAGACGTTCGTTGACGAAAGTCCAATCCGCATCGAGCAACTCGCGCACCGGGCGTTGTTCGCGCAGCACCGCTTCGAAACACAACAAGGTCTCGGCCCGCATCGCCGCGCGCAGCCCATCATCGAACGCCGCAAACCGCAGGGGATCGGGAACCATCTCCGACAGTCGCCCCAATTGCAGCCACTGCTGGGCGAAGTCCTCGGCCAAGGACGTGGCCCGGGGTCCACGCAAGAGTCGCAAGGCCTGCCGCGCGCGCCCCGCCGGCGAATCCAGCTCGCCATCCCGGGCCGCCGCCAACAACACACCGTCCGGCGTGCTGCGCCCGACGAACCACGCCATCGCCGCCGCGGTGCGGTATCCTTCGGGTTCGGTGCCCGTCACGAGGAAGTTCGGACTGACGAGCATGGCCGTCAGCGCGGTACGCAGGCGCAGTTCCACGCTGTCTTCCTTGCGGGTCAGCTTGAGGTACGGCTTCATCTCGCGCGCCTGGACCGGGCGGCGGAACAGCTGCGCGGCGAGCTGCGCGAGGCTTTCTTCGAGCTTCTCCCCTTCCCGCAACCAGCGCGTCTGAAACGGACGGGGACCCTGCTGTTCAAGCGGTCCCTCAACCTCGATCTCCGCGAGATAGAAGTTGCGATCGCGCTGGCCGATCTTCGCTTCGGGCCGGAAGTAATCGTTGATGAAGGCCGCAGCGATGCGGTGATTGCCCGCCTTCAAACGCACTTCCTGCGTCAGTTCCAATGGCTCGGGCCGCTTGCACGTCACTTCGAGCCGTGCGACCCGCTCCTCGTTCACGCGCACATCGAAAGCCGCAAGATCCGGCCCCGCCTGGTCCGCGGAAACCAGGAAGTGCAGCACGTACGTGCCCTCCAATGGCGCCGAGAACTCGCCCTGCGCCCCCCCGTTGCTGTGGAAACAGATCCACTCGCGCCCATCGGGATCCGGCCGGATCGCGAATTCGCGTTGGGTCAGGTTCAGGTCCCTCGCCCCATAGACCCGGCTCTGTTTTCCGAGTTCTTCGGGCAGGCGCACCGCTTGCGTCGCGATCGCTTCGGCGGCGCTCAGATATCGCTCGAGGTGCGTGGGCGTGAGGACCAACGCCTCCGCCACCACGTCGAAGCCCTGGGAGACTTCGTCCGGCGGCAGCAATGCCGCCACGTCGTAGTCCACGCCCAAAACGTCGAGGATCGCGTTGCGGTATTCGCGATGACCGAGGCGGCGCACCGCGCGCGGCGCGGCGGGCGGGGCTTCGGTGTTCGCGCCGAGGGCGGTCAGTCGGGCGCGCAGCTCCTGCTGAAACCGATCCGAGCTCGGCCCATCCGGTGCCGGTTCTCCCGCGGGGGGCATCTCGCCCCATGCCAACATGTCGAGCACATCCTGCAACCGGCGGGCCGCATCGGGCCCCTCCAACTCGGACAGGGCAAAGTCCCCGCGGGCTTTGTCGCCCCCGTGGCACGCGCTGCAATGCACGGCGAGGAAATCGCCAGCCTGCGGAAGCCCCCACGCCGGCAGACCGGACAGGAACAGGGCGGCGGACAAACCCAAGGCGGAAGAGCGCAGCGTCATGCCGCCCAGTCTAGGTGCTCGGCGCCATCCGCGCGCGGCCCCGATCCCGATCCGGGCGGGAGCCGGGATATCGCCCGGGAAGTCCAGCAGCGGAGCGACCCATTCCGCACCCCATGCACCGCTTCGGGATCCCCTCGCGGCCTCGGTCAATTGCCCAGGGGCGGCTGATCGAAAGCCATCACCACCTGGATCCCGGGGCGCGGGTACGCCAGGTCCCAGCGATAGGTCCGGAAGTCGCGCGATGACCAATCCATGCAGCCGCACACATGCTCCCGCAGGTCGGCGTACCGGGGAAATCCGAGGATCTCCTTCGCGTGGTGGCCGTACCCCAGATGCTGGAGGGATTCAATGGGCTCGCGCCAGTCTTCCTTCCTGTCTTCCGCGCCGAAGGTCGCAGCGCCCTTGCCAATGGTCTCATACAGGCCAATCGACGGGTCGCAGCCCGCAAACACGTCGCGGTGCACATGCACGTCCATCACGTGCCGACGCACGGCTGCAACGGGGATGGCAAAAAACTGCGGCGGAGGGGTGCCCCCGGGAACCCGGCCCAGGAATTCGTTGCGGGCCAAATCTGCGGAGATCAGGTCTCCCTTGGAATTCGGCCCGAAACCGCTTGGATGGATCGCATAGCGGGTGCTGCCTTCCCCAGAATGACTGCGGCTGGAGTCGGCCGGGCTCGACGTACAGAAACGGGCGAGTCCTACGGGATCGATCAATTCCAACTCGGTGAGCTTGCGCGATTCCCGCACCTCGGGACCCGGATCGATCTGCATCCAGCTCTGGTAGAACGGCGCCGAGGGGCGGATGCGTTCCATGCCCAAGGTGGCGCTGACGAGTACCAGATCCAAGCCTTCGCCTTGCGCGGCGGGATGGAGGAAAAACGCCTCGACCGACAAATCGATCGAGAGCCCGTTGAGTTCGCGGAACCCGCGGTAGATCGCCTGGCGACGCTGCAATTCGAAATCCGCGCGACGCCCGGGAATCCAATCGGTGAGGATCGCGGTCAGGGTGCCGCGGTCGCCGGCTTCCTCCTTGATCAGCAACTCGAACTCATCCACCAGGGCCGCGGCCGCAGCGCACAGTTCGGGCGACACGCCCGCCGCGATACACCGTTCGATGACTCCGCGCAGCGGCACGGGACCCGGCAAGTCGTGAATGGCCTGGATGGCGTCGCCGCAGTCGATGGCCTTCAACAGCCGACTCGTGGTGACCGCGTTGACCTTGAGGGCGCGGCCGAGAGCCCGCGGTCCGATCGGCCGGTTGGGCAGGGAACCCACCAAACGCGAGAAGGCGCTGGGAAGGCGGTCCCCCAGGTCGAGGATCTTTTCGCGCAGGGCTTCGCCCCAACCGGGCTCCACCTTCAGCGCATTGGGGGCGAGATCCATGGTGACTACCTTCCCCCCCAACCGCAGTACGGCTGTTGCCACAAACGGTGTCCGCGCCCCGGAAAACGGGTCTCCCCGGTCCGGTGCGCCAGGGGAATGGAGCTCTTTCCTGGCATGGATGGCGGCGGAACAAGCCCGCCAACCCGAAGGCTACCAGATCCTTCGGATTCGTCTACCTCCGGCTCAGGGCATGCTGCCAGCCGAATCCCCCCGGTTCAGGCCCGTCTGGGGCAATTCGACCTGCATCCCGAATTGGCAGAGCACGACTCCATCGCGCAGCAGCTCGCGGCGCTCGGTCACCTGCCAGCCGTACTTGAGAAGGAATCTCAAAGCCAGCTCGCTCGCATCCACCGTCAGGCGCGGCAACCCCCGTTCCGCGGCCACTTGTTGCACGCGCTCCAACAGGCGGGCCGCAATGCCCTTGCCCATCGAGTCGGGGGACAAGTAGGCGAAGTCCACATGCCCATCGGACCGCAAGCTCATGAAACCGAGCACCCGCCCATCGAGCTCGGCCACGAAGACGGTCTGCCCCTGCAACCGCTGCAACAGCCGATCCCCGGACCACTGTTCGGGCAACCAGGCGCGGCGCTGGGCTTCGTCGTACAGGTCCCTGGCGCCACGATGCACGGCCGCGAAGAAGATGCGCGCGCAGACCTCGGCATCCGCTGGCACGAAGAGCCGGATGTTCACGCCGCGTGCCGGTTTCGGCGCGCGCCCGCGGAACCAATTGCGCGGGGACCAACGGGACGATTGCAGGTTCATTGACCGGTCTCCTTGGGTTTCAGTTGCGGCCACCGGTAGAGATCGGCCCCCAGTGCCCACGTCAGTCGATCGGGTTGCCACAAGGCCAGTCGATCCGGTACGAGCAGCGGAACAATCGCGGCGCTCTCCTCGATGCAGCGTTGGAACTGCGCAAACACCCCCCGGCGGGATTCTTCGTCGCTGGCGACGGCGGCGGCCAAGGTCAATTCACGCAGGCGCGGCAAGACGCCGTAATCCCGCGAACGCGCCGCGCTTTGATGCCCCAATTCCGGCAGGAAACGGGCCTGCATAGAGATATCGGGGTCGTACGGCAGGCCCCAGGTCTTTTCGATCCGCAGGTCATACGCACCGTCTTCCAGCCGTTGGTGATACATCGGCCCTTCCGCGACTTCCAGTTCCACGTTCCACCCGGCCGCGCGCCATTGCTCCACAAGCACGCGACCGATGCGTTCGGCGCGTGCTCCGCGCTCGGCGAGCAACACCAGACGGGCAGGATGCGGAACCGAGGATTCCGCGCTCGCCGGGACCGGCCGCGCGGCGGGCCAGAAGGCACACTGCGGCGGCATCCAGGTGGAGCACGCCTGGGCAAAACCCGCTTCGGCGCTGCGCACCAACGCGTCGCGGTCGATGGCGGCGGCCAGGGCCCTGCGCAAGGGTGCCTGAGCGCTCGGACCGGACAAGGAGAACGACAGGTACCAGACCGAACTGCCCGGGAACACCTTGCCCTGCCAGCCGCTGCGATGGCGCAGGGCCTCGAATTCGCTGCGAACGATCGCATCCTCCCAACCATCGGCCAGGGCATCGAGCCGCGCCGTGTCGATCACCTCCCGGGTGCTGTCCCCCGCCCCATCCAGGCGCACCAGTTGCACCGGCCCGCCGCCAGCACGGCCCTCGAACCGCAGGACGCGGCCCGCTTCGGCCGGTCCGCGCCAGGCGTAGGCACCGCTGCCCGAAGGCGCGACGAAGCGGCCCTCCCCGTCGAGGGCCCCGGGACCCCGCACGGCGCACGGGTTGATCGCGCAAAGGTCCCCGGGCAGGTACCAGGGCTCGCTGAGCACAAACCGCAGGCTGCGTTCCCCCGTCGCCTGCACCTCGCGCACCCGCGCCAAACCGCGC
>JAWKUI010000015.1:0-74956 GCA_041398705.1 Planctomycetota bacterium | reverse complement strand
CGACGACCGGGCCGTGGCCCAAGAGGTGCTGGTGTGATTCCGATTGCGTTCGACACGCTGCTGGCGGTGACCGGCGCGCGCTGGGTGGCGGGAGACCGCACCCGCATGTTGTCCGGATTGTCCACCGATACCCGGACGCTCAACGCGGGGGACCTGTTCCTCTCCCTGCGCGGTCCGAACTTCGACGGCGACGCGTTTGCAGCCCAGGCCCTGGGCCAGGGCGCGGGCGGCATGTTGCTGAACCACGCGTCCCCGGAGGGGTTCCCCGGGGGCGTGCCCGTGGCGGTGCATCCCGATCCGCGGCGTGCCCTCGGCGACCTGGCGCGCTGGGCGCGCAGCCGCCATCGCGGCCACGTGATCGGCGTGACCGGTTCGTGCGGCAAGACCAGTACCAAGGAATTCCTGGTGCAGCTGCTCGCGAGCCAGGGCAACGTGCACGGCAGTCCTTCGTCCTACAACAACGACGTGGGCGTGCCGCTGACCCTGCTCGGCGCCCCCGCGGAAAGCCTGGCCTACGTGGTCGAGATGGGCACCAATGCCCCCGGCGAGATCGCCAACCTGTGCCGCATCGCGCGGCCCACGGGGGCGGTGCTCACCAACGTGGGCGAGGCGCACCTGTCGGGGCTCGGTAGCGCCGAAGGGGTGGCCGAGGAGAAAGGCGCGCTGGTGCGCTGTCTGGGTCTCGAACACTTCTGCGTGCTCAACGCCGATTGCACTTGGTCCTCGGCCCTGGCGCGCAGCACCGCGGCGCGCGTGCTGCGTTTCTCGCTGCATGGCGGCGCGGACTTCATGGCGCGCGACCTGCGCTTCGAGAACGGCCGCACGCGTTTCGTGCTGCAGGCCCCGGGCCTTTTGCCCGCCACCGAACTCGAATTGCCGATGCTCGGCGCGCACATGGTGCAGAACCTGCTCGCGGCCCTGGCGGCGGTGCACGGCATGGGCATACCGCTCGAGAACGTGCTGCCGCACGTGGCGCGCCTGCGCGGACCCCTGCGGCGCATGCAGGTGCACGAAGCCGGGGGCATCACCCTGATCGACGACAGCTACAACGCCAACCCCCTGTCGGTGGCGGCGGGCATCCGGCACCTGACGCGCATGGAACACGCCACCCGCCGCATTCTGGTGGTGGGGGACATGCTCGAACTCGGCGCCGCTTCGGCCCAGCGTCACCGCGACGTGGGGCGCCAGGCCGCGCTGGCCGGGCTCGATGCCGTGGTGGCCGTAGGCCAGTTCGCCGAGGACGTGGCCGCGGGCGCCCGCGAACAGGGCCTGGACGAGAACCGCCTGCACCTGGCCGCCGACTGCAACGCGTGCCAAGGGATCCTGCCAGCGCTCGTTGAACCCGGCGACGTGGTCTTGATCAAAGCCAGCCGCGGCGTCGGCCTCGATCGCCTCGTCGAATCCCTGCTCGAGCCCGCCCGGGCCCACTGATTCTCCCCTCCTGCCCCCGTTCCCTGCCCGACCATGTTGCCCGCCCTCTTCCGCGACCTCTTCGAAGTGCAGCTCTTCAGCTACATTTCGTTCCGGACGACGATGGCGTGCCTGTCGGCTTTCGCCCTGTCGCTCGTGTTCGGCGGGCCGGCGATCCAGTGGTTGCGTAAGAACCGCTGGCACGAGGACGTGAGCAAAACCGACAGCAGCGAGCTGGCGGCCAAGAACAAGGAGACCGGCAAGGAGGGCACCACGACCATGGGAGGCAGTTTCCTGATCGCCTCTCTGCTCGGCGCGGTGCTGCTCTGGTGCCGTCTCGACAACATCAACGTGATCCTGGCCCTGGTGCTCACCGCGGGCCTCGCGGCGGTCGGATTCGTCGATGACTACCAGAAGCTGACCGTGCCGGGGTCGAAAGGCCTCACCCCGCGCGCCAAAACCATCGGCATGTCGGTGGTGATCCTCGCCGTACTGCTCGCGTTCGTCTGGTTCGCCAGCACCTCCGAGCGCCACTCGCTGCTGACCCTGTACCCGCCCTTCTTCAAGAACGTGTCGATCTCGTTCGGCGGGGCTTGGTGGGGGCTGCTTTTGTTCGTAGGGCTCGCATGGTTCGTGGTGTATGGCACCTCGAACGCGGCCAACATCACCGACGGGCTCGACGGGCTCGCCGCGGGTTGCATGTTGATCTCGGGGGCGGCGTTGACGGCCTTCTGCTACGTCACCGGGCGCTGGGATTGGACCGAGTACCTGAACCTGCCCCACGTGCCGGCCGCTTCGGAAATGGCGGTCATGGGCGGCGCCCTGTGCGGTGCGTGCATGGGGTTCCTCTGGTTCAACGCCTTCCCCGCCCAGGTCTTCATGGGGGACTCCGGCTCCTTGCCGATCGGCGGCCTGCTCGCCTGGATGGCGCTGGTGAGCAAACAGGAGCTGGTGCTGCCGCTGATCGGTTTCGTCTTCTACGCCGAGCTGTTCTCGAGCGGCCTGCAGACCGCCTGGTTCAAGTTCACCCGGGCCAAGAGCGGCACCGGCCGGCGGTTGTTCACCATGGCCCCGATCCATCACGGGTTGCAGGTCAAGGGCGGCATCTTCCAGCCCGGGGACCGGCCCTGGCATGAAGTCACCATCGTCGTGCGCGCCTGGATTGTGGCCGGGGTGTGCGCGCTCGCGAGTCTGGCCCTGCTCAAGGTGCGCTGACCATGACCGATTGGACGCAGCCGTACCTGGGCCTGAACGCCCGCCACCCGATGCCCGCCGGCCCGGACGCCCGCGAGGCGGCGCGGCCGGTGTTCTGGATCTCGATGGCGTTGCTCGCCTTCGGCCTCCTGGTGCAGATCAGCCACGCCTCGACCACCCTGCCGCTCGACGAGTTCCACGCCGAGGTGAAGAACCTCGTCGCGTACCGCCTAGCGGGTTTGGGGGTGATCCTCGTGCTTGCCCGCCTCGGCCCGCGTGGCATCGAACGCCTGATCCCGTGGATGACCGCCGCCGTGCTGATCCTGCTGGTGCTGGTCTACGTGCCGGGCCTGCGCAGCGAGGTCAACGGTTCGCGCCGCTGGATCCGCCTGCCGGGTCTGCCGACCCTGCAGCCCTCCGAACTCGCCCGCGTGGTGGGGGTGCTGTGGGTGGCTTGGCGCTGCTCGCTGCTCGAAACCGGCCTGCGCGACGTGCGCCGCGGGTACCTGCCGCTGGTCGCCATGGGGGGCCTGTTCGCGGTGTTGATCCTCGGCGAGCCCGACCTGGGCGCGACCCTGCTTTTCCTCGGTTGTTACTTCGCCGTGCTGCTCGCCGGTGGGGTCAGCCTGGCGCACCTCGGCCTTTCGGCCGCGCTGCTGATCGCAGCGGCCCTCGTTGGCGCGGCGAGCGCCCTGCACTACGTGCGCGAGCGCCTCGCGATCTGGCTGGGCGACCAGAGCAACGACCAGGTGCGCCGGGCCATGGAGGCCATCGCCAGCGGGGACGGCCTCGGGGTCGGCCTCGGCCAAGGCGGCTTCCGCAATCAGAGCCTGCAGTACATGCAGACCGACTACGTCTTCTCGATGGTGGGAGAGGAGTTCGGCCTGCTCGGTTCGGCCCTGGTGATCGGCCTGTTTCTGGCCTTGCTCTGGCACGGCCTGCGCTTCGTGCGCCGCGTCGCCGACCCCTTCGCCTCCCTGGCCGCCTTCGGCCTGCTGGTGTCGGTGGTTCTGCAGGCCATGCTGCACATTCAAGTCGTGACAGGTTTTGCGCCCCCGAAGGGCATGAACCTGCCATTTGTATCCGATGGAGGAAGTGCCCTATTGGCTACCTGCGTAGCCGTAGGTCTTGCTCTAGGAGCCGCCCGGACCCGAGGGGGTCACGGGATGGGGCCCAGGCGTCCCCAGCCAAGCGTTCAGCGAAGAGAGAAGAGGACTAGCTATGCAACAAATCGAACGATACGGGATCATCGCCCTGCTTTTCCTGCTCGTCACCATCGTGGTGGTGGCCCTGTGGGACGGCGGTGACACCGCCCATGCGGCGGGCAAGGACGGGCAACTCGCCCAGGCTCCGACCCAAGCCCAGACCCCGGTGCAGGCCCGCGCCGAGCGCCGCGCCACCGTGCCGAGCCAGGAGCCCCGCGCTCCCCAGACGCGCATTGCGTTGAACGACCAGGATGCCGCGCCGGGTCGCGTCACCCGCCAGCGCCCCGACCTGAGCATGCGCCCGGTCACCGAACGCCAGGGGGACACCGTCAGCCCCGGCCGGAGTGCCATGGCCAACCTGCCCGGTGCTTCGACCCGCATCGAGCCGGAGAACCCGCGCCGCGAGACCACCGAGCAGTTCCCGGCCCAGCGCCCGGTGAACCCGGTCTTCGACTCGGCCCGCAACCAGGTCGCCCCGGTCACCACTCCGGTCACCCAGACCCAGCCCCAGTACATCGCCCCGAAGCAGCCGGCCGCCAAGGCGCCCGAAGTGCGCGTGGGCGGCAGCTACACCGTGGTCTCCGGCGATTCGCTCGAGCGCATCGCCCGCCGCCAACTCGGCGACGCCGGCCGCTGGGGTGAGATCCAGCGCCTGAACGGCATCGAGAACCCCAAGGCGATCCGCGTCGGCCAAGTCCTGCGCCTGCCCGAAGGGGCCCCCGCTGCCAAGGTCAACCAAGCCGCCGAAACCCCGGCCCCGAGCACCCGCCCGACCTCCGGCGCCGCCGGCACCTATACCGTGCAATCCGGCGACGTGCTTAGCCGCATCGCCCAGAAACAACTCGGCAGCGCCAAGCGCTACACCGAAATCCTGGCCCTGAACCCCGGCCTCAAGCCCGAGAAACTCTACGTCGGCCAGGTCCTGCAAATGCCCGGCGGCTCCGCCCCGGCAACCACCGGCCAACCGGTCGCTACCCGCACCAGCAAGAGCGCGGACAAGCGTTTCGTCGTGCAGTGATCCCAGCTCACTCCGGCTGGTAGCAGACTCGCCTCTGCGCTTCCCCCTCGCCTTTCCGGGCCGCCGATCGATGGATCGGCGGCCCGGAGCCTTTCTCGCGGATCCCGAGCGCTGCGGGCAACGGATGGGGTATGGGAGGTTTGCTTTGGGATGCACTGTTCGGGCTGCGACAACTGAGCTGCGAGTCTCGCGATGTGTGGAGTGGATTATGGGTGTCGAATGGTGATTCGCTGGATGGGTCCTGCCCCAAGTCTCTGAATCGTTGCCTCGCCGAATGCTCAGGGGGGTCCTGCCTCTCGACTGAGCGTGACTTTGCGAATTTAGACCGTGTCCTACCGTGCCGGAGCGTTCGTCAGGCCGTTTTCGCCAGATCGCACCCCATGCCAGCGATCGGTGCGCCTCAGTAGGGCGGTGCCAACCTCCGCAGCCCGTGGGCCAGTACGGCAAGCAAGAAGAGCCCGTTGCGCGCGAACGCCCAAGCCGGATTCACTCCCGGCGCCCGGACTTCCGGGTCGCCCTCGCACGCATCCGCGAGCGCCGTGCCCAGCGTCTTCATCCACCGGACCGAGCGCGGCCCATCCCAAATGCCCGCGAGCCACTCAAGCGGAATGCCCGCTTCTCCGGCGCCCGCGCCTACGATGCCCCCGGCGATGGCCGCCACCGTATCGGCATCCCCACCGCACTCGATGGCGCGGGTGACTGCGGCGCGGAAATCCCCCGGATGCGCCAGCCAGGCGTGTATGGCGACGGGAATCGTGTGCGGGGTGTACCCCGTCACGCCCCACTGCAATCCGAGACGCGCAGCAAACGCGCGAGTCCCTTCGCCCTGGCGCGCGCTGGCCACGGCCCGCTGCACGAGCCCAAACAGCTCGCCGCCCTCGGTGCCCAGCTCCCGCTCAACTTCGCCAAGCCACGCCTCGCCTTCGACCTTCTGGTGGAGCCGCGCATGCCGCGCTGCCAACGCCACCACGAGCGCACCCTGCAGCGCCAAGGGATCGGTGTGCGTCATGCGCGTCGACACCCGAACCCACGCTCGCAACTCCGCCAGATCGTCCAACACCACCCCAAAGATCGCCGCCCGCATCGCCGGCCCATTGCCCGCCGAATCCACCCCAGACCGCTCCGGTCCCGCCCCAAACCAAAGCCGCAAACACGCCCGCCCCGTCGCCCGGCCCACCCCCGCCGGCAACCCCAGAATCCACCAACGAAGGCGCCACGCAAACCTCCGAGCAAACACCCGTCGATCGCCCCGCGCCTCGATCAACGACTGCGCCACGATGCACGTGTGTTCCGTGTCATCGGACAGCATGCCTCGCCCAAACAAGAACCGATGCCGCGTCGGCGGCCCCAAGAGCCGGAGCGCCCGCTCTGGACCAAGGCCTTCGTAGGGCAGCCCCAGCGCGTCCCCGGCGGCCGTGCCGAGAATGCATCCGAGGACCGCGGTCCTTTTGCCCGGGTTCATTTCCTGCCGCTCATCTGAATTGGTTTCCAATGGTCCTCGCCTCCATTTCCGTTCGATGGAGTCCGAGACGACCCGGAATCGGAGAGTCCGGTGGACACTGGCAGAATTTCCATACAGCTACAGTGCACCCCTCGGAGGGTAGGCCACCTAGGGCTTAGCGATCAGTTGCAAGGCAGACCTTCTAGCGAGATAGGTCGACCTGGACGGCGTCTGGAGCTGCGATTGGAGGTGGAGTGGGTAGCTCCGGGCCGCCGCGGACGTTCCGCCGGTCTTTGCTGGATTTCGTGCATTCCGGGGTGGTGGTCTCGATCCGAAGCGCAGCGAGGCACTGCGTTTCGCGCAATCCCGAGAGGCCCGGTTGAGCGATTCGGCTGGCGGTGATGGATTCGATCGAAACCTCCACAAGCCGAAGGACTGTCGGGGACCGGCTTCCGCTTACCGGGGCGATCGCGTCATGTGGCGGATGAAGCGAACACCTTCCTCCGTGAAGTAATCCGTCTGCTTCAATTCCACGGAGGCAAGTGCCACTTCCCAGAAGCGGAGAGCGCCAGGGTTGGCCGGATGCACATCGACAGACCACGATCCGGGGTGCTCCTTGAGAAGTTCATGCACCGCTTTGCGGCCGAACCCCTGACCCCGGAAGGGCTCGGCCATGTGGAACTCATGCAGGTAGAAGTCGGTGTCACTGCCCATGGCTTCGCTGAGTTTGCGGCCTCCGAGCAGGGCGAAGCCGAGCAGGGTGGTTTGGGTTTTGAGCAGCCAGGGGAACAGCACGCCGGGGCGCTCGAACCAGAGGTCCTGAAGCGGTGCATCCGCCTGAACGGAGGGGTTGAACGAGGCGAGGAACTGCAGGTGCTGGGTGTACAGGTCCTGGAGAGCCGGGCGGTCCTCGAGGGTGGCGAGGCGAAGGTGCAAGGGGGGCGGATTCATGGGGAGCAACGGGCTCTGGATACCCTAACGCAAGGCCGGCGGGGCGCGGCGGTCTGCCTCGGGTGGCAGCCGTGGGAAAGGGGCTGGCGGGGCGATGCGGGCCGTTCGCAATCGCGCCTGGGCGGCGGCAAATTGGGGGTATGGCACACATTCTCGCTTCCGATGCGGCTTCGGCTGCGGTGATGGCGGATCGTCCCGTGCGCGTGGCTTTGGCGGGGGGCGGCACCGGGGGGCACTTGGTGCCGGGGCTGCACCTTTTGCGGCATGCGATGGAGTTTGGGCCGCGGCTCGAGCACGTGCTGTGGTTCACGTCGGGGCGGCCGGTGGAGCGCGAGGTGCTGCGCGGGCTGGCGGAGGAATTGCCGGGGGTGGCGGTGGAGGTGTTGCCGCTGCCGCTGGAATCGCCCGGGGGCGGGGCGCCGGGGACTTGGCAGCTGCTGCGGCGCTCGCCGCGGGCGACGCACTTGGCGCGGCGGGCGCTCGTGCAGGCGGGCAGCGAGGTGTTGCTGGGGCTTGGCGGGTTCACGGCTTTGCCCGCGGTGTTGGCGGCGCGCAGCCTGCGGGTGCCGGTGGGCTTGTATGAAGTCAACGCGGTCGCGGGCAAAGCGACGCGGCGGCTGGGGTCCTTGGCGCAAGTTGTGCTGCACGCGGGAGCCCATTCGGTGGGCGCGCGCGAGGGCGACAAGGCGCGGGTGATCGGACCGATCGTCGGGCCGAAGTTCCAGCCGGCGGGCAATGCGGTCGCGCGGGGCGCTGCGAAGCGGGCCGTGGGTTTCGCGCCGGATCGGCCTTTGCTCTTGGTGCTCGGCGGCAGCCAGGGCGCGGGCGCGGTCAATCAGTTCGTTGCCCATCACGCCGAGATGTGGACCGAAGCCGGATGGCAGGTCCTGCACCAGGTGGGGCCGAGCCGATTGGCGGAGGGGGCGGGCGTCCTGCCGCACTACCGCGCGGTGGAATACTGGCAGGACATGGCGGGGGCCTTGCAGGCCGCCGACTTGGTGCTCGGCCGCGGCGGGGCTTCGACTTTGGCCGAGATTGGCGCGGTGCACGTGCCGACCTGGGTGGCGCCCTTCCCGCACCACGCGGACCGGCATCAATGGCACAACGCGGCCTACTACGGCGGCGGCATGCGCATCGTCGAAGACGCGCAGCTCGATGGCGTGCACGCGCTGGAGCTGGCGCGGCTTGCGACGCCGGAAGGCCGCGCGCAACTCGAAGCACGGCGCGCGGCGTTCCCGGACCTCGGTGCGCCGGGTGCCGAGCGGGCGTGGCAGGAACTGGTCGCCCTGTTGCCCGTGCGCCGGAGTTGAGTCGCCGGGAACCGGGCGCGAGGGGGTATGGGATTCCGCGTGCTAGCTTGTTGTTTTGGCCGCTCGCCTCGCGGGTGCCCGCATGGGGCACGCCGCGCGGGGGGACGGCCGGTGGCGGGCGCTTAGCCCAAGGGCGCCGAGTGCAGGTCCTTGCTGTGATCGAGGCCGAGGGCGGCATGATCCCAAGCGCCAGGGAATTGCGCGAGCGGATGGCCGATGAGGATGGCGACAAGGTACGCGGCGGTGGCATGAACAGCGGGCATGATCCGAGCCCAATGGGGGCATGCGCCTGCGCTGGTGTGCGCGCCGAAGCGGAGGCTTTGGCCAGAAACGGGGCGTGCACGGGGTAGTGGGCCCCTAAATGTTGCCGGAGGCCGTCTTTTTTTTTGCGTGCCGGTGAGCGCAGCTGTGTTTGGCGCCCGGGCACCGGGTGTTTGGGTGGGGTTCGACCCGTTTGTTCGCATGCGTGTAGCAAGGCCGCGCGACCGGGCGGGAGAGAGAAGGGGGAAATGAAAGGGGGGTCCAATCCATTGGTGAGCCCCGTTCTCGACCTCGGCGCAGCTCCCCCGGCCTGGAGTCGGTCGGGTGCCGCCCCAGGGCCGTTCGAAGGGGCTGGATAGGCCCCTGTTCGGGCGGTCTGGACCGCCTATGGGGCCAGAATTGGGCGATTTCTTTCCCGGAAAATCACCGGGAGTGTAGGTTCAGGGCAGGTGGCGCCGGTTGGCGATGCCCGATTCGGGGTTCCACCGCGACTCTCAACCCTGCTCCCACAACCATGAAAACCTCCCGATTCTTCGTCTCCGCCCTCGCTGCGGCCGGCCTGCTGACGGCCACCGCCGGGGCCCAGTCGTTCCAGTATCCCGACTTCTCTTCGATCGCCGGGCTCAACCTGGTTCTGACTTCCGCGAACCCGAACAACGTGCTGCGCGTGCACGACACCACCGGCACCCTTGGCGACAACATGGGCGCGGTCTGGTACGACACGCCGGTGTCCGTGGTGAACGGCTTCGACACCACGTTCGAGTTCCAGATCACTGGCGCCGGCACCGGCGACGGCATGGCGTTCGTCATCCAGAACGATGTGACCGCCGGCTACAACGGCCAGATCGGCAACATGGCGATTGGTCGTCACGCTTCCGCGCTGGGATATGGCCTGTTCCCGACCAGCGTGGCGGGCGAGTCCCTCGAGAACTCCCTGGTGATCGAGATCGACCACTTCATGAACGGCAACCAGCCGGCTGCGGATCCGATCCTCGACCCCGATGACAACCACATCTCGATCCACACCGGCGGTGCGGGCGAGAACAAGCAGGTGGAAGGGTACTCGATCGGACGCGCCAACTCGGCGGCCTTGGGTTTCACCAACCTGAACAGCGGTGCGGTGCACACCCTGCGCGTGGTCTACGTGCCTGGCAACATCGACGTGTACCTGAACGGCAACCTGGTGCTCAGCGCGCCGTACAGCTTCCAGACGGGCGGCACTTGGATCGATAGCGGCACGCCGGTGGGCGGGCTGAACCTGATCGGTGGTACCTCCGCCTACGTGGGCTTCACGGCTTCGAGCGGTGGCTCGGTGCAGGCGCACGATGTGCTGTCCTGGAGCTTCGACTCGGGGGCTAGCGTGGGCACCGCCTACTGCGATCCGGCCAACGCGAACAGCACCGGTGGACCCGCGGTGCTCAGCGGCAGCGCCAACCCCGGCGTTGGCGCGGGCGTGCACTTGGAGTTGACCGGCGGCCCGACGGGTGAGCTGGGCTACTTCCTCGTCGGTACCGGCGCCGAGCTGGCTCCGACCGTGCCGCTGGGCAACGGCCTACTTTGCCTCTCGGTTGGCGCGGGCAACTCGCTCGGTCGCTACAACGTGGCGGGCACCGACTTCAACTCGATCGGCTTGTTCGATGCGGGTGGCGTGCTGCAGAACCTGGGCGGCACCTCGACGGTCGGTAGCGGCTTCGACCTGCCGACCACCATTCCGATCACGGGTTCGCCCACGATCATGGCTGGCGATACGTGGCACTTCCAAGCCTGGTTCCGCGACACGCCGTCCGGCGTGGGCCAGTCGAACTCCTCGAACGGTCTGACGGTTACCTTCTGATCGGACCTAGTTTCGAAACCCGGGCGCATCCTTCGATCTTCGAGGGGTGCGCCCGGGGTCGTTGGAGGCCGGCAGTCACTGGCCTTGGGCGCGGCGACGCTGTTCGAGCAGGCGCTCGAAGAGTTGCTGGACCAGGGCAGGATCGGGTTCGAGTTGTCCGCGGATGGGCGCGCCGCCGAAAGCGGCCGGGTCGTTGGAGGGGTTGCCTTGCACCATGCCCGTGGGGCTGGTTTGGAGCCCGCTGCCGTCGCCGCGAAGGTCCTGGCGCCAGGAAAGGCCGGTGGTCCAGGTGCCTTCATGGGCGTTGATGCCCGTGCGTTTGCTGGCGGCGAGGTCGGGGCTGCGCTGCAGCGCGAGATCGCTCCACCGTGCATGGCCTGGGTCGCCATCGGACCAGGCGCAGGAGAAGCTGGCGGAAGCTGGCCGGCGTAGGGCGCCTTGCACGAACTCGGGTTCGAGGTCCTTGCCCTCCAGGACGATGTACGCCGTGCGCAGGCGGAACTCGCCGTCAAAGACCTCGGGGTTGCCGAATCGCAGGTGGCCCTGCAGGCCCTCCGGCAAACCGGTCAGGGGATAGACGAGGCCGTCTTCGTCGGACTCGTCCATGTCTGCGAAGGGCGAGAGCGGTTGCTCCGACGCTTCGATCATCAAACGCAGCACTGCGTTGATGTCGAGCTCGCCGGTCAGGGCGGCGTCGCAGTGTCCGGCCAAGCGGGGAGCCCAGGTCGCGGGATCGGGAGGGGAGGCCGAAGTCGGGTTTGCAGCCGATTCTTGAGCGGGGCTGCCTGCGGGCTGGATCCGATCTGCGGTCGCTTCGGCGGGGGGTGTTTCGCGAAGTTCTGCGCCTTGGCTCTCGGGATGCGCCGCTTGCTTTTCTGGCGACTCCGCAAAGGTTCTCCAATCCTTCGCGGGGTTCTCGCAAAGCAGCCAGCCGACCAGTCCGAGCAGGGGGAGCAGCAGAATCAGGGTTCGTGCGCGCATGGGGAATGGGGGAATGGAGTGTCCGAAGCGGACCGGATTCACCCTAGGCGAAGGATGCGATTCGCGCTAGGTGAGCCTGAGCGCGCGGCCCTGTGGGGCGGATTCAGCGCTTTGATGGAGGTGGCAGTCAAGAAATCGAAGACCACCGGCCTTGGATCCCTCTGCGCCGTGCCGACGGACGCACTTGGGTGGACTACGCGATGGTGCAGTGCCCGCCAGCGACAACTCCGCGCCGCCTAGCGAAACCCGATGGCGCGGGCATGCGTGTTTGTCCACCGGCGGCGTGCAGGTGCGCGGCGAAGCTCACCCTGGAACGCTTCGTTTGCGAGCCGCTTGAATTGGGTCGAAACCCATGGGCTGCGGCTCGCTTCGATCAACGCGTGCCGAACCGCAGCGGCGCGATGGCCACGCGTTCGTGCTCGGTGCCGAGTTGGTGGGCGATTTGCCCACGCAGGATCGTGGCCCAGGGCAGGCCGGCGAGTTCGCGGCCGGCGAAGGGGCTCCAGCCGACGCGGCTTTGCAGCCAGGAGAGTTCGAGGGGGCCGCGCACGGCGGGGTCGACCAGGGTGAAGGTGCCGGTGGCGCCGGGGGCGATCGGGTCGCGGTCCGCGATGCCGTAGACGTGCACGGGGCCGGAGTGGCACAGGCGCAGGATGTCGGCGAGTTCGAGCCAGCCGTCGCGGATGGCGGTCAGCAGCAGGGGCAGGATGGTTTGCGTGCCGGGGATGCCGCTCGGGGAATTGGGGTAGGGTTTGGCCTTTTCCTCGGCGGTGTGCGGCGCGTGGTCGGAGCCGATGCAGGTGATGAGGCCCTCGCGGCAGGCCTGGCGCAGGGCTTCCTGGTGTTCGCGGCCGCGCACGGGCGGGTTCATCTGGGCGTGACTGCCGTGCTCTTCGTAACACTGCGGCGCGCAGAGGAAGAGGTGGTTGGGGGTCGCTTCGAGGGTGACGAGATCCCCGAGATCGCGCTCGCGCACGAGGCGCAGTTCATCGGCGGTGGAGACGTGCAAGATGTGCACGGGCCGGCCGGTCTTTTCGACCAGGTCGAGCAGGCGCGTGGTGCTTTGCACGGCGCAGGTCACGTCGCGGATGTGGTCGTGTTCGGTGACCTTGGCGGTGGCGGCGAGGTCCGAGTAGCGCTGGCTCAGGCGGAAGTCGTCTTCGCTGTGCACGGTCACGCGGCGGGTGCCGCCGCGCAGGATACGCTCGAGGGTGGCATCGTCGCGCACCAGCAGATCGCCGGTGGAGGAGCCCATGAACACCTTGACCCCGGCGCAGCCGGGCAGGCTTTCCCACTCGCCGAGTCGATCGGCGTTTTCGCTCGTGGCGCCCAGGAAAAACGCGTAGTCCACCCAGGCGTGATCATCGGCGCGGCGCAGCTTGTCCTCGAGCGCAGCCGGGTCGGTGGTCATCGGTTTCGTGTTCGGCATCTCCATGAAAGCGGTGATGCCGCCCCACAGGGCCGCGCGCGAGCCGCTTTCCAGGTCTTCCTTGTGCACCAGCCCCGGCTCGCGGAAGTGCACCTGGGGATCGATCAGGCCGGGCAGCACCCACTTGCCGTGGCAGTCGAGGGTGGGGCAGCCCGCGGGCGCAACGAGGTCGTGGCCGATGGCGGTGATGCGGCCGCCTTCCACGAGCACGTCGACTTGGTGCAGGTTGCCGCCGGTGTGAACGAGGCCGCCTTGGAGCAGCAGGTCGCCGGATTGGGGGGAGGTCATGGCGGGGGGCTGGTTTTAGAGGTGGGAGCGGATGGCGGCGGCGAGTTCGGGGCCGTCTTCCAGTTTTTTCGGATCCCAAGTGATACCCAGGCCGCCGGAATCGGTCTTCGGGATCAGATGGAAGTGCACATGGAACACCGCCTGATGGGCGGGTGCGCCGTTGTTCTGCAGCACGTTGTAGTGTTCGCAGCCGGTGGCGGCGCGCAGGGCTCGGGCGAGGCGTGGCAACACGCGGCCGATGGCGGCGGCGCTGTCGTCGGAGAGCTCGTGCAGGAAGGCTTTGCGCTCCTTCGGGATCACCAGGGCGTGGCCGCGCGAAAGGGGCCCCACGTCGAGGAACGCGAGCACGTGTTCGTCCTCATAGAGCTTGTGGCACGGGATTTCGCCGTCGAGGATGCGGTCGAAGATGGTGGGCTGGGCCATGACGGGGGATCAGGGTTGCAGGGCTTTGAGCAGGGTGGTCAGGTCTTGCCGCCAGATGTCGATGGCGTCCTGGGACGGGGTCAGCGGCGATTCCATGGGGCGCAGAACGAAACTCGCGAGGCCGTAGGTGTTCTGCAGCTCGGCGGCGAGGCCGGGCTCGGGCGTGCTCTCCCAAAGGAAACCTGCCGCGCCCCCGGCGGCCCGGGCAATCGACAGGGATTCTATGGTGCGCGCGTCGAGCGGACCTTCTGGCGAGGTGTTGCGCACGCGGATCTCGATGCCGTAGCGCCGCGCCGGGTAGGTGTACGTGCCGTGGTTCGCGAACAGGAAGCGGCCTTGCACGGCTTTCGCGATCTCGGTCCAGAGTCGATCGAGTTCGCGCAGGCGCGGTTCCAATTGCGCCAGTCGCTCGGCCGCCTGGCTGGGTGCGATCCAATCCTGAGCGATGGCGAAGTCGCCGATGGCGCGCGCCATTTCGATGCAGAGCAGCGGATCCATCCACAGGTGCGGATCGAATCCGCGGTGAGTGTGGGCACCGCTGGCCCCGTGGCTGTGCACCGACTCATCGGTGTTTTCGATCCAAGTGGAGCGCACCGCCTGACCGACTTCGAGGGTGCGGGACGGCGCGAGAGTGGCGCTCTGCATCCAGGTCTCGAAACCCGCGCCGTTCCAGAGCAGTCCGCGCGCGTCGATCAGGGGCTGCAGATCGGAATCGGCGGGTTGCCAGAAGGCGGGGTCTTCGCCCGGGGGCACGAGGCAGCGCACCGACTGCTCCGGCGCGAGCATGGCTTCGGCCAAGCAGGTGAGCGGCCAAGTGGTGGCGATCACCGGACCCGTGGGTGCCATAGGCGACGGTGCCGCCGGCGGCGGATCGCCGCTGCAGGCGGTGGCGAGCAGCAGCAGAGTGGTGCAGGCGCGGCGCAGCATAGTGGGCGTATGGTAGCGGGTTTTGGGCGCGCTGCGTGGGAATAGCCGTTACACCAACCAGGCTCGATCAGTCCCACACGCGGCGTGCTGCGCACGCCCGCGAATTGTGGGACTGATCGAACCTGGTTCGGTATGTAACGGTATTCCCCACGGCCCTGGGCAGCGGCGGAAATGCGTTACGTACGGAAGCGGGTTTAGCTGTCCCGTTATGACCTCCCACGCTGCCGCAGGCAGCGTGGAGGTCGAATAACGTGACAACTTAAACCCGCTTCCGTACGTAACACATTTCCGCCGGGCTAGAGCACATGCACCAAATCCGGCAACCATCGCAAACACATTTCCGCCGCCACAACGCCAAGCACCACCGCCAATCCCCCCAGCGCCACTCCCTCGAACCCCTGCAACCGCGCCCGGAAACCCGGCGGGGCGCCCAGCCGCTCCAAAGTCCGCAACTCCGCGGCCCGCAGCCGCGCCTGCAGATACAAGATATGCACGAACAACGCCACCATCCCGAGCCCAAGCACCCAAACCAGCCGGTCGATCAATCCCTTGAACCGCAGGGCTTCCTGCAAAAGATCCGCGATGACCTCCGCGGGCCGCAAGACCGCGAGCCGGCTCGCGTGCCGGGCATCGGCTTCGATTAAGGTGCGTTGCTTCTCATCCCGCGGCCAGACGAGCAGGCATGAGATCGGCAGTTCGGCTTCGCTGGCGTGCAGATGCAGCCGCGACGGCGTCGCCTGCTCCTGATCGGGCACCACCGTGGGCGCCAGCATCAGCGAACCCTCGGTGCGGGCAAGCACTTGGGCGGGATCGTCGTTCGCGAGGCGCGTGGCCTCGTCATGGCCATGCAGCAGTCCATCGATCCACCAGCCGGTCGCCAAACCCGTGAACAGGACGCGGTCATCGGGTCCATGGCTGAGTTCGAGCACGCCCGTGACCGTCAGGGCCTGGCTGCCGTGGCCCTGCAGGCCGAAACCGGCGGGGGGATCCGAGCGCAGGGTGCTGCCGACGGTCCATTGATTGCGGCGCGCGGCTTCAGCGCCCACGACGACCTCACCCGGGCGCACGGGCAGGCGGCCTTCGCGGCAAACCAGGCCGAGTTGGCTGAAGTACTCAAGGCTCGTGCCCACGAGCTCCAGGCTCGCGGCCTTGTGCCCGAGAACCAAGGGCACGGCCAGCACGCGGCCCGGTTCGTTCCACGCGGCGACTTCGCCGAAGTCCATAGGACGCCAGTCGCGGCCCTTGAAGAACAGGGCGCCGAGGCACAAGCCGAACTCGTCGCCGGGTTCTCCAACGAGCAGAGGAATGCGGCTGGCGCGGTCGTTCAGATCCCGTTGGTATCGCGCGAGAAGTCCGCGGCCGAGCCAAGGCAGAAACGCCACCAGGGCCAGGCACGAGACCAAAAGCAGGTTGCGCCAGCGATGGAAACGCAGGTGCTGCCAGGCGAGCCAGAGGGTCGCCTTCACGGCTGGGCCTCCACGCGGAAGTCCTCCATCGACCAACGCGTATCGAAGCGTTCGAGCACCCGCGGATCATGGCTCACGCAGACCAGCGCCGCGCCGAAACGTTCGCGAGCGTCGAACAGGAGGTCCACGATGCGCGCGGCACTCTCCGCGTCGAGGCTGGCCGTAGGTTCGTCCGCCAGGATCAGTCGCGGCTTGTGTTGCAAAGCGCGCAGCACCCCCGCCCGCTGCTGTTCGCCTTGGCTCAACCCCGCGAGCCGCCGACCGGCGAGGTGCGCGATGCCCGCGCGCCGCATCTGCGGCTCCAGTTCGCGGCGCGCGGGGGCCAAGGCCCGGTCGAGCAGCCGTAGGGGCAACAGGATGTTCTCCTCAACGGTCAACGCCTGTAGCAGGGCATTGTCCTGGAACACGAGCCCGATCGTTTCGAGCCGCCGGCGCTGGCGCACGGCCGGCGATAAAGCTCGCCAGGGCTCGCCCTCGAAATCCACGTCGCCGCGCTGGGGATGGTTCAAACCGGCGAGCCATTCGAGCAGGGTTGTCTTGCCGCTGCCGCTCGCCCCAGTCAGGGCGATGGCCTGCCCAGGCATCACCCGCAGGGAATCGATGGCCCATTGGCAACCCGGGCCGTACCGGTGCTCAAGGCCGCGCACTTCGCACAGGGGCGCGCTCACCAGACTTCGTCCTCTGGGAGGTTGCCGGCGGCCGGAGTGGGATTCGCCGGAGCGGGTTCCGCCACGGGCACGCGTTTGGATTCCAGGATGCGGCTGCCAACCAGGCGCCAACCCTCCGCCAGGGGCGCGACGTCGAAGTGCGCACGCAATTCCTGGCGGCGGTGGTGGCTATGGCCCCAGTGGTGCAGGACGCCGTCGACGCGCCAATGGGCCAACACGCCGAAGGTGCCGGGCGGGGAATCCGCGGAAGGCGCTTCGAGTACCGTGTCGAAGGGGGTCACCGCTTCGACCCGGCACAGGAGCCCGTCTTCCTCCTCGAGCACGAGGCTGTCGTGGATCTCCCCGTACAGCCGCCGCAGCAGTTCGCCCTGGGTGCTCGCCTCGAGCGCATCGTAGACCGCTTCGGCCTCGTGGAAGTCGAAGGCGCGGTAGAGATTCGCGTGCAGCACGCCAAACACCTCGAGCTGGGTCTCCGGGGGAACGACCGTGGCGCGCGGCATTCGCAAGACGCCGAACCAGGCGAGCGGCAGCAACGCCAGCCCCGCCAAGGCGCCGCGTTTGGGCAAGCGCCGCGCAATGAATACGAACAAGGCGGTGATCGCGCCGAGGGCGATCATCGCGCGGGTGCGCAGGATCCCCGATCCCGCGACCGGCGCGGCGGGCAGGGGCAACAGGTGATCGCTACCGCTCTGCTGGGGCAACCGCCAACGATACTCGGGCGCGTCTTCGGTGAGTTCGACGACCCGCTCCTCTGCGCCGGTCAGCAGCACGGCTTTGACCTTGGTGCGCGGCGAACTTCCCGGACCCGCGAGCACGGGATCGATGGGGAAGCTGGGCCAGGCGAGTTGCAGCGCATCGAGGCCCGCGGGCACGGACCAGGTGAGGCGCAGGTCGAGGAAGGTCAGGGCGCGGGCGCCGGCGCGGGGGAAGTAGGGCACCCGTTCCGGGTCGGCTTCGGACCAGGTTCCCACGATGCCGCTCGCCGCCGCGGGCAAACCTTCCCCGGTCAGCACCTGGTGCTCCTGCAACCACGCGGTCAGCTCCTCTTCGAGCGCCGCGCGCTCTTCCGCCGCCACGGTGTCCGGCACCTCGCGCGGCACGTCAAAGTGCTCGTCGAGCCAAGCGAGGTTGACCCGCACCGCCAGGGTCACGGCATTGCTGCCGTGCATCACCCGCAGCTCCGCATCGGGCCCGTCCATCGGGTGCCGTTCGCCGGCGGTCAGGCCGGCGGAGGTGAGCAGGAACAGGCAGAGCCAGAGCCACACGCGCATGGGGGCAGTGTAGGTTCCGGCCCGACCCGCCACCAGCGCCGGACCCGCCGGGGGCGGGGCCACTGGGGCCGCCGCGCGCGGGCCGGGTCCCGGGCGAGCGGACCCGTGTCCAAGACCCCAGGCGCGATCCACCCACGGCCCGGCGACCCGCCGGCGCGCCGCTCCACCCCGGCTGTAAAACCCATGCATGCCCGGCGCACGTGGCGGACGGGAACCTAGACTGGTGCGATGCAAAGCCTTGCCCACTCCGGCACGCCCCTGGCGGCCCACGGTCGATTCCTGCTTTCCTCCCTGCCCGGCGCGCTGACGATTGCCGCCGCCCTGGCGCTGTTGCCCGCGGCTGCGGCCCAGGTTCCGGCGGTGTCGCTCGAACCGGCAAACGCGCCGGTCGACGATCTGCAGGCGCCGCCCGCCGAGGTGCGCCGCTACATGAGCCACGTGAACTTCCTCGCGGATCCCTTCCTGCAAGGACGCTTGCCCGGCACCCAGGGCATGGAGATCGCGAAGGACTACGTTCAATACTGGTTCGAAGCGGCGGGCTTGAAGCCCGGCGTGCCCGGCAAGGACGGCGCCGAGGATTCCTGGCGTCAGCCCTTCGAGCTCGCTGGGACCTTCCAACTGCAGGAGGTCGCGCTGGAGGGACCGGGGGGCAAGGTGCTCGAACGCGAGAAGGACTACAGCGTGCCCGGTTGGGGCGGTTTCGGCGACGTCACCGGGGAATTGTGTTTCGTCGGGTACGCGATCGAAGAAGGCACCGAAGACGTGCCGTACCAGGGTTTCCCCGCCGAGTGCGATCTGACCGGCAAAGTGGTGCTGATGCTGCGCTTCGAGCCCATGAACGACGAGGGGCGCAGCGCCTTCACCGGTCGCTCCTGGAGCGCCCGGGCCGGGCTCGGCCCGAAACTCAGCGCGGTGGCCCAGCGCGGTGCGGCGGCGGTGCTGGTCGTCAGCCCGCCCGGAGCCCGGGATTCGCGCGCGAAGAACCTAGTCGACGTGTCTTCTTGGACCAACAACCAAACCAAGCTGCCGGTGATGCAGGTGCACGCCGATGTCGTCGCGCAGTGGCTCGGGGAGGAACACAAGCTCGAGGAGCTGACCGCGGCCGCGAACGCGGCGGGGGTCGTGCGCGATCTCGGCAAGCAGGTGCACGTGCGCTGCACCGGGGACTACCGCGGCGTGATCGCCGAGAACCTGATCGGACTGCTGCCGGGCAAGGGCGCGCTCGCGGGTGAGTACGTCGTGATCGGAGGGCACCTCGACCACCTCGGCTACGGCGGTTTCGGTTCCCGCGACCGCGAGAACAGCGGCAAGCTTGTGCACCCCGGTGCCGACGACAACGCCTCGGGTTGTTCTGCGTTGATCCTGCTGGCCGAGAGCCTCGGCCAGGCCTACGCGGCACTGCCCGAGGGCGAATCCGCCCGCTCGATCCTGTTCATGCCGTTCAGCGCCGAGGAATCGGGCCTCAACGGAGCGCAGCACTACACGCGTAACCCCACGGTACCGCTCGACAAGATCGCGCTCATGATCAACTTCGACATGATCGGGCGCCTCGAGAAGCACCGGCTGAACATCTCGGGCCTGGGCTCGGGTTTGGGCATGGCCGAACTGATCGAACCCCTGAAGGCGAACAACCCGCTCGAACTCGTGCTGGAGGAGAACACCCAGGCGGCTTCGGACCACTGGGCTTTCGTGCAGGCGCGCGTGCCTGCCGCGTTTGTCAGCATGGACGGCATCCACGACGACTACCACACCCCGCGCGACACCGCCGACCTGATCCGGCCGGTGGACGCGGTGCACGCCACGCACTTCGTTCACGATCTGGCATTTGCCGCTGCGCGCGTCGAAGCGCCGCTGGCGTTCCAAGAGCCCAAACCCCGCACCCGCCAAGCGCGCAACCGCGTGCGTTTCGGCGTGCAGATGGGGGAGGCGCCCGAAGGCCAACAAGGCGTAACCATCACCGAAGTGGTGGAGGACGGCACCGCTGCGACCGCGGGCGTGCTCGCCGGGGATCTGCTGGTGAAGTGGGATGGCAAGGAGGTCACCTCGCGCATGGAATGGGTCACCTTGTTGTCCGGCGCGAAGCCCGGTGACGAGGTTTCTTTCGTCGTGATGCGCGGCGGCAAGCCGGTGGAGCTGAAGGCCACCCTCGAGGGTCGCTGAGGCGTCCGTCTAAGATCCACAGGTATCCGCGGGGGCGTCCAATCGGCGCCCCCGCGGCGTTGTGGGATGTCCTCGGGGACGGTGGACCTGGTGCGTGCCGTAGATTCGGGGATTCGCCCGGTTCGTAGGGTGGGTGGAGGCTGGGGAGTGGTGGGGGCCGCGGTTCCCGTGTTTCGGTAGGTGCTGTGCACGGCGTGGATGCCGTGGGTGCAGCTGCTTTCTTGGCTACCGGTTGGTGTTGGGTGCGGCTGGCGTCCGTGCGGCTGGCGTCCGTGCGGCTGGCGTCCGTGCTTGCGCTGAGACGGACTCTCAAGGTCCCTTGCGGCCGTTTCCCGCGCTCCGGAGCCCGCCATGACCGTTTGGTCATTCGCTCTACAAGCATGTAATCCAGCCAGCAGTCGGCGCGGCGGTCGGCAAACTCGCCTTGAGACCGCCCGCTGTCCGGGCGGCGCCCACCTGAGGAGGAACCATGAAACCCCTGATCCTGCCCGCCTGCCTGGCTTCGCTCGTTTCTGCTGCCTGGGCCACCGATATCCCCGTTTCCGCCGGCCAGAGCATTCAAGCCGCCATCCAATCCGCCAGCCCGGGGGACCGCCTCCTCGTGGCTCCCGGCACCTACCTCGGCGGCATCGACCTGCTCGGCAAGGCGATCGAGATCCAAGGCGTCGGCGGCCCCGGCGTGACGATCATCGACGCCGAACTTGCAGGCCGCGCCGTCACCATGCTGAACGCGGAAGGTCCGCAGACGATCCTGCGCGGGTTGACGATCACCCGCGGATCCATGCCCTACACCGCCGGCGGCGTGGTCACCAACGGCACCCCGACCCTGATCGATTGCGTCATCCGCCAGAACTACGGTCGCGCCGGCGCCGGTGTCAGCGGCAGCCCGACGATGACCGACTGCATCATCGAGGACAACGTCAGTTCGCTCAACCACGGCGGTGGCGTCTATGGTCACCCGACGATGACCCGCTGCACCATCCGCCGCAACCGCTGCACCAGCGCCGACGGCGGAGGACTCTACGTGATCGGCGGCAATGCGGTGTTCACCGATTGCGTGATCGAGGGCAACAGCGCGGTACTGGCCTATTCGAAAGCCGGTGGGGCCTTCGTGCACTCCACCTCCACGGCCCTATTCGACCACTGCATCATCGCGGGCAACAGCGCCGGCGGTGGCAACAACGGCGCCTACGCGGGCGGCATCTGGGGCCACGCGGGCGTCACCCTGCGGCACTGCACCCTGAGCGGCAACCTGCTCGGAGTCGGCGCCCCGCACGGCGCGGCGGTCTACGGCGCGGCCGTGCTCGAGGACTGCATCGTCTTCGGCAACGAGACCCCGCAACTCGAGGGCGTGGGCAGCGTGAGCTACAGCTTGGTCGAAGGCGGCTGGGCCGGTGCCGGCAACATCGACAGCGACCCGCTCTTCTGGGACATGGCGAACGGGGACTACCACCTGATGGCCGGTTCGCCCTGCATCGATACCGGCAACCCGGCGGGTACGCCCGATCCGGACGGTAGCCTGCCGGACATGGGTGCTTTGCCCTACGACAGCACCTACACGGGTGGACCTGTGAACTACTGCCTCGCGGAACCCAACTCCACCGGCATGGCCGCGGTCATGGGCTGGAGCGGAAGCGTGAGTGTGGCTTCGAATGACCTGACCCTGCACACCGCCGGCTGCCCGGCGGGGCAGTTCGGTATCTATCTGATGGGGGGCAGCCAAGCCTACCTGCCCGTCGCCCAAGGGTACTTGTGCGTCGGCGCGCCGCTCTACCGCATGGACATCGTGCAGACCGACGGCTCAGGCGCCGTTTCGGTCGCGGTGGACAACCAGGCTCCCGCCCTGGGAGCGCCGGCCATCGCGGGCGGCGACATTTGGAACTTCCAGCTCTGGTACCGCGACTTCGGCGGCAACGCAAACTTCTCGGATGGCCTGATGGTGACCTTCGAGCCCTGATGCCGGGCCCGGAATCACCGGGTTGCACCGGTTGTGCGGGCGGGCCTTGAGCCCGTCCCCCTCGGGTGCCCGGCGGCGTGCGATGTTCATGGACAGCCTATTGGAGCGGGCTGGATCGCGCACCGACGGGTGAGCCGGGGACCTGCAGGGGATGGCCAATCCTGCAGACGGCCCGCAAGGGGCACGGCCCCCGATTCCGACGCAGCATGCGGGACCGGGAGTGCGACCGGGAAGGAGGACGGAAGGGCTGCGCCTGCCAGGCGCAGCCCTTCCCCTTTTCTGCCCTGCGTGATGCGAGATGGATCGGGATTCGCGCTTCTGTGACCCCGGACACTGGGACCGAAGCGCAAGGGCGGTGCCGCGGGAGATCGAGGGTTCGGCGATCCCGGCGGGGATTCTCCCGGTCCCCGGTCCCGATTGCACCCTGCGCCTCCCTCAGCCGAGTGGGATGTGGGAGGGCGCCGGAGCCCATTGCCTTCGGAGCGGAATCGCGATCAGGCTCCCGCGCCGCCCGGTTTGACGGCGAACATTTTCACGCTCGCGGCATAGGCGTTCACGTCGAAACGATCGAGCAGTTCGTCCATGGTGCGGTGGTACCCCTTGTCGCCCAAACCGCCCGTTTCGTCCGGGCCGCAGCAGGAGGTCTCGGCCTTCGCGCTCGGGGCGCAGCATGCGGTGCTGGTTTCGGGGGCCGGGCCGCAGCAAGCGATCGCCTCCGTAGGTGCGGGTGCGCAGCAGGAAGAAGCGGCCGCTTCCGTCGAGCTGCAGGCATCTTCGGGCGCTGCTTCGGCCGCCGGCGCGCAGCAGGAGGAGGCCGCTGCCTCGATGGAGCCGCAGGCATCGACCGGCGCTTCGTCCGCTGCGGGCGCACAGCAGGAAGTCGCGGCGGGCGCGGGGCCGCAGCAGGATTCCTGGGCGGCGGGGGCGCAGCACGACGAGGCGGGCGCCATGCTCGCGTCCGAAGCCGGGCCGCAACACGCCGCGTGACCGCCATCGCGGTAGGCATTCAAGTCGCTGCCCGCATCCTGGATCAGCACATCGGCAAAGCCCGCCGCGTGCAGCTTCGCCTCGTTCACGTCGATCGGCAGCGCACCCGCGATGCAGCCGGTCCATGCGGCCACTTCGCGGCGGATCGCCTCGGGCAATTCCTGGCGCAGGGCGATGTCGGAAACCGCCAGCCGTCCGCCGGGCTTGAGGATGCGGAAGATCTCGCGCAGGGCCGCATCCTTGTCGGGACACAGGTTCAGCACGCAGTTCGAGATCACGCAGTCGACGCTCGCATCCGGGATCGGCATGGCTTCGATCTCAGCCAAGTGGAAGCGAACGTTCTCATACCCGCCCTTTTTCGCGTTGCGACGCGCCAGATCGACCATGTCGGCGGTCATGTCGATGCCGATCGCCTGGCCGGTGGGGCCCACCTGCTTCGAGGCGAGGAACACGTCGAGACCCCCGCCGCTGCCCAGGTCGACGACGACTTCCCCGGGCCGCAGGCTGGCCATGGCCGTCGGGTTGCCGCAGGAAAGCCCCATGTTGGCCTCGGCCGGGATGCTCGCGAGCTCCTCCGGCGAGTAACCGAACGCCGTAGCGATCGTGCGCATGCCTTGATTCTCGGAGCTGAGGCCCGCGCGGGCCACCGAGCCGTATCCGCGGCGAACCGCTTGTTTGATGTCTTCTTCCATGGTGTGGGGGCCGGAATCCGGCGCCTTTGGACGGGTTTGGGTCGATTCGGTTGTTTCAGGAGGTGTGCCCGACGTCCGGCGTCAGGCGCAGCAATCCGGCCCGCACTTGCGGTCCGTCTGTTCGATGCAGCACTCGCGTGCGAGCCAGTCGAAGGTCTCGGTCATCACCGGATAGTCGGCCTGGCAATAGAGGGTCGTGCCCGCCCGCTCCTGGCGGATCAACCCGACCTCCCGCAGGGCGCGCAGGTGGTGCGAAAGGGTCGAAGCCGGGATCCCCAGCCGCTCCTGGATCGCCGCCACCGCGAGCCCCGGCTCGCCGGAGCGCACCAGGTGCCGATAGATCGCCAGCCGGGTTCCATTGCCCAGGGCAGCCATGCGGGAGGCGAGGGTTTCGAGGCTCATGGGGGCATTATCGCCGGTCCTGAGCGCCTTTCTACGATTATTCCAGAAAAACAGAAATAATGGGCGGGAGCGGCCAAGCGGGCTGGAAAAGGAACCCCAGAACGGCGCATTCCGTCCGGAAGGGGGTCCCTGCCACGGTCCTTCCCAGTTCTCCTGTGGGTGATGATGCGCTTCCGTTCGCTTTTGCTGTTCTCATTGTTGGCGGCCCCCCTGCGGGCGGGTTCGGTGTTGTATGTCGACGCGGCGGCGGGTCCGGGGGGGGATGGTCAGCAATGGACTAGCGCCTTCACCGATCTGCAGGCGGCGCTCGATCTGGCGCGGCTGACGGGTGGGGTGTCGGAGATTCGGGTGGCGCAGGGGTTGTATCTGCCCGATGGCGGCACGGGCGATGCGAGCCTTGCGTTCGAGTTGGTGTCGGGGGTCCGGCACATCGGGGGTTTTGCCACAGGCGGTGGGGCGTGGAATCCCGAGCAGTTCGTGACCGTGCTTTCCGGCGATCTGTTGGGCAACGATGGGCCGCCGGGGCCGGGGGGGTACATCGTGCAGTGGCAGGAAAACTCGAATCACGTGGTGCACGGCACGGCGCCGGCGGCGGGGACTACGTTTGAGGGCTTCCGCGTGGTCGGAGGCAATGCGGACTCGGGGCTCACGAGCGGAGGTGGGCTGGCGGTGGAAGGCGGGGAGTTGCTCGTCAGGCACTGCGAGTTCGTGCGCAACCGGGGAGCCGCGGGTGGGGGCGGCATGGCGTTGATCGATTGCACGGCTTCGGTCGAGCGCTGCACGTTTGTCGAGAATCGCGGCGATCAGCAGGGCGGCGGTGCCTTGGTGGCCGGGCCGGCTGCGACGGTGTGGCGCGAATGCCGCTTCGAAGCGAATACCGGCGGACAGGGTTCGGGGTTGAGCGTGGGCCCGAGCACGTTCTTCGCCAGCGACTCTTCGGAACCGCTGATCGAAGACTGCGATTTCATCGGCAACATCGGACAGGTGGGCGCCACGGGTGGCGGGGGATTGCACCTCAACCGGACCCTGGCGGCCTACGTGCGCGATTGCCGGTTTATTGCCAATAGCTCTAACGGCGGCGGAGGTTTGTACCTGCGCGGCGCGATGGCCCAGGTGGATCGCTGCCACTTCGAGCGCAATGAGGTCAATGGCGATGGCGGGGGGGCGATCTACTTCGACAACTTCGACGGGCTCGTGACCTGGGTGCCGCTCGTGCGCAACTGCGTGATGATCGGAAACACGGGCGCGCTCGCGTGCATCGACATGTCGGCGGAGCTCGTGCATTGCACCGTGGCCGACAACCTGCTGCCCGGCGCTGGGCCGGGGCTCAGTTGGCCGGCGATGTTCGTGTGGAACGGTCAGATCCTGCTGCGGCAGAGCATCGTTTGGGGGCACCTGCCCCAGGGCAACAACGGGGACGAGCGCGACCACCTGTTGGCATTCGGAACCGGCGGGTATGGCATCGAGAACTGCATCATCGAAGCGTGGCAAGGGGTGCTGCCGGGCACGGCCACCGGATCCGATCCGCAGTTCGTCGATCCGCTCGGTCCCGATGGGGACCGGTTCGAGTTTGCGGACAACCGCTATGAGTTGGCCGCCACTTCGCCGGGCCTCGATGCGGGGGACATCGGCGCGCTGGGATCGGGCATCCTCACCGATGCGTATGGCCGCGACCGGTACCGCGACGGAAACGCGGACACGATCGATCAGGCGGACCTCGGTGGGCTTGAGCGCATGCGGCCCACCGACTTCGGCACCAGCGATTGCGGGGGGCAGCCGCGCAACCAGAGCGGGCGCAACGCTTGGATCTCGGCCACGGGCTCCACGTCAATCGCGGCGAACGACCTGCGGCTGTGGGGCGACAACCTGCCGCCGGGCCAGTTTGCCTTGGTGCTCAGCTCGCGCGGCGAAGCCGAGGTGGCGCACCCGGGAGGATCGCTCGGCACCCTGTGCCTGGGCGGCGGCTGGCCGATCGGGCGCCACAATCGGCCCGGCGAGATCCTGCTCGCGGGCGGGCCGGGCATCGTGTGGCTCGACATCGACTGGACCGATCTGCCTGGGCCCACGGGGCCGCAGGTGGCGTTGCCGGGGGAGACCTGGCGCTTCCAGCTCTGGCACCGCGACTTCATCGCGGGGGTCGGTTCGGTGTCGAACTTCAGCCAGGCCCTGTCGTTGACGGCGCAGTAGGGCAAGGAGGCCGAGAGGGCCGCGTGCCTGGGGCCCGCTTTCGTTTGCCGAAAGCCCGCTGGGACCAGCCGCCGAACGGAGAACGCGCCACCCGAGGCCTGCTGGCGGCGGGTGGCGCGTGAGTTCTCTTGGATTGGGCCGCTCAGAACGTCAACGAGATGCCGTTCGAGAGGTTGCTGGTGGCACCCACATCCCGGTGCCAGAGTTGGAAGTACCAGGTGCTGCCGGTGGCGATGGCGGGGTTCCCGGGGATCGGCAAGGTGCTCGGTAGGTCAAAGCCGGCTCCCAACACCGAAAGATTTGCCGCCGGCAACCAGCGGCCGCTGGGGTCGAAGAATCCGATGGAGTCCATCACGGTGCCTGCCTGGTTGTAGCGGCCGATGAGGGCTCCGGGCCCGGTGTCGAGGCAAAGGCGGCCTTGGCCGAGGGCGAGGCCGGGGCTTTGCGTGAGCGAACCCACCACCAGGTACCCAGCCTGTCCGCGGGGTCCCTGAAGGGCTTCCAGGTGCCACCCTGCACCGGGCACCTCCAAGCGGTTCGCCAGCAGTTGCGTGGGTTGTCCCGTGCTGTTGGGCAGGGCATGGGCGCAGAACTCGGTACCGCCGGGCAGGGCTGTGATCGACAAGCTCTCGAGCTGCGAGCTGATGACGGTGGAGCCGACCTGGATCGTGCAACCCAGCCAAGCAAAGTTGTTCGTGATGGCACGGGTGCCCAGGTTCTCGTGCACCTGATGGCCATCCAGGAAGCTCGTATCCATGCCGGCCGAAAGGCTCAGCCACCAATTCCCGAACCCTTGCACGCCAATCACGCCGAAACCATCGAACAGCCACATTCCTGCGTTGTCGTCCTGCAGGAAGAACGTGCCCCGCCTGATCTGCAGGCCGGAATCGGCGGTGGTGGTGATCGAAAACGAAGCGGGGTCGATCGCATAGATCGTCGATGTTTGCGGAGCAGCGACATTGCCGGGCACGTGGACCTCGAAGCGCAGCCGGATCGGATCCCCGGCGGCGGCGGGGAACCCCGGGGAGTAGATGCCGTCGACTTCGGTGATGGTTCCGGTGATTTCCACCTGCACGTCACCGGCCAGGGCCGTAGGGCAGGCGAACAGGGCCAGCAGGAGGGAGGGCAGCAGGGCGGGCAACACAGTGCAATGGGTCTTCATGGTGTCGAAACGGCCCAAATCGGTGCCGCTGCAAGGCGGTAGGGCGGCTGGTGCGGGCAGTCACAGGGGGCCCGAAAGCAAACCGGCCCCCCCGAAAATCGGGAGGGCCGGCATTTCCGTTCAGGCTCCTTGGCTGGATCCGCTTGGCGCGGTCCGGTTCGAGCGCCACCGGGGACGTCGCCTGCAGCGGGCTGGCACATTCGCCTGGCGACCGCTGCCTGCGACCGTCCGCCTCATTCGCCTTGGCTGGCTTCGCTTTCGGCGGGCGTCTCTTCCCCCGCTTGGCGTTTGGCCTCGTCGGCGGCTTTCTGCATGGGGTTCTTGCCCCCGCCGCGCTTCGAATCCGGCTTGAGCTCGATGACCTTGTCCTCGATCTGCGGCGGCCAAGTGTTGTTGCCGAGGTCGGTGTCCGCCATCTCGCGGTAGGGGTCCAGTTCGAGGCGTTCGATCTCCTTGGGGGTCAGGATCAGCTTCTTGACCTCGTAGGTGCCTTCGCACCAGGTCTGCGCCGGCCAGCGGAACTCCTCCGAGGTGCCGTCGGTGTAGTGCGCCGTCAGCACGATCGGCATGACCAGCTCCGCTACCCGCTTGATCTCAACCACGTAGAAGTTGTCCTGCAGCTCGTGCAGAGCGCGCTGCTCGTCCTTGATCTTGTCGTTCTTCAGGAACTCCTCGTAGCGCTTGCGGTCCTCCGCGGTCACGTCGAGTTCGTCGAAGTCGTTGTAGAAGTCGAGCAGGGCGGGATAGCGCTCCACGAGCTTCTCGAGGCCCTTGTTGCGCAGTTGCGTCAGGGACTCGGGTTCCTTGTCGCGCTCGGCCTTTTCGCGCGCCTTGCTGATCTCCGGATCGGGGCTCGCGATGCGGTAGCGCACCACGCGGCCCAGGGCCAGGTCGCAATGGTCGGTGCTGAAGAACCAACCGCGCCAGAACCAGTCGAGATCCACCGCGCTGGCGTCCTCGATCGTGCGGAACAGGTCGGCGGGCATGGGCCGTTTGAACATCCAGCGCCGCGAATAGGTGCGGAAGGCGAAGTCGAACAGCTCGCGGCCGACGACCGTTTCGCGCAGGACGTTGAGGGCGGTGGCGGGTTTGGCGTAGGCGTTGTTGCCGAACTGCAGGATCTCCTCCGAGCCGGTCATGATCGGCCGTTGGTTCTCGCTCTTCATGTAGTCGACGATGCGCCGGGCCTCGCCGCGCCAGGAGGGGTAGTCCTTCTCCCAGGCCTGCTCCGCGACGAACTGGCAGTAGGTGTTCAGACCTTCGTCCATCCAGGTCCACTGGCGTTCGTCGGAGTTGACGACCATCGGGAACCAGTTGTGGCCCACCTCGTGGATGACCACCGAGATCAGCCCGTACTTGGTGCGCTTGCTGTAGGTGCCGTCCTCTTCCGGCCGCGGGCCGTTGAAGCAGATCATCGGGTATTCCATGCCGCCCACCGGACCGTTTACCGAGATGGCCACGGGATAGGGGTAGGGGAAGGTCAGCTTGGAGTACTCGGTGAGCGTGTGGGCCACCGCGCGGGTGGAGTAGTGGCTCCAGAGGGGCTCGCCTTCGTTCGGGAAGTAGGACATGGCCCACACCGGCTCGCGGCCTTCGACCGGGTGCCACAGGGCGTCCCAGGCGAACTTGCGCGAGCTGGCCCAGGCGAAGTCCCGCACGTTGTCGGCGTGGAATTGCCAGGTCTGAAGATTGGTGCTGCGCGTGCCCTGTTTGGCGAGGGCCTCTTCCGGGGTGACCACTAGGGTCAATTCACCGGTCGCTTGGGCCGTGGCCAGGCGCTCGCGCCAGGCGGGTTCGAGCACCTCGAGCGGGTTCTGCAGCACGCCGGTAGCCGCGACCACGTGGTCGTCGGGCACGGTGATGCGCACGTCGTAGTTGCCGAATTCGAGGGTGAATTCGCCGCTGCCGAGGAACTCCTTGTTCTGCCAACCGGTCAGGTCGGTGTACGCGCACAGGCGCGGGAACCACTGCGCCATTTCGAAGATGCAGTTCTGGTCCTTCTCGAAGTACTCGTACCCCGTGCGGCCGCCGACTTCATCCGAGTTGTTGATCGCGTAGTTCCAGTCGATCTGGAAGCGGAACGTCGCGCCCGGAGCCAGGGGTTCGGGCAGGTCCACGCGCAGCATGGTGTCCTGCAAGGCGGTGTGCAGGTCGCGGCCGTCCCCGGCGCGCACGGTAGTGATCTTGCACGAGCCGTCGAACTCCTTGCGCCACAGGGTGCGCTGCAATCCGCTATAGCTGGGGCTGTCGAGGTTCGGCGCCAGCGCGGTGGTCACCGCATGGCTTTCGGGCCCGTAGATATTCGGATCGATCGCCACCCACAGATACTCGAGCGTGTCGGGGGACTGGTTGTGGTAGTCGATGGTCTCGCTGCCGTGCAGGTGGCGGTTTTCCTCGTCGAGGCGCACGTCGATCGAGTAGTCCACCTTCTGCTGCCAGTACTCGTGGCCCGGGGCGCCCGAAGCGGTCCGGTAGGGACCTGGGGTGGGCAGTTCGGAACCCAGTTGGCGGAAGGGGTCGGGACGGCCTTCGCCCATGCGGGCGTAGGTGACGGCGGCGGAGAGGGCCGCCAGGGCGGTGCCGGCAAGCCAGGCGCGGCGGTGGGAGAGGGGGCGACGGATCATGGCCGCAATCATACGCAGGGCCGGCCGCGGGCGGCAGCATGGGGTCTGGCGCTTACTCCCCCGATACACGGGTTTCCGCGGGGGTGCCATGGCAGGCCCAGCGCAGGCCGCCCGGGCCGAGCGCGAGCACCAGTCCGAGCCAACCCTCCGGCAGTTCCGCCCGGTCCCGCGCCGAGGGCTGCGCTTCGCCACCCGGGTGATGGTGCCAATGGCCCAAGATGCGCCGGCCGGAGCGTTGGGCCTCGCGGTCCCAGTGCATGACGTGCTGCGCGGGCACGCGGAAGGATCGCTCGGGGTCGGACGCTTCGTTGGCGGCGCGGGTGAAGTGCCCACGCCAGGTATCGCCCTCCAAGGCCGCGATCAAAAGACCACAGGCCTCCTGGGGGTGGCTGCTTTGCAACCAGTCCGCCAGAAGGCCGGTGGATTCACGGTCCAGGGAGAGGGAACCCGCGCGCCAGCGGAAGGCCGGCGACGGGTCATTCGGATCGGGCGGGTTACTGGTTGCGTCCGCCGCCGCCATTGCCGCCTTGGTTGCCACCATCGCCGCCGCCATTGCCGCCGCGGCCGCCGAAGCCGCCTCGGCCGCCACCGCCGGGCCCACGGAACATGCGCATGTCGTTGTTGTCCGACTCCTGGTACCGTTCGTACTGATCCATCGTCAGGAACGATTGCAGGTCCCGGGTGGCGTCATCGCGCATCTTCTGGAAGGTATCGCGCATCTGGGTGCGATCCCCGCCGGCGTCGCGCATGCTGTCCATCACCTCGCGGCGCTTGTCGTTCTGCTCGCTCAGGAAGCGGCGGAATTCGCTCTGCTGGTGGGAATCGAGGCCCAATTCGTGGCCAGGGCGGCCACGCGGGTTTCGATGCGCTCGCCCTCGGCGACGGCCCGCTCCTGCTCGCGCTCGATGCGCTCCTGTTCACGGATGCGCGCCTGTGAGTTGCGGATCATCTTGTCGAAGTCCGCCACCGAGATCGATTGGCCAGCGATCTCGACCATGCCGGAACGCTCGACGATGGCGTCGCCTTGCACCGCGGTCACCGGCAAGTCTTGGGGCACGCTGGTGCGCTCGGGCATGTAACCGACCAGTTCGCTTTCATCCTGCACGCGGCGCAGCTCGCGCTTGAGCTCTTCGATGGCGCCATCGCGGGTGTTCAAGGCCTGGCTCAGGCTGCTGAGACGGGCTTCGATCGATTCGAAGTCGCCGGAGGCCTGGGTCGGGGCGGGCTGAGCAAGGAAGTGGGTCGCGCCGGCGCCGACGGCGCCGCTGGCCAGGCAGGTCAGGATCAGAGGAAGGGTCTTCATGGGCAAGCTGTCGGGTTCGGGGTCATTCTAGCCATTGGCCGGGCAGGGATCCGAGGCCGGACCGGGCTTCCCGAGGATTCGACTCCAGCGAAACCTTCCGTGGGAGGTTAGGTTCCGGTCCGCTACAAAATTCGTACAGGGGCGCGGGCCAGGGCCCCTGGGGGACCGCCAGCGGGCTCGGAAGGGGAAATGCCGGGGCCGAAAATGGGCCGGTCCGGCCCGGGCCGCTACGATCGGCCTGCAATGGGTGAACACCACATCTCCGAGCAGGACGAGGAGCAGCGGCGGGCCTTCAGCCAGGCCCTGCTCGAGGATCTGCGGGCCCTGGAGGAAATGATCCAGACGGGCCGCATCGAAACGGGCGTGCGCCGCATCGGGGCGGAGCAGGAGCTCTTCCTGATCAATCCCTCCTACGAACCGCACTTGGTGGCGGATCAGGTGCTGGAGCGGCTCCAGGGCAACTACACCCCCGAGCTGGCCCGCTTCAACCTGGAGGCCAACGCCTCGCCGCAGGTGCTGACCGGGGGCTGCTTGTCCGCCATGGAGCAGGAGCTGGCGAGCATGGTCGAGGGGGCGCGCAAGGCCGCCGCCGAAGTGGATAGCCGCATCCTGATGTGCGGCATCCTGCCGACCCTGCACCAACACGAGCTGAGCCTCGACGCGATGGTGCCCGAGCCGCGCTACCTGCAGCTCAACCAAATCCTGTCCGAGATGCGCGGTAGCGAGTTCACGGCGCACATCAAGGGCCTCGACGAACTGCGCACCACCCACGACAACGTGATGCTGGAGGCGTGCAACACGAGCTTCCAGCTGCACTTCCAGGTGGGGGCCGGGGAGTTTCCGTTCCTGTACAACCTGGCCCAGGTGGTCACCGCCCCGGTGCTCGCGGCCGCGGTCAACTCGCCAGTGTTCCTGCAACACCGCCTGTGGCACGAAACGCGCGTGGCGCTCTTCCAGCAATCCCTCGACGCGCGCAACGAGAGTCAGCAAAAGCGCGGTTCGCGCCGGCGGGTGAGTTTTGGTGCCAAGTGGATCGATCAGTCGGTGCTCGAGATCTTCCGCGAGGATGTGGCGCGCTTCCGCGTGTTGCTCACCCAGGATCTCGGCGAAGGATCGCTCAGCATGCTCGCCCGGGGCGAGATTCCGCCGCTCAAGGCCCTGTGCCTGTTCAACGGCACGGTCTACCGCTGGAACCGGCCGTGTTACGGGGTCAAGGACGGCCAGGCGCACCTGCGCATCGAAGCGCGCGCGTTCCCCGCAGGCCCGAGCGTGGTCGACGAGATGGCGAACGCGGCTTTCTATTTCGGCTTGATGGTGGCCCTGGGCGAACGGCTCGGCGACGTGCGTGAGTGTTTCGCCTTCGATGATGCCAAGGGCAACTTCATGGCGGCGGCGCGCTACGGGCTCGATGCCCAGTTCCGCTGGGTCGATGGCGAGCCTGTGACGGCGCGGGATCTGATCCTCGAGCGCCTGCTGCCGATGGCGCGCGAGGGGCTCGCGGAGAAGAACATCCTGCCGGGGGACATCGACAAGTACCTCGGCATCGTCGAAGCGCGCGTGCGCAGTGGGCAGACCGGGGCGAAGTGGGCCCTGGATTCCCTCGCGGGCATGCAAGGCCGCGGCACGCCCGATGGCCAGCACCGCGCGCTCACCGCGGCGACCTATGCGCGCCAGCAATCGGGCGAACCGGTACACACCTGGCGCCTGGCGACCCTCGAAGCCAAGTCGGACTGGCGGCATTCCTTCCGCACCGTGCGCCAGGTGATGACGCGCGACGTGTTCACCGTGGGCCCCGACGACGTGGTGGATCTGGTGGCGAGCCTGATGGACTGGGAGCACCTGCACCGCGTGCCGGTGGAGGACAAGGACGGGCGCCTCGTCGGTCTGATCTCCCAGCGCACCCTGCTGCGGGTGCTGGCGCAGCGCGGCAAGGACACCAAACCGGTGGCCGTGCGCGACATCATGAAGGCGGGGCCGCTGGTCACCGTCGAGCCGGGCGCGTCGACCCTGGAAGCCATTGACCTCATGCGCAAACACAAGGTCGGTGCTCTGCCCGTGGTGGAAAACGACCGCCTGGTGGGCATCGTGACCGAACACGACTTCATCAACGCCGCGGCCCGTCTGCTCGAGGAGTCCCTGCGCGGTGAGTGACGGACAAGGGGAGAAGAAGTCGCCCGCGGGGTTGCCCCCGCGGGAGATCGATCGTTTCGAAGGCCTGGGCCCGGTGCTCTTCTGCGTCGGCGGCCTGCACGGCAACGAGCCGGGGGGCGTCGAGGCGCTCACCCGCGTCTGCGCGCAACTGCGCCGCGACCGCGAAGTGCTGGCAGGCACCCTGGTCGCCCTGCGCGGCAACCGCCCCGCCTTGCAGGTGGGGGAACGGGGCATCGACCGGGACCTGAATCGCGTTTGGCACGCGGAGGACATCGCGCGCGTGCTCGCCCAGGACGCCAAGGCCGACCGCCTCAGCGACATGGAACTGCGCGGCTTGCACGGCGCCATCGCGCCCTTCTTCGGCAGCGGCCGGCCCCTGTTCCTGCTCGACCTGCACAGCACCTCCGGCGGCGGCCCGCCCTTCGCCGTCGTACTCGGCGCCGAAGACAGCCAGCGCCTCGGCGCCCACATCGGTGTGCCCTGCGTGCACGGCCTCAACGAATCGATCCAGGGCACCCTCGCCGCCTGGTTCAGCGAATTCCACGGCGCCGCCATCGTCGTCGAAGGCGGCAAGTCCGGCGAACCCTCCACCGTGCGCCACCTCGAAGCCGCCGTCTGGAGTGCCCTGGCGATCACCGGTCTCCTGCCCGACGACCACAACGTCGTGCGCCACGCCCGCCAGATCCTGCGCCAGGAGACCGACGAACTTCCCGGCCACGTGAACGTCTTCCACCGCGAAGAAACCGCCGGCTCCCGCTTCGTAATGGGCAGCCTGCCTTCGCGCCGCTTCCAGAGTTTCGACGCCGTGCGCCAGGGCGATCGGCTCGGGGACAAAGACGGCCAGCCGGTGTTTGCCTCGCGGGATGGGTACCTGGTGATGCCGCTGTATCAGGATCAGGGGGGCGAGGGGTTCTTTCTGGCCGAAGCGTGCGGGGATCCGGCGGCGAAAGTTCCGCGTTGAGGCATGCGGAGGGGGGAAACCCCATTGCCCGAAGCGTGCGGCGCGCGTGGCAGGCGCGCAACGCACGGTGCTCAAGGAGTGATCCAATCGGAACCAAGTGGACCCATTCGTTATGTGGTCGCCTTCAACGGGGCTTTGAACTGGGTCGAGTTTCGCTACTTGGTGTCCTTCCTGGGCAGGCTTCCATTTCTGCCCGCAATGTTGATTGTGAGCACAGACTCTTCAGGCAGTTGAGCCTCTGAAGCGCGAATGGCCAGCATCGAATCTTTGCAGATTTGCCCCCTTGCGGCCAAAGGATGTGGGCGTAGGTTGGATGTAGACCTCACCGCATTGGTGTCGTCGCTTCACTTTTCTCCTCACCATTTGGAGGGCTCGCGATGAAACGTTCACTCACTCACTCACTCACTCACTCTTGCCTGAACTGGGCGCGCGGTGAGAAAGGATCTGCCAATCGGAGGCCAGGCGCTAGGTTGCTTGGGTTTGCGGTGGTAGCCGGACTCTTGGCAGGGCACGCACGGGGCCAGCGCTATGTCGGCCCAACGGCTTTGGGGCTTGCAGACGGTTCGAGTTGGAACAATCGAACTGCGGACCTAAACCTTGCATTAAGTCAAGCTGCGAGCGCTGCATCCGGCACAGCGGATAAGAAAGTGTTCGTCATCGAGGGAACCTATTTGCCCGGCGCTGGATCAGAGCGCATTGCCGGCGATACGAAGAGCCGGACCTTCTTTGTCGAACGTGGGGTTGGGTTGTACGGTGGATTCCTCGGAGGTGAAGTTGACGAAAACAACCGACTTGGCAACTACCGTCAGACCATTCTGTCGGGGAACCTCGGCGCAAGTGGGATGGCGTACAACGTCATTGAGGTTTCCAACCTCACGACGCTTAGCAGCGACCTCCTGACTGTCATCGATGGCTTCCAGATTGCCCAGGGAGCGGCCTATGGGCCACTGCTTCCGCTCCCTGGCGAGCAGCAGTTCAAGCTGCAGCACGGCGGTGGAATCTACGCGGGTACGGACAGTTTCTCAGGGGGCGGACTTGCCGTCAAGATCCACAACTGCTTCTTCCTTGGGAACTCCGCATTGGCCTCCGGTGGAGCGGTCTATGTGGACGGCAGCAAGGCGGACGCTTGGGCGGGACTGTTCCGGTGCCACTTCCAAGCCAATCGCAGTGACACGGCGGCTGGCGCAATCGCCATGCTGGAAGTGGAGGGGGAGGATATCTACTCTTCCGGATTCAACTACCCTCCTTACATCTACAACAGCACGTTCGAGTTCAACCTGGCAGGGGCGGAAACCGACCCGGACGCCCCTACTTTTGCTGGTCAGAAGGGCGGGGCCATTGCCATTTCGCCGTACTTCACCGGATCTCCGCTCATCTACAACTGCCTGTTCCATCACAACTTTGTGAGAGGCAAGGGGGCCGCGATTGCTGTGTTCGGTGGGATCGGCGGCACCTCCTCCCCGGACGTGAACATCTCGAACTGCTCAATCACTGAGAACACAGTGCTGGTCAATCCGAAGGTGTCCGGGATGAGCTCGCCGGGCGGCATCGTATCGGTCGAAAACACTGGGCAGCTCACTATGTCCAACTCGATCATCTGGAACAATTTCGATCCAGTGATGACTTGGCCGATCTTGAAGGATGGTACTTCCAGTGATGGCGTTGCCTACTCGGATATCGAGTGTACCTGCTCATCGGGGACCTATCCAGGGACGGGGAACATCCGCCAAGATCCGCAGTTCGTGACGGTTGGGAGTAACTACCATCTGAAAACGAGCTCCCCCTGCATTGATCGGGGTTGCACGGCGGGGTGTACGTCTCCGCCGTTTGCCAGCGACTACGGCGTCCAGCTCAACTACCCCGAGCAGTTGCCCACCTTCCTGGTGGACTATGAGTACGATTGGAGTTTGTTGTTGCCGCGCTCCTTCGACTCTGTATTCCGTCCGAATCTTCCTGGACTGGCGGACATGGGTTGTTACGAGGTGCAGCAGTAGGTTGATCGCGGCGGCCTGGGTTGCTGGCGCAACCCAGGCCGCCGCGTGCGGGTTCCCTGAGTGAGGCGATGATGATGAAGCTGGCGATGATCGTGTGCATGTTTGCTTTGCATGGAGCCGCGTACGGGCAGGCGGGAGAGGTGAGATTGCCTGATCGGGAGTTCCACGGAGACGAGTTGATTCCGCTCGGAACTGGCTACGCAAGGGTGATGTGCCAGGACGGGGAGTGGCTGACCGTCCACTCTCCTCACGAGTCGGCAAGCGCACTCGGTTCGGGGGCGATTTACGTTTACCGGAAGTCCTCTTCTGGATATGAGTTTTTCCAGAAACTTGAGGTTGCCAATTGCCCCCGCTCCTTGGGATCGCGCCCCATACACCAGCGCGGCAATGTCATCATCCTTGGATCTCGGCAGTTTCCGGGTGGGAGCTTGGTCTCCGGTTGGCAACCAGGGGCAGTGTTTATCTTTGAATTCAATGGCACTCAGTGGGTGGAAACCACCCGCTTGGATCCAGATCCCTTGCATACGATCCAAGGATGGTCTGCCTTTCCCGGCCCCATCTGTGTCGTGAATGATGAAACGATCATGGTGGCTGAAATGGGGAACCAAAGCCAGGCTGCCCAGAACACATGGGGTTGCGTCCTCGTCTACTCCAAGGGGCCTTCCGGATGGTCACTCACTCAGGTCTGGACCCCCCCTTCGGGCCCGGCAGCTCCTGGACTCATTCGAGTGGGGCTGTCGATGGCAACCGATGGGCAGAAAGTCCTTGTGGGGGCGATTCCCCAGTACACGTCTTCCGCCTGCGCGTATGTGCTCCGGTTAGATACTGCAACCGGGCAGTGGGTATGGGATGGAACGATTCCACTCGTCAGTTTTGGCTGGGATGAAAGGACGGCCACGGCCTTGGCTATCGATGGCGATTGGCTGGCTATTGGCTCTCCCAATGACAATTGCAACTCGCCGGGGAACCTGAGTGTGGGCAAAGTTCGTATGTGGCACTACGCCAGTGGTGCCTGGACTTTGGCTCAGACGCTGGAAGCCAGCGACAGTTGGGCCGCCTTGTACAACCCGTTCTTTGCATGCTTCGCGAGCGATAACTTTGGATACTCCATTGATTTTGAAGCGGGACGGTTGATTGTCGGCGCACCGCATATGCCGTACTACCAACCGATCCAAATGCCAGACCTGATTCCTGGGGCTGGGTATTGTTTCGAGTACCTTGGTGGTCAATGGGTCGAAACGGCTAGGCTCCGCTGCAACCGCGAGTACTCCACCGACGCAGAGTTGATGGGATACTCCGTCGCAGTGGGCGGCTCGACGGCCATCGTGGGCTCCTACGGGGGCAACGTGGGCACGATCAACGACGTCGGCCGGGTCGATGTCTTCTATCTGCCCATGGGCAGCGAAGTCTGCGCGGGGCAGCCGAATTCGGCGGGCAATGGTGCCAAGCTCGAGGTCACGGGCTTCGACGAAGCCTCGTGGGGATTCCTGCGCCTCACGGCCCTCGGCATGCCTCCGGGGGAGTTTGCGATGTTCCTCGCCGGAACGGCCGCACAGGCGACCCCGGTGAACATTCCCGGCAGCCAAGGCCAGCTCTGTCTGGGCGGAAGCCTGGCTCGCTTGAGTCCGATCGGCGGCCCGGCGGACGGCGCGGGCACGGTGCGGGTGCAACTGCCTGACCTGGATCTGCCGACCAACCCGCCCTTGACGATCTCGGCAGGGCAGACCTGGTACTTCCAAGGCTGGTACCGCGATCACAATCCGGCGCCCACGTCCAACTTCACATCGGCCGTGGGCGTGCCGTTCCGGTGATTCCCGCCGTGCCATCGGCCGTCTGCGAAGTGCGGGCGGCCGATGGGGCCTAGACCGAGGGGCAGAGCTCGTGGAGGCCATGCCGCCGAGGCGCCGCCATCGTCGCTTGAGGTGGCAGTCCGTTGGACCGCACACCGTGCGGCAGAGGTATCGGCAGGGGACAAGCTCGGCCAGCTGATCTTTGCCTCGCGGGATGGATACTGGCAATGCCGCCATTTCTGGGTTTCAGAGGATTTCATCAGCCTCTTCAGGGGCGCTGGACCTGCCGCACCGGGGCACGGGGGACCATGGTGCGCGCCCGGGTCACATTTTGATGCATCACCTGAGGTTCTTCGGAGCCTCACGGGCATGCATGCTTGATCGGGTTCCGCCGGTCTGGGATCTTGTCCCACTGCTCGCAACTGCGTTCTGGCCCGCCTGCTGGAGCGCGCTTCCCTAAGCCTTTTTCGAGTGATGATTTCAAGTCTGCTTTTTGCGGCGATTGCCGCGCCTGCTTTGCCCGTTTCGGATTGGTTCGTGGATGGAACGGTGGCCGGGCCTGGTACGGGCACACAAACCGATCCCTATGCGTCGATCGAGTATGCCCTGGCGGCATCCAGTACCCTCGATGGGGATACGATCTACATCGCGCCGGGTACGTATAGCAACCAGATCCTGGATCTGCAGGGCAAGGCGGTGACGCTCACCGCGAGCGCTGGCGTTGGCACGGTGACGGTGCAAGGGCCGGGGGTTGCGAACGCGGTCGGCAGCGGCGGGCAAGCGCTGGTGCGTGCGGATCAGGTTGGGGGCGCGGGGGCTGCGCTGATCGGTCTGCGATTGCTCGGCGGCGGTGGGGAAGACACCGGAACCCAAGTGGTTGGCGGAGTCTTGTATGCCGTGGATTCCGCAGTGTCCTTCGTCGACTGCGAGCTGCAAGGAACCGCGCTGCACCATGGCGGGGCGGTGTATGCCGAAGGGTCGAACATCACCCTTGTCGACTCGGGTATCCAAGCCACGCTCTTTTGGCCTGCGATTCCTGGAGGTCTTGCTGGCCTAGGAGCGGGTCTATGGTGCCAGGACAGCACCGTGGTTGTGACCGGTGGTGTGTTGGGGGTTCCGGGCAACCTTCCTTGGTTCTCCCAGTCGCACCATGGGCTGCTCGCGACATTCGAAAATTGCCAGACTGCACTTTCCGGGGTGACCCTGCAAAAGAACGCAGGCTGCACGTACAGCTGTTCGGCTGAGTCTCAAGTCCTGGCCGAAAACGGTTCGATTGTCTTGGACGGATGCATTTGGGTGGGATCTCCGGCTGGAGCGCACCGATTGGTGGAATCCCGGTCGGCGCCGGTGGAGTTCCGCAACATGCTCTGCAACGTGCCCGCGGTGGGCGGCAATGCGTACCCCGGCAGAGCCCTGCACGTGACGGGCGCGGATGCCGTGATCGAAAACTGCACGTTCCAAGGCGAGGGTTTGGGCACCAATGATGATTCTCCCGCCTTCTGGTATCAGGGCGGTGGTTTGGTGTTTGTCGACGGCACGGCGACGGTGACGGATTCCCTGTTCTCTGGTTGCAGCCATGTCAACCGAGGGGGGGCGCTCTTCGGAAACCACGTCGTGCTGCAAGGTTGCACGTTTGAAAACAATCAAGCTTTGGGTGCGTTCGGCATCGGACCCTACTCGGGATATGGCGGAGCGGTGCATGCCGGGACCCTGACCGCGACGGACTGCACGTTCGTCAGCAACCGAGCTTGGGTTTCGGATTTCTCCTATTGGCAGCTGAGTATGGGCAATACAAACATGAACGCGTATGGCGGTGCGGTGGCCATGGGCAGCGGTTCCTTCGTGAACTGCGAGTTCCGAGGCAACGCCGTGCTCGACCATTTCCATGGCACTGTCGGTCGGCACTTCGGTGGCGCGGTGCATGCTACGGGCCCGGTGAGTTTCGACGGCTGCCGGTTTTACTCCAACCGCGCGAAGATGAGCGCCGCGATTTTCAATGCCTCCCCTCCGCCCGAGGTGATCAGTGACGGCGGTGCCCTGCATCTCCTGGGCGGTGCCACCCTCACCGATTGTGATTTCGTGGGCAACTCGGTGGATTCCCATGGGTCCCCGTATGCCGACAACCGTGCCCGCGGGGGCGCTATCTATGGCCAGGGGGCGCTGGTGCTCGAGAATTGCCGTTTCCGCTGGAATTCGGCGGAGGAAGGCGCGGCAGTGTACTTGACGCCTGGAAACACCGGAGAGTTCGCGGGCACCTTGTTCGACAGCAACCCCTGCATCGAAGAGATCGATTCGGACGTCACGGTCGCCGGTTTGGCCTGGTATGGCATGGCGAGCGCCGAGCGTTGCACCTTGGTGCGCTCCGCGGATGGCAGCGGACCGATAACCTTGTTCGGGGTGGGAAGTACGCTCGACTCTTCCATCCTGTGGGACCTGCATGGAGCGACCATTCCCGCGGGTACGGTCATCGAATACAGCACGGTGCAGGGCGGATACGCGGGCCTGGGCAATTCGGCCGAGAACCCCCTGATGTGGGGCGGCGGGGATTGGCGCCTGCAGCCCGCGTCGCCGGCGATCGATGCCGGCAACCCAGCGCGAATGGATACCGATGGTTCTCGCTCGGACATGGGCGCATACCCGAACATCGCGAGTTACTGCGGAGCGCCGGATTCGGTGGCCCAGTGCGCCATGCCCCTGGGGACGTTCCCTTGCAGCTCGAACCCGAACTCGTCCGGTCAGATTGCGGGCATCGGAGGCTACGGCGATCCGGCGGCCTCGAACAACAACTTGCAACTCGCGTGCAGCAACGTTGCGAGCGATTCCTTGGGCTTCTTCCTGGCGTCGCCGAACGCGGACTTCGTGCCTTCCTTTGGCGGCAGCGCCGGCAACCTGTGCCTGGGCGCGGGGTTGTTGCGGTTGAACGATCAGCTGCTGCGCGCCAATAGCGGCGGCCGCGCCGGCCGGATCCTGGACACCCAAAACCTGGTGCCGGGCACGGCGATCCAGGCGGGAAGCACCTGGCACTTCCAGTTCTGGTTCCGCGATGCGGGCCTGCCGGGGGTGAGCAACACCTCCGGCTCGATCGCGATTCCCTTCCAGTAGGAAGAGGGCGGCGGTCCCATCCGCTTTGAATGCCGAGGGGGCAGCACCGCATGGCGGTGCTGCCCCCTCGGCTTGTTTCGGGGCCTTGGCGTCAGGCCTTGAGGAACTCCATCGCCCCTTGGGGCAACAGGTAGACGATCAGCATGCGGCCGCCGGCCACGGTGGGGATGTGCACCGAGTCGGGGCCGAACACCACCCAACCGGGCTGGCGGCCGTCGAAGGTGGGGTTGCCGTCGAGGGAGATGCAGTAGTCGACTTCGCCATTGGGGTGGCGGTGGCGCGGGCCGGCGCCGTCCATCAGGACCACGTCGATGGAGAAGTCGGAGGATTCGGGCGTGGCTTTGGTGACGCGGCCCCAGCGCACCGGCAATTCGCCGTTGGCGCAGATCTGGCCGCCGTCGAGCAGGCCGATCAAGGCTTCGTTCAAGGCGCGGGCGGCAGGGCCGGTCGGGTCGAAGCGGCGGGCCAGTTCGGCTTCGGCGGCTTTGGGGTCCGAGAGGTCCACGCCCTGGGCGGCGTCGAGGAGGGGGCGGAAGGTGTCGATCATGGGGGCTCCGTCGTTGGGGGCGGTCGAATGCCTTTGTAGCGCACGGCGGACTCCGGGCCAACCCATCGGGCGGTGGCGGGGCCGGGGTCCCGCGTCATTCCGGCCCGATGGGCGCGCCGGCTCGGCCCTACGGGCCTCCCAGGGCCGGATTTGGCTTCGACCGGGGCGCAGATCGGCGCGCGAAGCGGGCTAGACTGTGCGCCCATGTCCCAGCGCCCCCGACAGTTCGCCATCCTGCTCCTGGTGATGGCCCTGGCGCTGTACGTCTACGCGCCCCTGCTGCCCGCCGGCCTGTTCGGCGGCGATTTCAGCGCGCTCGCGGCGGTCGCGGGATGGTCGGGCACGTGGCCGGAGTGGTTCCGCGTGCCCGAGACCGACGGCCGGCCCCTGGCGGCTCTGTCCCTCTACGCCAGCCAGTGGCTGTGGGCGGCAAAGGGCGGGTCGGTGGAGCCGGTGTGGAGCGAAGGCGGGGTAATGATCCTGCGCCTCGAGAACATCGCGCTGCTGCTGGTGGCTTCGTTCGGTCTGCGCGCAGTGCTGCGCCAGGCCCTGCAGCCCTTCCTCGGCGCCGAGCAGGCGCGCAGCGCGGGGGTCACGGCGGGGCTGTTCTTGTTCCTGCATCCCCTCGGGGTGAGCACCGTGGCGCGCGTGGCCGAGCGCGGCGAGTTGATCGCCGCCGCGGCCGGGGCCCTGGCCATGTCGGCGTTCCTGCGCGCGCGCCAGGGACGCACCCCGCGGGCGATGGGCGTGGCGATCGCCTTGGCACTGGTGGCTGCCTTCGCCGGCCGCATCGCCTACCTGCTGCCGCCCCTGGCGGGCCTGCTCGAATTCCTCTCTGCTCGCCGCCATCGCGCCGTGGGCCGTCGCCTGCGCACCGCGGGGGTGATCGCCGCGGCGTGTTTCGCGCTGGTCTCCATCGAATGGCTCGTGCGCACCCGCTACGCGCCCGCCACCCTCGGCCCGCAGCTCACTTCGTTGCCGCAACTCGACGGCATCGCGCTCGCGCTCGAAAAGCTCGGGGTGCTCTTGCTGCCGGTGGATACCTACGGCATCGGCAAGGTGGGGTATGCCTTGGCGGTGATCGCGTTGCTGCTCGCCCTGCATCCCGGTTTTGTCGCCGCCCGCAGCGCGCCGCGCCTCTGGGGCCGCATCCTGCTCGGTTGGGCGATTTCGCTGATCCTGGTGGAAGCCCTTTCGATCGGCCGCCGCGTCGAACCCGAAAGCCTGCGCGGCGCCCAGGTGCTGTTCCCCGCGACGATCGTCATGGCCACCGGTTCCGCCATCGCGGCCACGGCGATCCACGGCATCCGCCGCACGCTGGTGCCGACCCTGGTCTGCATCGCCTTTGCCCTGCTCGGCCGCGGCCACGCGCGACCCTTTGAGCGCGCGGCGGACCTGCTCACCGACCTGCGCCGCAACCTGGTGGAGATGGCGGAGCGCGACGGCGATGGGCGCGGCTACTTCCTGCTCGATCCGCCCATGCAAGTGGCCGGGGTCGACACCGCGGGCGCGGCCCTGCCGTTCCTGTTGCATCCGTTGTTCGCCCGCGGCGAAGGCGCGCGCACGCCTGCCGCGTGGGTTGGAGGCGGCAGCGATCAGGCCTTGGCGTTGTTCAGCGCGGAACCCGAATTCCGCCGCCTGTGCCAACGCGGTCTGACCGTGTTGCCGCCGGCGAGCCAGGTGCACCACGAAGGCGAACCCCTGGCGGACGGCTGGCGCCTGCGGCCGTTCCCATCCACTACGCGCCCGCTCGTGCTCGACGGCCTCGCGCAGGATCTCGCCGAGCCGTTCCCCGCGCTCAGCTACCGCTACGTCGTGCTCGAGTGGCAGGGGGAGATCGTACAAGGCACCGGGGAACCGCCGGTGCTGCGCTGGAAAGCGAGCACAAAGGACCTGCCCCAGGCCGAGGTGCTCGGCACCTGGTTGCCGGCGCCGGAGGGCGGCGCGCGGGCGCACTTCGATCTGGGCCGCCAGGTGGGCTGGTTGCTCGCGGGCGAGATCCAGGGGCTTTGGGTGCCTGGTGTGGCGATTCCGCCGACGACGGTGCGCGTGCTGCGCGGACCTAAGGCCCTGCCGCCGGAGGTGGTGCCGCGGCGCGTGGAGGACGACTGGGCCTTCGACGTGGCGAGCACCGGCGAGGATGCGAACCTGGCTTCGGGCGAGTGGTTCCTCGACTGGCTCGACCTCGCAACCATGGAGTCGAGCGGTTTCGAGCTCGGCCGTTCGCAGCGCGGGCGCCTCAACGCACCGGGCCTGGCGGCTTGGGCCGAACAGCGGCTCGAACAAGGTGGAGGACCGCTCGTGTGGCGCCTGCAGGTGCGGCGGGACGGGGTGGCGTTGGCTGTGGCCCGCGGGCGCCGTCAGCTGACGCGCTGAGCGGGCTTTGGGTGCTTGACCCGGGCGCTCGCAGGCGGGATGCTGGCGCGCCCCGAACGCCGACCGACATGAGCACCCAGCCCCAGAAGTCCCTCGACACCTTCCCGAACCCCGCCCCCGGCCGCAACTACGAGATCCGCTTCGAGTGCCCGGAGTTCACCTGCGTGTGCCCGAAAACCGGCCAGCCCGACTTCGCCACCATCCGCATCCGCTACGTGCCCGCGGAGACGTGCGTCGAGCTGAAGAGCCTCAAGCTCTACCTGTGGTCCTACCGCGACGAAGGCGCCTTCCACGAGGCGGTCACCAACCGCATCCTCGATGACCTCGTCGCCGCGGTCGCGCCGCGCTCGATGACCGTCGAAGGGGACTTCTACGTGCGCGGCGGCATCCGCACCGTGGTCGAAGCGCGACACGGCGCGTAACGCGGAATCAGGCGTGGGTTCCGCGCAGGCGCGCGAAGACCCAGCCGGGTACGGTCGCCAAACCCGCGGCGAGCACGACGCAGGGACCCAAGGGCAGGTCGTAGTGGAACGAGATCCACAGGCCGGCGGCGGAGCTCACCAGGCCGAAGGTGCTGGCGATCCAGAGGAAGCCCGCGGTGGAGCGCGCGAACGGACGGGCCGCAATGGGCGGCAGCACGAGCAACCCGAACAGCACCACCGGACCCACGGTCATGGTGCCCGCCGCCACGGTGCCCGCGAGGATCACGGCGAGCACGGCTTCGAGCAGGGTGACGCGTTTGCCGAGCACCCGCGCGGTCTCGCGGTCGTAACTCACGAGCAGCAGGTCGTTGCGCAGCCACTGTAGGGCTAGGTATCCCAGGCCCAGGGTCACCGCCAGGGTTTCGAGCTCGTGGCGGCCGACGGAGAGCACTTCGCCGCGCAGCAACTCGGAAACGAAGATCTCGCCGGTGGGAGACAGGTGGGCGAAGATCACCGTCGCGGCGCTGGCGAGCACGAACAGGCCCGCCACACGGGCGACCTCGGAGCCAGGGAAACGGCCGAGGAAGACCAGCAGGCCCAATCCGGCGGAGGTGAACAGCGTGGCCCACGAGAGGTGATAGTTCATCACCGCGTGGGTGTCCTCCATCGCCTCCATCAGATCCAGGTCGCCGAGGCCCACGTGGGCGATCCACCAGGGCATGGCGGCGAACCCCGCGGCCACGCCGCAGGCGGCGAGTTGCGGCAGGGCGAGGCCGTAGAAGCTCGTGCGGCGCAGATAGAGGAATCCGCCCACCGCGGGCACGATCCAGCCGGCGATCAGCGTGGCGGCGATCGCGAGGCCGAAGAGTTCGAGGGCGGTGGAGAAGTCCATGTCAGGCGTGGCCTTCCGCGGGGCAGGTTTCGGGGCCGTGGGGCAGGACCTCGGCGGGCGGCGCCACGCGCACGGTCCCGGCGGCGACCCACGCGACGCGTGCGCAGATGCGGCGCAGCAGGTCCAGGTCGTGGGAGACCAGGGCCACGGCCACGCCATCGCCGGCGAGCTCGACCAGCAGGTTGCCGATCACCTCCGCCGCCACCTCGTCGACCCCGGAGGTGGGTTCGTCGAGCAGCAGCAGGTCGGGTTCGACCATCAGCGCCCGGGCCACCAGCACGCGTTGGCGTTGGCCCCCGGACAGGCTGGCGTAGGGGCGAGAGAGCAGGTCGGCGAGGCCTACCCGCTCCAGGTTGGCGCGCGCCGCGTCCCGTTCGGCGGCGGAGTAGCGACGTAGACCACGCAGCCGCCCGGCGGCGCCCATGCAGACCACCTCGAGCACACTCAGCGGATAGAGGCTGTCGAGCACTTCCTTTTGCGGCACGTAACCGATGGCGCGCGCCAGGCGCTGCACCCGGCCCTGCTGCGGCCGGATCAGGCCGAGGATGCCGCGGAAGAGGGTGGTTTTGCCCGCGCCGTTGGGTCCGGCGATGCCGAGCACTTCGCCCGGCCGCAACTCGAGATCCACACCGGTGATCACCGCGCGCCCGCCGTAGCCGAAGGTCGCCTGCTGGATCGTAACCGGGGAGGACATGGCGGGCAGTGTAGCGCGCGCGGGAGCCAGGAGAAGGCTGGGCAGGAGTTGCGCGGCGGAATGACAGGGCGGCCATCGCGGCCGGGGCGTGGGGGACCCGCGTGGGATCCTTTGCGCATCGCTGCATGGGAGGCACGATTCCATCGCGGTCCGGCGCGCCAACAAGTCCTTCCGCAGCCGAAACGCGGCGCGGGGGATCGCTGCCGGAGGGGCCGGGAATGGAACTGGCACCCACGCAAGCCGCCCCGCCCCGCACCGGGGCGCGGTGCGGTGCGGGGCGGCCAATGCGCTATCGGGTCCGTGCCTACTTGCGCGGGGTGGAGCCCTTCTTGCCGCCTTCTTCTGCGTCGCCTTCGGAGCCCTTGCCGGTGGCCGGCGCGTCCGGATCGACCAGCTTGCCGAAGTACTCGGGCATCTCCACGCCACCGATGTCTTTCATCATCTGCAGGGCGGGGGGCAGGGAGCCGGCGAGGCCGCGCAGGAAGCGGCTGGTGCCCGAACCCCCGTTCTCGCCACCGCCACCGGCGCCGTCCCAGACCACGATCTTGTCGAACTTGATGTTCGCGATCGCTTGCGCAGCGGTTTCGGCGATGTGGTCGATGTGCTCGAGCATCAACATGCGGAAGGCCTGGTCGGCGCCGCCACAGGATTCGATGATCTCGCGCATACCCTGACCCTTCTTGGCGAGGATCTCGTACTGGCCGCGGGCTTCGGCTTCGAGGCGGGCGAACTGGGCCGCGGCCTGACCTTCGGCTTCGATGCGCGCGCGCTCGGCAGCGGCTTCGGCGTCGACGATGGTCTGGGCCTTGGCGGCGCGGGCCGTCGCTTCGAGTTCGGCGCGTTTCTCGGCTTCGATCTTCTTGGCCTGGGCCTCGGCGGCTTTGGCCTGGGCCAGGTATTCGGCTTCGAGCACCGCGGCTTTGGCTTCGCGGTGGCGGGTTTCACCGATCTGGAAGGCGTTGGCCTCCTGGACCTGCAGCTCGGCGTTGGCCTTGGCCACCTGGGCCTTCGCTTCGTTCTCGCCGGTCACGGCTTTGGCATCGGCTTCGGAGACCTCGATGCGCATCTGGCGCTGGGCGTCGCGCACGGCGGACTCCCGGGCGAACTCGGCTTTTTTCTCACCGATCACGCGGTCGCGCTCCAGTTCGGCGATCTCGACGCTCCGGTCCCGTTCGGCGGACTTGGTACCCACGTCCCGCACCCGTTCGAGGTCGGCCACGCGGATCGAGCGTTCCTTGTCGGCTTCGGCCACACCGATCGCGCCGAGCTGTTCCTGCTTCGCCACGTCGATCTCGGCCTGGTTGATGGCCTCCGACGCCGCCTTACGGCCGATAGCTTCGATGTAGCCGGACTCGTCGGTGATGTCCTTGATGTTCACGTTGATCAGCACGAGGCCGATCTTCGAGAGTTCGGGTTCCAGACTCTGCTGCACCTTGGACAGGAACACGTCGCGGTCCTTGTTGATCTCCTCGATGCGCATCGACGCAATCACTTGGCGCAACTGGCCGAAGATGATGTCCTCGGCCTGTTTCATGACCTCACCGCGCGACAGGGACAAGAGGCGCACCGCGGCGTTGTTCATGATGCCCGGCTCGGTGCCGATGGCGACGGTGAACACGCTGGGGACCGAGACGCGGATGTTCTCCAGTGAAAGGGCGCCCTGCAGGGGGATCTCGATCTGGATCGGATCCAGCGAGAGGTATTCGTAACTCTGGATCAGCGGCCAGACGAACGCGCCGCCGCCGTGCAGGGTCTTGGCGGTCTGGCCCTTGCCGGTGCGGCCGTAGATCACCAGGATCTTGTTCGATGGGCAGCGCTTGTAGCGCTGCATGAGGATCAGCAGGAAACCCGCCAGGATGACGATCACCAGGAGCGGGATCAGCAGCTCGGGTCCTACGGGGATTTGGGCGAAGTAGAGGGACATCATCGATGAGTCGGAGGGGGGACGTTCGGTTTGTGGGGGAAGCTTGGAGCGACCCGGCGGTGGGCCGGGTGGTGGTTTGGGTGTGCCGCTTGGCGCGGGAGTCGTCGCTCAGGCGGGTTCGACTTCGAAGGTCGTTTCGGCCACCTGGCGCACGATGCGCACTTCGGCGCCGGTGGGGATCGCGGCGCCCGAGGTGACTGCGGAGAACTCGTGGGTGCGGCCTTGCAACTCCACGGTGATCTTGCCGGGACCTTCATGGACGGCGGGCACGCGTAGGTACACCAAGGCGGTGCGCCCGACCGCGCCGGCGGGATCGACGTTGCCTTCCTGGGTCAGCTTGCTTTGCAGCGAGAACAACCAGGCGACCAGCGCCATCATCACGAGGCCGGCCAGGATGCCGAAGAGGCTCGCGGTGCCAGTCGTGTAGCCGTTGTCGAGGGCCCACCAACCGACTAGGCCGAAGGTGGCGATCAGGGTGGACAGGGTGCGGATCGACAGGAAACCCATGCCGTCGCCTTCGTGCATGTCCAGGTCCACATCCGCATCGACGCCGACGCCGAAGAGCAAAAGGACGAGCTGCAGGGAGAGCACCCCGCCGCCCACCAGGGCGCACATGACAAAGAGGCTTTGGGCGGACCAGGTTTCAAAAAGGGCGAGCATGGGATTCTCCGTTCGGGACGCGTAAGGCCCAGACGGCGCCCAGTGTACGCCCGCCCTGGGGCCCCATTCACGCCTTTTGGGGAGGGGGGCTGCCCGGGGGGGCTGGCCGGGGTAGAATCCGGGCAGACCTGCCCCCATGAGCTCTGCCCCCCAAGAAGCGACCCGTCTGCTGGCGCGCCTTTCCGCGGGTGATGAATCCGCAGGGGAAGAGTTATTGCCCTTCGTGTACGCCGAGCTGCGGCGGGTGGCGGGCTCCTGCATGCGCTCCGAGCGCCACGAGCACACCCTGCAACCCACGGCCCTGGTGCACGAGGCCTACCTCCGTCTGCTCGGCAGCGAAGAGACCCCGCACTGGCAGGACCGCCAGCACTTCATCCGCGTCGCCGCCCGCGCCATGCGCAACGTGCTGGTCGACCATGCGCGCCGCCGCAACGCCGCCAAACGCGGGGGGGCCGAAAGTCCGGTGCCCCTGGACCAGGTCGTCGCGTCCTTCGAAGAACAATCGCTCGACGTGCTCGCCCTGCACGATTGCCTTGAACAACTGGCCGAAGCCGATTCGGAATTGGCCAAGCTAGTCGAGCTGCGCTTCTTCGGCGGCCTGACCATCGAAGAGACCGCCCGCGTGCTCGACCGTTCGCCAGCCACCGTCGAACGCCGCTGGAAAGCCGCTCGCATGTGGCTGCGCGATCGACTGGGTGATCTCTAGGCGCGCCTCAGCGCCCGTTCGGTTTGACTTCGAGCACCTGCCGGCGGCGGGCTTCCAAGCGCAGGATCTGGCGTTCGACGAACGGCGCATCGACTTCGAGACGGCGCAGTCCTTCGAGGTGGGCGCGGGCTTCTTCCCAGATGGCCTGCAGTTCGATCGGGTCCGCGTCCCAATTCTTGCGGTCCTCGGCGCATTCGAGCAGGCCCATGGTCATCTCGTACTTGACCGCGGCGTTGTCCGGGTCCTGGCGGATGCAGAAGCGCCACATGCGGAAGGCGTCGGCGTAGGCGGCCTGGGAATCGGCGTGTTCGCCTTGGTCGGCGAGGATGCGGGCGCGCAGGGCAAAGAGGCGCGCGGCGCCCTCGGGGTAGCGGGTCTGTTCGACCGGAGCCCGCTCGAGCACACCGAGCACCTGCTGCACCTGGTCCAACACGGAGGCGCGCAAGGCCTCGTCGCCGTACAACCAATCCAACCGCAACCGCTGGAGGCGGCCTACGGTGTTCGACACGCTCGGGTTGCCCTGGCCGGGGTGGGACCAGGGTTGTTCGGCCACGAGCTGATACCAGCGCCGGGCTTCCTCCCTGTCCCCAAGCCGGTGCCAGACCATGGTGGCATGCAACAGGTTGATGTGGCTCGAGCCCATCAGGAACGCGTCGGAGATGTCCCGGGGTTTGCCCAGTTCCTTGTATTCGGTGCCGAACTTCTTGAGGGCGTCCCGGGCCGCGGGTCCGTCCTCCGCCAGCATGCGGTTTTCGGCCATGGCCACATAGGCACGCAGGCGCTGGAACTGGGCGGGCCGGTGGTCCTGGGGGCCGCCCGCCAGGAGTTTCAGGGCTTCCTGGAGCAGGGCGTACCCGTGGCTGAGTTGCAACTGGTCGGTCTCCATCGCCCCGAGGTCGAGGTTCAGCAGCGCGTGCATCTCCCGGCCCCGGGCGGGTTCGCTCGCTTCGAGGTGCGGCAGGAGGGCCATGGCCTTGCCGTACGCATCGCGCGCTTCGCGGATGCGGGTCGGCCCGCCGTCCATCGGGTTGAGGCGCAGCAGCGCGAGGAAGTGGTACGAATCGAGCACCGTCATCAAAAGCCCGGCCGGCACCGATCCCGGATCGCCGGACTCCCCGAAGAAGTCCGTGCCGATCGCGAGCAGCCGTTCCCGCAGGGTATGGGCATCGGGCGCACCGCGCAGGCGCCCTTCGAGACCCTGCAGGATCTCCTTGGCGAATCGTTCGAGCTCGCGGGTGTTGGCTTCCGAGTGCTGGCGCGCCTGCTGCGCATCGGCCAGGGCACGGCGGTATTGGCGACCCTTGATCTGGGTGTACGCAATGCTGGCCAAGAGGGTACCGAGCACGAGCAGCAGGCCGGCCACCGTCCACAGATGGGGCCGAAGGCTGCGCCACGTGCGCTGCATACGCGTGCTGGGCCGCGCCGCCACAGGGACCCCGTCGAGCAGGTTCTCCAGGTCGGACGCGAACTCCGCCACCGAGGCGTACCGGTCGCGCGGTTCGTCGGCCAGGGCGCGGCGGAGGATCGCTTCCAGGTCGAGCAGGAAGCGGCTGCGATCCGAATAGCCGACGAGGGTGCCGCGTCGCAGGCGCGCGGGCCCGGCGTCCTTGCCCGCCGGTCCGGTGTTGGGCCGCCGTTCGGTCAAGAGCTCCTGCAGGATCACTGCCAGCGAGTACTGGTCGCCCGCCCGCGTGACTTCTTCGCCCCGCATGTTCTCGGGCGCCGAATACGCGGGGGTCACGAAGGGCAGGGTGACCGCCCCGTCGCCGCCGCCGAGCACCAGTGCTACGCCGAAATCGAGCAGTTTGATCTGGCCGCCGGGCTCGACCATCACGTTGCTCGGTTTGAGGTCCCGGTGCACGATGCCCAAGGCGTGGGTGTCGTGCACGACCTTGGCGAGCTTGAGGAACAGGCGGATGCGTTCCGCTGCATCGAGGTCCTGGTTGTCGCAGTACTCGTCGATGCGCTGGCCCTGCACGTACTCCATCACGAAGTACGGCGAACCGCTGTCGCTGCGGCCCGCGTCGAGCAGGGTGGCGATGGCGGGGTGGTCGAGGGCGGCGTGGATCTGGCGCTCTTGATCGAAGCGTTCGAGCATCGCGCTCTGCTGCACGTCGCTGCGAATGACCTTGATCGCCACGGTCTGGGCGTAGGCCTCGTCGGCCCGTTCGCCCTGGTACACCGTGCCCATGCCGCCTTCGCCCAGGACCCGCACCAGTTTCCAGGGACCGAGGCGCGTGCCGAGCAGGGGGAAGTGCGCCGAAGAGAACAGGGGCGAGAGCAGGCTGCGCGAGCGGGTCAGATTCCAGTCGTCGCCCTTGGCTTCTTCGGCGAGCAGTTTGCGCACCTTGGCGAGCAGTTCCGCATCGCCGGCGCAGCTCGATTCCACGAACTGCTCGCGCTCGGCGCCCTCCCGTTCGAGGGCCCCTTCGAGGATCGAAAGCAGGGGATCGGGGCTCATCGCTGTTCCCGCTCCTGCTGGTCCTGGATCTGGCGGCGCGCGTGCAGCAACCAGCGGCTGCTGATCCCGCGACGTTCCAGGTCGGCCAGGCGTTCTTGGATGCCCGCCCAAGGCGCGCGTTCTTGCTGGTCGGGCAGGGAGCGGGCGATCAAGTCGAGCTCTAACCGCAACCAGACCGCGATCGGGCTGTCGGAGGCCGGGGAGGGCAGGTCGCCGAGGCGGTCGTAGGCCTCGGCCAAGGTGCGGCTGGCCGAACCCAAGGTGCTGCCGTCGCGTTGGATGCGGGCCAGTAGTTCGAGGGCCGCGACGAGCTTCAGTTGATACTGGGGCCAACGCGCGCCGCTGCGCAGCAGTTGTTTCCACTGCTCGATGCTGGTTTCCAGGTGGCCGGTGGCCAGGGCCAGGTTTTCGGGGCCCATGGTCCAGTAGCACTCGGCAAACGCCATGTGCAGCAAGGCGCCGGCTTCGCTCGAGGATTGGCCGGTGTCCAGGGCCTCCTCGAAGCGCCGCAGGCTATCCAGGCCTTCATCTACGGCATCGCCCGGGGACAAGCCGCTGCGCGCCCGGGCCAGGGCCAGCAGGACCCAGGCGTTGCACTCGGCCTGGATCAGGTCGCGGATGGGGGGCTGGTGCGAGCGGGCTTCGTCGCGCAACTGGTAGACGAGGGTCGGCAGTTCGAACAGGGCTTCTTCTTCGCGGTAGTCGCGCACGAGAAGTTCTGCGCGCAGGCTCTCCATGCGCGAGAGGTCAGCCAGGAGGAAGGGAGCGAGGTCCGGTTGCGTGGAGATCTTCGAGCGCAGGCGCGCCACATCCCAGGCCTCCATCGCCTCTTCGAACTTCAGTTCCGACTCGAGCCACGTACGGCGCCACTCCATGCGCATCGAATCGATGATCACCGAGAGGCTGTTCACATCGCGGCCGGAAGCGGTGAGCAAGGCATCGGCGTCGGCGACCCATTGGCGCAGTTCGGGCAGGTTCTGTTCGTAGGAGGCGAACCAGACCGCCGACCGGGTGCTGCGCGCCCAGGCTTCCATGATCTCTCGGCCCAGGGGGTCGTCCCCAGGCGGCATCAGGCTCGCGGCGACTTCCCGCGCCTTGCGCACGGAATCCGGAGTGCGGTATTGGCTGGCGCGGTCGCGCGCCATCCAGTCCGCGTCGGCCAGCTGCGCGTACGACCGCGCGATCTGCACGCGCAGGCGCCGATCCTCGTAGCCCGCCTCGCGCAGGTAGTCGAGCAGGTTTGCGCCGACGTACAGCAGGTAGCGGCGGGCTTCGTCGAGTCCCTTGCGACCTTGCATCGATGGCCCGAGTTCGGTCAGGAACCGGATGCACAGTTCGCGCAGGCGGTTGCCCTGGGCCTCGGATTCCTCGCGCGCCTGTTGAGCCTCCACGAGCGCCATTTCGGCCCGCTGCGCGCTGTGGAAGCTGGCGCGCAGGGCCCAGACGAGGCTGGCGGCGATCACGAGCACCACGGCCAGGGCCGTGCGGTGCCGGGTGAGGCCGCGGCGCAATCGGTACAAGGGGGCACGGCCCCGGGCGCGGATCGGTTGACCATTCAGGTGCCGGTCGAGATCCTCCGCCAACTCGGCGGGGCTCGAGTACCGGCTGCGCGGCGCGATCGACAGGGCTTTGGCCAGGATGCGGTCGAGGTCCCCCGACAGCGATTGCACGAGTTGCTTCGCACTGCACCCACGATCCGCGGCGGCCCCAGGCGGGGCGTGGTACGGCACCCGTTCGCTGGTCCAGCTCGGGATCTCCTCGTTTGCAACGCGCGAGGCTTCCGCAGGGGTCAGGCCACGGTAGTCGTAGGGCAGGAACCCCGCCAGCAGCAGGTGCAGCAGCACGCCGAGCGCGTAGACGTCGCTCGCCTGGTCCGCCCGTTCGCCGCGCCATTGCTCGGGGCTCGCATAGTCGCGCGCGTACTCCGGCCAATTCGGCGCGGTTGCGAATTCCCCGTTGGACTGGGCCAAGCCATACACGACCAGGCGCACGCTGCCATCCGGCATCAAGTGCACGTTGTTCGCCTGCAGGTTGATGCCAACGATGCCCCGGTCGTGGGCGTGTTGCAGCGCCTCGCAAACGAGCCGGAAGAGGCGGATGCGTTCGACGAAGGGAGCCTGCTCCCGGTCGCAGTGCACCTCGATGTCTTCCCCCGGCAGGTACTCCGTCACCAGGTACGGCACTCCGCCTTCGGTGTTGCCCGCGCCGAAGACCTTGGCGATGCCGGGGTGGTCGAGTTTGGCCTGGAGTTCGACCTCCGCCTCGAAGATCTGCCGCGCGTTGGGGCGGCTGGCGTCGGGGCGCAGGAAGGTGATCAGCACCTCGCGTTGGAACGCACCGTCCGCGCGCCGGGCGACGAACATCTCGCCCGAGCCCTCCAACTTGTAGTCCCGTGCGAGTACCCACGGCCCGATCTGGTCACCCAGGGCCGGCCACCGGGAATCGCTTCCGGGGGGGAGGAGCTGCACGGGGCCCAGTGTAGCGGAAGGCCGGCCCGGGAAGATCCCGACCCGGCAAGATCCGCTTTCGGGGCGCGCCCTGTCTCAGTTCGCTTGCGGCCCGCCATGCAGGGCCCGGGCCAGACGCGGCAGCACCTCGGCGAAGCGCCGATCCATCCCGAAGTGGCCCCCCTCGAACTCCACGTGCTCGCAGGCGATACCCAGGTCGCGCAGCCGCTCGACGAGGATGCGCAGGCTGAACTGCAAATGGAACTCGTCCTTGCTGCCCGCTTCCAGGTAGAGCAGGTCGAGCGCGGTCAAAGCACCGGGGTATGCGGCGCAGGCAATCACCGGGTCGAACGCGAGCCAACGCTGCCAGACCGCGTCGATACGCGCGCCGGTGCGGAGATCGATGGGGAGATCAAAGCCCAGCGGATTCGCCGGATTCGGGGAATAACACGCGGACATGGCCAGCAGGTTGAGCACCGCGTGCCCATCGCCGCCCAGGTCGGACGTTTCATAGAACTTGTCCAGGAAAGCGCGGGGGTCTCCGCCGTGCGCGGCGAGTCCCCGCGCCGCCGCCAGGAACTCGCTGCCATAGCCGTACTCGAAGTGGCAATCGCCGGCGATCGAAGCCACCGCGCGGAACGTCCCGGGCGACTGCATGCACAGGTGCAGGGCACCGAAGCCGCCCGAACTCTTGCCCGCCGCCGCTATCCGCTTTGGGTCGATCGGCGCGTGGGCGCAGGCGGCAGGCAGGACTTCCTGCAGAACGTAGTCCTGCCAGCGACCGGTGGCGCTGGAGTTCACGAACTGGCTGCCGCCCATCCGCGTGAACGTGTCGGGCATCACCAGGGCCATGGGCGGCGCGTCGCCGCGGGCGATGGCGGCATCCCAGGTCCACAGGGCACCGCGTTTCCACGGGTGGCTTTCCCAGAGGGGGGCGGGCGTGCCGGTGAACGCCGAGAGCAGCAGGGTCGCGGGCACGGGATCGTTCGTGACACCGGGGGGCACGTAGAGCGCCAGCTCGCGCAGGCTCGCGTCCCCTAGGGCGTTGCCCTCGAGCACGCGGCTTGGAAGGTGCACGAACAACAGCCGTCCGAAGAGGCCGAGCGGCGTGCGGTCATCGACGCGCATGGATCAGGCTCCCCGCGCCGCGAGGTAGGGCGGCACGATCTTTTCGTCCACCAGGCGCTTGCGCGGTTCGTAGGGATGGAACGCCGCGTTCATCGCGTTGACCGAGAGGCGTTCGAGGTCCTTGAGTTCGAGGCCGAAGGTCTCCACCGCCAGTAGGTACTCGCGGCTGAGGGTCGTGTTGCTCATCAACCGGTTGTCCGTGTTCAGGCAGACGCGGTACCCCTCGCGCAGGAAGTGGGGGAAGGGGTGCTCCGCCAGGCTCTTGCACGCGCCGGTGTGCACGTTGCTCGACAGGCAGATCTCGATCGGGATGCGGTGGTCGAGCACGTAGCGCGCCAGACTACCCGACTGGATCACCTTGCCTTCGTACACCGCCATGTCCTCGATGAGGCGCGTGCCGTGGCCGATGCGGTGGGCGCCGCAGAACTGCAGGGCCTGCCAAATGCTCTCGGGGCCGAATCCCTCGCCCGCGTGGATCGTGATCGAGCCGTTGCGGCGCTTGATCAGTTGGAACGCCGCCAGGTGTTCCTTAGCGGGGTGCCCGGCCTCTTCGCCGGCCAGGTCGAAGCCGCACACGCCGCGGTCCATCCACGACGCGGCCAGTTCGGCGAGTTTGAGCGAGAGTTCGGGGGACTGGTTGCGCAGCGCGCACACGATCACGCTCGATTCCACGCCGAAGTCGCGTTTGCCCCGGGCGAGGCCCGCGAGCACGGCTTCGAGCACGGCGTCGAGCCCGAGGCCCTCCGCGGTGTGGAAGTGGGGGGCGAAACGCACTTCGAAGTACACCACGCCGTCCGCGTGCATGTCTTCGGCGTATTCGTAGGCCACGCGTTCGAGGGCATCGGCGCTCTGCATCACCGCGATGGTGTGGGCGAACCCTTCGAGGTACAGGGGCAGGCTGCCGCGGTCGGCGCCGCGGGCGAACCAGGTGGCGAGGGCCGCAGGGTCCCGTTCGGGCAGGCCCTCGTACCCCTTGGCATCGGCGAGCTCGAGAATGGTGGCGGGCCGCAGGCTGCCGTCCAGGTGGTCGTGCAGGCTGACCTTCGGCAGCCGGCGGATGGTTTCGAGGTCGAGTTTCTGGGTCATCCGGTCATCCTAGGACCTGCCCCCAAGCAATTCCCGTGGCCGGGGGGGCCGATTCCCCCCGGCGGCAACGGGGGTCTGGCCCCCGCCGCGGGTTTTCGGCGGCAGTCCTGGAGCCCTAGCCGCCACCCGGCCTATCCTGGTCGCCCCAACTGCCCCGATTGTCCGCCATGAGCCAGCCGATCCGCGTCCGCATCGCCCCCAGTCCCACCGGCACCGTGCACCTCGGCCTGTGCCGTACCGCCTTGTTCAACTGGGCCTACGCCCGGCGTTTCGGCGGCAAGTTCATCCTGCGCATCGAGGACACCGATCACGATCGCAACACCGCAGCGAGCGAGCGCGCGATCCTCGAAGGGCTCACCTGGCTGGGACTCGATTGGGACGAAGGCCCCGACCGCCCCGGCCCCTACGCGCCGTACCGGCAGAGCGAACGCGTGGCGCGGCACCTGGAGCTCGCCCAGCAGTTGATCGCGAGCGGCCACGCCTATCGCGACTTCTCCACGGCGGAGGAACTCGATTCCTGGCGCGCCGAGCAGGAGGCGCGCAAACAGCGTGTGGCCTATCGCGGCGGCGACCGGAACCTCGACGCCGCCGAGTCCGCCCGGCGGGCGGCGGCGGGGGAACCCTTCGCGATCCGCTTCCGCATCCCCGACGGCGAAACCACCTTCGACGACCTGATCCGCGGCACCGTCACGATCCCGCACCACGAGATCGACGATTGGGTCATGGTGCGCCGCGGCGGGGAAGCGCCCACCTACAACTTCGTCGTGGTGTGCGACGACGTGGACATGTGCATCAGCCACGTGTTCCGCGGCGAGGAGCACCTGGTCAATACGCCCAAGCAGATCCTGCTGTACGCGGCGCTCGACTACCCGGTGCCCGCGTTTGCGCACCTGCCGCTGATGCTCGGCACCGACCGCAAGAAACTCAGCAAACGCACCGGCGATACCGCCTTGTCCGACTATCAGGAGAAGGGGTACCCGCGCGAGGCGATCGTGAACTTCCTCGCGTTGCAAGGTTGGGCCCTCGACGGGGAGACCGATCTGTTCACGCGCGACGACCTGCTCGCGCATTTCGACATCCGCAATGTGTCGAAGGCGGGTGCGGTGTTCGACCCCGACAAGTTCCGTTGGATGGCGGGCGAGTACCTGCGCCGCGAGGATGCCGAAACCCTCGCGCGCCACGTGGCCCCGCACGCCCAGGCGGCGGGTCTGCTTAGCGCCGAAGACCTGCGCGCCCGTTGGCCGTGGTTCCAAGAGGTCGTGGGGGCGGTGCGCGAGCGCCTCACCCTGTATGGGGATTTCCCCGCCGCCGCGGGCTTCTTCTTCCAACCCGATGCGGAAGTCGTGTACGAGGAGAAAGCCGAAGCGGGTGCGCGCAAGCGGGCCGGTGCGGCGGACATGCTGAACGCCTACGCCGATGCGCTCGAGGCGGGAGCCCTCGATGGCGAGGACCTGGCGGGCGCCACCAAACACTGGATTGGCGAGCGTGGGGCGAAGATCCCCGACCTGTTCCAGCCGCTGCGCCTAGCGCTGACCGGCATGGCCGGGGGGCCCGACTTGTTCGAGTCCATGGCGTTGCTCGGGCGGGAGTCGAGCTTGGTGCGCATCCGCACCGGGGCCCGGCGTCTCGCGTGAGCGTGCGGATCGTGGGGGGGAGGGGGGCACCGCCCAGGCCCGCACCGCCCCTACCCGCACCTGGGAAGGGCCCGCCGGCCCTGGCCAGAATCCGCTCCAGCTTCCGGCGATGCCGGCCGATGGCACCCGCTGGTGCCAACGTCATGACTGCCCCCGACTGCCAGACCGCCCAGGAACAGGTACGCCGCTTCGCCAGCGGCAACCTGCCCGCGTCGGAGCACCGCAGCCTGCGCGCCCACTGCCAGGACTGCGCCGAGTGCGCCGAACTCTTCCAATCGGTGGCCGGCACCCTCGCGCGCCTGGGGCACGAGCGCCGCATCCTGCGCGATGCCGAGGTCAAGGCCCGCCGCAGCCACGAACTGCGCCGGGACGTCTTCGAAGCCCAGGACTCGCGCCGCTTCCGCCACGCGAGGCTGCGTTCGATGGTCTACCCGGCCTTTTTCGTGGCCCTGCTGCTGCTGATCTTCCTGCCCGCTTTGGCCCCCGGCGGCGCGAAGGTGCTCGCCCAGACCCCGGGGGTGTGGGTGCGGGGCATCGAACTGGTTGGCCCCGGTGCTGGCGGCAAGTTGCGCTCCGGCGAACGGCTGGGAGTCACCGATGGGGGTCGCGCCGAGTTGCACACCGCCGGCACCGTGTGGGTGCTGCACGGCGGCAGCGAACTGCGCCTCGACAGCGCGGCGCGCAAGGCCACGCACTTCTACGCGGGCGACCTGGCCGTGGCGGGTCCCTTCGAGTGTTTCACTTCGCTCGGTGTGCTGCGATCGAAGGACGATCAGGCCCGCTGCGAATTGAGCCTGCGCGACGGCACCCTGCGGGTGTCCTGCCTCGCCGGTTCGGCCCGCTGGACCGATGCCCTGGGCCAGGTCGAATTGACGGCTGGCGAGTCCCTGGAGCGCTGAGCGCCGATTGTCCAGACCCGATCGCGCCGCGCGCGCGTTAGGCTGACGCCCCATGCAGACCCTGCGCCAAGCACCGCGACGGCATCCCTGGGTGCGGTTGGCGTTCTTCCGCACCTGCCGCACCGTGGCGGCAGCGCTCGGCGGGCGATTCTTGTATCGCTGGTGGTTCCTGCGGCCTGGGCGCATCCATTCGCGCACGGAGGTGGTGGAGGTTCCGGGTTTGCCGGCGGAACTGCACGGTCTCGTCTGCGCGCACATCAGCGATCTGCACGCGGGGCCATTTTTCGGCCGGGGCGCGTTGGCCGGGGTGCAGCACGTCCTCGAACATCGCGTGCCCGATCTCTTGCTGCTCGGCGGCGACTACATCACCGACCGCTGGACCGATGTGCTGCCGCTGCAAGAAGAGTTCGCGCGCCTGCCCCGGCGGCTCGGCGCGTTTGCCGCGTTCGGCAACCACGACTACCGCAAACACGAGCAAGGGCAATTGGTGCGCTTGCTCGGCGAGGCGGGCATCACCGTGTTGCAGGACGCGGGTCAGGCGGTCCCCGGCCTGCCGCTTTGGATCGCCGGTTGGAACGACCTGGAGGAGAGTCCGCGACTCGATGGCGCGGCGGCGCGCGCGGGGCGCGGCGCCGAGCGGTGGGAGATCGGCTTGTGCCACCATCCGCGCGGGCTCGAAAGTCTGGCGGATCCGCGCTGCATGGTGCTGCTCGCGGGCCACAGCCACGGGCGGCAGATCGACTTGCCCTGGTTGCGGCATCTGGGGCCCGCGCATCCGGGCCTGCGCGTGCGGCGCGGCCGGACGACCCTGCTCTGCAATCGCGGGCTCGGCGTGGTGGGCCTGCCGCTGCGCTACCGCGCGCCGGCGGAGGTGCTCTTCGTCGAACTCCGGGACCCGGCCCGCGCGTGACGGAGCGAGCCCGGAAGTGGGGCCCAACGGTTCTCTTACGGCGCGGCGGCCCGCCGGCCGAGAACGCGGCTGCCATGGGCCACCGCCTGTCGCTACGATGGGCCCATGCACGGCAGCATGTGCGCACACGCCGGGGTGCTCTACGTAGGGCGCCACGCGAAGTCGGCCCAGATCACGGCGTACGATCTGGATGGCCGGCTGCTGCGTCGTATCGCCGAGTACCGCGATGAACACGCGGGCCGTTCTTCGGCGGCGGGGCTTTCGCTCGATGCGGACCACCGGTTGTGGGTGGCGGACCAGGCGGCGGGAGTGCTGCGCGGTTTCACGCTGTTCGGCGTGCAGGTGGCGGAGATCCGTCAAGAGCAGGGCGGCGCCGACGTGGCCGGGGAACTCGGCGAACCGGTGGCCGTGCTCGCGCTCGGCAGCGACGACGAGTTGGTGCTGACGGTGGCGAGCGCGGGGCGGCGGCGCCACGCGGTGCAGGTGCTCGAGCCGGCGGGGGGGCGCAGCTTGTCCCTGCGACCGGACGGCGACCCCGAGGGGCGCTTCGAGGACGTGCTTGGGCTCGCGAGTCGCGGCAGCCGCGATCTGTTGGTGCTCGAAGGGGCGCCGCGCCGGGTGCAGGTCTTCCGCGGCGGCAACTTCCACTTTCAGGTCGCGCTCGACGAGATCCCCGGGCATGGGCCGGCGACGGCTTTGGCGGTGGACGGCGACGGCACCCTGATCGTGGCCATGGGCGGCGACTCCACGGGCATCTACCGCGTGGCGGACAATGGCCGACGGCTCGGGCAGGTTGCGTGGGGGGGCAGCGGCGATGGCCAGGTGGAAGAGCCCTGTGCACTCGCATTCGTACCCGGCAGCGGTCTGCAACCCGACCGGCTGTTCGTGATGGATCGTTACGGGGACCGCATCCAGGTCTTCACCCTCGAAGGCACCTGTTACGGGGCGTTCCCCGCGCTCGTCTCATGAAACAACGCGGCATCCTGCTGGTTTCGGTGGTCCTGGTCCTGGGGGCCGCATTGGGGTTCCTGCTGCTGCGGGGCCCTGGCGCCGAAGGTTCGCAAGGGTTGTCGCGCAATGGCGTGGAGGATGCCGCGGCCGAAGGGACTTCCGAATCGTCGCTCGCAGGCGCGGCCGCCGGCGTCGAAACCGGTAGCGGCGAGCGGTACTCCCTCGTCCCCCCCAAAACCGAGGTCGAGGCGCCTCCTGCGTTCGTGGGACAGGAACTTGTGCCTTGGACCATCACCGTGCGCGCCGAGCGCAACGCCGCGCCCTTGGCCGACGCCGAAGTGCTGGCCTGGATCGACGGGCAGCAGGCGCAAGCGCGCAGCGATGGCGAGGGCAAAGCCCAGCTCCAAGTGCCCGCGGGCCGCGCCGCGCGGCTCGAGGTCCGCGCCACGGGGTTCGTGCCGGTGCGGCGGCCGATGTTGCGCAGCCCAGAACCCGTGCTGGTGCGGATGGCGCAATCCGGGGCCATTGTGGGGACCTACGGCAAGGGCGAAGAGGGACTCGAGGCGCGGCTCTTGGCGATCGATGACGATGCCGTGCTCGAGCGCAAGAAGCTCGATGGGAACGGCGCCTTCCGCTTCGCAGATCTGATTCCCGGACGCTACCGCGTCGTGCTCGGCCCGGGCGTCTACGTGATGGCCAAGGAAGTCTGGGTGCAGCCGGGCCGCGAGACGCGCGTGCAGTGGATCGTGTCCGAGCAGCGGATCGACGTGCCCATCGTGGTGCTGCAGACCGATTCCGATCAGCCGGTCGCCGGGGCGGAACTCGCGCTGTACTACCACGCGCTGGGCGTGCCGCGCGAATTGGAGGGCGAAGCCGACTGGCGCGGCGAAACCGACGCACAGGGCCGGGCGCGTGTGCCCGTGGCCGCGGGGGTGCGCAGCAACCTGCGCATCACGGCCCCGTGGGGCACGCGCACCGATTCGGGATACCTCGACGCGAGCGCCTGGACAGAACAAGCGGAGCGCACGTTCAAGCTGGCCGGGCCCGCGCGCCTGGCCGGGGTAGTTCTGCACGCGGATGAGACGCCTGCGCCCTACGCAACGGTGCGGTACGGGATCCTGGGGTCGAGTGGACCGGTGAATCCGGGGCCCCGAAGCCAACCCATCGAAGTGCGGCAACTCGGCCAGGTCGAATGCGACGGTGCCGGCGCGTTCGAGATCGCCTCGGTGCCTTCGAACCTCATGTTGTGGGTCTCGGGCACCCTCGCAGACGAGGCTGGCCGCACGCTGCAAGGCACGAACGCGGTCACCTTGCGGCCGGGTCAGGAGCGCACGGACCTGAAGGTGGTTTTGGCGGGCGGTGGGCGCCTGCTTGGCCGCGTGGTCGACAGCGATGGCGCACCTTGGGTCGGGCTCGACTGGAAACTGACCGACATCCTCGGCCGTGAATTCGGCGCGGGGCAGACCGACGGCGAAGGCCGATTCGAGGCGGAAGGCTGGTCGCGCTATCGCGGCCAACGGCTCATCGTGCAGTTCGACCAACCCGGCGAGAGTCCCGATCGGCGGCGGGTGAATATCCCCCGGGATCTGCAACCGGGGGAGGACGGCATCCTGGTGGTGGAGGATGAGTACGTGCTCGAGCGGCGCGTGCTGCTGCAGGGGTACGTGCTCGACGGCGAGGGCAACGGGGTCGGCAAGGTGGCGGTGCGGGTGGAGCGACTGCGCGGCAAGAACCAGCGTTGGGCCACGCGCAGCGACGACTACGGCTTCTTCCAGATCCGCAGCCAAGTGGAGGCCGGGGCTGCGGTGAGCATCCGCGTATTGGGCGAGGAATGGATCTGGAACGCACCGGCCAAGGAGTGGACCGTGCCGCTGCCGAGCCCGATGGTGCTCACCGTGCAGGCCCGGCCGCCCGTGGAGCCCTGCACGATCACCGGCGAACTGCTGCTGGCGGAAGGCGGTGGGCCGGTGCCCTTCCTGCGTTTCGCCCGCCTGCATGGCGGGGTGTTGCGCACCGAGGGCAGCCGGTTCCGTATCCAGGGGCTCGATCCGGGCAAGGTGAAGCTGCGCCTGCAGACGCGCGGCCTCGAGGAGCTCGAACTGCCGGAGGTGGATCTGGCGCCGGGGGCGGTGGCCGATCTGGGCAGTTACCAGGTGGGGCCGGCGAGCGAGTTGCAGCTGGACCTCGATGGCCTCAAGGGCCGGCGCCGCCTGCCCGACGGCAGTGTGGCGGTGCTCGTGTTCCAGAACGCCGACCCGCGCCGGGCCGAACTCGAGGGCCATCGCTTCCCGCTGAGCCGGGACCTGCGAGACCGGGGCAAGGGCACTCGCCTTTCCACGGGGGGCCTGCCGCGGGGCACCTTTGAGCTCGTGCTGCGCATCCCGGGCTACCGGGAAGTGCGGCGCCAAGTGCAGCTTGTCGGGCCGCAAAGGCGGCTTTCGATTCCGCTGGTCGAGGCGCCCGCACCCGACGCGCCGCGCTAGGCGTCCAGATCCAAAATGGCACAGCAAGGACCGCCGGCAAGGCCCGAAATGGGGTGCCGCTTGCGGATTTCCCCCGTTCGGTGACACTTTGTTGTGGCGGGGGGGGTCTTCGCTGCGTGTCTGCTCCTGGAGGGTAGAATTCCCGAGATGCTGAAGGTCTGGAGTCTGGTGGGTTTGACGATTTCCGTGCTCTCCGTTGGAGCGCTGCGGGGAATGTCGGCTTCCGGGTCCAGCCCGTCGGTGTCCACCGCCTTGCAGGCACCGGTTTCCTCCGGCCCCGGGGCGGCTTCGCTGCAGGCCTCCGGAGCGGCCGTCGCGCGCACCCCCGTGGCGGCGCAGACCCGCTTCAGCCCCTATACCTCACGCCAGACCCTGCCCGGATCGTTGGCGCCCCAGGGGGGACCCCCGGTCAGCCTGAACATCACCTGGCAAGGTCAGCAACTCGACCCGATCCCGGTGGGCAGCGACTTCGGCCTGATCCCGACGCCGTCGGTTCCGGGCATGTACAACCTGAGCATGTTCGTGCCCGCGACCGGGCAGACCGAGCTCTTCTTGCTGGGCATTCCCGACGCGCCGCTGCAACCGGACGCGCCGTTGCTGGTGGGCTTCCACCAGTTCAGCGCCTCGCACGGGGACGTGCTCTTCAACACGAGTTTCTGGGATGAGTGCCAGGCGCGCGGGTGGTACCTGCTAGCGCCCCTCTCCCGCGGGCCGGTGCCTTCCGCGCCTACCGATCACTTCTCGGCGGTTTCCGCCCAGGAGAACACGTACCACGTCTGGAAGTGGCTCGTGAAGCACTACCCGATCGACAAGGACCGCATGTACGGCATCGGACTGTCGATGGGGGGCGGCATCGTGACGTCGATGGCCTGCCGCTACCTCGATCCGCGGGGACCGATGTTCGCGGCGGTGGCGGAGTTGACCGGCACTGTCGATATCGCCGACTCCTGGTTCTACGCCGATGCCGCGTCGCGTTCGTTCCTCGAGTCGATCTTCGGGGGAACGCCGGCGGCGGTGCCTTTCGCGTATCAGCAGGTTTCCGCGGTGCAGCTCGGCAGCAACCACCTGTGGCTGTTCGGCGGCAACCACATGTCCACGAACCTCGGGCACATGCCCTTGGAGATCTGGCATGAAACCGGAGGACCGGTCCCGCACCTCGTGAACCAGAACGTGCAGCTGTACCAGTACATGGTGTCGAACGGCAACCTACTGGTGAGTGAGCACGCGATGGCGACGGGCACCCACGGCTGGACTTGGGATGAAACGGTCGTCTGCAACGATCTGAACCCGCACCAGCTGCAGCTGCCCTTGAACGGCAAGCTGCTCATCGACCGCGATGCGCGTTTTTACGCCTTCGACGTGCAGCAGACGACTGGGGGGGCGTTCAGTCGGGTGAACTTCACCTGTACCCAGGCGACCCGGACCCTCGAACTGCGCAACACCGAGAACATCGAGCAGATCGCCTTTGATCCCGCGGATCTCGGCATCCTGCCGGCCCCGGGCCAGAACCTGAAGTTGCAGTTGCAGGCCAACGATTTCGGCGACGAGGTGGTGGTCCGCAACCTGCCTTCGGCGCCGGTTTCCGTCCTGCGCGACGGCGTGACCAGCACCGCGTGGAGCTACGCGGCCGGGGAATTGACGGTGAACGAGGCGGGCACCGCCACGCACCTCTGGACCGTGCAGTACTAGCCGCCCGGGAGGACGGTGCTCAGGCCGCGCTCGGCAGCATGTCCGGGCCTTCCCAGGCCTCCCCGTCGGGGTGCAGGGTGTGCACCAGGAACAGGAGGGCTTCGAGGGCGTCCAACTCTTCTTCCTCGGCGACGGGCAGCGAGAGCACCCAGGCCATGCGCTGGGGGGCGGTGCCCACGACCAGCACGTGCTGGCGGGCTTGCCGCGGGTCCCACTGCCCATCCGCCACCGCGAGCAGGGTGGCGCTGTCGATGGGGAAGTCGATGCGGCCCAGTTCGCGCTCGCACACGAAGCGCGAGGGGGACCGTTCGGTGTGCAGGCTGACCCCGGGGCAGCGGGCCATTCCCAGGCAGGCCTCGAGCGAGAGGCGCAGGCGGGCCTTGGCTTCCGGTTCCACGACCAGGCGGTCGACCCAGGCTTCCGTGCTCGAATGGGAGTGCATCGCACTCGGGTATCGGAGGGGTTCCCGGGTGCCTTGAGGGGCTTCCCGGCTTCCGCGGCAAAGAAAGTCGCATTTGGTCCGATTCGGGAGCGGGGTCTCTGGGCGGCGGCCCTGGGACTGCTACCCTGGGGCCATGATGCACACCGGACTCGGCATCCAGATCGACTTGGCGGGGGTGGCCTGGCGGGCCACCGACCGGCCGGGGGTCACCTGGTGCCTGCTGGCCCCGGGCCACGGCCGGGGACCGGGGGCGGCCCAGGGCTCGACGGCGTTGATCCGCATGGAGCCGGGCCTGGGGTATCCCGCCCATCGGCACCTCGAGGGGGAGCAGGTGCTCGTGCTGCAGGGCGGCTACCGGGATGGGCTCGGCGAGTATCGCACGGGGGACTTCGTCGCGTACGGCCCCGGCAGCGAGCACGATCCCTGCGCCCTGGGCCGGGCGGACCTGCCCGAGGGCCCGGGCAATCCCGCCTGCGTGCTGCTGGCGTTTGCCCCGGGCGGCATCGAACTCGTCTGAATCGCGCCTTCCGCGGCGCCGCGCTTGACCCTCCCTTGGGCCGCCGCTACATTTCTCGCCCCGAGGCGAGGTAGCTCAGTCGGTTAGAGCGCAGGCTTCATAAGCCTGAAGTCGCGGGTTCGAGTCCCGCCCTCGCTACCACCTCGGGTCCCAGACCTGGCAAGAACCCCTGCGCGATGCCCCGCGAAGGGGTTTTTTCGTGCCCCGGACCACAAATCGGCGTTTCAGCGGGTTGCCCCGGGCCCCGAAGCGCCTAGAGACGCGACCGAAGATCCGCGCCGCAGATTCCGGTTCCAATGGACCGTGGCGCGGAAATCCGGTGGAACCTTTGCGGTCCGATGGACCGTCTTCTGCAGTTCGAGGGAGGCGCAAGCCGTGCGTCCGCTCCCGCCGATGCGACCTCCGTGCAAAACCGTGCACGGCGGGCGGTTTCCGGCGCTTGCGGGGCAATCTTGCCAGCGGGAATGGCGATGGATGCACAGGTGTGTCGCGTTCCAACCGCCCGCTGCGATCGCCAGAATGCAACCGGCTGCCGTCCCTGCCGTCGCCATGACCCTGATCGATTCCAACCCTGCCGTATCCATGCCGACCTCCGGCACCGATTTCCTGAAGAGCAAACGTCGTGTGCACCTGCTCGGTGCTGGCGGCGCGGGCATTTCGGGGGCCGCCCGGTTGCTTGTGGGGGCGGGCCACAGCCTCACCGGCCATGACCGGGAGCGCAGCGCCTTCTCCCAGTCGATCGAGAGTCTGGGGGTCCGCACCGTCTATGGGCCCTCCCAGGCATCGAACCTGCCCGCGGGCACCGAGCTGGTGATTCGCAGCGCGGCGATCCCCGACAGCGACCCCCAGGTCCAGGCGGCCCACGCCCTGGGCATCGCCGTCTGGAAGTACGCGGACATGCTGGCCTGGCTGTCGCGCCACTACAAGGTGATGGCGGTCGCGGGCACCCACGGCAAGACCACCACCACCTGGATGCTGCACCACGCCCTGATCGGGATCGACAGCATGCGCGACGCTGGCGCCCTGGTGGGGGGGCTGCACGCCGATCTGCGCACCAACGCGGTGGCGCCCGGCGAGGGCGGCCTGTTGGCGGTGGAGGCCTGCGAATACGACCGCACCTTCCTGCGCCTCGAACCGCGCGGGGCGGTGATCACCAACGTCGAGGCGGACCACCTGGACTACTACGGGGACCTGCAGGCGATCGAAGAGGCGTTTGCCCGCTTCGCTAGCCAGGTTTCGCCCCAGGGGTTGCTCGTGGTCGGCGACCAGGTGCCGGCGATGATCGAAGAGGCCGCGCGCTGCGATGTGTGGCGTCTGGGCCGCGAAGTGCAACTCAAGGTCACCAGCCACCGCGCCGACCGCCACGTCTTCCGCCTGAGCGGCCCCGGTTGGAGCCTGCCGGAGGTGCGCCTGCGGGTACCCGGCGCCTTCAACGCCACCAATGCCGCCTTGGCGATCGCCCTGGCCATGGGCCGGGCCCAGCGCCGCGGGGAAGATCTGCGGTTGGCCGCCGACAAGGTCGCCGAATCGATCGGCCGCTTCCGCGGGGTGTCCCGGCGTTTTGAGTCCTGGGGCACGGTCGGCGGTATCGAGCTCGTGCACGACTACGCGCACCATCCGACCGAAGTGCGGGTGACCATGGATGCGGCCCGCCGGGCGATCCCGGGCAAGCCGCTGCACGTGCTCTTCCAACCGCACCAGCACAGCCGCACGGCGCGTTTCCTCGAACAATTCGCCGTGGCCCTGCAGGGGGCCGCGCGGGTGGTGGTGGCCGACGTCTACGGCGCCCGCAACCACATCGACAGCCAGTCGGCCGGCTCGGCCGAGCTGGTGGACCGCTTGGTACAACTCGGTGTACCGGCGGTTCAGGGGGGCAGCCCCGCGCAGTCCGCGTCGACCCTCGCGGCGGGCTTGCAGGGCGTCAGCGCCGCCCTCATCCTGGGCGCAGGAGACATCGATGGCATCCAGGACGAATTGCGGAGCCAGTTGGCCCTGCGTTGCACTTGAGCATGTGAACCTCGCCGACCGCACCACCATGCGCGTGGGCGGTTCGGTGCGGTGGTTGCTCGAACCCGACAGTCCCGATCAGCTGCGTGAAGCCTGGCAGGCCGCGCTGGCTTCGGGTCTGCCCGTGCGTTTCCTCGGCGGCGGGGCGAACATCGTGGTCGCCGACGGCGAGTGGCCCGGGGTGGTGATTTGCACCGCGCGCATGCGGCGCACCTTCCGGCCCCAGCCGGGCACGGACAGCGCCGAAGGCTGGGAAGCGGGCGAAGGCGACAGCCGCATGGCCCCGATGCCGGTCGAGCACGATCCGCGTTTGATCGCCTGGGCCGGTGCCACGATGCTCAGCCTGGTGCGGGTGACCAAGGGCCTCGGCCTCACCGGTCTCGAGGGCCTGATGGGCATTCCCGGCCACGTGGGCGGCGGCGTGGCGATGAACGCCGGCGGCTCGTGGGGCGACATCTGGGACACGATCGAGTGGGTGCGCGTGCTGAACCGCGAAGGCGAATTCGAGGACGTCGAACGCGCCCAGGCGCAGCCGCTTTACCGCAACGGCAACCTGGGTGGCCGCCTCGTCGTGGGCGCCGTCTGGAAGCTGGAGCCCGCGCCCAAGATGCTCGTCGAGACGCGCATCAAGGAGTACTTGCTGCACAAACAGCAGGTGCAGCCCGTCACCGAATACTCCGCCGGCTGCGTCTTCAAGAACCCCGACCCCGAACTCTCCGCCGGCCGTTCCGCCGGCCGCCTCATCGATGAACTCGGCCTCAAAGGCCACACCATCGGCGGCGCCCAGGTGAGCCCCAAACACGGCAACTTCATCGTCAACACCGGCCACGCCACCGCCGCCCACGTCTTCGCCCTGATGGACGAAGTGCGCGACCGCGTGGCACAAAAGAGCGGCGTCGCCCTCGAATTCGAGGTCAAACGCTGGTTCGCCGAAGAGCCCGCGAGCCGGTAGCGCAAGGCAAGGCCGCTATCACCCGGGTGATTCGCTCTCCCGGTCCAGAAACTTCCGACGTCTTCGCTACCTTGATTGAACAGGCCCCGGAACCTGGGCCTTCGACGGGAGCGCAAGCATGCTGAAGAACAATCAGGCCGCCTTGCGCGGCGGTTGGGCGAATGGGCCGCTGGGTGTATTGGTTTCGGGCGCACTCATGCTCGCTGGGGCGGCAGGCGGTCCGCGCACGAATCAGGAGGCCATGACCCCACACGCGTCATCCAAAGTCGTGCAGGCGCAGGCCTTCGAGGTGGTGGATGGGAACCGCACCGTGGTCTCCAAGTTCGCCTTCAATGAAAACGGCGGCAACCTCGCCCTCTATCGCGATCTGCACGAAGACAACCCCCACATCTTTGCCTATCTGGGGTGCCCCCTTGGCGGCGTGGACTTCATGATCCGGACCCAACCAAACTCACAGACGCAGGCATCTGGATGTACGTGTCCGGGAGGCCCGCCGCTCCGTTGATCCATGGGGGTGGCCCCAACAAGGGAATGTTTTCCCTGGGGCGCCACTCCTTCGAGGGACCGGTGCTGAAGCTGATTCGCCCCGATACGGGTGAAGTCTACTGGGAGAAGTGAGTTGGTGCCCGTAACACACGGATCGAAGCGCGATCGACGCATCCGGGGCCTGCGCTTGCTTGGGCAGATATCCCGCAAAAGGAACAAGATGAAGCGGACACACAGCAACGATTGGAGCGGTGGCTGGGCGAGCGGCGCCGTCGGCCTCATGACTTCGGGCGCCTTTCTGCTCGGGAGCCTGGTAGGGCACCTGCGGGCTGCTCAGCCAACGAAAGCCATCGAGGATCCACCCAAAACCGTGCAGGCACAGGCCTTCGAGGTGGTCGACGCTAAGGGCCATGTCCTGGCTCGGCTCACCTCCAATGCCAACGGCGGCAACCTCGCCCTCTACCGCGACCTGCACGAGGAGGATCCGTACCTGTTCGCGTACCTGGGTTGCCCCCAGAGCGGCGTGGAGTTCATGATGCGGGACCCCACGAAGTTCACCGACGCGGGCATCTTCATGGATGTCTTCGGCAAGCCTGCCGCGCCGCACCTCTGCGGCAAATCGGACGGACAAACGAGCCTGTTTTCCTTGGGCCCCCGGAGGGTCGATGGTCCCATGCTCTCCCTCCGCCGGTTGGCGGATGGGGAGCTCTACTGGGAGAAGTGATCCAGGCTGGGCACCGGACCTCCGTCATTTCACCCGGGTCCTCCAGGGCCAAGCAGCACGCCAGCACCGAATTCCACTACCCTGCACGGCAAGGTTGGGGCGAGCAGCCCTCCGAGGAAAGAGGCCATGGCGAATCACGGAAAGGCCGCATTGCGCGGCGGTTGGGCGAATGGGGCGGTGGGCATGTTCGTGTCCGGTGCATTCTTGGTGGGTAGCTTTGCGGGGCGTTTCGCATGGGCCCAGGGGGCAGGGGCCGAGGTGGCACCCCCCAAGGTCGTGCAGGCAAGGTCCTTCGAAGTGGTGGACGCCGGCGGCACCGTGGTGGCGCGCCTGGGGTCGAACCCGCACGGCGGCACCCTCGAGCTGTTCCGGGACATCGGCAAGGACAAGCCCGAGCGCTGTGCGTGGTTGGGCTGCACCTTCTCCGGCGGCAGCGAGTTCCAGCTCAGCGACCCCACGGCCTTCAGCGAAGCGCTGCTGCGCTTCGGCGTGTACGGCAAGCCCGCGATGCCCTTCCTGGCGGCCGACTCCTGCAATGGCAAACCCATGCTCGCGGTCGGCGGCATCGATCCCGAAGCGCCGGTGCTGCGCCTGATGCGGCGGGACACGGGCGAGGTCTACTGGGAGAAGTAGGCCCGCCGAGGGCAAAAACGGGATCTTCACGGGGGCCGGGTTGCCGGGGGGCGGGGGATAGCCCAGAATTCCTGCGCGCGGGGCCATCGGGAGCCCTGCGCGCCGGCGTGTCCCAGGTGGGGAGGCGCGGGTCCAGTGCTCCCGAGGAGACCCGCGATGGCGGATCAACATGTGGCCGAGGCGCACGGCGCCCGGCAAGCGGAGGGGCCTTTCCCCTTGTCCACCCTGCGTCACTCGGTGGCGCACCTGATGGCCTCCGCTGTGCAGAACCTGTATCCAGGGGTGCAATTCGGCTTTGGCCCGAGCATCGAGCACGGCTTCTATTACGACTTCGATCTGCCGGAGCCGTTGACCGAGAAGGACCTGTCGAAGATCGAGAAGGAGATGCGGCGCATCGCGAATCGTTCGCCGCAGATCCGGTTGGAGACCGTGACCCGCGAGGAGGCCAAAAAACGCCTGGCCGCGCAGGGGCAGCACTACAAGGTCGAAGCGGTCGATCTGATCCCCGAGGGGGAGGAGATCACCTTCTATTACCACGGGCCCGAGGGCCACGAGTGGGGCGATCTGTGCGAAGGTCCGCACCTGGATTCCTTCGAGAACCACAAGTTCTTCTTCAAGCTGCTGAGCCTGGCGGGAGCCTATTGGCGCGGCGATGAGAAGAACCCGATGATGCAGCGCATCTACGGCACCGCGTTCTGGAGCCAAGAGGACCTGGATGCGCACCTGGAATGGCTCGAAGAGGTCAAGCGCCGCGACCACCGGCGCCTGGGCACCGAACTCGATCTGTTCAGCACCCACCCGGATGCGGGCGCGGGTTTCGTGTTCTGGCACCCCAACCTGGGCATCGTGCGCCGCTGCTTGGAAGACCTGTGGTGGGAGCAGCACGAGAAGGCGGGTTACGAGCCGGTCTACACCCCGCACGTCTCGCGGGAGTCGCTGTTCGCCGTTTCCGGCCACCTCGAGAACTACTCGGACATGATGTATGCGCCGATGGATCTCGATGAGATGCCGTACCGGGTCAAACCGATGAACTGTCCGGGCCACGTGCTGATCTACAAGAACCGCGGGCGTTCGTATCGCGAATTGCCGCTGCGGTGGGCCGAACTCGGCACCGTCTATCGCTACGAGCGCTCGGGCGTGGTGCACGGCATGCTGCGTGTGCGCGGCTTCACCCAGGACGATGCGCACATCTTCTGCACCGCCGACCAACTGGCCGACGAGATCGCTGGGGTCTGCCGCTTGGTGGACTTCTTCATGAAGACCTTCGGGTTCGAGTACACCGCCTACCTCGCCACCCGTCCGGCGGAAAAGACCATCGGCGATGCGGCGATCTGGGAGCGGGCGACCCAGGCCCTGAAGGACGCTGCGGCGTCGATTGGCCTGCCGCTCGAGCTCGATGAGGGCGGCGGCGCGTTCTATGGCCCCAAGATCGACTACAAGATCAAGGACGCCCTGGGCCGCGAATGGCAGAACAGCACCATCCAGTGCGACTTCAACCTGCCCGAGCGCTTCGACATGACCTTCACCAACGCCGAAGGGCGTCCGGAGCGGCCGATCATGGTGCACCGCGCCATCCTCGGTAGCCTCGAGCGATTCGTCGGCGTGCTCACCGAGCACTACGGCGGCCGCTTCCCCTTCTGGTGCGCCCCGCACCAGGTGGCGGTCATCCCGATCCGCGAGGAGCACTCCGAGTACGCGCGCTCGCTGGTCGATCGCCTGCGCTCCGAACGCTTCCGCGTCGAAGCCATGCTCGAGCCGGGTCACATGAACAAGAAGATCAAAACCGCCCAGAAGGCGCAGATCCCGTTCATGCTGATCGTCGGCGAGCGCGAAGCCATCGAAGGCACCGTCGCCGTGCGCCCGCGCGGCGCCGGCGAGCAAGAGGTCATGACCTTCCAGCACTTCCTCGAGAAGGCCCGCATCCTGCGCGACGAGCGCATCGCGGAGTAACCTCCCGCCCGTCACGCCGCCGCAGCCGAGAGCGCCGGGGGGGTCGGCCCGGTGCATTTCGGGCCATGCGCGCCCGGCTTGCCAGGTGGGCGCGCAGCGGGTCACTCGCGCTCCGGGGTATGCAGATAGGGGCGCAACGCCGGCTCGAGCACGTCCGCGACGCGCCGTTGCCCCAGCACATTCCAATGCCCGGAAACCCAAAGATTCTGGTCATCCACCCGATACGCCGGTGCGATGTCCAGGTACTCCACGTGTTCGGCGTGCAGCAGATCTTGCAGCCGGCGATCCACTTCCTGGGCTTCGATGTTCACGTGGAAAGCGAGCAGCTGGGCACCGTCGGCCACCACGGCCGCCTTGAGGTCGCGGATCAACAGGTGCGTGACCTTCCACGCTTCGTCTTCGTCCATCTCCGCACCTTGCCGGCGCTTCAATCCGATCTGGCGCAGTTGGCCTTCGATGAAGGTGAACAGGGAGCAGTGCTGGATCAGCCAATCGGGAAAGAGCCCGGCGGTTTTGGTGTCGGGCACCGGCACGCCGCGCAGGGTCAGGGTTTCCCCGCTGCGCACGAACCAGGGTTTGCTGCCCCGCCAATAGCGCGAGGACGCGTTGCCTTGAATGTCGTTCTCGCAGAACTGCAGCAACACGACGTCGGGATGGAACGTGCGGCCGACCTCTAGGTAACTCAGGAATTCCTGGTCCGTGGAGTATCCGCCGACACCTAGCGAGAGGACTTCGACCTCGGGGCCGAGATCGTCGTCGAGCAAGGCCGCCAGGGTCTGGTCGTCGTCGACCGTGTACCCCTCGCTGTGGGAGTCGCCGAGCAGCAGAACGCGCTGGATCCCGGCCGCCGCCTGGGTAGGTCGATCGGGGGTTCGAAAGCCCAGGTGCCCGGTCGACTCGAAACTGCGGTAGTCGTCTTCGTTGCGCTGCAGGGCGAAGTCGGCCCGCAAGCGCCAGCCGAGCAGCGGATCGTACTGGGTGAAGATCTTGTCGTGCGATCGATGGGGCAACACGAACCGAGCGATGTAGCCATTCAAGGCCACGCCGCAAAGCCCCCAGATCGGTACCAGCCACCCGATCTGCCTGGCCCGCGAGGGATTCGACGAGCGCAACTCGCGCCACGCAACGGTGGCCAGCAGCAGTGCCGATACGGACAGGCTGGTGAAGCAGCGGGTGCTCGCACCGGACGCGAAGAGCAAAGCCAGGGCCGCCAGCGCGCAGCACCGGAGGGGACCGAGAGCGGTGACCGGGGCGTGCATCCAGCGGGAGATGTTCCGGCCGGAACGCGGCAGGGCGAGGCAGGCGAGCCAAGCGATGGCCACGGCGGCGGTCATCACCGCGCGCGCCTGGAGTCCGCCTCCTGCGCGCGCCAGTCCGGTGAAGGTGAGCAGGTACGTGAGGGCCGGGATGGCGGCCGCGAGGCGGAGGAGCGCGGAATCCATGGCATGCAGCAGGTACCTGCGCAGGACACGGGGTGTGGCGAGGCAGGTTTCCCGATCCTAGGCAAGGGCCGCCAGAATGCGGGTTACGGGCGGGTAATGCGCCTGATGGGTTGGGCCCATTTCCGATCTCCTGGCCGAAAACGAGCGAAAGAAGTGGGGCGCAGGAGGACTTGTATCGAAACGCCGTTCGCTCAGGTTCTGGTTCGCTAGCCCTCACGATGCGCCGATGGATTCCGGTGGAAATCCGCGAGGGGGAACCATGTCGCCTTACGTGGGGGCGGCGCGCAAAGAGGGGGCCAAGCGATGCGCGCATCCGCACGAGATCGATGGCGAATGCACTGTCGA
>JAWKUI010000014.1:0-84872 GCA_041398705.1 Planctomycetota bacterium | reverse complement strand
ACCGTCGACGAGTGGACCGTAGCCTGCGTCGGTCATGATCCCGCCACTGCGCTCTCGCAAATCAAAACGGCCCGCTTGACCCCCACTTTCGGCTTCATCACCCCCCTGACGACCCTGTTCCATATCAACTCGGGGTGGTTCGTTGGATCCTTGGATATCGGGGACCCGCAACTTGCGGACAACCGCCCCGTGGCGGCTCTGCCCATGAGCGCATTGGCCGTCTACTTCCTCAACCCGGGTACCGCGACGTATGGAACCTGGGCTTTCGCGGTGCAGGACACCACGGCTTCTCTCGAAGCGCGATTGAACGCCTGGGCCCACATCGACCTGGACAACAGGGACCGCTACCCTTCCATCGCGACCATGCAGAACCGCTGGGCGGTGAGCTGCGTGGAATGGGATCAGGCCACCACCTACTCCTGCTACACCACGATCCTGAACTGGACCAACCAACACCAGTGGGCCATGAGCGAGCGCCGCGCGACGCTGCCGACCACGGGAGTCTACGGGGCCCGGCCAGTCGGCAGCTGTTCTCGCTGGTCGGGCGGGTTCACCTCCAGTCGCTATGTCGGCGTCTCCTACACGTACTCGAACGGCACGAACTACCAGCAAACGGGCGCCATCGTATGGTCCAACACGTTGGACTCGCCTGCTAGGCAGTACTGCTTCGGTTCCCCCAACTCGACCGGTGGATACGGCTTCATTACGGCGTACGGCACCCCATCGACCGGCACCCAGAAGACCCTGCACGCGGAGGGCATGCCCCTGAACCAGTTCGGCTACTTCCTGGCTGGACAGGGAGGAACCAGTGGCGGCACGATCCCCGGTAGCACCGGCCTGCTGTGCCTCTTGGGCGGCCCGATCGGCCGCTACAACCTCGGACCGGAAGTGTTCTTCACCGGAACGACCGGCTTGGGGGAACTCACGATCAACCCCTCCAGCCTGCGCACCCCCACCGGCAATGTGGCTGCCACGGCGGGCTCCACCTGGACCTTCCAGGCCTGGCACCGTGAGGACGGCGGCAGCAGCAACTTCACCAACGCGGTGCAATTGGTCTTCGAGTAGATCCAGGGCCCAGAATCCAAGTCCTGCCGGCAAGGGCCGAAGCGGTTCACCGCTTCGGCCCTTGCATTTGCAGTGCCGGGCGCTAAACCCTTGACATGGTGATCCGAATCCTTCGCCCGGCCTGGGTGCTGCTGCTCAGCGCCGCCGCGTGTGCGCCCCCCGCACCGCCCGCGCAGGACGAGCCGGATGCAGTGCCTGCGACGGAATTCCCGGCCGGACCGACTGCGGCCCCATTCGACTTCACCCAGCCGGTGGTGCAAGTCCTACCGCAAGGCCTGCACGAGATCTCAGGCCTGGCGATCCCCGGCCCCGGGGGCCTCGCCGCGGTACAAGACGAAGACGGCGCGGTCTACCTGTCTTGGGCTGGCCTGGCGGGACCGTGGCGCCGGGAACGGGTGACGGGGAAGGGCGATTTCGAAGGCCTGGCCGCAAACGCAAGCGGCGGCTTCCTGTTGCGCAGCGATGGCCGGCTCTTCGCCTTCGAATGGAAGGACGGCGTGCCCACCCATACCCGCGAGCTCGAGCTGCACCTGCCCCACAAGGAGTGGGAAGGCCTGTGTTACGACCCGGCGGGCGGTTTGTGGGTCAGCGCCAAGGATGCGAGCACCGACAAGGACGCCGCCAAACACGAGCGCTTCCTGTACCGCATCGATCCGGCGCAGCCCGAAGCGGACCCCCTTGAGATCTGGAGCCTCAAGCGCAAGGCCCTCGAAAAGGACGCGGCGCGCCTGAAAATGAGGTTGCCCGGCCAAGTCCGCGACGACGGATCGGTCGACCCGGATTGGAAGTTCGCGCCCTCGGGCATCGCCTGGGATCCCAAACTCCCGGTGCTGTACCTGCTCTCGGGTCCCGACCACCTGCTGCTCGCCTTGCACCGCGAGCAGGGCTTGCTGTGGTGCCACGTGCTGCCCGGCGAGCTGTTGCCGCAGCCCGAAGGCATCGTGCTCGAAGCCGATGGCAACCTGCTCATCGCGAGCGAAGGGGTCGACGGCCCCGCCCGCATTGTGCGGTACCGGCGACGCCCGTTGCCCGAATGAACCTCAAGCCGGCGCCACGCCGATCGTCTTCGGCACCGTGAACTGCCGGTGCCCCTCGGGACCCCCGAGGAATCCGAAGCCCGACCCACGCGCGCCGACCCACGGGCTGCCCTGGGCCCCGGCCAGGTAACGATTGACCCCCACCTGCCCCGCAACGATCGCCTGCGCCACTCGCAGCCCCCGCTCGCGGTCGCCGGTCCAGACGTTGGCGCCCAGCCCGTACGGGGTATCGTTGGCGAGTCGGATCGCTTCGGCTTCTTCGCCCGAGAACGTCGCCAGGGCCACCACCGGGCCGAAGGTCTCGTCGACCAACACCCGATGCTCGGGCCGCAGGTCCGCGAGCACGGTGGCGGGATAGAAGCTCCCCGGACCTTCGGGCAACCGCCCCCCCGCCAGCAGCCGCGCCCCCTGGGCCACCGCCTCCTGCACCTGCCCATGCACCACTTCGCGTTGCCCCGGGCTCACCATCGGCCCGAGCGGCGCCTCTGGCCCCTCGTACGTCCACGCGCCGATGCGATCGAGCACGAGCTGTTCGAACCGCTCGCGCACCGCTTCCGCCACGTACACGCGCTCGACGCTGCAACACACTTGCCCGCTGTTGCGCACCGAATGCTGCACGGCGCAATCGGCGGCCTTTTCCAGGTCCGCATCGGCAAACACGATCAGCGGGTCCTTGCCGCCGAGCTCGAGCACGAGCCGCTTCAGGCCCCCCGCCGCCGCGCGCATGATGTGCTGGCCGGTGGCGCGACTGCCCACGAATCCGATCATGTCCACGTCGCTGTCCACCAGAGCCGCTCCGGTGCGGCCATCGCCTTGAAGCAGCACGAGCACATCCGGCCCGAGGTGCGCCGACAGGGCCTTGTGGATCAAAGCCCCGGTCAGCGGCACGTGTTCGCTGGGTTTGAAGACCACCGTATTGCCCGCCATCAAGGCCGGGATCAGGATCGAAAGGGGCATGCCGATCGGGAAGTTCCACGGCGTGATCGCCGCGACGACCCCGTGGGGCATGCGCACCAACGTCGTCTCGGTCTCGCCGGTGTCGAAGCGCTGCGGCGCCAGCGCTTCGAGCACCTCCGCCGTCTCCCGCTCGATGCCACTCAGATACCCCTGCACCTCCCCGGCCGCATTGCGCCGGGGTTTGCCCATCTCGCGCGTGATCGTGTCCGCCAGCTCCCCTTCGAGCTCACGGAACACCTCCAGGCTCGCCAGCACCCGCCGGCGACGCTCCTCCCCCGGCAATGCCGCCCAACCGGGCTGCGCCGCCCGCGCGCGAGCCACCGCGGCGCGCACTTCTTCGGGCCCAGCACAAGGAATCGTCGCGATCAGTTCCCCGGTGGCGGGGTTGCGGTCTTCGATGGTCTGCATCGCGCCATCCTACGCCATCGGCGCGCGCGCTGCAGCGAAAGGATCAGAGCAGAAAGCCCCCGGCCACCTCCAGGTTCTGGCCGGTGACATGCGCGGCACCCAGCAGGTACATCGCGCCCCCCGTGACCTCCGCGAGCTCCGCCGTGCGCCCCATGGGCACCCACGCCGCCGCGCCGGGATCGAGCGTATCCGGGGCCGCCCCCTCATGCGGTGCGATGCCCGGCGACACCATGTTCACGCGCACCCCGTGCGGCGCTTCTTCGAGGGCCAACGACCGCATGTACGCCAGCAGCGCGGTTTTCGCTGTGGTGTAGGCGCCCGTGCTGCGTCGCCCGCGCAGGGAAGCCAATCCCGCCGCCCCGTAGAACAACACCTGCCCTTGGACCTCACGCAATCCATCACGCGCCGCATCGACGAGGCGCACGGCCTGGAACAGGTTGCTCGCCATCAGCTCTTCGAAACGCTCGAAGCCGGTCTCCGCCAGCGAAGCATGTTCGTACTCCCCAACCGCATGCACAAGCGCGTGCAAAGCGCCTTCCGCATGCAAGACCCCTTGCACCACCTGTCGCGGGGTATCGCTCAGATTCAAATCCCCGCCGTGCACACACAGCTCGCCGAGCTCCGCCGCCAGCTCGCGCCGCCGACCCGCATGGCGCGCCACCGCGTGCACCCGCGCCCCGGCATCTCGCAATCGCAGGGCGAGATCACGGCCGAGGCCGCGGCTGGCACCGGTCACCAGGACCACCTTTCCGGAAAGGGCATGGCTCTGCATGCCCCCATCCTAACCCGGCTGCCAGCGCTCTTGCGCCTGGGTCGCCGAAACCGGCTCAGTGGATCCAGCCGATGCGATCCAGCGGCCAAACCCGCAGGCGCACCAGCCCCCGGATCAGCTCCTGGGGCACCTGGCCGAACTCCCGGCTGTCGCTCGAACGGATGCGGTTGTCGCCGAGCACGAAGTAGTGGCCCGGCTTCACAACGGTGTGCACCGAAGTGTACGGATCGAGCGCGGACACCGACACGTAGGGCTCTTCGACGGGTTTGCCGTTGACCCACACCCCGCCGAACTGGACCACGATCTCGTCCCCCGGCAGCCCGACGACGCGCTTGATGTAGTCCATACGCGGGTCCAGCGGATACCGCAGCACGACCACGTCGCCGTGTTCGATCTCCGTGAACGCCAAGCTCACGTGGTCCACCAGGATCCGGTCGCGGTCGTGGATGCCCGGCATCATCGAAGCGCCGCGCACTTCCGAGTAGTTGAACGAGAGGCTGGCCGCGACGGCGAGCACGAGGCACAACTTGGCCACACCCCAGAACCAGGCCCAAGGCGCCGGCGCGGGGGCCGGAACGCCCTCAGGCAGCGGCAGGCGCGGATCGAGTGGCCAGGCATGCTGCCCGACCTCCCCATGGACCTCCATGAGATCCACCAGGGACATCCCTTGCCCGTTTTCCGCAGGTTGCGAAATATTTTCCGCCTGTTCCTGCGCAAACGGGGATTCGCGCGGCTCGGACATGGCCCGTTCTATCGACTGGCCCCCGCGCGATTCTTGAATCGCGTTGGACCGGCCCCCCTCGCCCGCTACCCTGGGGTCTTCCCCGAGGATCCCCCATTCCATGCGCTCCCCCCAACAACCGGCCTGGCTCGGGCTGGGAACCGTCGCTCTCCAGGAACTGCAATCCAGCCTGCGCGACCGGCAGACCGTGCTCAACGCTGTGGTGCTGCCGATCGTGCTGTACCCGGTGCTCTTCTGGCTGATCGTGCAGGGTTTCCTGGTGGTGCAAGGTCACAAAGAACGCACCGCCGTGCAGGTGTGGCTCGCGGGCGCCGCCGAGCAATTGGCGCAAGTGGAGCCCAAACTCGTGGAAGGCACAGACCTGCCGACCGAGTACATCGCCAAGGGGCCCATGGAACTCGACGAACACGAGTTGCGCGCCCTCTTGATGCCCCCCACGGGCGCGGCGCCCGACCCGGATCGTCCCGAAGCGGTGCTCGTGCTGCCCCCCGATTCCGATTCGGATAGCGCCCTGTACATCGCCTCCACCCGCTCGGATTCCGAACTCGCTGCCAGTCGGGTGCAAAGCGATCTGACGGATCTACAGCAGACCCTGCGCCAGGAAGCCGCTGCCGCCCGGGGCCTTTCCGGCGAGGACCTCGTACCCCTGCGCATCGAGAACCACACGGTCACTACCTCCCGGGATCAGGGCGCGTTTGTGCTGTCGCTTTTCCTGCCGATGATGATCGTCTTCATGTCGGTCATGGGCGCGTTTTTCCCCGCGGTCGACAGCACCGCCGGGGAGAAGGAACGGGGCACCGCCGAAACCACGCTGCTGATCCCGATCCCGCGCAGCCGCGTGCTGCTCGGCAAGATCCTCGCCACGACCACCCTCGCGTTCCTCGCCACCCTGCTGAACCTCATATCCATGGGGCTCGCCGCGCGCCACCTCCTGATGACCCTGGGCCCGAGCGTGCCCATCGACATCCAATTCCCGTTCCTCGCGCTGCTCTATTCGCTGCCGCTGATCCTGCTGTTCTGCTTCTTCGTCTCCGCGGTGCTCACCGCCCTCGCCGGCCTGACGAAGAGCTTCAAGGAAGGCCAAGCCATGCTCGGCCCGGCGCAGCTCGTCTTCATCCTGCCCGCCGTCATCGGCGTCATGCCCGGCCTCGAGCTCACCCCGCTCACCGCCCTGATCCCGGTGGTCAACGTGGTGCTCGCCGTGCGCGCGATCCTCATCATGCAGTGGCTGCCGCTCGCCTACGCCATCACCGCCGGCGTGCTGCTCGCCGCCGCCTGGATCGCCGTACGCCTGTGCGTGCGCCTGCTCAGCCTCGAAGCCCTGGCGTTCGCCGGCACTTCGATGTCCCTCAAAGACCTGTTCCTCCGCTCCCGCCATGCAAACTCCTGAGAACCCCGGCCCGGCGATCGAAGCCACCGGCCTGTTCAAGACCTTCCATTCGCGCGAACGGGGCGTGGTGAACGCGGTCCAGGGCCTCGATCTCACCTGCCACTACGGGGAGATCTTCGGCCTGCTCGGCCCCAACGGCGCGGGCAAGACCACCACTCTGCGCATGCTGGCGGGCATCCTCGTGCCGAGCGCCGGCGTGGCGCGCATCGCCGGGGTGGACGCGGGGATCGATCCCATCGCCGTGCGCCAGCGCATCGGCTTCCTGTCGGGCAGCACCGGCTTGTACCCGCGTCTGACCGCGGTCGAGACCCTGCGCTACTTCGGCAAACTGCACGGGCTGCAAGGTGCGGCCCTCGAACAACGCATCGAAGAGCTGGTCGCCACCTTCCGCCTGCACGAGTTCGCCAGCGGCCGCTGCGAGGGCCTCTCCACCGGTCAGCGCCAGCGGGTTTCGATCGCCCGCGCCGTGGTGCACGACCCCGACGTGCTGATCCTCGACGAACCCACCACGGGCCTCGACATCCTGGCCGCCAGCGACATGATCGACTTCATCGAGTCGCGCCGCTCCGCCGGTCGCTGCGTGCTGTTCTCGACCCACATTCTGTCCGAAGCCGAACGCCTGTGCGACCGCATCGGCATCGTGTACCACGGCCGCACCCTGGCCGCGGGCACCCTCGATGAACTGCGCGCGGAAAGCGGCGCGCAATTCCTCGAACAGATCTTCAAGGTATTCGTCGAACGCGCTTCCCTCGCGCCGAACGCCTGATGCAACGGACGCGACCGAATGCCCTCTCCCAGGGCCGCGCCATCCTGGGCTGCGAGCTGCTGCAGCTCGTGCGCGACCGCCGCGCCTTGTTCGCCGCCATCGTGCTGCCGGTGCTGCTGTACCCGTGGCTCTTCGCGGGTCAGGGCAAGATCGAACAGATGTCCCGCCAGCGCCTCGCGGAACGCGAACTGCAGGCGGTTTCCGACCTGCGCGGGCTCAGCGAGCCGTGGCGCGAACGCATCGGGGCGATCCTCGCCGAGGCCCAGCCGATCACCTGGCAAGAGCGCGAAGCCACCCCCCTCGCCGACCTGGAACAGGCCCCCCTCACCTCGCGCGCCGATGCCGAAGGCCGCGACGAGAAGCGGCGGGAGTTCTACCGCGCGCAGATGCAACCGGGGGAAGACCTGCTCGTCGTCGCCTGGGGCGGCGCGGAAGGCGCGCCGACCGTGGCCCTCTACTACGACGTCAAGAACGATTCGAGCCGCGAGGCCCAGGAACGCGTCGAACGGGCCCTGAACGCCCTGCGTGACCAGGTCACCGCCGAACTGCGCAACGAGAAACTGGGCGGGGATCCCGGCGCGTTCCTAGCGCTCGACACCCACGACCTGGCCACCGCCAGCGAACGCAGCGGCGCCAAACTCGGCCGCGTATTGCCGATGCTGCTCGTGGTGCTCCTGATTTCCGGCGGCGCCTTCGCGGCGTTGACGGTGTTTGCCGGAGAGCGCGAGTCGGGCACCCTCGAAGCCCTGCTCGTGCAACCGATCGAACCCCACGTGCTGGCCCTCGGCAAGTTCAGCGCCGTGGCCGTGGCCGCCGGCGCCACCCTGGCCGCCAACCTCGGCGCGCTTATGCTCTGCAGCGCCCTGGGCCTGGGCGGCACCACCGACCTCGGCGCCCTCGACACCGGCCGCGTGCTCGGCGCCGTCTGCTACCTGCCCGGTGCCCTGCTGCTCTGCGCCCTGCTGTGCCTGGCCCTCGGCCGCAGCCGCACCTTCCGCGAAGGCCAATACCTGCTGTTCCCCCTGACCCTGCTCGCCGCGGTGCCTTCCGCGGTCGTGCTGCAACCGGGCCTGCCGAACGGCGTCCTGCTCAGCATGGTGCCCTTCACCGGCGCGGCCCTGTCCCTGCGGGACATGCTGCGCGGCGAAGCCCAGCCCCTGTACCTGATCGTCATGACGGTCAGCCACCTCGGCTGGACCGCCCTGCTCGTTACCGCCCTGGCGCGCAGTCTGCGCGCCGAACGGGCCCTCTCCACCGCCGACGAGAGCCTGCGCCTGCAGCGCATGGGACCGGCGCGCCACGGCCTGCGCTGGGGATTTGCCGGCGTGCTCGCGGTGTACATCGTCGGTGGCTGGCTGCAGACCCGCTTTGGCATGGACGGCCTGGGGTACACCCTCTGGCTGATGCTGCTGCCCCTGGGGATCCTGGCCGCCTGGCGCGGCGTGCGCGCCCGCGTCGGCGGCGACCCCGAAACCGGGGCCGTCACCGAGGAACTCGGACTCGGCCTCTGCAGCCCCTACCACGGCCTCGCGGCGTTGCTGCTTGTGCCCGCCGCCAACCTGCTGATGACCGCCCTCGGCGTCTGGCAGGAGGAATGGTTGCCCTTGCCGCGCGCCATGCAGGCCGCGGCGGAAGGCACGGACCTGTTCGCCAGCCTCAGCCCCTTCATGCTCGTGTTCCTCGTCGGTATCAGCCCCGGCGTGTGCGAAGAGGTGTACTTCCGCGGTGCCGTGCTCGGCAGCCTGCGACGCGGCATGTCGAAACCCAAGGCGATCTTCTGGCAGGCGCTGTTCTTCGCCGCCGCCCACGCATCGCTCTATCGCCTGCTGCCCACGTTCCTCTTGGGACTGGTGCTCGGCAGCATGCGCCTGCGCGCGCGCAGCCTCTGGCCCGCGATGCTCTTCCACGCCGCCTACAACACCCTGCTCGTCGTGCAGTCGAAGGAATGGGTGCCCGCGCCCGAACCGGGTCATCCGACCCGCGAGCAATTCCTGTGGGCCGCCGGGATGTTCGTGGCCGCGGTGGCCCTGTGGTGCCTGCCCGCGCTCAGGTCGCGGACGGCAGCGAAAAGATGACCCCCGCCACCCCGGCGAAACCGAGCACGGTGCCGAGCACCGAGCGCGTGCCGAAGCGCTCGTGGAACAGATACCCGAGCGGCAGGGTGAACAGCGGCGTGGTGGCGAACATCACCGCCGCCACGCCCCCCGGCAGGTCGCGCAGGGCGATGTGGTACGGCAGCAGCCCCAGCACCGATCCGGCGAACGAAGCGGTGAGCAACGGTTTCCAGAAGGAACGTCGGTGAACCGGTTCCACCAGGCCGCGCAGTTCGACGGCGGCGCTGGTGCTGCGATCCCCGAGCAGACGGGCGATCGATCCCCACAGCGGGGCAAAAAGGAACGCGCCGCACATACCCCCGAGCAGGCGCACCACGGCGCCAGGCACGATCTCGAGATCCTTGATGCCCACGTGCCCGACGAAGATGCCGGAGGCGATGGTCACCGCGTTGAGCAGCGCGAAGGTCACCCCAGCCTTGAACGCCTTGTGCCGTCCCTCCCCCCGCGCGGTCACCGGATCGGAGATCACGAGCAGAACGCCCGCCATGGTGAGCCCCATCGCCGCGAGGGTGGTGCCTTGCAGGGGTTCGTTCGCGAACCAGTAGCCGAGCAGCGCGGCCAGCGGCACGTTGAGTTGCCCGACCATCGCGGCGGTCTGCACCCCGCAACGCGGCAGGGCGGCGAGGTAGAACCCGTCTCCGAGGGTAAAGCCCAAGAGGCCGCTGATGAGCAGCCAGAAGATCACCTCACCCGCGGGCAGCGCACCACCGAAGAACGGCCAAAGGGCGCAGAAGGTCAGGCAGGCGATGGTGTTCTTGAATAGATTGGCCCCCGCTGGAGACGGGGGCCTTTCGCAGACGTGGTCGCGCAGGAAGCGGGCGAAGAGCAGGCTCGCCACCGCCCAAGTCGCCGCCGCAAACAAACCCGCCGCTATGGCGATCGTCTGGTTCACGCGGCGTGGTCCTTGGGCTTGGGAGACGGAACGCGTCTCCGGGACGGGCTTGGAAACGGAAACGCCGCCGGATGCGGCGGCGCGGCTCCCGAAGGCGCTCGCTTCAGGAGATCCGTGCGGGCTGGATCAGCCCTTCTTCTTCTTGCGGGCAGCCATGATGAGCTTGCCCGACCCCATACCGATCTTGCGGACGCGCTTACGGCCGCGGGTGGGACCGCCGGCTTTGATTTGGGCTTTGGCCATGGAACTTTCTGGGTAGGGCGCGGAGGGCCGCGCGGACGGCATCCCACAGGGGATGCGGTTAAGGCCCGGCATGGTACGGGCCCTGGGCCCCGGCGCCAAGCCCCCCAGGTCGGATTTCCCCCCGCCGGTGCAACGTTCCCGGATTCCTGGGATCGATCCGCCCCGCCGGGCAACCGGAGGGGGAAACTGCCCCCTGCTGCCCATGGACGACCTCCCCGCGCCCCCGCCCGCCACCCCCGGTCCCGAGGACCTAGCCGCCCTGGCCCGCTCCACCGCCGCCAGCGCGGGCCTGGCCCGGGCCCTCTTGGGCAACCTGGCCGAAGATGCCGGCCAGGACGTGCTGCTCGCGGCCCTCGAACGCCCCCCGCGGGTGCGCGGCAACCTGGCGGCCTGGTTCCGGGGGGCCCTGCGGCTGCGCGGGCGGCACCTGGCCCGCCAAGAGTCCCGCCGCCGCGGGGCCCACGCGGACGCCGGGCGCCTGGCCCCGGAGGTCCCCGCCGCGCCCATGGATCCGGCGCGCCGCGAATTGCGCGAGCGGCTGATCGCGGCAGTGATGGACCTGCCCCAGCCCTACCGCACCCCGCTCTACCTGCGGTACTTCGAGGAACTCGAGGTGGCCGCCATCGCGCTGCACCTAGACCGGCCCGAGTCCACGGTGCGCACGCAGTTGCAGCGCGGCCTGGCCCTGCTGCGCACGCGCATCGCACAAGACGCATCGCAGCAGGATCAGGACTGGACCCGCTGGATGGCGGCGCTCGCCGGGCTGCAGCTTCCCGGGCCGAAGGTCCGCACGCCATGGATCGCCGCTGCACCCGCGGGCCGGGCACCGGTTTGGCCCTGGTGGCTCGCCGCGGGCACCCTGGCCGGCGGGGCGCTCTTTTGGAAGTCCATTCCGGATTCGGGCGGCCAAGGCGCGGCCCCACTGCGAAACGGCGCGACGGCGACACTCGCGCAAGCCGCTCCCGTCGATTCCGCAAGCCCCCGAGACGAACGGCAAACCCTTCCGCAGGTTGTGAACCCGGGTCCTCACTCCGATTTCGGCGATTCCGGGAATACGGCCCAAAAGGCGTGGCCCTTGCACGTGCGCTCCTCCCAGGGCAACCACCCCTTGCCGGAGGCCACCGCCGCAACCTGGTCGCTCGATGGCGGACGCGCTTCGAATGCGAGCGATCCCCCCTTGGCCGCCGATGCCGCCGGGGATGTGCACGTACCGGTCGATCTACGAGCTCCCCTGCGCATCGACGCTCCGGGTCACCTTCCCGCGCTACTCGCGCCGCCCGGCGCGCGCGAGTTCACCGTTTGGCTCACCCCGGCCAGCCGCTTGTGGGTCGAAGCACCGGATTCCCCGTCCGATCTGCAGATCGGCGCCATGCGCGTCGAACGCTTTCCCTTCGACCTGCCTCCGATCTCCTTGCAGCGCGAAGACCCGCCCGGGCACTGGTCGGCCTCCCTGGCCGCAGGTCCGTACATCGTGCGTGTGAACGATCCCCTGGGCGGCGGCAGCGACGCGGCCCTGTTGCGCCTCGATCCGGGTGAAGTCACCCGCTGGCGGGCGTTTGACCCGGAAGAACGCACGTTGGAGGTGCAATGCGACGGCGACCTGCCTCCCCACATGAACGCCGTGCTGCTCGATGCCACAAGCCTGCAACCCCTGCGCCGAGCCCAACCGCAACCCGGCGGCACCTTCGAGTTTGCGAGCTGCGCCCCCGGCGAATACCGGCTCGTGCTCGCCGGGGAAACCGGCGAATGGTTGCGCCACACGGTGCATGTGCCCCAAGGCCCCGGCCGCGAACGCCTCACCCTCGTTGTGCCCACCGCCGCCCTGCAGGCCGAAGCGCTCGAACCCGCGGACCTCGCGGCCCAGGCGCGTTGGATTTTGGTGGGCGCCGAGAGCGGCGCGCAACGCACGTCCACCGGGGCCACCGCCCACTTCGCCGGGCTCGCCGCCGGCGCGTACGAGCTCTGGCTGATCACCCCGGGCGCCATTTCCAAAGCCGAATGCCGCGTGCAGGAAGGCGCAACCACCCGTGTCGAACTCGGCAGCGCCGAGGGGCCCGACGCGTGGGTCAGCTACCTCGGTTCGGCCCCGCTCACTGCGCACGAATGGACTTTGGAAAGCGATCGCGGCGCGCAATTGCCCCTGCTGCCCGGCGCCGATGCCGGCAGCGCTTCGATCCTGCTGCCAGAGGCCTCCGTGCCCGCACCCGATTCGCCCCACGGCAGCGTGCGGGTGCGCGTTCCGCCCGGACACTACCGCATGCGCGTGGGCATCGAGGGCGAAGCGCGGCTCGAATCCGAAGTCGTGCTCGCCGCTGGTGAAAACCAGCGCCTTGAGCCCCCGCCCCCCGCGCCGCAGCGTCACCTGCACTTCACCCGCGGCGGCCGGCCCATGGCCTGGCAATGGGTGGTGCTGCAGGGATCGATCGAAGGCCATGGCCCCTTCGACGAGGCGCCCGGTCCCCTGTGGATGCTCTCGGGTCCCACCGATGGCGAAGGCCACATCGCGGCCTCCCTGCAACCCGGCCGCTGGACCGCCACCACCAGCGGCGGCAGTCTCGTGCGCTTCGACGTGGCCGCGGAAACGCGCGCGCTCGACTTGGCGCTCGATTGATCCCGCACAGGTTCGGGGCCGGTCTTCCTCGCTGAAGACCGGCCCCGGCGCCCGCCGGCCGGAGCGCTCCTCCGCTGGGCCCGCACCCAGTCGGTTCGACCCAGCCGGAGATCAGAACAGGGTGAAGTGCACGGCCTCACTCGCGGCCAGGCTGCCCCCGGCGTGGGGATCGAGCACCACCCACTGGGCGTACAGGGTCGTGCCCGCCATGGCCGCGGAGGAAGGCAGGCTCAACTCCAACGTACCCCACCCACCGGCAGACCCGCTCGACGAGGTGTTGTGCACCCGCTGGAACGCGAGCAGACCGGTCGTGCGCACCACGTGCAGGTTCGCGCCGAGGAACGCGGTGCCCGCGAGGTCCTGCTGCAACCCAAGCAGCAACGCGGCGTGGGTCCCCACCGGCGCGCCACTGAGCGAAACGGTGAAGTCGGTGGCGCCGAGCCGCGCGGGTTCGAACGCGTGCAGACGCGGCGCCACGCCCAGGGAACCGGGGGTTCCCGCGCCATAGGCCGCCGGGGTGCGGCCTGTGCCTTCCGACAAAGCCGGGTGGTCGAAAGGCGGCAAACCCTGCTCCACGCGCGCATCGGTCAGGCCATTCTCCAGGAAGTCGATCAGGTTGCTGCGGTCCACGCCGGTGCTCGGGAACACCGGCGGCACATCGTTGCTGCCCACCTCGAACTCGCCGCCGGCCTCGTAGAAATCCACCACATCGTCGAGGGTCGCCTTGCTGCCGTTGTGGAAGTACGGCGCCCGCAACTTCACGTTGCGCAGGTCCATGATCTTCATGCGACCGCGGTCCTGCACCTGTCCCGTCACCTCCGCGCGCCCGAGGTCTTCGCCCCTGGGGCGCACGCCCGTGTACAAGAACGGCACGAGCCCGTTGTCCGCGGTGAACTTCGGCGGCACGTGGCACGATGCACAGAAGCTGTCGTGGAACACGCCCCAGCCCTCTTTCTGGGCCAAGGTCATCGCGTTCGCATTGCCCTGGCTCCACAGATCGAACGGCGTCTGATCCGCCACCAGCGTGCGCATGTACGTCGCCACCGCCATGCACACGCGCGAGGCGGTGATGGCCGGATCGCCAAACGCGTCGGCGAACAGGGCGGGGTAGTCGCGGCCGGCGATCCAAGCATCGAGGCTTCCTGGGATCTGCGGGCTCAAGGCGAGTGGCTGACTCGCGACGATGCGATCGAGCACGTCCTGCCAGGTGCGCCCATCGCTGCCCATCTCGATCGAGCTGATGAACGGTTCGGCCACCAGGCTTTCGAGCCCGGCGCCCGACGACAGCACCAGCGCGCCCGTGATCGGATCGTGGAAGGCGTGTGCGGCGCGCCCATCCCAGAAGAACTCGGACTGGTAGGCGGAGTTGATCACCGTCATCGACCGGCGACGCGTCACCTGCCGCTGCATCCCGAACAAATCGTCGGCGAGGGTCAGCCCCGCCGCATCGCTGCGCGTCACTCCAGGCGAACCCGCCACATCGTCCGCCCCGCCGAACAACCCGTCGAAGCCCGGGTGGCGGGCATCGGCGGCCTGGCTCGCCAGGCGCGGATCGTGACCGGCCGCGGACATCTGATGGCAGGTGCCGCAGGCCACCGCTCGGGTACTCGACAGTTGCTCATCCCAGAAGAGCACCTTGCCCAGGTCGGCTTTCGCCTGGGTGATCGGGTTGCCCGCGGGGGCGGGCGGCGGACCCAGGGGCGCCGGCGGGGGCGGGAAATTCTGGGTCGAAGCGAAAGGAGCGGCGAGGACCAGGAAGGCCGGCCACCGGAGGAGGCGGAGGGGTTGCAGCATGGGACAATCCGGGGGAATGGGAGATCACCTGCCGGTTGCCCCACGGCCGGCGCGGGACTCAGGAAAGCCGAGAAAACCGGGCGGCAGGGGTCCCACTTCGGTCCCGCGCCGCCGATCCCCACCGCCGAATCCCCCCTGCTGGCCCGGGAACCGCCCTGGCGACTGGCGATGCCCCGCCGCAAACGGTATGCAAGGGCCCCATGGCCCGCCGCATCTTCATCGGGGACATCCAAGGGTGTCGCACGGAACTCGAGCAGTTGCTCGAGGCGGTGGCATTCGATCCCAGCGGCGACGAACTGCACCCGGTCGGCGACTTCGTCAACCGCGGTCCGGATTCCGGCGGGGTGCTGCGCCTGATGCGCCAGTTGGGCGCGGGTGGCGTGCTCGGCAACCATGACCTGCATGCCCTGCGCGCCCAGCGCGGCCGGGGCCGGGATGACGAGCGCGACACCCTGCACAGCCTGATCCTCGACCCCGAAGGTGCGGACCTTCTGCGCTGGCTCGCCCAACGCCCGTTCATCCGCACCTGGCCCGACATCGTGTGCGTGCACGCGGGCGTGCACCCGCATTGGCAGGATCCCGCGGCGGTGTTGCGCGCCAAGAACCCCTGGCGCCCCGACCACGACGTGGCGTTCGTCACCCGCGTGCGGCACTGCGATCCCCACGGCGAACCCCCGCGCCGCGACGACCCGCCGCCGCCCCTGCCCTACCGCCCCTGGGACGACTACTGGCGCGCCCGCCCGGGCGAAACCCGCACCATCGTCTTCGGCCATTGGGCCCAGCGCGGGCTCGTGGTGGAGGAACGCACCCGCGGCCTCGACACCGGCTGCGTCTGGGGTGGCCGCCTGACCGCTTGGATCGCCGAAGAAGACCGCCTAGTGCACGTGCCCGCGCGCCGCGCGTGGTCGCGCATCGGCTGAGAAGCGGGGTTCCGCGGCCGGCCCTGGAGTCCCCGCCGCCAATGGGATAGGGTGCCCCCATGGCACGCGGCGAATCGTCGGGAACCGAACAGCTCGACTGGTACGAGACTCCCCACTACTACGACATCATCTTCGACGAGGACACCGACCTCGAAGCCGACTTCCTCGAAGATGCCCTCGAACGGTACGCCTTCAGCCGCGGCAAACGCGTGCTCGAACCGGCGTGCGGCAGCGGACGCCTGGTCAAGGTGCTCGCCGAGCGCGGGTACCGCGTGACCGGCACCGATCGCAGCGCGGAGATGCTGGCGTACGCCCGCGAGCGCGTGCGCGAAGCCGGAGTCAAGGCGCGCCTGGTGCAAGCCGACATGCAAGCCCCCGCGCCGGGGGGCCCGTACGACCTGGCCCACTGCCTGGTGAGCACCTTCAAGTACCTGCTCACGGAGAAGGACGCGGCGGCACACCTGCAGAGCGTGGCCGACGCCCTCGCCCCGGGCGGCATCTATTGCCTGGGTTTCCACCTGTCCGACTACGCCGCGGGCAAGGGCGACGTGGAGCGTTGGAAACAAAGCCGCGACGGGGTCGATGTGAAGTGCGAGATCCGCTCCGAACCGCCGGATGCCAAGACCCGCCGCGAAGACGTGTCTTGCAAGCTGGTCGTCAAGGAGAACGGCCGCACGCGCCGCACCGAAACCCACTGGCAGTTCCGCACCTACGATGCGACCCAGGTGCGCCGACTGCTGCGCAAGGTGCCCGATCTCGAACTCGTGGCGACCCACGACTTCCTCTACGAGATCGCCGAGGTGATGCCGTTCGACGACGAGCTATGCGATGCCCTGCTGATCCTGCGCAAGCGCGGCGGCAAGCCGCGCAGCCGCGCCTGATCCCAGGCTCAGACCGCCGGAACGTCGCCCTTCACGATCACGCACTCGAGCGCGCCGTTCCGCACGTCGAGCCGTTGCCAATCGGGCATGTCGAGCGCCGGTAGCCACTCCGCCTGGGTCAGCAAGGTGCAGTGGTAGCCGCCCGCGTTGGCGCGCAGGTTCTTGCCGAAGCCGCGGTACAGGGCGTTCAGGTCGGCGCCGGGCCCGACGCGCACCCCATAGGGCGGATTGCTCAGGATCTGCGCGTTCCAGCCGGGTTTGCCCACCCAATGGCGCGCATCCCCCACCTCCACCTCGGCGTTGCCCGCGGCCCCCACGGCGTCCAGGTGCTCGAGGCATTCGCGCACGCGTTCGGGGCTCTGGTCGATGCCGACTAGGCGCGTTTTGCCGAGGGGACGGCGCAGCTTGTCCGCCGCTTCGCGCGTGCGGTCGAGCCAGCGTTCGTCGGCGAGGGCCCAGTTGCGCCAGCCGAAATCGCTGCGCAGGTGGCCGGGTGCCGTGCCAGTGGCCCACATGACCGCCTCGACGAGCAGCGTGCCGGTGCCGCAGAACGGATCGATCAAGGGCGCACGGCCGTCCCAGCCCGAATGCAGGACCATCGCGGCCGCCAGGGTCTCGGCCAGGGGCGCGCGGCCCTGGTGCTTGCGCCAGCCGCGTTTGCGCAGGGCCTTGCCGGAGGAATCGAGCGACAGGGTCACGCGATCCTTGTACACGTGGGCGTGGATGCGCACGTCGGCATCTTCGCCTTCCACCTGGGGGCGCGGGAATCCGAGACGCGTGACCCGGTCGACGACCGCGTCCTTGATGCGTTGTTCGACGAAGCGGCTGTGGTCGAGGGCGGACAGGGCCACCTGGGCGTCCACGCGCAGGGTCGAGCCCTTCTTGAGGAAGTTCTCCCAGGGCACTTCCACGGCGCCGGCGTAGAGGCCTTCGCTGCCCAAGGCCTCGAAGCGCGCGACGCGCAACAGAATGCGGCCGGCGGTGCGCAGGTGGAAGTTCGCCCGCGCCATGTCCTCGTAGGTGCCGTCGAAGCGCACCCCGCCCACCTGCCGCTCGACCTTGGCGAGTTTCAGGTTGCGGATCTCGGCGTCGAGCAGGGCTTCTAGGCCCGTGCTGCACGTGGCAAAAAATGTGAAGCGTTCCGCCATATCAGGATTTCTCCGCGACGAGGCGGGCGCGCATCTCTTGCAGGCGGGCCGCTTCCTCTGGATCGAGTTCGGGGAACGCCAGGCCCATGCCTTCGAGCGTGCGGTTGACCACGTCGATCACCGCGCAGCGCATGTAGTCCTTGTTGTCCGCCGGGATCGCATACCACGGAGCCCACGGCCGACTCGTTGCGGCGAGGGCCTCCTCATAGGCCTGCATATACTCTTTCCAGTAGCCCCGTTCCTTCACGTCGCCGCCCGAGAACTTCCAGTTCTTCGCAGGATCGTCGATCCGATCCAAGAAGCGCCGCCGCTGTTCCTCGTAGGAGACGTTGAGCCAGAACTTGAGGATCACCGTGCCGTTGCGCGCCAAGTGTCGCTCGTGGTCGCGGATGGATTCGTAGCGCTCGCGGAAAAGCTCGGGCAGGATCGGCATGTGCGGCAGCTTCTGGGCTTCGAGGTACTCGGGGTGCACGCGCACCACCAGCACCTCTTCGTAGTAGCTGCGGTTGAAGACCCCGATGCGCCCACGCTCGGGCAGGGCGCAGGCGGTACGCCAGAGGTAGTCGTGGTCGAGTTCGGTCTTCGAGGGTTGTTTGAACGAGGTGACCTGGCAACCCGCAGGGTTCACCCCCGACAGGATCGCGCGCACCGTGCCGTCCTTGCCCGCCGCGTCCATCGCCTGGAACACCAGCAGCAGGGAGTGCTGGTCCTGCGCGTACAGCATCTCCTGGTACTTGCGCAGCTCCTTGACCTCGCGGCGCAGGATCTCCTTGAGCGCCTTCTTGCCCGGCACGTCCTTCGGAGCGCGGGTGGAGAAGGAGGCTCTGTGGAACGTACCGTCGAAGGGCACCCGATAGGCGCTCTCGGTGGGAGTGAGCATGGGGGTCAGAAGGTCACAAGCGGCAGGCCGGGCTGAGCGGCCGGGTCGAGCAGGCGCCGGGCCAGGTCGGTCTGGAAGCGCCGGTCCGGGTCCAGCTCGTCCCGGATGCGGCGGAAACTAGCCAAATCCGCGCCCGGGAGGAAGCGTTGCAGGGCTCCGGGCCCCAGAACGAGGTCTTTCGCCCCATAGAATCGCCCCCCTGCGTCCAAGACAAGCTCGGTCATCGCCTGGCAGAGCTCCCACAGGCGGGTCCGGTTCTCGGGGCAAACCTTGAAGTCTAGGGCCAGGGACCAGCCGTCAACGACGTGGGTCAGCAGGAAATCGTCGGGCCGGTGGCGCTTGAGCACGCCGAGGTAGGACGGCAAGCCCCGCTCCTGGCAAAGCCCCAACTGCCGGGTGAACACCTCGCCCGCCCGCTCGTCGGGTACGAAACTCTGGAACTGGATCAGACCCGTGCCCCGCTTGCGGCCATAGGCGAACTTCCAATTGGGCACGTAGTCGAGCAGGAAGTTGAACGCTGCGTGGGATTGCAGCACGTCCTTGCGGCGTCCCTCAAAGCGCCCCATGAAATGCTTGCTCGCGTTGAGCACGCGCATGCCGGCGTTGTTGTTCACTAGGCGCAGGGGGCGCCAGACTTCGGACTTGGGGAAGCCGAGGATGGCCGCCGGCAGTTCCTGGTAGGCAACCTCGAGGCTGCGTTCGGCTTTCGGGTCTTCGCCGGGTTCGAGGTGCCAGGCGATGTGCGAAAGGCCCCGACCGAGGTGCGAGCCACGGGCCAAGCAATCGACCCAGCCGACGAGATAGTGGGCGTCGTCCCGGAACCGCTCCAGGTCCGCCATCATGGCCGACAGGTTCGGAGCGCTGATCGCCCGCACGCGCACGTTGCCCGAATGAACCGGTTTGCAGTCGAGTCGCACGCGGGTGACGATGCCGGTCAGGCCGAGTCCGCCGATCACCGCGCGCAGGGCTTCGTCGCCGGGCCGCAAGGTGCGCAGCGATCCGTCAGCCAGGAGCAGGTCGAGCTCGCGGACTTGGGCTCCGGTGGCGCCCACGGCCCAGTTGTTCTTCCCGTGCACGTTCATCGACACCATGCCCGCGATGGTCGGCGCCATGGTCCCGGGCACGACCGCGGGCCAATGGCGGCGCGGCAGCAGGTACTTCCACAGTTGCTCGATCGTGACCCCGCCCTCGACCTCCACTTCGCTGCGCGCCTCATCGAACGCCAGGATGCGATCGAGGCCAGTCGTATCGATCGTCTCGCAATCGGCGCCGTGGCTGGCATCCCCATAGCTGCGCCCCGACCCACGCAAGGTGATCTGGCGCCCCGTCTGACCGATCGCTGCGAGCAGTTCCTGCAGCTCGTCCCGATCGCGCGGTTTCCAGACCCGCGACCAGACCCCCGACGCCATGCCCCAGCCCTCGACGAATTTGTAGCCGGAGGGAATGCGGCGCTGCACATCGCTCAGCGCGTCCCTGGCCACCGCAGGTCGTGTCGGCTCGCTGATCATATGCTCATCCGCTTGAACACGAACGACGGGATGTTCTTGATCACGGTGGCCACGGCCCACCAGCGTAGGGGCACGTAGCGGGTGTTCCAGAAGCGCCGGCGGGCGGAGCCGAGGATGGTTTCGGCGGCCTTGTCGGCGGAGATCACCCAGAAGAGCCCGTCAAGGCCCTGGGTCATGGGCGTGTCGATGAAGCCGGGTTTGACGGTGAGCACGTGCACGCCCACCGCAGACAGGCGGTTGCGCAGGGATTCGAGATAGGTGGCGAAACCCGCTTTCGTGGCATGGTAGGCGGGGTTGCCTTTGCGCCCCCGATCCCCGGCAATCGAACCGATACCGACGATCGTTCCGCTGCGTTGGCTGAGCATCAACTCGGCCGCTTGGTTGCACCAGGCGATGGCCCCCAGCAGGTTGACTTCGACCTGCTGCTGGTCCTTTTCCGTGTTGTATTCCTCCGGCCCCACCGCGGGCATCACGCCGGCGGCATAGATGAACAATTCGAGGGTGCCCACCTGGCCCATCAGCTCGGTGAAGGCCGCCGGTACACCGCGCCAATCGCACACGTCGTGGGCGAGCGGCACCACGCGGCCGGGCTCGCGCGAGAGCTCTGCGCGCAGGCTCTCCAGCAAGTCCCCACGGCGCGCCACCGCGCCGACCGTGTAGCCCTCGCGCACCAAGCGTCGCACGAGCGCCGCGCCCATCCCCGAGCTGGCCCCCACCACGATGGCGCCCCGCCGGGTGTCGGCCGGGGGGCGGGCGGCGGTGCGGCGTACCGGATAATCGTCGGTCTCGGCGGATTCGTGCATGGCGTGGACTTCCGACCTCGAAGGGTACCCTTTCACCCTGGGCAAGGGCAGTGAAGGTTCGCACAATGTGCCCCCAGCCGCGGGAAGCGGAATCAATCCCGCGAGAGATCCTGGAGTTGGGCCGGCCGGCCCGCTAACTTCCGACGCCCCCATGCAGCGTCTGCTCACCAGTCTCAATCCCGAGCAACGGGAGGCGGTGGATACCACCGAGGGCCCCCTGCTCGTGCTGGCCGGCGCGGGCACCGGCAAAACCCGCGTGATCACCGTGCGCATCGCGCACCTGCTCGCCAAGGGGGTTCCGCCGGAACAGGTGCTGGCCATGACCTTCACCAACAAGGCGGCCGCCGAGATGCAGGAGCGCATCGCGGACATCGTCGGCAAGAAGAAGGCCGAGGGCCTGACGGTGGGCACCTTCCACTCCTTCTGCCTGAAGTTCCTGCGCGACCACAAGGCCGCCCTGGGCTGGGAGAAGGGTTTCAGCATCTGTGACCCCGGGGACCAACTCTCGACCATCAAGGGCGCTTTGCGCGAGCTTCACATTCCGGAAGCCCGTCTCAAGCCCCGTGACGTGATCGGCCGCATCTCCCTGGCCAAGAACCGGGGCATGACCGTCGGCGCCCTGCTCGACCGAGCCGAGGCCGACGACGACATCCTCGTAGCCAAGGCTTGGCAGAAGTACCAGGACACCCTCGAGCGCACTCGCCGGGTGGACTTCGACGACCTCTTGGTGCTCGCCAACAAGCTGCTGCAGGACAAGGCGATCCGCGCGGCCATGCACGAGCGCTTCCGATACCTGCTCGTGGACGAATACCAGGACACGAACGGCCCGCAGTTCGACATCGTCAAGGCCCTGGCCGCCGGCTCGCGCAACATCTGCGTGGTGGGCGACGATGACCAATCGATCTACGGCTGGCGCGGCGCGGACATCACGAAGATCCTAAGCTTCGACAAGGTCTACCCGGACGCCAAGGTTGTGCGCCTGGAGACCAATTACCGCTCGACGGAACAGGTCATCGCCTGTGCCAACCGCCTCATCCAGAACAACACCGCGCGCCACGACAAGGCCCTGCGCTCGGCCTTTGGCCCCGGCGAGCAGGTCATGGTCGTCCAGATGCGCAACGAGGCCATCGAAGCCGAGCAGGTCTGCCGCGAGATCCTCGATCTGGTCAAACTCGGCCACCACTACGACGACTTCGCGATCCTGTTCCGCACCGCCCTGCAAGCACGGCCCTTCGAGACCGAGCTGCGCGACCGCAAGATCCCGTACGTGCTGGTCGGCGGCCTGTCGTTCTTCGACCGCAAGGAGGTGCGCGACGTGCTCGCCTACCTGCGCCTGCTCGCCAACCTCGACGATGAAGCAAGCCTGCTGCGCATCCTGAACAGCCCGCCGCGCGGCGTGGGCAAAACCACCCAGGACAAGGTGCTGGCCCACGCCACCCGCGAGGGCATCAGCATGTCCGACGCATTCCTGGCCGAGAACCCGCCCGAAGGCGTGCAAGCGGCGCGCATCGCCCCCGCGCGACGCCTGCTCGAGAACCTGGCCGAATTGCGCAACCAGTACCCGGACAAGCGCAAAGCCCTGCCGGAGATGATCCTGCGCATGCTCGAAGTGGTCGGCTACCGCGAGGAGGTCGACCGCATCTACCCCACCGAGGACGAACGCAACAAACGCTGGGAAGCCGTGGACGAGGTCGTGAACTACGCTACGCGCTACAGCGACGGCCTGCGCCGGCCGACCCTGAACGGTTTCCTCGACCGCCTGACTTTGAACGCCGGTGAAGGCCCCGACGCGGAGGACGCCCAACGCCGCCAGGCGGTGACCCTGATGACGCTGCACGCCTCGAAGGGCCTCGAGTTCCCGCGCGTGTTCCTGGTGGGCCTCGAAGAGAACATCCTGCCCCACCGCCGCTCCGCCGTGGAGGACACCATCGAAGAGGAACGCCGCCTCGCCTACGTCGGCATCACCCGCGCGCAGAAGTGCCTACGCATGAGCTGGTGCGCCGAACGGGCCCGCGGCACGACGATGGTCAAGCGCCACCCCTCGCGCTTCTTGCTCGAGGTGCAGGGCAAAACCCCGCCCGAGGATTGGATCCCGGCCGGCCCGGATGATGTGACGGGGAACAAGGCGAAGAAGAAAGCGAAGGGCGCCAAGCGGGCGCGCAAATCGCGCCGCTGAGCCTCGGCCTGCGAAATGTGTTACGTACGGAAGCGGGTTTAAGTAGTCACGTTATTCAGTGCGAGGGTGGGCGGGACGCCCGCCCTCGCTCTGAATAACGTGACTACAAACCCGCTTCCGTACGTAACATTTCGCCCCACCACCGGTGGAATACCGTTACATACCGAACCAGGTTCGATCAGTCCCACAATTCGCGGCGTGCTTCGCACGCTCCGCGAATTGTGGGACTGATCGAACCTGGTTCGGTATGTAACGGTATTCCACCTACGCCACGCGGGAAATCGATTCCGCCTGTAGCAACACGTCGATCTCCCCCGCCGGAACGGGGCGCGAGAAGTGGAACCCTTGTCCGAGATCCACGCCCAATTTGCGCAAGGCACTCGCCTGACCCGCCGTCTCGACGCCTTCGGCGACGACCTCGAGGTCCAGGGCCTTGGCCATGCTCACCACCGCTTGCACGATCGATGGATCGCTGAGCACGTTCTGGTCGCCGCTGCCATCCCCCCGCACGAACGACTGGTCGATCTTGAGCAGGTCGACCGCGTAGTTCTTCAGGTGCATCAGGTTCGAGTAACCGGTGCCGAAGTCGTCGATCGAAAGGCGTAGGCCCAAACCCTTGAGCTCCGCGAGCACTTCCTGGGTGCTGGTGACGTCGCCCAGCACGGCGGATTCGGTGATCTCGAGCTCGAGCAGCTCGGGATCCAGGCCGCTGTCCGCGAGCGCATCGCGCACTTCCTGCACCAGGTTCGGGTTGCGGAATTGCACCGGGGACAGGTTGACGGCGACCACGATGCCGCGCTCCTGCCAGCGGGCCGCGTCGAGGCACGCCTGCTCCAGGACCTGGTGGCCGAGTTCGCACACCAGACCCGAGCGTTCGGCGAAGGAGATGAACAGATCCGGGCGCACGAAACCCCGCTCGGGGTGCTGCCAGCGCACGAGGGCCTCGAGGCTCTCGATCTTGCCGCTCTGGAGGCCCACCTTGGGCTGGTAGAACACCGAGAACTCGCGGCGTTCCAACGCCCGGCGGAACTCCGTGTCCATGCGCATCTCCTCGGGCGCGCTCGCGAGCATGGCTTCGGTGAAGGCCACGCAGCGGTCGCGCCCGGCCTTTTTCGCCTCGTACATGGCCACGTCCGCGCGGCGCACCGCTTCGTCGGCATCGTCGTCCCCGAGGCCTTCATGCAGGCCGATGCTCGCGGTCACGAACATCTCGCGCTCGTCGATGGTGAACGGCGGCGTCAAGGCGGCGAGGATGCGCTGCGCGACTTCCGCCCCGCCCCGGCGGCACAACACGAGGAACTCGTCCCCGCCCTGGCGCGCCAGGAGGTCCTTGGGGCCTAGGCAACCGAACAGCCGGGCCGCCGTCGCGCGCAGCAACTGGTCGCCCACGCCGTGGCCATAGGAATCGTTGACGCGCTTGAACCCGTCCAGGTCGACGAACAATACGCTCGCGCGCTCGCGCTGGGCGCCCGACAGGCCGTCGAAACGCTCCTGGAACTGGCGCCGGTTGGGCAGGTTGGTGAGGGGATCGTGCAAGGCCTGGTGCCGCAAGCGGCCCTCCAAAGCCTTGCGATCGGTCACGTCGCGGCCGTTGAGCACCACCGCGCCGACCTCCGCCTGCGCGCGCAGGTCATGGGCCTGCACCTCATAGGTGTGCTCCTCGCCATCCGGCCCGTTGACCGTGATCTCACCGCGGCCCGCCGCGACCAGATCCTCGAGCGGGCTGCCGAGCAATTCCTGCACCGTCCACTGCCCGTCGCCTTGGGTTTCGGACACGAGGTGCTGCGGTAGGGCACGCGAGCGGTGCTGCTCGGGCACCAACACCTGGGCCGACGGCGCCGCAAAGCGCAGGGCCCCATCACCGCCCGCCACCATCAACAGGTCGCCGGAGTTCTGCAACAGGGCGCGCAGACGCACCTCACTCGCTTCGATGGCCTGGAAACGCGCTTCTTCCACATCGCGTTGACGCCGGGCTTGCAGCTGCCCGAGGCGCAGCACCAGCAACGCCGTGCTGAGCAGGGTCAGCGCCGAAGCCGCGCGGGTCACCAACACCGACATGCGACTCGACGCCGCTGCGATGTCCTGCTCGTGGGCGGTCACCGCCGCCAGCGCCTGCTGCAACGAGGTCAGGTTCAGATCCCAATACTTGAGCCGCTCGCGTACGCGCTCGGGGTCCAGGCTCATCTGCCCCATGACCGAGTTGATCTGGGTCAAGAACATCGCCGCCTGGTCCTGCAGCTCCTGCCACAACTCGGCCTTGTGCTCGTGGCCCAGGTACCCCGTGATCGCCTGGCCCTCACGCGCGGTGTTCGTCAATTCCTCGACGAGCGTACGCAGTTCGCTGCCGTCCATCATCTGCTCGTGCCGCGAGCGCACGAAGGCCATACCCTCCTGCGACAGCTTCTGCGTCAGGGCCTTCCATACCTGCCCGGCCTGGGCGGTGGCTTGCACCTCCACGGTGGCGAGCTGCTGCACGAGTTTGGCGCGGCTCTCGGAGTGCTGCCGGAGCTGCACCGAGACCGTCACCGTTCCCACGGTGACCAGCGCCATCAGGACAAGTTGAAGCCAATGCCAGCGCAGGGCACGGCGCACGGGGATTCGATGCGTTTCGTTCACAGGACTTGGGGAATGGGCAGGAACCTTCGCGCTATCGACCGGCCCACCGCCGGGACTGGAACGATCCCGTCCATCGCCCGCCGCGCCCACCGTCCCAGCCGGAGACAGCCCCCTCCCCCCCATGCGCTTTCCCCAACTGCCCTTCAAAACGCCCCCGGCCGTGGTCGATGCCAGACCGACCGCCCCCCCCAGGCGGCGCCTCCCCCTTTTCCCTGGCTCCCCATGCCGATCACTCCCCTTTACAGCTTCCTGTTCGCCTCTGGCTGCGCCATGGCGGGCGCCCTGTTCGCCTGGATCGCCGCCGACGGCCGCAACCGTCGCAACCAGCGCGTACTCGCCCGCCACATGACGGGCCAGGTGCACGAGCGCTACCAGGCCCTGCAGGCCCTGGAATACCGCGTACGGGGCATCCTGAGCGCTTTCGGCCGCAGCGAACGCGAGCAGTCGCGCCGCATCCAGGCCCAGCGCGAACAGATCGACCAATTGCAATCCGCTTTGCTCGAGCTGGACGGCAAGGTCGAGGAGGTCAGCCCCGAGGAGGCCGTGCGCTTCATGGAGAGCATCTGGCCGGGCCTCTCAAACCACGAGCAGGACGGGCAGGAAGAGGAAGGATTCAGCATCTCCGAATGGGAGGCCCGCCTCAATGCGGTGCAGGAGGAAAAGAACGCGGAACTCGCGCGCCAGAACGATGTGATCGCGCGCCTAACCGACCGCGTGCGCACCCTGGAACCCTCCACCGTCGAATCCCGCGAGCTGCGCAGCCAGCTGCTCGACCTCGAAGCGCAACTGACCGAGCGCGAGGGCGAGCTCATCAGTGCCCAAGACGAAGCCGCCGCCCTGCGCGAGCAACGCAACGCCTGGGAAGACCAGAAGACGGTCATGCAGGTGGACATCGACAAGCGCAAGCAGCGCGTCGAAGCCCTCTCCACCGAGGTCGACCGCCTGCGCGCCGAGATCGAAACCGCCACCACCGAACGCGATGAAGCGGCGGCGGCGCGTGAGCAAGCGCAAGCCCAGGCCCAAGAAGCCCAGGAAACCCTCGCCAGCAAGACGGAAGAAGCGCAGCAGCTCGAAGGACAGCTCGCCGAACGCAGCGAGACTTGCACGAACCTCGAAGGCACCGTGGCGGAACGCGACAGCGAACTCCAGGGCCTGCGCGAAACCTTGGCGGGAACCCAGGAGGAACTCAGCGCGGCGCAACAGGCGCTGGCCGAGACTCAGGAGGCCCTCGAAGCCCTCCAGGCAGAGCACTCCGAGACGACCGGGGCCAAAGAAGCGAGCCAGGCCCGCTGCGAGGAGCAGGAGGCCGAACTCGTGCCCTTGCGCGCCGAGCACCAGAGCCGCGGCGAGCGCATCGAGCAGCTCGAAACCGACCTCGCTCAGGCCAAGGAATCCGATAAGCGCCTGCGCGAGCAGGTAACCCAGCAGGAGACGGTGCTCTCCGGCTACCAGGACGAGCTGGCCGCCGAAAAGGCACGCGTGGAGGAACTCACCACCGGCCTCGCAACCTCCCAGCAGGAAACCGAAGCGGTGCGCGCCGAGCTGGCCGAACTGCAGACCGAACTTACCAAGAAGGACGGCGAAATCACGACCCTGGCGGACGAGGTGCAGAACCTCACCGCCGAACTGGAATCCCTGAACAGCGAACGGGTCACCGCCGAATCGACCCGCAAGAAACTCGAGCGGGTGCGTCAGCGTATGGAACAGCACACTCAGAAACTGGAAGCGCGGTTGGAAGAGGTCGAGGACGCCCTGGCCCGTCACGAAGAGGAACTGGCCCGCGCCCTGGAGGAGATCTCCCAGCGCGACCGTCAGCTCGAATCCCTCGAACGCACCGGCCAGGAGAGTGCCGATTCGCTGGTGGCCCGCAGCGCCGAACTCGAGCGCCTGCGCAGCGACCTGGCGGGCCGCGAAGCGGAACTCGCCGAGCTGCGTGCCAGCGCGGTCGAAACCCGAAGCTCGCTCGAAGAGCAGGTCGAAGCCCTGAGCCGCATCAACTGCGAACTCGAGCAGCGCCTCGCCGCCGAGCGCGAGCAGGTCGCGCAAGCCAAGAGCAGCGCCAGCAGCCAAGCCAGCGAACAGGCCCAGGCCCTGTCGAGCGTGCAGGCCGAACTCGCCAGCGCGCAAAGCGACCTCTCCGCCGCGCAGTCCCGTGAAACCGGCCTTCAGCAGTCCCTCGCCTCCCTGGAAAGCCAGCAGAGCCAGCTGGAAAGCCAGATGCAGGAGCTGCGCAGCGCCAAGGAGCAGCTGGAGAGCCAGCTCGCCTCCCAGAGCGCGAGCGAGCAGACTGCCAAAGCCGAGTACCAAGCCCAGTACCAGGCCGCACAGGCCGAGCTCGAGGAAGTGCGCAGTAGCCTCGAAACCCGTTTGCAGAAGGCCCAATCCGAGTTGACCGAGGTCAGCGAAGAGCGCAGCCAACTGCAGGTCCGCGTGCAGGAACTCGAGGTGGCAGTGCAGAACACCCGTGCCGAAGTCGAAGCCGCCCACGCCGAGCGCGCCACCACCGCCCACCACTCCGAGGAGCAGGGCCGAGTGCTGCAGTCCGAGATCGAAGGCCTGCGCAGCGAACTCGAAGAGCAGTCCGCCGCCTACGAGCTGCAGACCCAGGCCGTGCAGGAGCTGGAAATGCGCCTCGCGGAAGAAGCCGAGGAAACCACTTGGCTGCGCCAACTGGAGCAGGAATTCCTGCGCAAGGAGACCGAACTGCGCCAGCGCCTCGCCGACCAGCAGGAGCAGGCGAGTGGTGCCGCCCAGGCCGCCGAAGCGGCCCAGCAGGATCTGTCCGCCAAACTCGAGAACCTGCGCCTCGCGAGCGACCAGGACCAGGCCGAACGGGCCGCCCTCGCCCACCAGCAGAAAGTCGAGATCAGCGAACTGCGCAGCAACCTGGCCGCGCTGAACCTGGAGCTCGAAACCCTGCGCGGCGAACACGACACCCTGCAGGGTGCCAGCGCGGAGCGCGAGACCGAGCTGCAGGAGGCCTTGGACGCCGCCAAAGCCGAACTGGCCCAGGCGGGCAAGGACTTGCGCAGCCTCAAGAAGGAATCGAGCGCGTCGGGCAAGGAATTTGCCGGTCGCCAGAAGGAACTCGAGATGGCCCTCGCCGCGGCCCAGCAGGAAAGCGAACGCCTGCGGGGCGAGCACCAGAAGGAGGTCGCCGCGCTGAACGGCAAACTCGAGAAGGTGCAGGACCAGCGCAAGAAACTCGAGGACAAACTCCAGAACACCACCAGCGCCGCCAAAGAAGCCCAGGCCCAGGCCCAGGGCAGCGAGCAGCAACTTCGCGAGCAATTGGAGTCCCTCGAGCGCGAGATCGCGCAGGCTAAGGCCCAGCGCAGCGAAGACGCCGGTCAGCATGCGGAAGCGATGTCGTCCATGCAGCGCCAGCAGCAGGACCTGAGCGGCCGCCTGGAGCAAGCCGAGGGCCGAGTCCAGGAACTCGAGCAGCAGCTCGCGGAATCCGTGCAGGGCCGCGATCAGGACCAGGGCCGCGCCGCCGCGGAACTGCAAGCCGCGCGCACCGAAGCGGCGGACCTGAAGCGCAGCTTGAAGGAACTCGAAGCCGCCAGCGCCGAGCGCCAGAAGGCGTGGGACGAGCAGCAACGCGAGACCTCGGGCTTGCGCCAGAGCCTCGAGCAGCAGCTGCGCGGCCTGACCAGCTCGGAAGCCGGTTTGCGCGCCCAACTGGAGAGCACCCAGGAACAGGGCGAGCAGGCATCGCGCCGCGCCCAGGAGCTCGAAGCGACCTTGGCGGAAGTGCAAAGCGCCGCGGCCAGCTTGAAGAGCGACCTCGACACCACCCGTCAGCAGGCGAGGGAGCACGGTCAGGAGAACGCGAACCTCGCGAAGATCCTGAGCGAGCGCGAATCTGCCTGGAAAGACGAGCGCAAGGACCTCGAGACCCGTTTCCAACAGGCCGAAGCCGCGCGTCACGGCCTCGAGGAGAAACTCGCGAGCCTGACCGAAGAGGAAGCCCGCCTCGTGGGCGCCCTCAAGGACAAGGAAGCCGCCTGGCAGGAAAGCAGCCGCGCCGCCAAAGCCGCCGAAAAAGCGGTCGCCGCGGGCGAGAAGAAACTCGCGTCGCTGGAGGCCAAACTCGCCAAGGAGAAGGAACGGGCCGAGCAGTTCGCCGAAGCGGGCAAAGAGCGCCAGCTGGAGCTCAAGACCCTGCAGAAGGAATTGGGGCGAGTCGAAAGCCTCGCCACCAGCCGCGCCGAAGAACTCGTGGCGGCGCAAGCCGAAGCGAACGGTCGCGAAAAGTCCCTCGAAGCCACGATCTCGAGCCTGAAAGACAGCATCACGCGCACCGAGAAGGAACTCGCCGAACTGCGCGAGCGGGAGAAGGGTGGCCAGCGCGACCTCAAGCGCACCACCAGCCGCCTCGAGGAAACCGAGTCCGAGCTGGGTCTGAAGCGCGAGCGCCTCAAGACCGTCGAAGCCCAGGTGCTCGACCTCGAGCGTCAGGTGGCCGAACTCGATGGCATCCGCAGCCAGCAGGAGGCGGAGATCGCCGAACTGCAACTCTCCCTCTCGAGCACCAGCGAAACCCTCGAGGAGAAGATGGCGCGCCTCGCCAAGAAGCAGAACTCGGTGGAAGCCGCCGCTGCCCTGCTCGAGAACCTCAAGCCCCTGCTCGGCGCCCTCGAAAACCGTCTGCACGACGAGTCCGAAGGCGACAAAGCCAAGTCGAAGTAGGCTACCGTCTACGACGCCAATGCAGCCGGGGCCCGTGTTTCACACACGGGCCCCGGCTGCATTGTGGATTTCCCTGCCCCGCTCAGCGCGGCACGGTGATCGTGCCCAGGGAGAGCTGCTCCCCGGCGGCAAGGGTGAACGTCCCGACCCACTTCCAGTCGGGAGCCCAGGCCCCATGGGAATACTGGACCGGATGGTTGTTACTGCCCATGGGGGGTTCACCTAGGGCCCGTGCAGCAGGCCCTCCAGCCGACTCGGGTTTGACGAAAACGGACCACTGCCCAGCCAGGAGCAGACCGCCAATGTCCCCATCCTCTGTGCTCTCCGCCACTTCCACTTCGACACTCGGCTCGCCGAAAGGGTTTCCAGGAACCGACGGGCTTTCCTGTGTCCGGGTGATGTACAGCCTCGATTGCGTGCCGAGTCCACTCGCATCCACCAACCGGGCCGACCAGCGCACCCCTCGTTTCAGAACAAGGGTTTCCGGTAGGTCCGCCGCGCTGAGGCCGCTCCAATACAGCCGCAAGCAGCCTTCCGCCTGCACCACAACATACGGGCGATCGGGCACATCCATTAGATGGAATCGGCCCCCGGAATCGTCTACGAGAGTTTCCGAACCTTGCACGCGGATCGTTGCCCGGGTCACCGCTTGGCCTTGGTCATCGATCATTCGTCCTTCCCAAACTCGCCCTGCGGTAGGCTCTGCCATGACGAGTTCCCAGGCAGGCCCGGGGAACACATCGTTCTCGCAAAGCTCCGGCCGGCTCCAACGGCGCCACCGGATCTCACGGTCGCTATCCGGAACCATTCCCGCGGGCCGTACGTCCCTGGGCCAGCGCCCGGAGATCATCAGAGTTCCGCGCTCGTGGCCATCCATCGGTAACAACAGAAAACGGCCATCCTGGCCGGTGGAGGTGACCCGGCTCTTCTGCCGGCATTCCGGTGAGTCACAACTCCCGCAGTAGAAGCGCACTTCCAAGGCCGGAGCCGGCTGGCCATTGTGGAAGGTCACTCGCCCATGCAAGCAGGGTCCTGGATCCACAACGATGTCCGCGCGGCGCACTTCACCCGCTTGCAGTGCCTTCACGGGAACTGGCTTCCAGACGTGGTTCCCGAGGCCAAACCAAAGGTACAGGTCTCCGGTGGGAAGAGGACCAGTGGAGAATCTGCCGGCAGTCAGTTCCCCGGTCGGCCCGCGGTACTCGATCGGAGGCCCCCCCGCCCCCATCCGCACTTGCATCGCGGGATCGTTCTCGCGGCTGAACCGCAGACTTCCGCTTGGCACCGGTGTTCCCCAAGGAAACATCGCCGTACCGAAGACCTCCGCGTGCTCCGGCGATGGGCTGGCAATCGCCACACTTGCCCTCTTCGGTTCACCAGCGGCGATCCGCGGCGAAGCCTCCCGCGCCACTTCCCCTCCGACCAGCCCCGCTGAAGCCAGCGGCACGTCGTCTGCGGCAGGCTCTCCGGCCATTGCGGCATGCAGTCCCGATGGCTGCAAGCCTTCCTGTGGCCACAACACCCAAATTCCAAGCCCCAGCAACGCGGCGGCCAATACCAAAGCCGCCGCGCGCCCCCGCCCTGGACCGCTAGTCCTTGCCGCCCCCATACCCGAACGACCGCAGCCGCTCCCGTTCCGCCTCGGTCAATTGCACCGCCGCCCCGCTGCCGAGGCGTGCCATCGCATCCTCGAGTTCGTGCAGGCGCTGCGCCATTTCATCCGCCCGCGGCACCTCGCCCGCCGCGCGGTTCTCGAGTTCCTTCGGGTCCGCGCGCATGTCGAACAGCTCGCGGTGGCCGTCGCCGGCGACGATCAACTTCCAGTCGCCGCTGCGCCACGCCGTATGGGGCTCGCCCCACATGTTCCCGTGGCTCAGAACCGGCCGCGACGCGCCGCCCGTGCCCTGGAGCATCGGCATCAGGCTGTGCCCGACGAAGGTGCGCTCGGGCCCCACGTCGGCCCACTCGCACAGGGTCGGCAACACATCGATCATGCGCACGGTAGGTTCGACCACCTTGCCCCCGGCGATGCCCGGGCCCGCCATCACCAGCGGCACGTGGATCAGCTCGTCGTAGACCGTGTGGCCGTGTTCGAAACCGCCGTGGTCGAGGAATTCCTCGCCGTGGTCGCCGCACAAAACCACGATCGTATCGTCCTCGAGGCCGAGCTCGCGCAGCCCGTCCATCAAGCGCCCGATCTGCGAGTCGGTGTACGCGACTTCGCCGTCGTACAACATCGACGCACGCTGCACCCAATCCGGGGTGAGCGACAGTTTCCCGGCCCGCAGCGCCATCATGTGTTCGCGCGTACCGAACAGGGTGCGGTCGGGACCGTCGGCTTTGTCGGGTGGCGCCGCGTAGCGCTCGCGGAAGGGCTGGGGCGGGTCGTAGACCGCGTGGATGTCGAAGTAGTGCAGCAGCAAGAAGAACGGCTTGTCCTTTTCCGCGCCGCGCATGTAGTCCAAGGCCGTATCGGTGGTGCGAGTCGCGTTGCGCACCTCGACGTTGTTGTTGTAGGACTCGACGTCCACCGACTGGAAGTCCCGCGTGACGCCGTACGTCGTCTTCAGGAACTCCACGTTGACGATCGCATGGGTCTGGTACCCCGCGCGCGCAAAGGTCGCCGGCGCGGTAGGCACTTCCTTGCGCACCGCGGTGAACTGCCCGAGGCGCCCCCCGGCCCCGTGCTCCTTGGGATGCAGGGAGGTCATCATCGACGCGATCGATGGCAGGGTCCAAGGCGCTTGGCTGTAGGCGTGATCAAAGCGCGCCCCGCGCGCCGCCAAACGGTCCATGTACGGCGTCAGGTTGCGCTCCCCGCCCAGCCGGTCGGCGCGCATCGTGTCCACCACGATCCAGAGCACGTTCGGTCGTTTGGGTTTGCTCCCGCAGCCGGTGAGGAACAGTCCGGCCACGAGCGCGGCCAGCAGGGACAGACGGGACTTCGTCGGGTAGCAGTTCATTGGATCGGTGCCAGCCGCAGGGGCTTCTGTTCAGCGTAACGCGCCCGTTCGGATTCGAGGCGGCGCAGCAGGGCGGAATCCCCGGCCTGGGGCCCGGCCGCCTCCCCGGCGCGGCGCACGCTTTCGAGCGCCGCCGCAAAGTCCCCCACCTCCGCCTGGCAGGCCCCGAGCAATTCCCACTCCTCGGCGCGCGGCACCGCGTCCCCAAGCCAGGCCTGCATGGCCTTGAGCGCCGCCGCCCCGTCGCGCCGGCGCGGATCGGGATCGGTGGCGAGCTGGCGCACGAGTTGCGCGTGGCCCAGGCGCGCCTGGTTCAGGTCCGGCGCGGCGGCGAAGGCACGCCGGTAATACTCAAGCGCGGCCGCCGCGCGGCCTTCGCGCTGCGCCAGCCAACCGAGGTTGAAGAGGGCGCCGCCGTTGCGCGGATCCGCCGCGATCACCGCCTCGAACCCCAAACGCGCGTCCTCCCAGCGCGAAGCGCGCAGGGCGAGTTTCGCGGCTTCGTTGCGTACCGCCGGGTCCAAAGGCGCGGCTTCGAGGGCCTGATCCAGCTCCGCGCGTGCTTCGTCGAGTCGGCCCAGGTCCGCCGCCGCCATGGCCCGGTCCAGGTGCCAGCGGTGCGGAAAGGGCCCGGCGTACAGGGGCCGCAACAGCGCGCCGATGCCGAACCCGAGGGCCAGCGAAACGGCGAGCGCCCCATAGGCCACGCGCCGGTTGTCGATGCGTGCGAACCAGTACCAGGCGCCCACCGCCACCACCACGAGCAGCGACGGGATCAGCGGCGTGCGGTAGCGGCTCGCGGCGAAAAACGGCAGCAGCGAAAGCGCGCTGCCCACGATCCAAAGGCCATGCACTTCGAGCAGCCGCCGCATGCCACGGTCGGCGTTGCTGCGGATGCGCCCGACTCGGCCCGCAGCCACGAGTCCACCGAGCCCCCAAAGCACCGCGCCCAGCAACGCAGCAAAGGGCATCGGCAACCAGCCCAGCAGCGGCGAGGCGCTGCGCTCCACCGCGACTTCCTTGTTGTGCGCGATCTCCTCTGGGTGCAGCAACAGCCCCGCCTTGCGCAACATCAGACCCGCCGCGCGTCCCGGCGCCTCCAGCACCTGCGCTCGCCCTTGGGCCGCGAACCAATCGTTCACCTGCCCGGGCGACATCGTCTTGCCGAGCTTGCGCTCCAACGCCGCATGCACCGCGGGATAGTCGTAGCAGGTCCGGAAACGGCCGAGTTCGCCCAGGTCCGAGTCGATGAGCCCATCGGCGCCCGGCCCTTGGCCCAAGTACAGGTTGATGCCGCTCGTCGCGGTCATTCCGATCCATTCGCCCCCTGCGCGCCAGTTGCGCACCCCTGCGGGCAACACGCCGAGCAGGATCCCGGCGGCCATGGCCCCCGCCAGGCGCGCGCGGGTCTTGAAGGCGCCGCGCCAGGCGAACACGGCGAGGAACAACCACAGGAGCCCCGCCGGCAGCAACGCGTTGGGCCGCACCAGCGCCGCGAGTCCGAGTAGTAGCCCCGCGAGCCCCGTACGCCAGACCGCTGGCCGATCCCACGCCGCCATCACCGCCCACAGCCCGGCGAGCGAAAGCAACTGGAACAACGCCGTCGCGTGCAACTCGCCTTCGAAGTACAGCGGCGCAAAGTGCAAACCCAACAGCCCCGCCGCGAGTGCGGCCACCCACGCCGGCGCGCGTCGCGCCACCATCGCGTAGAGCACCCCCACCGAAAGCAGGCCCAGGCCGAGCTGCACCCAGAGCGCCGCTTCGATGCTGCCGCCGCTCAGCCGATAGACACCGGCCAGGAACCACCCGTAGCCCACCGGCCGCAAGCTGGGGCCATCGAAGATCGACGCATCCGCCGTGCCTTCAGGAAGGCGCTCGGGCAAGCCCGCCAAGTGCCGCGCCCATGCGTCGTGATACGCCGCGTCGATGGCGGGCACCTGCAGATCGAGCGAATGCAGCCGCTCGAATCCAAAAACTAGGCGCACCCCGGCCGCGAGCAACAGCACCAGGGCCAAGCCCATCCAGAAGCGGCCAGTACGGCCACTCCCCGGCAGTTCGGTTCCAGGCGCAGGGGAATTCGGATCCATGGAAGGGGCGGGAAGGCGGATGGTGCGGGCCCCGCGCAGCATACACCGCCGCTGCCGGGTTCCGGCGCGGCGTCCCCGGAAGGGTCAGCGAGCGCCCATCCAGGGGCTATTTCGAGTCAACCGCGGGATCCGGCTCGCGCACTTCCGGCAAACCCACCTGCATACGCACATGCCACTCGTGCCCCCGGTGCCGCGGCACGACCGGCAGATCCAGCGCCCCGTACCACTCCGCAAGCCCCGCCGGCAGGCCCCCCACGGCGCAGTCGAAGTGCACCTCCTGGCGTCCCGGCTCCAGGGGCAAGTCCAGTTCGAACGGTTCCACCCCCGCGCCAAGGATCCAGACCCCGCCATGGCCGGGCTGGGATTGCACACCGGCGATTCGGATCCATTCGGTCTCCTGCGCTTCGAAGAACAACGCCTGGTCCCCGCGCGCCATGGTCACGCGCGCCCGACGCACGCCCGGCTCGGGATCGGGCAACCACTGCCACTGCATTGCCGATGGCGCAGAATCCGCGTCCGCCTGCCACCACTGCTGGAGCTCGCTGAACTCCGGTCGCGCGCGGTGTTCGATTCCCGCGGGCCATGGGATCTGCACTTGCGGCTCCAGCGCCGATCCCGACAGGACCACATTCAACTTCGCCGGCCGCCCGGAGGTGTACGGTCCGCTGGTGTGCAACAGCCCCGCCACGAGCAGCAGGGTCAAGACGGCCCCCACCGCGCACACCGTGCGCGCGGGCCGCATCAGGGTCCAGAGCGCAGGCAAGACCCCGGCGCCGGTCAACGCCAGGGGGGCGAGCACCTGGGGCGCCCCGTCAAAGCCGAAGGCATCGAGCAACGCCCCGTGCAAGGGCACCCAGATCACCAGGCAAAGCAGCGAAACGAAGCCCGAAACCAAAGTCCAAAAGCGTACTGGAGTGAGGGCCAATCCGGCAGTGAGCCCCAGCGCGGGCAGTCCGGCGGGGAACGCCGCACCGGGAATCTCCAACGATCCAACGAGGCCCAGCAACACCAACAACCACGCCCACGCGAGCACGAACCCCGGACCGCGCAGCGTGCGCGGCAACCAGGTGCCGGGCACCCAGGCGAGGCACGCCGCCGCCAGGTAGAACGCGGCGGCCAGGCCTTGCCGGGACCAGAAGACCGGGCCGGGTTTCTGGGCCCCCGTCGCCAGGGATCCCGCCAACAGATCATGCGCGATCCATGCGAGCAACGGCGGCAAGGCCAACGCGCAGACGAGCACAAGTATGATCCAAACACCGCGCCGGACCCGCGCACCGAGCCGATACACGCGGGCGCTGGCGACCAGGGCCAAGGCCAACGCCAACACGGCCATCAGGAAACCCGTCCGCGGCGTGTACCGCAGCAGGAACCGCCCAAGCACATCCATGTGCACTAGATCCGGCTCCTCAGGCTCCCCCGGCCGCGCCAGGATCTCCGGCTGCTGCGCCAACCCGCGCAGCATCGCCATCGCATTCTCGCCGTGGTGTTGCAGGCTGCCCAGTGCGTCCGGCAGGACCCGGTCCGCCGGCGAGTGGTACGCCGACCACTCGCCGATGTAGGCGAAGTTGCATCCCGCGAGCCCCCGCTCGAGGAACACCGACAAGTCGCTGCCGTTCGGCATACGGCGGTAGACCTCCACCGAAAGCGAACTGGCGGAAGGCCGCGACGCGTGGCGCGCATACAGGTCGACCCAGCGCCGATTGCCCGGGCCGGTTTCGAACAGCCGGCTCGCGCCGCTCGAGCCGCGGGCTTCGAGGTTGATCACCAACCCGATCGATTCCATGGCTCGGTGCTGCTCCGCAAATGCGCGCGCGCCGAACAGTCCGAGCTCTTCGCCTTCGCTGAACAGGATCCAGATCCCCACCGGAGGTCGCGAATCGGCGGCCAGCCAAGCACGCAGGGCTTCGATCCAAGCCACGCAGCCCGCCAAGTCATCGTTCTCCCCCGGCCCCGCCGCCACCGAGTCGTAGTGCGCAAGCAGCAGCACCTCGGGCCCCGGTTCGGCGGCGGGCAAGTGGCCGATGAGGTTGCGCACCCGCGCCAGACTCTGGCGCCCCCCGCGCGGATCCGCGCTCGTGACCCACGTATCCTGGACCTCGACCTCGACGCCCAGCCCGCGCAGTTCCTGCCCCAGCCGCTCGCGCACCGCCGCACCGGCGGCGCTGCCCATCGCGTGCGGAACCGGCTCGGGCAGCACGCGGCGCAGGACATCCCAGGCCCGCTCGGCGGAGAACACTTCCGGCGCTGCCGTGCGCGGCTCGACCTGCGGTAGCCCCGCTCCCGTGCGCACCCAGTACCAGAGCCCGCCGGCACACAGCAGGAACACCAGGGCGAGGATCCGTTCGAGGCGCGTTGTCTTCACAGAGCGGGCAAAGTGGGAAGTGGGCCGCACCAGAGTAACAAGGCGCCGGGGAACCCGAAAACGGCAGCCCCCCTGCCCTTCCACCGGACAGGAATGCGCCGGCATGCACGCCGCGGAACGCAGGCGCCGGTTGCGTCTCCCTCGCGCGGGGCGGACAATACCCCCATCGCGCCGTTTCGCCGGCCCCTTCCCGCACCGCCCATGAACGCGTTCCGCCCCGCCCCCTGGTTGCTCCTGCCCCTGTTCATCGCCGCCTGCGGCAAGAAGGAGACCCCGCCCCCGGCGCCCACACCGGCGGACTCCGGCAACCCCTCCGAACAGGCCGCGGATTCCGCCGCCGCCTGGCAGCAGGCGCGCACCTTGGCCTGGGAACGCAGCGCACACCACGCCGTGCTCGAAGAGTGGCCGCAAGCCCGCGCCGCCATGGCCCCGGTGGCCAGCGACCCGCGCGCCGAAGCGGCGGATCTCGTGCGCGCCGCCACCATCGAATTGCAGGCGGGCATGCCCGGCCAAGCGGAGGTGCTGCTCGACCGGGCCAAGGCCCAGGGCCCCGAACTCCCCGCCGCCCTCTGGCTGCGCGCGCGCCTCGCCACCAACAGCCTCGATCAGCTCCCGCAGGCACGCACGCTGCTCGAAGAACTCAACCAGCAGCAACCGGCCGACCTGGCCACGCGTTACGCCCTCGCGCGCATCTACGAGGACCTCGAACCGGACAGCGATGCGGAGTGGGACGCGAACCAGAAGCGCGCCCAGGACCTGTATCGTTCGATCTTCGAACAGGGCCTGGCGAACGGAACGGTGTGGTACGTGTCGTCGCTCTATCGCCTGTACGTGCTGTCGCTCGAGGATCCCGACCCGGCGGTCACCCAACAGTACGAAGCCCTATGGAACGGCGTGCAGTCGATCGGCGCCAAAGCCGCATCGGTGGCGCAGCTCAACGAAGGCGAGCTCGCCCGCCTGCTGCCCCCCGCCGCCGGCGGCCACCGCGCCCGCGCCGTGGGCCGGATGCCCGCGTGGAAACGGCTGCAGCGCCTCGAGGCCCCGGTCGGCGGCGCCCACAACCTGGTGGCGCGGGACCTGGACGGTGATCACCTCGCCGACCTGTTCTGGCTCGATCAGGAGGGTCTGCTCGTCTGGCGCCAGGTGCAGGAAGGCACGTTCGAAGCGCAGCGCGTGGCGACCGGTGCCATCGATGGCGTGCTTGCCGGCGACCTCTCGCGCGATGGGGTGCTCGACTTCCTCGTCGTGCGCGGCGGCGACCTGACTCTGCTCGACGGCAGTGCAGGCGAAGACGGTGCACTGCACTACAGCGAAGTGCCGCAGCAGGTGACCTTGCCGCTGGCGCCGAAGGACCTGTGCTGGCTCGACTACGATCACGATGGCGACCTGGATGTGCTCGCCGTCGGCGACTTCGGCCTGCGCATGCTGCGCAACGACGGGGCGGGCAAGATCCCGGAACGGGGTCCCGACCAGGCCCGCGGCGGCTTCTCCGATGTCACCGAATCCCTCGGTGTGACGGCGGGCGGCGCACTCACCTGGTGCGCGGCCGAGGACTTCGACCGCGACCAGGACGTGGACTTCCTCGTGGGTGGCCCCGGTCGCACCCTGCTCGCGTCGAGCCTGCGCTCGGGCCGTTTCGCCGACGTCACCAAAGAGACCCTCGGCAGCGATCGCCCCGACGGCAACCGCCCGAACCTGGCGGACTTCGACGGGGACGGCGTGGTCGATCTGCTGTACCGCGACGCCACCGGCTTCACCCTGCGTTTCGGCGGTCCGGGTGCGCGCAAGCAGCAACTGCTGGCGAGTCCGAGCACCGACGCGGTCTGCGGCGACTTGGATCTCGATGGGCAACTCGACGCGCTTTGGGGCGAGTTGCCGCGCATGGGCGCGGGTTTCCTCGCGGTGGGCGCCGACGTGCGCAAGCCGCACCAATTGCCCGCCAGCCCCGGCACCACCGAGAGCCTGCTGCTGGCGGAACTCGACCGTTCCTTCGATGGGCCCGTGCAGTTGGAACTGCTGCGCCTGACCGCCACCGGCGTGGAGATCTGGCACGACCCGACCCCGGCCGGCCATGGCCTGCGGGTGCGGTTCCAAGGCCGCAAGGACAACGCCGACGGCATCGGCGCGGTGGTCGAAGTGCGCGCGGACGGTGGTTACGGTCGGCGCTTCCTGCGTGGCCCGGTCGAACTCTTCGGCCTCGGCCAGGCGGACTACGCCGATGTGGTGCGCGTGACCTGGCCCAACGGCGTGCGGCAATCGAATCTCGACGTGGAAGCCGGCGACCCTTTCGCCCTCGACGAGGGCATGGGCCAGCAATCCGAAGGCCTGATCGGCTCGTGCCCGTTCCTCTACTCGTGGAACGGCGAACGGTATGAGTTCATCTCCGACGTGCTCGGTATCACCCCGCTCGGCTTGCCGATGGCGCCGGGTATGCTCGTGCCCCCCGACCACGACGAATACGTGCTGATCCGCGGCGAACAGTTGGCGCCGAAAGACGGCGTGTACGAGCTGCAGTTCACCGAAGAGTTGCGCGAGGTGACCTACCTCGACCGCGCGCAACTGCTCGTGGTGGATCACCCCGAAGGCACCGAGCTGCAACCCAACGAACGCTTCTGCTTCCCGCCGTTCCCCGGACCCGAACCGCACCTGTTCGATACGCCGCTCGCGCCGAAACGCGCCACCGGCAGCGACGGACAGGATTGGACCGCGGCCCTGGCGGCGATCGACGATGTGCACGCGGCGCCGGCCACGGCCCTGCGCGGTCAGTTCCTCGGCCTTTCGGAACCCCACTGGATCGAGCTGGAATTCGACGCCGCGCGAACCCAAGGCGCCGATAGCCTGCGGTTGGTGTGCACCGGTTGGTTCTACTGGACCGACGCGTCGGTCAACATGGCCACCGCCTACACGCCCGATCTCGATTTCACCCCGCCGATTTTCCTGGTGCCGCAGAACGGCCCCGACGGGGAACAATGGGTACCGATCGGTCCGCCGGTGGGGTTCCCCGCGGGCAAGACCAAGACGATGGTCATCGACGTGACCGGCATGATCGACGCGTCGCGGCCGCGACTGCGCATCCTGAGCAGCCTGACTTTGTACTGGGATGCGCTGCGCCTCGCCGTGGGCGACCGTGGCGGCGAGCAGCGCGTTACCAAGATCGAAGCGAGTTCGGCGCACCTTTGGCAGCGCGGGTTCTCCGCGCCGATCCTCAGCGCCGATGCGACCCTACCCGAACGTTTCGACTGGCAAGTGCTTTCGGCCATGCCCCGCTGGGACCAACACCCGGGCCTCTATACGCGCTTCGGCGAGTGCCTGCCCCTCGTGCAAGCCATCGATGATCGCTTCGTGATCCTCGGCAGCGGCGACGCGCTCACCCTGCGCTTCGACGCGGGTCAGGCCCCGCCCCTGGCGCCGGGCATGCGCCGCGACTACCTGCTGTTCCTCGACGGCTGGGCCAAGGACCGCGACCCGAACACGATCGACGCGCTGACGGTCGAGCCCCTGCCCTTCCACGGCATGGGCAGCTACCCCTACGGCGAGGACAAGGAGTTCCCCTCCGGCGAGGTGCACGAACGCTGGCGCCGGGAGTGGAACACGCGACCCGCGCGCCAGGCGGTGGCCCCCCTCGCCCAGGCCGACCTGGAAGCGTGGTTGCGTCAGGCTCCCCTGCCTCGAATCGAGAACGCAAGACATCAAAAGTGATTCCTTATTGGCAATTTCGCCGATAAAGCACCATAAGTGATCCCTTGCGACCCCGCGAAACATCGGGGGCCAGGAAGCCATGAACCTACCGATCGACGACCCCGGATCCACCGAAGCGGTCCTGCTGCACCTGGGCCAGGCCCTGCAGCGCCTGCGCCTGGAGCGCGACCTGACCCAAGCCCAACTGGCGCGCGAGGCGGGCATCTCCGCCCCCACCGTCAAACGCCTGGAGGCCGGAGAGTCCGTGCAGCTTTCCCATTGGCTCAAGGTCCTGCGGGCCCTCGGTCAAGAAGCGGCGCTGCTCGAGCTCCTGCCCATCGAAAGCCCCTCGCCCGTGCAGGCCTGGGAGCAGCGCAAGACCACGCGCAAACGGGCCAGCGGCAGCCGCTCCCCCGAGGCCCCCTCGCCTTGGCACTGGGGTGACGCGGACGGGGAAGAACAGCCGTGACCCTGGCGCGCGTGCACCTGTGGGGATCGCCGATCGGGGTGGTCCAGTGGCAGGAAGAAAGCGCCCTCGCCTCCTTCGAGTACACCCCGGACTTCCAGCGCAGCGGCGTGCAGCCCGCGCCGCTCGAGATGCCGCTCGGCCCCGGAGTCTGGCGGTTTCCCGCCCTCGCACGCACCTCGTTCCAAGGCCTGCCCGGCCTGCTCTCCGACAGTCTGCCCGACCGCTTCGGCAACGCGTTGATCGACGCGTGGCTTGCGAGCCAGGGACGCACCCCGGCGAGTTTCCATCCGGTGGAACGCCTGTGTTACGTGGGCAGCCGCGGCATGGGCGCGCTCGAGTTCGAACCGGCTTTCGAACGGGGCCCCGCCGGTCCTGCGAACCTGGACGTGGAACGCCTGCGCGCCCTCGCCTCCCAGGCCCTCACCGACCGCAGCGCCTTCGTCACTTCGCTCACCGGCGATGCCAGCCAAGGCGCCGCCGACATCCTGCGCGTGGGCACCTCGGCGGGCGGCGCGCGCGCCAAAGCCGTCATCGCGTGGAACGAGACGACCGGTGAAGTGCGCTCCGGTCAGGTGCCCGCCCCCGACGGCTTCACCCACTGGATCCTCAAGTTCGACGGGGTCAGCGGCAACCGCGACAAGGAACTCGCCGATCCCGAGGGGTACGGCCAGGTGGAATACGCCTACTCGCTGATGGCCCTCGCCGCGGGCATCGACATGATGCCGTGCCGGCTGCTGTCCGAAGCGGGCCGTCACCACTTCATGACGCGCCGCTTCGACCGGGGCCCCGCCGGCGAAAAGCTGCACATGCAGACCCTCGGCGCCCTGGCGCACCTCGACTACAACCTGCCGCGCAGCCACTCCTACGAACAGGCGTTTGCCGCGTTGCGCCGGCTGCAGATCGCCGCCGAAGGCCGCGAACAGCTCTACCGGCGGGCGCTCTTCAACGTGCTCGCGCGCAACCAGGACGACCACGTCAAGAACATCGCGTTCCTGATGGACCGCGCCGGCACGTGGTACCTGGCGCCCGCCTACGACTTGACCTTCGCCTACAACCCCGGCGGCGCGTGGACCGGCGAACACCAGATGTCGTTACGCGGCAAACGCGATGGGTTCGAACGCGAGGACCTGCTTGGTTTGGGCAAGGATCAGGACCTGGCGCGCGGCGCCGTCCGGTCGATCTTCGAGCAAGTGCAGGAGGCGGTGGCGCGCTGGCCCGAATTCGCGGCGCAGGCGCAACTCGACGAGAACCACGCCCGCCGCATCGGCGCTTTGCACCGGGTGCTGTGACCCGCCCGCGCCTCAGAGGCGCACGATGCGGAAATCCACCATGACGTCCGCTTTGAGGAACGCCACGCCGAGATCCCGCGGCGCGAGCTCGCCCACCAGTTCGCGGTTCAGGCGCAGGTAGCGGCGGCGGCCGTCGGTCAGTTGCAGCACGACCCGCGGCCGAGGATCGGCGGTGCGGTTCCACGGCTGGGTGACCTCTTCGATGCGCGCAGGCAGGGCTTCGAGCGGAGAGCCGGGGAACGCGGTGGCGCGGTCCCGGCTGCGTTTGTGGGCCACTGCGATCAGGGCCAGCATGCCCGCCGGCAAGACCGTGCCGGGGTGTCCGAGGCGCAGGCGCGGCGCGTTGCTGATGAAGAAGAAGAGCGCCACGGCGAGCAGGACGAGGCGCATGGGCGAGCGGCCTTCGCGGCGTTCGGTGGGCACGGGCCGGCGGGGGCCCTGCTCGAGGAAACGCGCGGTGTCGGGATGCGCGAGCAAAGCGGCCAAGGGACCTTCGGCCACGCGCTGCGCCTCGGGCACATCCGGCTGGGGCGGCGCGGCCGCCTCCTGGTGCGCATAGGGCGTGCCGCAGTAGTCGCAATAGGATCGCATCACCCGGGCCGGCGCCCCGCAATGCTTGCAGCGGTTGGGGTTCACGGCACCATCCTATCCGCCTTGTCACCCCGCCCAAGCCCCCTTCTTGCCCCCTTCCGGGCCGCCTCCCCCCCTTCCAGGCCCCGTCCCGGGGCAATTCCCGCCCCCGGGTGGAGCGGCCCGCGGGCTGCCGCTACCGTATCGGAAGATAGATCGCCCTGAGGAGCCTTCGCCACCCGCGGCGCAAACTCCCAGGGTCAACCCTGCTGACCCCTCACGAACATGAGCTACCCCATCGAAGAAATCGAAGGCATCGGCCCCGCTTTCGGCGAGAAGCTGAAGACCGCCGGCGTCAAGAACACCGACAACCTGCTGAAAGCCTGCGCCACCCCCGCCGGCCGCAAGGACCTGGCCGAGAAGTCGGGCATCAGCTACGACAACCTGCTGAAGTGGGCCAACCGCGCCGACCTCATGCGCATCAACGGCGTGGGCAAGCAGTTCAGCGAGCTGCTGGAGAACGCCGGCGTGGACACCGTCAAGGAATTGGCCACCCGCCGCGCCGACAACCTGTCCGCCAAGATGGCTGAGATCAACGCGGTGAAGAAACTGACCCGCGTGGTGCCGAAGCAGGAAATGGTCCAGGAGTGGATCGACAAGGCCAAAACCATGGACGCGATCATCACCCACTGATCGATCGCCGTCTGCCTGCGCGCGCCGGGTTTCCCCAGGGAGACCCGGCGCGCTGCGTTTGGGGGGACTACCCCTGCGCGAGCCGCTCGAGGCCGCTGCGGAAGACTTCGTCCATCGGCCGGCTCTTGCCGCTGGCCGCGTCGTAACAGACGAGCAGCGCCGAACCTTCGCACCAGGCGTTGCCCTCGGGACCGAAAACGCGGTAGGCCTGCTCGAAAGACGAGCGGCCGATGTGCGTGGTGCCCATGCGCACCGTGACCTCGACGCCGCCGCGGCCCGGGGCCAGGAACCGCAGGTGGCTGGCCGCGAGCAGGAAGGGAAAACTCCCATCCGTCAGCAGATCGCTGCCGCTGAAGAATCGGTGGCGCGCTTCTTCGAACAGCGTCAAGTAGACCGCGTTGTTGAGCACATGCTGGTTGTCTTCGTCGCTCCAGCGGGTCCACAGGCGGCAGGTGAAGGGCAATTGCCCGTCGCCGGGCACGTTCGGCATTTCCATCGTGGCCCAGGGTAGGGGCGATGGCCTGTGAAAGCGAGGTCGCGCGTTCGGTGCCCGCGCCGGCGTGGACCGGGGCCGAAAGATCCACGGGAACCGCGCGCGGCGCTATGGCCCTAGCCCAACCCGCGCGGCACCCCGGCCGGCCGTTCCGCCCCCGGGTCGGCTTGCGGATCGTTTCGACCTGTCCCGCCACAGCACTCTGGCCCCGCCGCAGCCGAACCCAGGAAAAAGTCCGGGCCGACCCGTGCCTTGCCCCCGGCCCCGAGCCTACCCTGGCCCCCGTCATGGCAAGAGGCGCGGTGTTGATCGTCGGAGGGGGAATCGCCGGTCTGGCGACCGCCTGGGGCCTCGCCCGCCGGGGCGTGGGTCCGATCGTGCTGCTCGAACGGGAGGCACGCCTCGGCCATTGGTCGAGCGGTCGCAACGCGGGCATCCTACGCACCGCGATCCATGCCCCGGCCACCCGCCGCTTGGCCCTGGACAGCGCACGGCATTACCACGACCTGCCGCAGGAGCTCTTCCGCCACGCCCCCGGGCCGATCTTCGATGGCTGCGGCATGTACTTGTTCGAAGGCAGCCCGGACTCGCCGCCGGCCTTCTGGCAGGAGGATCTGCAATCCGAAGAGCAGGCGACTTTGGTGCCGGCCTCCGAGGCGCGGGCGCGCCTGCCCCTCTACGACGGCGAAGGCGCACGCCTCTGGTGGATGCCGCGCGCGGGCCGCATCTTCGTGCCGAATCTGATGGCAGCGCTGCAGAACGCCTGTGCCGCCGCGGGGGTCGAACTGCGCACTCAAACCAAGGTCGAGCACCTGGTGCGCGACGAACAAGGGGAGGTGATCGGCGTGGCGTGCGCTGGTGGCGAAAGCATGCACGCCGACCGCATCGTGCTCGCCCCCGGCGCCTGGGCCCAACCCTTCGCGCGCGAACTCGGCCTCGACTTCCCCGCGCGCACGACCCGCCGCCATCTGTTCTACGCATTGCCTGCGCACGCGTGGCAACAAACCCACCCGATCGTGTGGGATGACAGCGCCGGGTTCTATTTCCTCGGCACCTCCGACGGCCAGGTCCTGCTCAGCCTCTGCGACGGCGACGACGCCGACCCCGATCGGCTGATCCAGGAACCGCTGCTCGCGCGCCTCGCCATGCGCCGCGCCCAATCGAGCCTGCCCGGCCTCGCCCCCTTCGATTGGAAACGCGCGCTCGTCGGCGTGCGCACCGTCAGCGAGGACGACGTGCCCGTGCTCGGGCCCCACCCGGGCGAGGAACGCCTCTTCTGGGTCGCTGCCCTCGGCGGCCACGGCGTCACCCTTTCCCTGGGCCTCGCCGAACTCGCCAGCGAATGGCTGCAAGGCCGAGCCCCCGCGCCGGGACTGCAGGCCGCCTTTGCGTTCACCAGCCCCGAACGGGCTTGGTCCCCAACCCGCGACTACGCGCCGCTGTGACCCCGGCCGCGCGACCGGCCCCAACACACTCGATCGCCCCCCATGAAGCCGCTGCTCCTCGCCTGCCTGCTCGCCTTTCCATCGCACCCGGTTTCGAGAACCGTCGTGCCCCAGGCGCCGACCCGGGTCACGGAGCCCCAGGACTCGGCCAAGGTCCGGCGTTTCGCGCAGCGACTGATGCGCACCATCGAGGAGATGTACCCCACCCGGCAACTCGAGTACGACGAGGCGGAGAACCGCATTGTTGATCGCAGCAGCGGCCTCGTGATCCACCTCGAGAACCTGTACCGGGACTACGCCGCGCTGGGGCTTTCCGAACGCAAGGACTGGCTCGCTGCCGTGGCCCGCAAGTTGGGCGCGTCCGAAGCCCCGATGCCGGCGTTCGACGAGGTGAAGTCCGCTTTGACCCCGCAAATGTGGTCGCGCAGCAAATTGGAGTGGCTGCAATTGCAGAACGCCTTGCGGCCGGATGCCGCCCGGGTGGCCCCCCTGTGTCCCCGGCAATGGGCCCTCGGACCGCACATCCTCGGCGCCCTGGCCGTCGATGGCGATGAGGTCATCCGCTACGTGGTGCCGGAGTGGCAGCAGGCCTGGAACAAGGAACTCACCGAGCTCGCCCAGCTCGCCGAAGCCCGCGTGCCCGGGCTAGCCACCGGTTGGGCCATCCGGGAATCGGAATTGCCTGGGGAACACAAGCCGCGGCTGTTCTCCCTGCAGGGCGACGCCTTTTTCGCGCCCTCGCACCTTTTGGATCGCGAAGGCCTGCAGAAGCTGAAACTCGCGGAAGGTTCGCTCGCGTCCGCGCCCTCCTGCGAAACCCTGCTGATCGTCGAACCGGGCGACGAGACCCTGCTCGAAGCCTTCGTGGCGCAGATCATCGAAGCGAACCTGGAAGGCAGCCGGCTCGTCTGTCCGATCCCCCTCGTCTACCAAGGCGGCACCTGGCAGGCCTGGACTCCGCCCGCCGACCACCCGCAGCGGATGGCCTTCCGCAACCTGGAATGCGAGTACCTCGCCGATGCGTATGGCAGCCAGGGCAAAGCCCTCGAAGCGTTGCTGATCGAAAAGGGCATCGATGTGTACGTCGCTGGGTACATGCTGCAAGAGGACACGGAGACGGGCGAGTTGACGTCGATTTCCGTCTGGACGCGCACGGTGCCGACCTTGATGCCCGAAGCCGACCTGATCGCCCTGATGGACGTGGATCTGCCCGAGGATCAGCAATTCCTCGGCATGGTCCGCTGGCAGGACCTGCAGAAGCACTGCGGGCAACTGTTCGAACGGAATCCGGATCGGTACCCCGTGCGGTACCACGTGCGCGGATTTCCGGACATGAAGGCGCTCGAGCCCTACCTGCTCGAGGACTACCGGCCGCGTTGATCGGCGCAGGGTGCTGTGGGCTCCAGCATCGGGTGGGATTTCCCCCGAGCGGCCCGCTCGCCACTCTCAGCCTTCGGTTTCGACCTCACCGGCCCGCTCTTCGGCGGTGCGCATGGGCGAATGCACCTTGCCCATCGGCAGGGTCAACAGGCTGTAGCTGCCCACCAAACCGCCGGCGACGGCGAACATCTGCGGCGGGGTGAGGTGCAAGCCCTTGTCGAGCAGAAGGAACACCGCGCCGGCCAGCAGGATGCCGATGAAGTCCATGACTTCGGCGAGGCCTTGGATCGAACCCCGTTGGGTTTCCTTGGGGCGGCCTTGGATCAGGCAGCGGATCGGCACGGTAAACCAGCCGGAACCGACGCCCATGCCCAAGAGGGAGAGCCCGAGGAACCAGACCGAATGGGGCTGCAGCAGCACGAAACCAGCGGAAGCTGCGAAGACCAAGAGCCCCGCTGGAATCAGCTTGCCGACCACATGGTCGCCGCAGATGCGCCCGGCCGTCCAGGAGCCGAGGATCACGCCTGCGGCGGACAAGGCGGGCAGTTTCGCGGTGCCCGATTCGGACAGGCCGAGCCACGTGCCGTAGGCGAGCACGATCTGCACGAGCAGCGAAGCGACCATGTAATAGAAGCTGCTCGAGACAACCGCGAGCTTCAGGACCCGGTCCCGGCCCGTGTTACGCCAATGGCCGAACAGACTGCGCACTGGATTCCAGTTCCATTCGCGCGCGGGATCGTAGGCGGGAGTCAAACGCACCTTCAGCGACAAGAACCAGCCCGCGGCCGCCAGCACCACGTAGACGATACCCGCCTGCCAGAGGTTGGCGCCGCTGTATTGCGCGAGCATGCCCCCCGCCACCGTGCCGCCCAGGATGGCGAGCATGGTGAAAGATTGGATGATCGAGTTGCCGCCCGCGAGGTCGGACTCCCCCACGAGCTCCTTGATGATGCCGTACTTGGCCGGCCCGAAGAGCGCGCTCTGGGCGCCCATCAGGAAAAGCGTCAACAGCAACCCTTCGTAGCTGTGCGCAAAAAAGGCGATCAGGGCCAGGCCCATCACGCCGATCTCGATGGCGTTGGCGGCCCGGATGATGCTCGTCTTCGACACGCGGTCGGCCAGGGTGCCCGTCAGGGGCCCGAGCAGGACGAACGGCAGGGCAAACAGCATCTGCGGCAGTCCCTGGCCAAACTCCTGGGCGAGATAACTGTCGGCCACCCAAGGCAGGCCCTCGCCCTTCGCCAGCGACGCCACGAGGAACAACACGAGCACCTTGAAGGCGTTGTCGTTGAAGGCCCCCAGGAACATGGAGGCGGTGAAGGCTCCGAAGGAGCGCTGCTTGAGGAGGCCGATCACGGTGCGGGGCGCATGCTAGTGTCCGGGGGCGGAAATCCCAAGCCGCGCCAGTCTCCCCTGCCGCCGGTGTCCCGCCGAGGCGTTTGTTCCTCGGTCCGCACCTACGACGCGCGCCCCACGGCCGGCAAGGGCCGTGGGGCGCGCAGAGACGGAGTGCGCAGGGCTTACTGGTGGCTGGCGGCCTGGGCCTCCACCTTGCTGCGGTTGTAGTAGAGCACCGGTTCGGACTCGACATCGCCGGGGTAGTGCACGATGAGATCGGCGCTGGGGAACCCTTCGAGCAGCGAGGCCACTTGGGCCTCCGAAGGCAGGCTGTCTAGGTTCTGGGCGCCGAGCAGGCGTTGCCAGCCGGCGGTCAGCTCCAGGTCGCTGCCGTCCAGGGCGGAATCCACGCTGCCGATCAGCCGCATGTTGTTCAACGCGAACGCCGCTTCGATCCGGTTGTGCAGGGCTTCGCCATCCTGGCCCGAAGGACCGCTCAGCAGAACGTTGGTCAGGATCGGCAGGGGGCTCTCCTGCTTGACGCGCTCGGCCAAGGCGGTGGCGCGATCGTCGAGCTTCAGATTCCGGACGGCCAACTGGGCGGCCGCCTCACGCTGCTTGCGCGCGACTTCCCGGTCGTAGCGGCTTTCCATGCGTTGCCGACTGGCGTTGGCCGCGCGGTTCGACTCGGAGGCCACCATCGTCGCGCCAAACGCCACCAAGCCAGCCGCCACGGTGGTGGCGAACCAGCGACGCCCGGTACCGACCTTCGCCTTGCGTTCCTCGCGGCGTTGCGTGCGTTGCGCGCGGCGTTCGGCGCGGCGGGCCTTCCAACCGGTGGGCTGGGGCTCGAAACTCTCGGGCGCCGCCGCGAACGCCGCAGGCGCCACCGTAGCGGCCGCTTCGGCCGGCATCGGCATCGGCATCGGCTCGCCACTCGAGGACGGCAGGTGGTGCGGCTTGACCGCGGAGAGATCCCGCTGGTCCAACAGGAACGCCACGTCGCGGCTCATCTCGGCCGCGCTCGCGTACCGCGAGGCGTGTTCGCTCATGGCACGGCGCACGACCCAAGCCACCGCCGGGGGCACCGGGCGGCTGAGGCGCGAGAGGTTGCCGTGGGCCGGGAAGGTCCCCTCGAGCATCGAAAACAGCACCGCACCGGCGGAGTAGATGTCGAACTTGGCCGCGTCCACGTCGCGCACCTGGGTGCCGCGCATGGCGAGGCGCACCATCTCCGGGTCGCGGTAGTACTCGGTACCGTGGGTAGTCAGGGTCAGCGCCGACGCGAGCGGCGTGAGCAGACCCAGATCCACCACGTGCATGCGGTTGCCGTCGACGATCAGGTTGCCGGGTTTGATGTCCTTGTGCCACAAACCTTGGCCGTGGAACCGCTCGAGTTCGTGGGTCAGGTCGAGGGTCAGCGCCAGCACGCGCTGCAGATCGCCCTTCGAAAGCGCACGGCCGTCGTGCGGATCGGGATGCTGACCGTGCAGGCGCTCCATGAATTCGTCGAGCGTGACGCCCGGCACAAAGGGCATCACGTAGTACAGTCCGTCGCCGCTGGCTTCGTGCTCGAGCACCTGGCCCAGGCGTTTGGCCGCGTCGAGGGCCCGGCCTTCGCGCAGGATGCCGCTCACGTGGGCGCCGCTCTGCACGGAGAACGACTTGATCACCACGCGGTCGGGCAGTTCGACGCCGCGTTCGCGCATGCTGCGCTTGTGCTCGCTGCGGGGTTCGGCCAGGTACAGGTACGCGCCGCTGCCGCCGCGGGGCAGCTCGTCGAGCACGCGATAGCCGTTGAACTCGGGGCGCTCGCCGCGGCGCGGCGGCGGGGTCGGCCATCCGAAGCGACCGGTGTTGCCCTTCGTCGGACGCGGGGGCGGCGTTGCGGCTTCGGTCTCGCCGGGCATGCCGCAGGCCGCCAACTTGCGACCCAGGTTGTCGCTGAACACCTGCATGCGCACGCCCATCTTGCGCATCTTCTTCTGCACGTGGCGCATGTGCTCTTGCTTCAGGTGCCGGGTGGTTTCGCTGTTGAAGGAGTCAGCGAAGGCCGTATAGGTACGGCCATGCCCGCGCTCATCCGTCAGCCCGCGTAGCGCATCGAGCGGGCGGCGCGCCGGGGTCCCCGGACCACCGCGCCAAGCACATGGCCTACGACGCGAAAGGGCAAGCGGACGAGCCACCAGGCGCCACGCATCAGGGAGCCAATCAACTGGAAGATGCCGCCGATGACACCCGCCACGATGCGGAAGCCGATGTAGATGATGAGGGCCGCCAGCAACGACTTGGCTACGAGGGACCACTCGCTCCCGTGGATCGTGGCCTGAACTGGATAGTCGAGGTAGCGCGCCGGAACCTGCTGGACCTCCGCCTTCCCTCCCGGAGCCCCGTACTTCGCGAGAATCTCCGACAGACCATCCACATACGCCTGCGCAGTGGACACAGGCTCGCCTTTGCGGGTCTCGATCAGGGTGTGCCCCCCCTTGCCGTCCGGGACTACCTGGAAAACCTGCTTGCCATACTCGCTGTCCTGCTGGGACACCGGGGAGGGCGTGGACGGGGTCGCGTAGTCGGGTGCGGGCGGAATGTAGGTCTGGGGGATCATGGCTGGCTCGCGGTTGGGACCGGGCCCCCCTTCAGGATACGGCTCCTGCACCGGAATCGCCGGTCAGGCGCGCGTAGATCTCGCTGAGGGCCAGGTCGAAGTCGGGGTTCCCCTCCTTATTGGGATTGGCCAAGAGCCCGTTGCGCGAAAGCTCCTGGTCTTCTTCGCTGGTGAACGAATATCGCTGGAAAACCGCCTGCAGGTGCCCCCGGAGGGCCTCCCGGACCCGGGAGAGGCAGCGGGAGACGGCGCTGGTCGACAGTCCCATGTCTTCGGCCACCTCCACGCCGCTCTTGCCCTCGAGCACCCGCTGGCGGAAGACCTCAAAATCGGACAACCCCACCTCGCGTTCCACCGCGCGCAGGGCCGCTTGGACCTTGGCATCGAAGATCTGTTGTTCGTAGGCGGCATCGGGGGCGGCCCCCCCATCGGCGGCCTCGGCCGCGGCCTCCAGGCCCACCGGCCGCTGCCCCTCCCCCCGTTTCTGGGCCATGCGGCGGTCGATCTCGTCCCCCAACGTGTAGCGGGCGATCGAAAAGAGCCACGTGGAGAAGCGCGCCCCGCGGCTGGGATCATGCCGGTCGATCGCCTGGGCCAGGGCGCTCATGGTCTCCTGGGACAGGTCCTGGGCCGTCTCCCAGCCGATGCGGCCCGCCCCCCAGCGCTGCAATTGGGTGCGCAGGATGGGGCCGAAGTTCTCCCAGAGTTCGAACCAGGCCTGGGAGTCGCGCTCGCGCAGGCGTTTTACAAAGTGGGTGCTGGTGGGGTGCATGGGGACTCCATCCTACGCGGCCCGGGGCTTTGCCTTCGCCGGGGAGATTTTTTTTGGAACCGGCGCAATCGGACCGGCGGGTTTCCCAACAACCAGGGGCAGGCGGGACCGCTCCCCCTGCCCCACCCAGGCGGCCCAGGGCCGCCCAGCCCCAACGAGAGAAGGAATCCAAGCCATGTTCTGCTGCATCAAAGGCATCTTCAAAGGCGTATTTTTCGGCGCGATCGTGCTCGGTGCGGTTGCCATCGGCACGGCGGCAGTGCACGGCCACGGTCGCCCCGGGCAAGTGCTCCGCAACATCCAAAACGTCGTGCACGACCAGATCCAGAGCGACGAAAACGATCCGCGCGCCCTGCGCAGCGAGCTCGAGCGCCTCGAGCGCGAATATCCGAAGCGCATCCAAGCGGTGCAAAAGGACCTCGGCATGCTGCAATCCGAAGCGCGCAAACTGCGCTGGGAGCAGGCCGTGTCCGAGCGCGTGGTGACCATGGCGCAGGCCGACCTGGGCAATGCCGTGCAAGGCCAAGCCGCGATGGCGAGCCTGCGCGATGGATTGGCCCCGGTGCAGGAGCAGCGCGCGGGTCAAGTGCGCCTGCAGAACCTGGTGCAAACCCACGAGCAGCGCGCCCAAGAGGCCGCCCGCGACCTCGGATACATCGAAAAGGAGATCGCGCGCTTCGAAGGCGTGCTCAGCCAGCTCGAAACCGAACGCGCCCAGTACCACACCCAGCTCGAGCACCTGAACCGTCAGGTCGACTCGATCCGCCGCAACGAGAACCTGCTCAAGATGCTGCGGGAACGCGAAGGTATGCTCGAGAAGGCCTCGCGTTTCGAGAGCCACTCGCTGAGCCAGATCACCGGTCGCCTGGAAGGCATCCGCACCCAGCAGGAAGCCGAACTCGAACTGCTCTCGGGCAGCGAGGAGTCGATCGACTACGAAGGCCGCGCCAAAGCCGAGCTGCAACTCGAGCAGGCCGCCTATGAAGCCAAGGCCGTCGGCGAACTCCGCTGATCGGTTTCGGACCCGTGCGAGCCACGGGGGGATTTGCGCGGAGGGTGCCCGGAGGCACCCTCCGCCATTTCTTACGCGGCTCCGGTCAGGGCAACCGGACTTCGCCCCCCTCCGCATTCGGATCGACCTGCACCGGGCCCGCGCCATCGGGGGTGAGCGACACCGCGACCGTTCCGCCAGGCACCACCAGGTCGAACCAACCCTGTTCATCCGTTTCGCCGCGCCCCTCCCCCGCCGCTCCATCGAGCTGGATCCAGACGCCTTGTTTCGCCAAAGGCGTGCCGTCCGCGGCCAGCAGACGCCAGCGCGAATACGACAACTCGTACCGCAGATCGATGGTACCGATCTCGCGCTCTTCGGCCGGGTCCAGCCCGAAGTCGCGGCGGTAGAGTTCCACGCCGAGGGGCCCGGCGGTCACGCGCAGTCCGGTGGAGATCTCACTGCCCACCGCCTCGAAGCGGCCATCCGGCTCCGGCTCGACACCGAGCGCCTCGCCGGCCTGCTGCAACCAGATCGAATACTGGTGCACCTGGGTCCCGGGCGGAACCAGCAGCCGGCCACGGAAAGTCAGTTGCTGGTGCAAGACGACCGGCAACCCGATCGTGGGCAGTTCGATTCCGTCGAGGATCACCTGCCCGAAGTCCTGGGCAAACGCGATCAACTGGCCGCGGCCGGAGGTGGTTTCCCCAAACGCCTCGAAGCGCCCATCGGGTTGCAGCACGACTTGCGGTTGGCTGGCCCAAGCGCGGTCCTCGTCCGTGTATCCCTCGAACGAAGCCACGTCGAGCCAGACGTTCAAGCCGGGCACCGGCTGGCCGCGGCCATCGAGCACGGTGCCCGACAGGATCACGCCAGGGAAACGTTCCCGCGACGGCCGCAATTCGACCGTGCCCAGGTCGACCGTGCCCGGCTCGGCGATGCGGTCGAAACGCCCGAGCTCCCAGGCGTCGCGGCTCTTGTCCCGCAGCTCGAAGCGCTGCATGAGGTGCCCCATCGGCACGGCCAGGGGGGCTTCGAACACCCCCTGGGCGTCGGTGCGTTTCCGCAGCTGGAATTGCGTGGCGGCTGCGAGGGGGTCGCGGCGGGTCTCCAGGCGGAACTGCACCGGAACGTCTGCGAGCGGCTGGCCGTTGCTGCCCACGAGCCGGGCCCGGAGGCGACAAGGATAGTCCTCGATGCCATGCGTTTCGGTCGGATCCGGCGCATCGACCGGATCGGAGCCCGACTCAACCCGTTCCTCCGCCTCTGGCTTCGGTTGCGCCTGGGATCGTAGCGCGGGGACCTCCGGGGCCTGGGGTTCCGCGGCGCTTGCTCCCGCATCCTCCCGGGTAGCCCCTTGGGTGGTGAGCCCTCGAGGCTGCCGGACTTTTCTCCCAGGCGGAAGAACTAGATCACGCCGCCGAGAACATGAGCAGCCCGAGCATCCAATGGGGAAAGCGCATGGAGGAATCTGGGGCAGACCGGCAACGCGCAAGTCGAGCCAGAATCGCCACGGCCGATTGTGAAGCCGGATCCGGGACCCGCACGGCCCCTGCGGGCCCCAGCACCGGCGAAACAACCTCCGATTCCAGCCTTGTAGGCCGCGTCCGGGCCGATCGACTGGGATCGCGGCGCCCACTCGCTAGACTGCGCCCGGACCGCCGGACCGGCGCCTGTCATGAGCGAATCGCATCCGCACGCGCGGCTTGGGGAACTGCCCTCCACCGCCATCTGTGGCAACGACATCACTTCGTCGTGCCTGTACGTCTCCGCCCTGGCCATCACCTACGCCGGCCGCTGGGCGCCGGTCTGCCTACTGCTGGTGGCCGGCACCTTGTACTTGTTCCGGCGCATCTATGGCGAAGTGGTCGGAGCCCTGCCCCTCAACGGGGGTGCGTACAACGCCCTGCTCAATACGACGAGCAAGTTCCGCGCATCGATTGCCGCGTGCCTGACGATCCTCTCGTACATGGCGACGGCAGTGATTTCCTCGAACGAGGCGATGCATTACCTGGGCGATCTGTGGCATGGACTCCCCGTCATTCCCGCCACGATCGTGCTGCTAGGCGTGTTCATGTTGCTGACGATCGTCGGCATCACCGAGTCCGCCGCGGTAGCCATCGGCATCTTTCTGTTCCACTTGGCGTCGATGGGGCTCTTGATGGTTCTCGGCTTGGTGGCCTTGTTCATGCACGGCCCGGCCGTGCTCTGGGAGAACCTGCGCACCCCCACGCCCGGCGGCATCGGCATGGCGCTCTTCTTCGGTTTCTCCGCCGCCATGCTGGGCATTTCGGGCTTCGAGTCCTCGGCGAACTTCGTCGAGGAGCAGGAAGACGGCGTATTCCCGAAAACCCTGCGCAACATGTGGCTCGCGGTCACCGTGCTCAACCCCGGCATGGCGATCCTCGCTTTGGCCCTGGTTCCGATCCAGGCGGTGCGGGACACCTACGAGAACAACCTGCTCTCGCACATGGGCGCGTTGGCCAGTGGCGACTGGCTGTCTGCTTTGGTCAGCATCGACGCGGTGCTCGTACTGAGCGGCGCCACCTTGACTAGCTACGTCGGCGTCACCGGCCTCGTGAAGCGCATGACGCTCGACCGCTGCCTGCCGCGCGTGCTGCTGAAGGAGACCCCAAAAGGCGCCCCGTGGCTGATCATCGTGGTGTTCTTCTTCCTGTCGGTCTCGGTCCTGCTGATTACCCAGGGCGACCTCAAATCCCTGGCCGCGGTCTACACCCTGAGTTTCTTGTCGGTCATGGCCCTGTTCGCCATCGGCAACCTGCTGCTCAAGTCCAAGCGCAAGAACCTGCCGCGCCCCGAACGGGCCTCCTACGGCACCGTGCTCGTGGCCCTGGGAGCCGTGGGGGTCGCCATCCTCGGCAACGCCCGCCTCAACAGCGAATACCTGACGGTCTTCCTCGAGTACTTGGTGCCCACCGTCGTGGTCGTGGCGATCATGCTCACTCGGGCCCAGCTGCTCGAAGCGTTCGTCTTCCTGCTCGACGAGGCCCGGGGCAAGATCCGCCATAAGAAACGCGAAGCCCTGCAGAAGGAGGACACCAAAGCCGCCTCCTGGTGGAACCGCATGGCCTACCGCGCCCACCTGACCGACAAACAACTCGACGCGATGCTCGAGAAGATCCGCTCCCAACAGATCGTCTTCTTCACCCGCGGCGACAACCTGCAGAACCTGAATCAGGTCATCCAGTACATCAAAGACAACGAACACACCAACCGGGTCAAGTTCGTCAACGTCTACCGCGAGGACCAAGGCGTGCCCCCCAAACTCGAAGGCCACCTCAAGTTCCTCGACGAGGTTTACCCCGAGATCGACATCGAATTCGTCGCCATCCCCGGCGTCTTCAACCCCGACCTGATCGAAGACCTCTCCAAGCAGTGGGACATCCCCACCAACCTGATGTTCATCGGCTCCCCCACCGGCCACCTGACCTATCGCGTCGCCGACCTGCGCGGGGTGCGGTTGATCATCTAGACCAAGTCACGCCGGGGGCACCGGGCGCCGCCCTACCGGGATCCCCAGGCGGATGGCGACGCTCCCGAACGCAAGTCCACCCGAGTCCGCTGGAACGAATGGCGCCCCTCCGCGGGTCAGGAGGCTCTCCTGCCGCGAAGGGGCGCCTTTGGCAATGGGACTTCGTCAGCACACGTTCAGTGCATTTGGATCACTGCTTTCATGCCCGACGACACCCTCGACCTCACGGGAAGGTCACGGACAGGCCGTTGGAGAAGTTCGATTGGCCCACACCCGCCGGAGTGTCGCGGTGCCACATCTGGAAGTGGTACGTGTCACCCGAACCGATCACCGGGTTCCCGGGGATCGGCACCGTGCTGGGCACGTCGAAACCAGAGCCGACCGACGAGGTGCCCGCCAGGTTCTGGAACACACCGCTCGCGTCGAACTGGCCGATGGAGTTCAGCTCCCCGCCCGTCACGTTGTAGCGGGCGATCGAGCCTCCCATGTTCAGGCAGATCCGGCCCGCGATGTTGCCGGGGACCATGATGCCGGGGTCGTTAACGCCCGTACCGACCAGGAGGTAACCGAATTCGCTCGGCACCCCGCCCGAGATCTCCACGTGCAAACCGCTGCCAGCGGGGGCCGTCATCATGCCGACCAGGGTCGTCGAGTTCCCCGTGGAGTTGGCATCCATCGGGTCACAGAACGGGGTTCCGATGGTGCCCCCGCCGCAACCACCGCTACCGCTGATGACGAGGTCATAGGTGTTGCACTGCTGGGTGCCGGCGGCGTACCAGTCCACTTCGGCGACGAGGGTCGCATCGTAGCCCAGGGTGTTGGTCCAGGTGGCGTTCTCGTTGTCGCTGACGGAGTAGCCGTAGGCGAGCAGTTCGTTCAGACCGTTGTAGCCGGTGCCGCAGTACGCGCTGGAGGCTTCACGCAGGAAGAGGTCCAGGTCGGCGTTGGCATCGGTGAACAGGATGTCGACGGTCACCGTGGCGCCGTTCGGCACGCAGAAGGTGAAGTAGTCGTTGTCGGTCGGGAACAGCATGAGGCCCGCGTAGGTGCCATCCGCGACCATGGTCGCGGTCGCGCAGTCATCGTTGTCCTCGAAGGCGTCGTCGGCCACACCCGCGCAGGGGTCGGGGACCATGCTCAGCGTAAACTCGTACGGCGAGCAGGGATCGGTCGAAGTGGCGTTCTGGTAGACCTCGACGATGATGGTCTCGGCGGCCGCACCCGTGGTGTAGGTGAAGTCCCCGGCGATCGCAGTGCCAATCGAGCTGCAGCTCGCGTCGTAGACGTTCTTGTAGGCGTCGAACGAGGGATCGTAGGTCTCGTCGAAGGTCAGGATCATGCCCGCGGGGATCGCGATTTCGCAGAAATCGGAGTCACCGAAGATAGTCATCAGGTTGGCGTAGCTGCCCATACCGATCACGCTCGGGGTGGTGCAGGTGTCGTTGTCCTCGTAGATGTCGTCCACCGAGCAGGGGTCAACGTAGGTGGCGATGTTCAGGGTGCCGGTACCTTGCGCGGTGCCGTACCCACCGACCTGGACGAGGTACGGGTCGCCAGCGACCAGACCGGTCAGGAGCACCATGCTCTGCAGGCCGCCAGAGTCGTCGTTGTAGGCGACGCAGGTGGCCGCGCAGCCGATGCCGGCGTGCACAGAAAGCTTGGTGTCAAAGCCCGACCCGAAGGTGTCGAACTGGTAGTCACCGCTGGCCGGAACGGTCCACTGGAAGAAGCCGTCCTGGTTGATGGTGGAAGCGCCGGCGGCACAGGAGCCACCGCCGTTGAAGGTGGAGTCGAGCAGGATGGTGTTGTCGAAAGCCCAAGAGCCTGTGCCGGTGATGGCAGTGGCGGTCGAGCAATCGTCGCCTTGGGCAAAGGCCGCGCCGCCCAGTGCGGCCGCGACAAGTGGCAGGAAGGTGAGTCTTTTGTGGAACATCTTGGATTGCGTGGCTAGGAACACGAGGGTTCAGAAATCGCGCAGGAAACGCCCTGCACCAAGATCGAGGGTAGTGCCGACGGGAAACCCCGCACGGGTGCGCCAAAGCGATTTGACCTTTGCGCGATTTCGCGTTCCCAAGGCACCGCTGCAGGCGGGAATGCAAAGCGGTGAACGCCAATGGATGCCGAAGGTCTGCACGGCGAACACAGTTGCAATCGATTCGCAACTTGCGCCCAAGAAACCCCACGGGTGCATTCGCCTCGCGTCGCCATTCCCCACCGATTGAGTTCAGGCCCAATGAAGATCGCACGCCGTCGATCGCATCACGCCCCCTGGCGCGACCTTGTTCCCACGCGCGTCATAAGAGCCGCTCGATTGAGTGCGGGAATTCATGTCGGACTCCCCGCGTGTGGGTCCGTGCCGAACCGCCGCTTCCCCCTTCTATGGATCTCAATACACAAACGGCCTCTTGCCAGCGCATCCCCCCCGCGCGTGGATCTTCCGCAGGGCTGCAATCCACCTTCGGTTGAGCAACAAAGCCCCGCCCCCGCACCGCGCTTCCTTGGTAGGAATCGCGATGCGGGGGCGGGATCGGACAAGGATTCCATCCCTTTCGCCCCACGCCCAGGATCAAGCGTGGGAGGCGGCTGGCGGAACCGGACTACTGGAACTGCACGCTCAAGCCGGCCGTGAAGTTGCCGTTCGAGGCGGCTTCGCGGTGCCAGCCCTGGAAGTGCCAGGTTTCACCCGCCAGCACCATGGTGCCGAAGAGCGGCGGTTCGGGCACGTTGGTCAGGTCGATGGTGCCCGAGTGGGTCTGGCCGGCGATCATGCCGGTGGTGCTGTGGAAGCGGGCGATGCCGAAGCCGCCGCCGAGGCACAGGTGCCCGTCGGAGCCGCCGGGGTTCATGACGAAGTCCTGGCCGCGGCTGCCGAGGAAGTACATCAGCTGGCCGTCGGGCACGTCGAGCGCCACCAGGGTCAGGTTGTTGTTCGCCACCAAGGAGCTGCCGGTGGCGTAGAGCACGCCCGGCTGGCCAGTGGTGTTCGCTGCCGGGGTGCAGAAGGCCTGCCCCAGGGTCACGAGGATCTCGACCGCGCAATCGGCCGTCTGGCCGAGTTGATCGGTGGCGTGCAGGGTGATCGCGTGCAGGCCCGCGTCGGCTTCGGTCGGGGTCCACGAGAACTGGGTCAGCGAGGGCTGCGCCAGGGTGGTCGGCAGGGCGGGGTTGAAGGTGCCGTTCGCGAGCACCACGGCGTCACCGGTGGCGCTGATCGACACGCCTTGGCCGGCGAGACCGTTGGTAGCGATCGCCACCGCGTCGAACGTCAAGGTGCTGCCCGCGGAAACCACGAGCCGCTGCCCGCAGGGGCTGGGCGGGTCGAAGCTCGGCGCGGGGTTGCCGCACAAAAGACTGCCCGACCGCACGAAAACCGCCGAATCGAGGGCGGTATCGAGTGCATCGGCGATCGAGATCTTCAGGTGGTTGACCCCGGGGTTGATCGTAGCAACCGCCGAGAACACCTGGGTGAGACCGTCCATCTCGGTCTCGATGTTCGTGCACGGGTAGGTGCCGCCGGGCAGGCTGGTGCACTCGTTGTTGATGAACTGCCCGCAGTTCACGCCCGGTAAGGTGCCATCGCCGCAGTTGACGTTATCGATCGACACCGGGCTCGTGGTGCCCGGCACGATGGCGATGTTGGTGCCGTTCAGGAACAGGCCGAAGGCATCGTTGAATTGGAAGACGAACTCGTTGTACTCCTCGGACGCGAACACGAACTGGAACGAGATCGTGGTCGAGGCGCTGCACTCGAAGTCGAATTCCAAGGTCGAAGCATCGAAGGTTGTGGTGTTCACGAGCCCGTCCAGGTCCACATCGCCGGGGGTCCCGAACCCCGTGCTGGTGCCCGAGTCCACGTTCATGGGCCCGATCACGCTGGCGATATTGCCGCTGGACAGGATGATGCCTTCTTCGAAGCCGATGATGCCGGTACCTCCGGTGAAGGTCCCCCCCGCTTGGGGAGCCCCCGTGAACGTCACGTTGCTCACGGTCACCCCCGCGCCGAGCAATTGATCGACGAGGTCCTGCGCGGTCAGCGTCGCCAAGTCAGTGGTGCTGAGGCCGGTGCCGACCACTAGCGGTTGCGGTGTCCAGTTGCTGGAGCCGGGGGCAAGCACGGGGCGCACGCTGTGCTGCTGGGCCAGCAGAGGTGCGACGAGGGAACCCGCCAGCAGGCCGGCGGCTCCCAGATTCAAAAAGCGGTTCATGGCGGTGGAAGCAAGATCCTCCAGGCATATCCAAGGCCGGGGGACCTTCCCCCGGCTGGAAGCCTGGCCTCTCCCCACAGCGCAATCCCCCGCCGCCCCCCATCATCCTTGATGGAAATCAAATGACTGGACTGTGCCGCCGAGGTTATCCCCATCGCAACGCGCGACGGAAGTCGCGTTCCGGCTCGGACTTCCGCGCGTGAGCCGCCGCAGCCGCGGCGTTCTGCCCCCCTGAACGGAACGGGGCCCACGGGAATCACTCCCGCGGGCCCCGGGTTGGACCGCACGGGCGAATCAGTCGCGGACCTGATGGTAAAGCTCGCCGCCCTGCTCCTGGAACTCGCTGCTCTTGGCCGCCAGGCCCTCGGCCAAAGCCGCGTCGTCGCTGAGCCCCTTCTCCTTGGCGAACTTGCGCACGTCCTCGGTGATGCGCATCGAGCAGAAGTGCGGACCGCACATCGAGCAGAAGTGCGCGACCTTGGCGCCCTCGGCCGGCAAGGTCTCGTCGTGGTAGGAACGCGCGGTCGGCGGGTCCAGCGACAGGTGGAATTGGTCCTCCCAGCGGAACTCGAAGCGTGCCTTCGAAAGGGCGTCGTCCCACTCCTGCGCGCCGGGGTGGCCCTTCGCCAAATCGGCGGCGTGGGCGGCGATCTTGTACGCGATCACGCCTTGCTTGACGTCGTCGCGGTTGGGCAGCCCCAGGTGCTCCTTGGGGGTCACGTAACACAGCATCGCCGTGCCGAAACTTCCGATCAACGCCGCGCCGATGGCGCTGGTGATGTGGTCGTAGGCCGGCGCGATGTCGGTCACGAGCGGGCCCAGGGTGTAGAACGGCGCGTCGTGGGTCCACTCGCGTTGCAGATCGACGTTCTCCTTGATTTTGTGCAGCGGCACGTGGCCGGGGCCTTCGATCATCACCTGCACATCGTGTTTCCAGGCGATCTGGGTCAGCTCGCCAAGGGTCTTGAGCTCGGCCAGCTGGGCTTCGTCATTGGCGTCCTTGATCGAACCCGGACGCAGGCCATCCCCCAGCGAGAACGCCACGTCGTAGCGCTTCAGAAGTTCGCAGATGCGCTCGAAGTGCGTGTAGAGGAAGTTCTCCTGGTGGTGCGCCAGGCACCACTTGGCCATGATCGAACCGCCGCGGGACACGATCCCGGTCAGGCGTCCGCGGGTCATCGGCACGTACCGCAGCAGCACGCCCGCGTGGATCGTGAAGTAGTCCACGCCCTGCTTGGCTTGCTCCTCGAGGGTCTCGAGGAACAGATCGATGTTCAGATCCTCGATCTTGCCGTTCACCTTCTCGAGGCACTGGTACAAGGGCACCGTACCGATCGGCACCGCCGAGTTGCGCAGGATGTGCTCGCGCGTCTCGTGGATGTTGTCGCCGGTCGACAGGTCCATGACCGTATCCGCGCCCCAGCGCACCGCCCAGCGCAGTTTGTCGACCTCTTCCTGGATCGACGAGCTCACCGCCGAGTTGCCGATGTTGGCGTTGATCTTCACCAGGAAGTTGCGGCCGATGACCATCGGCTCGCTTTCGGGGTGATGGATGTTCGCCGGCAGGATGGCCCGGCCGGTGGCGATCTCCTCGCGCACGAACTCGGGCGTGACCCCCTCGCGGGCGGCGACGAACGCCATCTCCGGGGTGACGATGCCGCGGCGCGCGTAGTGCATCTGGGTGACGTTGCCGCCCGGCCCCGCCTCGCGCGCGGCGATCCACGCCTTGCGCAACTTGGGCACTCCGTGTTCGACCGGGCAGTCCTGGGGACCGGTAGTGTCGTACACGTCCAGGGGCGGTTCCCCCCCGCCCAGGTGGATGCGTCGGGCGGGCACTTGCAGGACCCAGCCCTCGTGCTGCACCTCGCGGTAGACCTTGTGGCTCTTGGGGAAGGACTGTTCGAAGGTCTCGAGCGGCTCGGCCGCGTCTTTCTGTTTCATAGCTGCTTTCCTACGCCGGCATGACCCGGATCAGGTTCGAGGGGTACCTCTCAGGCGCGGTGGCGCCGCCCCCAGCACGTTGCGGGGGGAGTGTACGCCGCCGGGACGGCCCTCCCAGCCCCCTTCCGGGCGAATTCGAGGGAGGCGGCCCCCAGGAAGGCTCCCGCACAACTGGGCCTATCCCGTTACGTAGCAATCCTTTACGCCACACCCGGCTGGCCGCCCCCACCCGACTTTTCCCCTTTCAGGGGTTCCCCCCGGGCAAACTGTCACGGAATCGCCGCAGGGAGCTACTCTTAACAAGCAGTAACCGGTGGTGCGCCGCTCCCGAGCCCCACCCCCTTCCCAACCGATTGATCCCCATGAAGAAGCCGATTTTCGTCGCGATGCTGGGCTGCATGATCAGCCTGACCATGGTCGACATGTCTGTCGCCCAAGGGTGATGAGGCCCGCCCCGCGCCACCGGTGGTGGCGCCCGACGTGCTGCTCCTGCTCCCGCCCCCGGTGGTGGAGGCGCCCCGGCCCCTTCTGGGGGGACCGTCGGCACTCCAGGTCCGGGACCTCAGGGTCCGGCGTGGGGTGCCCCAACGGCACCCGACAACCCCCTGATGCCGCGGGCCGATGGATTGAAGAGTCCGCTCACGATCAACGATCATGAGTCGATCTCCAATCCCGGCGCTTGGCAACTGTGGTGGGAGTTCAACCAAGATCGCTTCCTGCGCTACAGCGCGATCAACACCGGCGGCTCGGTGCTCACGCACGATGCCGACTGGGAGATCGGTCGCGGCGCGCACAAGAACCGCCTAGGCGGTCGCTTGTCGCGCGAGGACGTGCAGGCCCGCGTGGTGCCCGCCCTGGCGGATGGCATCAAGCTGGGAGGCAGCGAGGGCTTCGTGAAGCACTCGCTGATGACCATGGCCAAGATCGGCGGGGAACAGAACAGGGAGTCCTTCGAATTCTTCCTGCGCTTCTACCTGACGAACGGCCAGGCCACGATCAACGAAACCGCTGCGCTGGCCCTGGGCCTCGCGTGTGGTGAGTCGAACTACGGCTTGCTCGCCGCGATCGCCAAGGATGAACCGATGGGTCAGGAGTTCCTGAGCCGCAAGAAGGTTCCGATGGGCACGCGTGCGTTCGCCGCCTACGGCATGGGATTCGCGGCTGCCCACTCGGGCAACGTGGAGTTCCGCCGCCAGGTGGTGCGCGATCTCATCTCCATCCTTGAGGAGAAGTTCGAGAAGGACGAGTTCAAGCTCGCCGACGAGGACGACAAGGACAAGGAGAAGAAGAAAAAGGCCAAGGAAGAAGACGAGCCCATCGAAGACGCCAAAGTCAGCGACCTGCGTGTCGCCGCCATGGTGTCGATCGGCCTGATTCCCTTGCCTTTCAGCGACAACGTGAACGTGTGCATCTGCGGTCAGTGCGTGGTTCCGAACCCGGATACCTGCCTGCAGTCGCAGATCACCTACCTGATGCGCAACTTCACCGCGGACGAGGAATTCGACGCTCCGGTGCGGGCCCACACGGCCAGCACCCTGGGCCGTCTGATCCTGGCCGGCGGCGAGATGGCCGGGGAGAAGTTCCACGAGTCGATCAACGAGATCAAACTCGGCGTGTCGGACATCCTGTCCGCCTCCCTCTCGCGCAGCGCGAACCAGCCCCAAGTCGTCAAAAACAGCGCGATCATGGCCCTCGGGCTCATGGGCGACGCCGACAACGAGGACGTGGACTCCTGGATCCGCAGCGAGCTCAAGCGGGCGGCCGACAAAGGCGGTCCGATCGGGCAACGCTTCGCGCTGATGGCCCTGGCCGAGTCGGGTAGCCGACGCGGACAAGGCGAGAAGCCCTGGGCCGCCGTGCCCGAGGTGCGCATGGAACTGCTCGACCAACTGAACCGGGGCAAGCGCGACTTGCGTCCGTGGGCCGGCCTGGCCCTCGGGATCTTCGGTTACCAGCTCGACGCCCAAGGCGAAGAGATGGATTCCCAGGTCGATCGGGCCCTGGCCAAGGCGGCGGAAAAAGGCAAAGAGGCGGATGACCTCGGCGCCTACAGCATCGCCATCGGCCTGCGTGCTTCGGAACCCGGCGTGGAAGTGCTCACCGAACGCCTGACCGCGATCAAGGATCAGGCCGCCCGTTCCTACGTGGCGCTCGGCTTGGGCCTTTCCGGCAAGCGAGAGACGGTGCAGGACCTGCAAGAAGTCCTCGAGGCTTCCGACCGGGAACCCCTGCTCCAGACGCGCAGTGGTTTGGCCCTGGGTCTGCTCGGCAACAGCGAGGTGGTTGAAGAACTGGCCCGCCGTCTCGAGCGCACCCACTCCGACGAGAAGAAGATCTCCATGATCACCGCCCTCGGGTACATCGGCGACAAGCGCGCCCTGGACCTGCTCACCCAATACTTGCGGGACGACAAGGACCCGCAGTCGAAGGTGCGCGAGGCGGCCATGATGGCGGTCGGATACATGTCCGACCACCGCTCGACGCCCTGGCGATCGATGCTCGCCCACGGCACCAACTACCTGGCGGAAACGACCACGCTGCTCAACGAACGCAGCACCGGTCTGCTCAACCTGAAGTAGTCAGGAAAGCCTCCAGCAGCTTCCAGGGGTCGCGCAGCGTGCTGCGCGGCCCCTGGTTCTTTTTGCCCCGGGCAGTATTCCCCGAATCCGCGGAAACCGCAGGCCGCTCGCAACGCCGGGTCCAGGAGAGCGTGTGTGGACAGCGCCTGCCCCACCCGGCAGCGCGCTCCGCCGCGATCCCCACTCCTTTTCCTTGCGGCAAGCGGACCCGCACCCTTCCCTTCGCTCATTCGAATTCCATGTACTTCTCAGTCAATCCGACCCAAGCCCCGCGTTGCCTTCCCGGCGGTCCCTCCATGTCCACCTTCCAGGCCGACGCCTTGCCCTTCACGCGTCGCCTCGCCGCCGGCGGCCTGTTGTTCGCGCGCGTCGCCGTGCGCAAGCAGGCGCTCGCAGAAAGCTGGCGCCGCCGCACGATCGCCTCGTACCGCGGGCCGCACGTGGACCACGAAGCCGTGGAACCGGGTCAGGTGCACGAAGTCGCGCGCATTCCCGCGCAAGCGTGCACCCCCGACGTGTTCCGGTCGATCGTGCACAGCGGACTGCCGACCGTCTTGGAAGGCGCCGCCAGCGCCTGCGCCGCCGTGCGCACCTGGACTCCGGAATCCCTCGCCGAGCGGTACGGCGACGTGCCCCTGCCCCTCTGGCGCGAGCACTCCAGCCAGCCCGTCCGCACCCTGGCGGACTGCATGCACCAGATGTTGAATGCGGGCGGCGATCCAAAGCTGCAAATCAACAACGTCTGCAGCCTATTCACGCGCCATCCCGAAACCCTGCAGGACCTGCCGCTCGCCGAATTCGCTGGGCACATGCGCCCCCTGCGCTACCACGGCGCCAACCTGTTCGTCTGCCGCGGCGGCCAGGGTTCCAAGTACCACTGCGCCAACGAACTCAACTTGTTCTTTCAGGTCTACGGCGAAAAGGAATGGCACTTCGTGCATCCGCGTCATTCCGCGCAGATGGATCCGCTGTTCACCCAGCCGAAGGGCAACTACTTCGAGTCCGGCGTGCCCTGGGCCCAAGAGCCCGCCGGCGTGCCGATCGGCCGCGCGCTGCTGCGGCCGGGCGATGTGCTGATCAATCCGCCCTGGTGGTGGCATTGGGTGCGCAACCGCGGTTTGACCATCGGCGTCGCCACCCGCTGGCTCGCCTGGCGCCACCGCTTCGGTACGGCGAATCCGACCTTCACCGCCTTGCAGTGGCTCTTTCCGCATCAGTGGAAGTTGATGGGTCAGGATTATCTGCGCGGTGGGCAACTCGACGAGCACAAGTGGGTGCACCCGGACCGGGTGACCGATTCGGAAGCGTAGCGCGGAACGGTGGCGTGCGAGCGCAGCCTGCGTCGTGCGATGGGATTCTGGTTGCGCGAGGGGCAGAAGATCCGGTTCGGGTAGGGTCCACTCGGCTCCGCCATCGGGCCCGCGTGGCGCGGACATACCGGTGCCGCCGGTTGTGCAAGGCCCAAGCCGAAGGTCGCGCCCGCGTCACCGCGGTTTGTGCACATGTGCAAACTCGTGTGAGGCAAGAATCCCGGTTTCCCTGTCCCGGTTTTGGCGGACCAGGCTCTTCTTGTATGTCCGCTGGCCGAGCGGGCCCATCCGAGCAGACACAGCCGAGGGGACACAGCCGAGCAGACCCATCCGAGCAGACCCATCCGAGCAGACCCATCCGAGCAGACAAAGCCGAGGGGGCACAGCCGCGCGGCCGGGTACGAGCCCAAGGACCGGATTCCGGTCCACGGGGCCACCTCCCCACGACTCCTTTCGGGAAACGATCCGCCCTGCGGGCCGTGCCCATAACCTGCGCCCGGCCTGGTCTTTGATCCGCGCTACAATGCACCGCGTGAAGCCGCTGCCATTCCTTCTCCACTCCTGGGCTTGCGCCCTCGCCCTGTCGCCCCTGGCCTCCGCCCAAGACGGAACCCGTGCCCTGCTGATCGTCGACCCGGAGAACCCCGAGTCGATGTACGTGGCGCACCATTACCAGGCCCTGTACGACATCCCGCAAAGCCACGTGATCTACATGGATCCGGGCGGCGAGTCGAACTACGCGGTTTGGAGCGGATTGCAGCGGCGCGCATTCCTCGACACGTTGGCCGCCCGGGGCATCGACGATTCGATCGACTTCGTCATCCTGCCGCCGGGGGATCACTTCTGGATCTCGGCATCGGGATTGGTCTCCGATGGTTGCGCGGCGGTGAACCACTTCTCGGTGCCTTCGGCCTATGCCCTCGCGCACCAGAGCGCCGATCTGTTGAGCGCGACGTGGAACTCTTCCGAGCGCAACCACTTCTCCGACAGCAGTTGGGGCCCGCGCGCCTTCCACAGCGACATCCCCTGGCGCAACGGCGTGCCGAGCACCGCAGCCAGCGCCCAGCGCTACTACTTGGGCACGATGCTCGGATGGACCGGCATGAACGGCAACACCTTGAGCGAGGTGCTCGAGGTGATCGACCGGAGCCACGGAGTGCGCGGCACCGCGCCTGCGGGCACCGTCTATTACATGCAAACCACCGACGCGGCCCGCAGCGCGCCGCGTCACGGGTTGTTCCCCACGGCGGTCACCCAGATGGGTCTGCTCGGCGGCCTCGCACAGCACCTTTTTGCCGTGTTGCCCCTCGGCCAAACCGATGCCCTCGGTGTGATGACCGGCGCCGCCAACCCGGACATCGCCGACCCGACCTACGCCCTGCTGCCCGGGTCCTTCGCCGACCACCTGACGAGTTACGCGGGCGCGCTGCTCAACAACAGCCAGACCAAGATGACCCTCTGGCTCACCAAGGGCGCGAGCGGCACCTCGGGCGCCATTGAAGAACCCTGCAACTACTCGGGCAAGTTCCCCACCGCGGCCCTGCACACTTCGTATCGCGGCGGCACGACCCTGGGCGAAGCGTGGTTCCGGCACATGGGTTTCGTGCCGCTGCAGACCCTGTTCCTCGGGGACCCGCTCACGCGCCCCTGGACCCAGAACAACCCCGTCGCGGTGAACAACGCCCCCGTCGGCCCGTGGAGCGGCTCGTGGGACCTAGACGTGAGCGCCACCGCCGCGCTGCCCGGGGCCACGATCGCCACGCTCGAGCTCTGGCTCGACGGTGTACGCCTAGCCCGGGTCGCGGCGCCGGGGCCCCTGCAGCTCGAAAGCGGCGGCCTGGCCGATGGTCTGCACGAAGTGCGCGTGCGGGCCATCGATGACAGCGCGGCCGAACACGCGGGCGAATGGAGCGGCTGGATCCAGGTGGCGAACGCGGGCTTGTCGGTGGACCTCACCTGCGCGCAACCCGCTGGCGACCTGGCCCAGGTCTACACCTTCGACTTCGCTGTGACGGGCGGCGTGCCCGAGCGCGTGCAACTGCTGCGCGGCGGCCGCGTGGTGGCTTCGAGTCCGCAAGGTTCGGGTTCGGTGGATCTCTACGGATCGTCCCTCGGTGCCGGCCCCGTGCGCGTGATCGCCGAGGCCCGGTTTGCCGGCGGTCTTCGCGCGCGGTCGGCGCCAGTGGACCTGCAGATCGATTACTCCGGCGCCGCCAGCGCCGTGCCGATCGCCTTTGACGCCGATCTCGACGCCGCCGCGCGCGGCACCGTGCTCGTCGAACTGCCCGCAAGCGCCCCGGACCCCGGTTTCGATCTGACCTACACCGTGTTGAGCGCCCCTGCGCAAGCAACCCTCGTGGGCGGCTTCGGCTCGTGGCGGGTGTACGACGTACCGGCCACCGCCTACGGCGAAGACAACCTGACGTTCCAGGTGACCGGCCCCGCGGGCCCTTCGAACCCCGCGACCGTGACGTTGCACTACCAGAACGAGTGCCCCGATCCGTACGTCTACTGCACCGCCAGCGCCAACTCCACCGGCGCGCCCGCCCACATCTTCCATACCGGCAGCACACAGATCTCCCAAGATCAGTTCATCCTCGGCGCGTACAGCGTGCCGGCGGGCAGCTTCGGGCTGTTCGTCTATGGACAGGACCAGACCGCTTTCCCTGCGGGCGACGGAACGTTCTGCATGCAGAACAACTGGCAGCGTTTGCCGATCGTGCAGGCCGATCCCTTCGGCCTCGTTAGCCACGCCCTGGACTTCCAGAACCCGCCCCAGCCCACCGGCATGATCACCGCGGGCAGCACCTGGGGCTTCCAACTCTGGTACCGGGACACGGGCTTCGGCCAGGCGGGTTACAACTTTACCGATGCCCTTTCGGTCACCTTCTGCGACTGATCCGGGGCCAGAAGGAAAAATGTAGAGATCGCTGTAGCGGGCCTGCCCCCAGCCCGTGCCTGGGCGCAACACCCATTTGCCATGAGCCACGCCCACGACCGCCTCACCCTCGAATCCCTGCTGGAATACGAACCCTTCGTCCGGCGGGTCCTGCGCAACATGCTCGTGGGTGAGGACGAGATCGGCGACATGGTCCAGGAGACCTGGCTGCGCGCCCTTCAGAACCCGCCGGAGCGCCGCAAGGGGGTACGCGGCTGGCTCGCCTCGGTGGCCCGCAACCTCGCCCTGGACCAGCGCCGGCGGCGGGCCAACCGCCGGGCCCGCGAGGCCCAGGTCGCACGCCCCGAAGTCGAAGAATCCGCCGCGTCCGATGTGCGCGAGAGGCTCGAGCTGCACCAGAAGGTCGTGGAAGCAGTGCTCGAGATGAAGGAGCCCTACCGCTCGGTGGTGCTGCTGCACTACTTCGACGGGCTGAACCTGCAACAGGTCGCCGCACGCCTCGGCCGCAACGAGTCGACGGTGCGCACGCAGTTGCACCGCGCCCACCAGCGCCTCTTCGGGCGGCTCGACTCGAATTTCGGCGACCGCGCCACGTGGACGGCGATCTGCTTGCCCTGGATTTTCGCCAAGGAAGGCGTGCTCTTGCCGCCCGCCTCTCCCCTGTCCGCCGCACCGAAAGCCGCCCGCGCCGCATCGCGCAGCAAGGCCGGTCTGTGGACCACCCTCGGCGTCACCGCCGTGGGCATCGCCGGGTGGCAGGTGTGGGCCCGGAACACGGGCACAGTGGCGGCGCCCTTGCATGGCGATGGCGCGGCTCCGGCCGTAGCAATGGCCACCGGGCCCCAGGACGGCTCCGACCTCCAGGCCCCGGGAGAAGAGGCGCGGGTCGCGACGATCGCGGAACCCGTCGCCGGCGCTACGCAACCGGTGCTCGATGTCCTCGTCACCCACGACGGCCGCCCGGCCCCGGACACGGACGTCTGGGTTTTCTCCCCGGTGCTGCGCGACGCGTCGGGTTACGCGTCGGGTTCCGCCGTGCTCGATCTGAACTGGCTCACGCGGTATCCCTACTTCGCGATGGAGTTGTCCTTGCGCAACAACCCACCGCGCAAGACCGACGCCGAGGGCCGCGCGCGCATTCCTTTGCCGTCCACTTGGGTCCTCGTGTTCGCGTCGAATCCTGCGGGGTTCGCACGGGTGCCGCTGCAAGGCGCCTTCGAACGCGCCGGCGAGGCGTCGCCCTTCGAGGTGAAACTCGAGAACGACCCCGAAGCGTTTGTTCAGGTCGCCGATCCCCGCGGTTCGCCCCTGCCAGGCATTCCGATCGAAGTGCTCGCCGATGATGGGGCCGGCGGTTGGATCGCACTGGGGGCATTGGACAGCGCAGAGCCGGATGGGCACCTGCGCTTTGGCGGCTTCCGGACGATCCAGCCCGCCGCGCGTTATGGCCTGCGCGCGCAGATCCCCGGGCGCATCAACGAGATCCACCCGCTGGAGACCAACCCCGTGCAGATCGCCGTGCACCCGGTCGGCCGCATCGAATGGTCTTGGCCGCACGATGGCGAATCCACCGCAAGCCCCACCGGCATCGCGTACCTGACCGCCCTGGATTCCACCGGCACCCCTGTCGGTGAAACGGCCGCAAAACGCTTCGCCGGTTTCCGCGGCACCTTCCCCGCCGTCGAACCGGGCCGCCAATTCGAGTTGCGCCTCGAAGCCGTCGAACCCGGTCGCACCCTGATCTGGACCGGCGCCGGACCCGCCGTGCCTGGCGCCACCGAACGCGTGCAGTTCCGCGAACAGGGTGGCACGCAGATCCGCGGCCGCCTGGCCGGCGCCATGCCCCCGGGCGCCGCCCAGACCCAACTGCCGCGGTATCCGTTCCAATTCCAACTGCTCGACGACGCTGGGCACCTAGTGCACGAAATCCGCTTCCTGCCCGACGCGGAGCACGCCTTCCACATCGCCCTGCCCCTCGAATCCGACTGGCCCCAGCCGCTGCACGCCGAGATCCTGTCCAATTGGGCCACCGGCGGCACCAACCACCGCGCCCGTTTGCCCCTGCCCAACCTCCCCTGGGGCGCGCAGACGATCATCGACCTCGGCGAGCTGAACCTGCGTTGGGTTCCGCACTCGATCCTGGGCACCGTCTTCGACGAAACCGGCAACCCCCTCGCCGGCGTGACCGTGACCGCACAAACCGACCGCGCCGGCGCCATGGTCGAAGCCCAAAGCGACGCGAACGGTGCCTACATGCTGGACGGCACCTGGCAAGCCCCCGTTCAAGTCCGGCTCGCCCCCCGCTCCGGCCGCTACCTCGCCGAACCCGCCTGGTGGCACGGCGACCAGACCCCCGTACCCCTACCGACCTATCCCGCCGGCTCGATCACCGGCCGCATCCCAGGGCCCTCGCCCGCAGCCCCGACCTCCGTGCGCTGCATCCGCATCGACGCCGATCCTTCGCCGGCCCACCTCACTCCCGGCCAAGCCCTGCCCCCCGCCCCCGTCGACTCCACCACCGGCACCTTCCGCTTCGACGACGTCATCCCCGGCCTCTGGCGCCTCGAACCCGACGGCGACACCTGGTCGCCCATCGAAGTCCTCGTACCCGCCACCGGCACGGCACAGGTCGAGCTGACACCCGCCCGCTGAGCCTGCTTGCTGAGCCTGCTTGCTAGGCTGTAGTGCTCCCCTGGAGTCAAGCCACTGAAAGTGCTTGTTGGGAACGGTACTCACGCGGGTGCGGCGCTGCCCCATGGCAGATCTTGATACTCGCAGCACCAGGCAAACTCGGCGCTGTGAAGCATTAGGAACGGCCAGGCTCACTCGCCGAACGTCCTCGGGGCAAAGGGGGGGCAGCCGTCGAGAGCCGTTTTGAGGATGTCCATGTCGAGGACCAGTTCTCCCACCTTCTGTTTGAGCGGTTTGATCTGCTCATCCTTCATGGCGTCTTCCTCACGGGGCTTTGACCCCAGGGAGTTCTCGGCGCCGGACAGGAACCAATCCTGCCAGTCTTCTACCTCCGCGACGGTCTGGCCGTGCCTGCGGGCGGCCTCTGCGGCGATAGTCTCACCCCTGAGGATGATCAGGACCAGGGCCACTCGGCGCTTGGCAGTCCAGCGCTGGACGTTGTCCAGGTCGACTTTCTTGGGTCTAAGGTCTCCATTGGACCCGATGGGCGGGCCTGAAGGGCGGCCTACCTTCCGAGGGGGGCACTATACCGAGCTCATGGGGAGTTGCCCGGCAATGCTTCTCCCCGATAATCCCTTACCAATATCAGTTCTTCGCCCTCCCTCCCTTTGCCTTCGGAGCGCCCTTTCACCAAGAGGTGACTCGGTGAGCCGCTTTGGGCTCACCACCACAGGTATCCACAAAACATCAACTTCTTTTGTACTTCTCGACTAAATCTTCCGCATCAGAAAGAGATAAGTCTTCGGCTACCAAAACGGAAGCTGGTGCAGCCTGGTCAACAAGGTCGGTGACAGAAAAAACCCTTAGCGCGACATCGTCGGCAATCAAGGCAGCCTTCATTTCCGGCGCCCACCCACCATTATTGTGCAGCTGGCCGTACCAGTCATGGAACTCTGTAGCGCTTGACTTCGGCCCGTGAAGTGCCTTGACGATATCAAGCCCTCTCTCCTCAAAGGTCGCGCGAACACCCCAACCATTGCCAGTAGCCTCAACAGAGGCCGTGGCAACCACGTTAGGGAAAACTCTCTCGGTAGAAGCAAGTATAGCAATTGGACCAAGGCCAAAATCTGGAAGACCGGGCTCCGGATATGCGGGCAACACATCCCAGAAATCCCACTTATCTCTTAGGACACCAACGGAATCAGCAGAGCTGAAGGTGTTGTTTCGAGGAGGTTCGACAATATGAAAACCGCAGGTGTTCGCCTCCAGCCCAAATTGAATTAGGTTTGAGCGACTGACTGCCCGCTCTCTGGCTTGCTCATTAATGATGTGTACATTGGCTGCATGCTGAGCCTCATAGTCAGTATTGAAAAACGCCCTAACGCTGGGAATCACCACCGGCGAAGCCAATACAGCTGAACTCAAGCTCAAGGCTAGTATCGTTATGGTTTTCATTGCAGTTCTTCTTGTAGCAGACACGGTAACATACCGTTCCTGGAGATGGGTCTTCGTACTCGGAGCAGGCTACTTCCTCGGTTGCAGGGTCCTTCACCTCCTTCGAGGCCAGCCTTGGACTTTTGCGTCCCGTCTCCATTTGAGGTGGCTGAGTGCACAGCTCTGACAGTATTCGGTTTGGTGCGTGCTCCCCCAGATGGAGTCGTTTCGTACTGGGCGCAATGCACTCTTCCTTCCGACTCCGGAAAAAGCGCTCGATCTGCCCGTTTTGCTCGGGCGTGTAGGGCGTGATGAACTCCTGAGTCAAGCCGTAGTCGCGACAGGCCTGCCGGAAGCGTTTGCTCTGGAAGATCAGCCCATTGTCACTGCGCAGGATGGGCTTCGGCCCTTTGGGCCTCAGCGTTCCAAACCTCCGCAGGCATGCCTCCTTGAGGGCTCGTTCGGCTTTGCAAGCTCGGCCCATGGGGGTCAGCTCCCAGCAGGCAAGCTCCCGGTCGTGGCAGTCGATCACTGCAGCCAAGTGGGCATATCCATCCTTAAATGTGTGTCCCATCGGCTGCCCAGCGCATGTCACTGCCTGGTGCCACGCTTCGCGAGGCACGCACCCTGGGCTTGGCCAGGGGCTAGCGCTGATGCACCATCCAGGATCCACGCTTCATTCGCCCGTAGATGGCCTTCCTGTTCACTATCTGGCCTTCGCCAAAGCGGAGCAATGCACAGATCCTGCGATAGCCGTAGGCCTGGTGCTGCAGGATCAACGGGCCAATGCGAGTGTCCAAACCGTCTCGCCCTGCCATGGGGCACCGCCCCTTTCGGGTGCGGCGCTGGTTTCGCCCCTGAGGATGGTCAGGACCAGGGGCACTCGGCGCTTGGCGGTCCAGCGTTGGACGATGTCCAGGTCGCCTTTCTTGGGTCTAAGGTCCACATTGGACCCGATGGGCGGGTCTTAAGGGCGGCCTACCTTCCGAGGAGGCACAATACAGACGGCCAATCCGCCTGGCGTTCTGCCCGGGCCAGATTCAACGCAAACGAGCTTTCAACTGGCTTTCAAAGCGTGCGGCTTGCTCCGCATCGTACTGCCCATCGGTCACCATCACTGCCCAGGTAAGGACCCCCCGAATCGGAGCCCGCAGGCACACGCTCCACTGCGCTGTCTGCTCCGGCACTCGCTGCCCGTCGTCTTCCCAATGGGCGGCGATGTGGGGACGGTGCATCCGGTACAGGTGCCCATTGCCACTGGCTTCCATCTCCACTTCGAATCTATTCCGTTCGAAGCTCTTGCGGACATCTTCGGGGCTATCGGGCGCGGCAGCGCCGACCCCGTCGTTCCAAGGGGAGCGAGCACTGATGATGAGCACGGTGCCGGCGGGATAACTACCCGGGGACCGAGGTTTCAGCTCCACCGAGTCGACGCCATTCTCGGTGATGAAATTGGACAGCTCCCACTCGCCTTCAAACACCCGCCACGGCACTTGCATGCCTTCCAGCGTGGGTTCGCTCGTTGTCACGACCCGCCCATCTTCCATATCGGTGACCACGAAGAGGAACGGCCGCGACTTGTCATGCAGCGCCGCCGAGACCCGGTACGTGTGCCCCGCCTCCAAATCCATTTGCACGCGGGCAACGCCCGCCAGGATCGCCCTCGAAGTACCGAGCTGTCCCTGCAGCGTCACCATGCGCCGCCCGGGAGTCAGCCACCCCGCCGCCCCCTCTTCCCGCCGATCGTCCACCTGCAGGATCAGGATGCGATCTGCCTGGTCCCGCCCTTCGAACAAGCCAGACACGGGCTCCAGCATCTCCCCGAGCATCCCCGGATTGCCGCATTCCAGCTTGGCCGCCGCCGTCTCCGGTAGGTACTTGTCGCAGTACCGCGTCGGGGTGACTTGGCAACCGATCAGACTGGCGAGGCAGGAAACCGCCAGGAAACGAAAGAAACGCATGGGCAATACCTAAGGGAAGCGAAACGGGAACGGCTCCATCCTATCCAATCCCCCCCGCGAATTCACCCAATCCACAGGCTTCAGAGCCCCATGGGTCCCGGGCCCCCAATTGCATGCAATGCTCGGTTCCACGGCGACCCGCCCAACGCGATCCCGTCTCAGCCAGCAGCGCCCCTCACCCCGCACGCCTTCGCAATCTGGAACCCAATCATCCAAGCCGCCCGCTCCGCCGTCCCTCACTTCCCCGCTTCCTTCTCCACCTTCGGCAACAACACCGGCTCCCGCACCCCGCTGCCCACCCGCTGGGTCAACGTATCCCCAAGCTCCGCCCGCGCCCGCTCGAGCAAAACCTCCAGCCGCGCCACCACCTCCGGATACTGATCCGCCACGTTGTGGCTCTCCCCCGGATCCGCCTCCAGGTCAAACAGACTCAGCGGCACCGGCCGCCGCCCATACTTGCCCGGCAACCCGCCCGAACCCGCCTCCTCGACCGACCGATAGTGGTGCGGCGCATGCAGCTTCCAACGCCCACTGCGCACCGCGTGCAATTCGCCCGGATAGTAGAAGTACACCGCCTCATGCTCCGGCGGCGTGCCCACCCCGGTCCACAGGGCCGACATATCGCGCCCATCGATCGTCTGCCCCGGCAACTCGCTGCCCGTCAGCGCCGCAATCGTCGGCAACACGTCCATCGCCGTGGTCACATGGGCGCTCGTACGCCCCGCCGCGACCCGCCCGGGCGCCCAAACGATGCAAGGCAGCCGGAATCCGCCTTCAAAACAAGTGCCCTTATCCCCCCGCCAAGGCCCCGCGCTACCCGCGTGATCGCCGAACATCGTCCAAGGCCCATTGTCGCTAGTGAACACCACCCAGGTATTGTCCTCGATGCCCAGCTCCACCAGCTTGTCGAGCACCTGCCCCACCGAATCGTCGATCTCCGCGATCATATCGGCATACAAACCGCGCCCCGTGCTGCCCTTCCAATCTCCACTCGCCGCAATCGGAATGTGCGGATGGCTGTACGCCAGATACAAGAAGAAGGGCTCCGCCCTGTGCCCCTCCAAGAACTCCAACGCCCGCCGCGTATACAAGGGCGTCAGCGAATCCTGCTTCGGATTCACCTCGACCACCTGCTCGTGATCATACAGCGGCAAGTCCGGCCAATTCGGATTGCCAATCACCCCCCGCTCGGGATCCCCATAGTGCCACGGCCACATATCGTTCGAGTACGGCAACCCCGTCCACGAATCAAAGCCATGCCGCATCGGCAAATGTTCCTCCCGATCCCCCAAGTGCCACTTGCCCACAATCCCGGTCGCATACCCGCGCCCCATCAACATCTCCGCCAACGTCACCTCCCCCGCATCGATCCCCCGCCGACTCCCCGGCCCCAGCACCTCCGGAATGCCCACCCGCTGCGGATAACACCCCGTCATCAACGCCGCCCGACTCGGCGAACAAGCCGGCGACCCCACATCAAAACGAAGTCAACCGCAACCCCTCCCCCGCCATCCGATCCAACCGCGGCGTCCGGCACACCTGGCTTTCGTAACACGACAAATCCCCACCCCAAATCATCCGCAAACAACACCACCACATTCGGCTTCAGACCGAACTCCCGCCCTCCCCTTGCGAGCCTATCCTCGGCCAAAGAACCCTTCCCAACCGCGCAGCCACCCAGCAGAGTCACAACCCCAATCCAACCCATCCGCTCGCATTTCATCCCCCGAGTCTAGCGCCCACGGACCATTCCCGCGCCCACATCCTTCACTCCCACACAACCACCCGCGAATTCTCCTCCCCCGCCCGGAATTCGACCCCAAACTCCCGCACCTCCCCATCCGGAGCCGTTACGGTCACCGTGTATTCCCCTTCGGGAATCCCCCTCAAAGAGACAGCAGAGCGCGCAGCACCAAGAGGTCTAACATCAATGTCTATCAAACCAAGCCCCTTCCAGTACTCGACATTCTGGCCGTATTTCTTAGAAACTAGGCGCATTTCAAACTTCGTCAAGGGAAGTTGATTCGCTGCCTGAACTTCAACAAGCCCACTGACCCTCCTATCCAGGACAACTTGAGTAAGTTCCATTTGCGGCTCTACATCCACCTCGGCTCTAAAAGGCCAGTACCGAGGATCGTCAATCAACACCTTGAACAATCCTCGACTGATTCCTCGGAACACAGCCCTGCCAAACTCATCCGACTGCACACGGGGACAAACTTCCATTACCAATCCAACACCGAGCAGCCTTGCCTCTATTCCCCTTACAGGGCCGACCCTATCAACAACATCGAGTGCCAACTCGTATTGTTCATGCATCTCTATCACCCGAGGCTCGTCCTTGGAACTGCCACTTAGATCCGCAGCCTTCAATAAGGCCCCCCAAAGTACGCCAAACTCAGGGTGCTTTAGATAAAAACGAACGTCTCTACTATTGTCACCAAATACTCGCACCATGCCAAATTCGTCAGTGCGAGATGTCTGATGAACACCGGCTCCATCCGGCATCTGGTATACACTAGCGTACTTTACTGCTTCCCCCCGCGGACCAAGCACTTTGGCGTACGCGCCTCCCCCTCGCTCCTGAAACGTAGCGGATATCACGTCCTTAGGAGCCAGTACGAGCTTGAGCAAGTCCAAACAGACACCAGATTCATCCATCAAGGCGACATTGTACTCACCACTCGCCAACCCCGACAAAATCCCCCGCCCGGCGCTATCTAAGTCACTGATACACCTCATTCTCGGAAAAGAATCACAAGAAACCTCAACATATGCCCCGGCAGGAGGCTGCTGCCCCTCAACGCAGGATACATGAAGCTCGCAATCCCCAATCATTTGCATCACGCACTCTTCCCTGTGGCCTTCAACAGCAATCCCCCCAATAGACCAGTATTGATATTCGCCGTAGTGCAGAAACAGGTGGTATGGACCTAAGGACACATCTTCGATCTCGAAACTCTCTTGAGGCTCGGCGATCCATCTCGAGTCACGTCCAAGGGTAGCCTCCAGGTCTACAGTCCATTTCTGCAGCTCGTCAACCCTTGGTATCCGAACGGCAATCTTCGTCCGAGCACTAAGCACAATCTCCTGGGGCTCGCTGATCCTCGCTCTATCTACGGAAAAAGCCCTTGATGAAAACTCGTCATGGGATACGGTGACCACTACTTGCTCATCAGCCCCAAGCGGCCCGATAGGAAAAGCAAATTCCCCATCTGGACCCGTTCTCGCCAACGGTAAGGTTGCTAAACGCCGAGCAAGACCCACCACGGCACCAGACACGGGTAATCCTAAACCGTTGAAAACCGCTCCATGGAGTAAAACTCCATTCATGAGCTTCAGTTGGACTTCGTGGTGACTACCAGATTCAATCTCTACCGCGTGCACTTTTGATACTGTCCCATCGGACCCGTTAGCTAGAACAAGGTAGTTCCCAACAGGCAAAGTGAACTCATGCCACTGAGGAACCGCTCCCGTTTCCGCGGGCAACATCTCTTTGATTTGCAGGCCTTCTTCCGAGGAAATGGTTACAAGTGAAGCGGTTCTCTGTTCGGATTCAATAGCAACTCGAAGGTTCCCTGCCGGCTGTAGCACTAGTTGGGTTGTGATCTCTTCTGAAGGAAACTTCACGGCGACCACGCTTGACATCTCTTTCCCACTTTGCGCCCACACAGATGCCTTAGATTCTGGCACACCGATTATCCTGACGAATCCACCTTCACCACTCTCCCCTATCAGGGCACTGCGCCCAAAGCTGCTTTCTGTGGTGCCGAGTACTCGCGCCCCGGGAACCCCTTCACCATCCAATCCAACCACTTGGAACCACGCACCTTGACCTTCAAGATAGTCTAGGTTAACCTCCAAAACGCTCCCAACCGCAGGGTTGTACACGAAACTTGGTTTAGCCCACCCGGAATCTACAACCAGATTCACTGAGTAGGTACATCCTATTTCTGCTGGCACTACTACAGCATAGGCGGCTTTTTTATCGACGTTGGCAGTTGCGACAACCGCAACCAAGCCGCTGACACGTTCGACCTCGATACGGGCCCCTTCCCGTAATGAACTCCCTGTAGTGCTTGTCACTCTACCAACAATCTTGAAGCTGGCAGTCACCCTGCTTTCATACTGAGAGTCTAGTTCTGCTTTGGATCTAGCCTCTTGGGCATCGTCCTTTGGGTTCATTCCCCTTCCTGCCGGAATAGCACGCTCTGCAAATCCACTAGAACCAACTAGTGCGGGTTCAGTGCTGCTTGGAGCTTCGACGTGGGCTGTCTTCCCGCGAGGCAAATGGCCATCCTCTGATCCATGGCAACTTCGACTAACTAAAACGCAAGCGGCCAATACCACAGCAAGTAGAAAGGCTACGAATCGCATTCCTCTCTCACAACTAGGGAACATGGGGTCCCGGGACAGGGCTCTCAATCGGAGTCCGGACTTTCTTCACCTGCTTGACCACGCGAGGCGGTTGTCGACCCACGTCAGTGATTGGGGGATTTCCCTGGGAGTGGTATGCCGCACAGGGCACCGCTCCAACCAGCACGAGTAGAATCCCAAGGGCTCCCACGGCGCGTGCACGCATCTCAAGCCGCCTCCCTACTAAGCAACCGGAGTAATGACCCAGCTCCTGGATTCCTGGATATGAACCGCTTTACCTTGTCCGTTAAGTCCAGCGATACGGCGAGCACGATCGCCTGGCTGGCTGAATGTATCATCGCAAGGTTCTCACCTTCGCTTGATTCTGATAGCTGATCTGCATGCAGGCGAGCACTGGCCCAATCGCCTAGACACACCGCGGTGACTAGACAGTAGATGTGCAAATCGACAAGCTCGGAGTCAATTTCAAGGGCCTGCTTGTAGAGCCGATGCGCCAAAGCCACATCGCCAGAGTTCCACGCGGCCATCGCAGCATTTGTTGCTCCGTGTGCTCGAATTGTTGGAGTAGCCGACGGCGAGTTCAGCACCAGCAAACACTTTGATAAGCATGCATGCCTCTGGTGCCCGCTAAAGTCAGCCAGGGCCAACATGAGGGTGTTGGAATGTCGGGGCAGCATCCTTTGGCACTGGCTAAATGCAGCCCTTGCTCGATGCCCACTCGGTAGCTCCATTATCTCCCATTCTACGGACAGCAACGCTCAGTTGCATTATGGCTGGTATCCCTCCAGATAGCGACGCGCTTTCCACATGCCCACGCTGATCCAGAAATTGCGTCTCGCATGTGACGATCTTCGTACAGCGCAGAAAATGCCAGAGTGATAGAAAACTCATCCAACTCCTCCCGATGCGCGCGATCAGTTTGCGTTCGGCGGAGGTGAAGAAGGGTTCGCCGCCGGTGAGGGGGGTTTGGTCGACGGGGAGGGGGCCTAGGGTGGCGGGGAGGCCGAAGAGGTGGGCGCGGGGGTGTTTGCGGACGGAGTCGAGGACGTCCAGCATGTCTCCGCTCGGTTCGTAGGTGCTTGTCATAGCAAGCCGGGCGCTCCGTAGAGGCCTTCGAGGTTGGGCGGGATGGGGTCGACCATGGAACGGACGGCGCGGGTGGCGTGTTCCTTGATCTGTTCGGGGGTGCCGAGGCGTGGATCTTGGACTTGGCTGAGGTCCGAGCGTTTGACGAAGACGTGGAAGAAGCTTTTGCGTTCGACGACTCCGAGGTTGTTGAACTGGAGGGCGGCGCGGGAGACGTAGTCGGGGCCGATGCCGAGCCAGTCGCACAGGTAGAGGTGGCGGGGCTCGAGGGGGTCAGATTGAGGCGTGCCGCAGTGCACCGCCCAGCGGTCCTCGGTGATGAGGTCGCGCAGGGCTTCGCTAACGCGCGCGACGACCCAGGCTTGACCCTCTGAATCCCCCATGTGTTTGGGAACGGGAACTCCGTAGAGCCAGTGGTGTGATCCCACCATGGTGACGCCGACTACGAGCTGCGCAGCAGAACGCGCAGCCAAGATGTTGGCGTCCATGAGGAAGGCCTCCGCGAGGATCGTGCTGCGGCTAGTGCGCAGCAGCCATTCTCGCGCAGGTTTGAGTGCGCAGCGACGAAGCATCTCGAGACAGTCTTGCCTCGTTTCGTCATCGAGACCGTGGTCCTCGCGGTCCCATGGCGGACGTTCGTCGAAAAAGCCGGCAGATTCCATGATTGAAAGTGTGATGCGCGGAGCCAAGGCAGTGGTACCGCACTTGATTCGATCGTAGGGCGATCGCCGGATCCCGCAAGGTCGAACACCTTCGAGAATTCGTCCTGCCCCACGGTCTGGAATCCAAACCACAGGGAACATTGGTTTCAAAAAACTGAAGGGGATTGCGCGGCGCTAGTCATAACTTCTTGTTTGGCGCCAAAGCCAGCGGTGCGCTGGGGCCCAAGAATTCATGCGGACCCGGCAAGCGCACCCGCCTGAGTAATTTCGCTACGCCAAGGCCTCACGCGCGCGGCAGAGTGCGCCGGGGTAGAGCCCGGTCCTACATGAAGTTGCGCGTATGCAATTCGCTGAGGGCTTCGGCGGCCTTGCGGTCAAAACCAAGCACCTCGAGCCGCTGGATGCGCCCCTGGTTCATCTGTTGCGACAGGGTTTGCACCTCGGCGTGCCCACGCGCAATGGCCGCGGGCTCGAGGCTGCCGGCCGCCAAGATCACCAGGCCCTCAAACACCTCTTCGTTGAGCCCGGCGGTGTGTTCGAGCACCGCGTGGCGCTGGCGAATCGCCCCCGCCAGGCGATCGAGTTGCTTGCGGTCCTTTTGCACATGCCGCGCCAGGTGCGCCACACCAAACGCCACGTGCCGCGCCTCGTCCTGGGCGGCGAGTTTCATCATGTCGCGCGTGCAAGCGTCGGGCCCGAACTTGTGCAGGAACCACAGGAGGTTCACGAAACTGCCCTCCCCCAGCACGCTCAAGAGCAACGACGCGAGTTCGAAGTCGGGCTCTTCGATCAGGGTGCGTAGGGAGGCCTGACCGCCGACCGTCGACAGGCCCAGGCGCGGCCGGAAGGCGAATGCGCGGCGGGTGAACACCTCGATGTGGCGCGCTTCGTCGGCGGCTTGCAGGGCGAGCAGCTGCTGCGCCTCGCGGTAGTGCGGGTGCACCTGGCTCGCGAAACGCGCGGGGATCACCAGGGCGGCGGTTTCGTTTTCGATCAGGTAGGTCAGCACCTGCACCAGGGCATCTTCGACCACTTCCGGGGCCTCGACCGCCTGCTGCCACGGGATCGCGGTTTCGGGGTTCCACTGGGCGGCGGCGGCCTGGCGGTACATGTGGGCGAGGTTGTCGGCCCAGACCAGGTCCTTGTCGTGCAGGGGAAAAAAGAAGGGCGGCACGCCGGCTTCGACGGTGGCGCCGCGGGCGGCGAGGCCCCACTCGGGCGGCGCGCACTCGGCCACGTCGCTTTCGGTCTGGCCGGCTTGCAAGGCCCCCACCCAGCGCGCGGTGGCGGCGGTGCCGCGTTCGAGCCAGCCCACCAGCCGCGCGCCCGAAGCCGCAGCGGGCGCGCCGAGCACGTCGCGGGCTTCGGCCGCCGCGAACCGGTGCCCGCGGGCCCGGGCCCATTCGACCAGGTGCGGGGCGAGGGACGGCTCGCGGCCGAAGATCGCCAGCCGCGCCCCCGGCGCCAGGGGCACGAGCGCATGCTTCAACAGCACATCCGCACCCTGGGCCAACCCCAGGTCCGCCAGATCCAACCGCGCTTCGCCCCCGCCTTCCATCTCAGGCTCCCATGCGCTCCAGGAACGGCCGCAACCAACCAAAGCGGTCGCAAGCCTCGGCAAGCTGCTGGTACCCGCTCGTGCGCCCGTCGACCCACTGCTTGAGGCCTTCCATGTCCATCAGGGGCCGGGTCGCGGCGTCCTCGTAGCGCATCGACAGCAAAAGCTCGCGGAAGCGCGCGATTTTGGCGGGCGCGTGCCCGGCGATCACGGTGAAGTTGCAGTGGTCGTAGGGCGCCGTGGTGGCGAGCACGCGCGTGCTGCCCGGGGCCAGGGTGCCCTCCTTCTGGAACAGCAGGTGGTTGCCCGCGATCATGCAGGCCGCGTCGACTTCGCCGGCGAGCAAAGCCCGCGCCGCGTCGCGTTCGCCGCCGATGTGGTCGCCGTGTTTGCCCACGAGCAGGTCGAACTCGCGCACCTGGAAGTCGCGGCCGGGCTCGAGGCCCGCGTGGGCTAGGTGCAGCTTGGGGATCAGCGTCGCTTGGGGCGAGTCCTGGGCGCCGAACCCCACGGTTTTGCCGCGCAGGCCGGCGAGGTCCTGCGGCCCATCGCTGGCGCGAACCACCACGAGCGAAGTCAGATCGCAATCGGTATCGCGCATGGCGATCGCTTCGACCTGCTGGCCGCGCGCGGCCGCCACTCGCTCGGCTTCGATCCACGCCAGCGGCGAGTTCCAAGCCACATCGAAGGCGCCGGCGAAGTGCTGCTCCACCTGGCGTTCGTAGTTCGAATAGAGCACGTAGTCGAACGCAAAGCCGCGCTGGGCGAACCACTGCTGGAAGCCGTCCCAGATGGGCACGACCTTGGCGTCGTAGGCGACGGCGCCGAGAACGAGGGTGTCGGACATGGTTGAAGTCAGGGTTGGGCAGCCATGCGGGCCGCTTGGGTTGGAGGAGGGATTGCAGAAGCGCCGCGCGCTTCCGCCGGGTTCGAGCACGGCCGCAAGGGACCCGCGGCCGGGGTTTCTGGGCGCTGGAGCGCTTCCGAAGTCGCGCTGCCGCCCAAAGGCACGAATTGGAAACAGGCGTACGATGCACACGCGATGAGCGCACGCCTGGGTTGTGTTCCCGTCCGGGCCTGCGGTGCCCCGCGGCATCCAGCCGCAGGGCTCCGGCTCTCGTCTGCGAATTCACTGGGCCCGGACAGGCACCGATCCGCGTCGCTTCCAGGCGCTTGCGAT
>JAWKUI010000013.1:0-91994 GCA_041398705.1 Planctomycetota bacterium | reverse complement strand
CTCGCCGGGCCGGTGACCCTGCCGGCTGGCGAGGTGTACATCAAAGCCTCACGCCTCGCCGCGCGCAGCGCCTTGCGTCATCGCCTGCGCCATCCCCTGCGCGCAGCCGCCTTCCCCTGCCAACGCGAGGCCGCCAACCTCGCCTGGTTGCGCGAGCGCCTGTTTTTCGCCCCCGAGCCGATCGCGGCGCTGCATCACCCAGGCGGGCTCCTGCCCGGCTACCAGGCTTTGATCACGGCGGCACTGCACGGGTGGCAGCCGTGGGACGCGGCCTGGCCTGGCGCAACGCCGCCGCAGCGCCAAAGGTTCGCCCGCGCCGCCGCCGAGGAACTCGCCCGCATGCATTCGCAGCACTTCGTGCACCGCGACGCGTTCGGCCGCAACGCACTCGTGCGCACGGATCCCGGCGATCCGGACCGCGGGCAAGTGGCCTGGCTCGATTGCTGGGCCGGTGGACCGCACGTGCAGACCCGCGGCCCCGCCTACGACCTCGCGTGTTTCGCGATGCCCTGGCCGGATGGCTGGAGCGCGGACGAGCAGAGGTTGTTCCTCACCACGTACCGCGCGGAGCGCACGGCGCAGGGGCATCCCGTAGGCGACTGGGCGCGATTCTTGAACGCCATCGCCCGCGAACGCCGCCGGCGCGCCCCACGCGAGGCGCGCCGTCCGGGGGGTCCTTCCGTGACCCTCGACTGGAGCCCGCCCGAGTAGCCGGCGCTTACCAACCACTCGGCCGCGGCGCTTGGTCGAGGCGCACCATCGGCCTGTGGTGCGGCTCCGGTACGGGTCGCTCGGCGGCCTCGCTGCCGTCGGAGAACACGAAAACGGAACGGCCCGCGCCGGTATTCCAAGAACCGCCCCGCTGGTCGTGCACTTCAACCATGCCGTGCAAGCAGCACACGCAGGTTCCTCCGGCGGAATCCGGGGTATCGGCGTAGCGGTCGACGGCGAACACGGTGCCGCGCACGGTGACTTCGCCTTCCGGGGTACGCAGGGAAAGGCGGTCTTGCCCTTTGCGGAAGCCCGGCCCGGTCTGCAGCACGTAGCCGCCTTGCTCCCCCACCATGGCGAGTTCGAATTGCCCCGGAGTCGTGCCCACCGCCGACACGTCGAGCGCGCTGCCTTCCGTCAGTTCCACTTGGAACCGATCGCCGAACGCGATGCGCAATCCGCCCGCGCCCGCGGTCAGCACGCGTGCGCCCGACAAAGCATCGGAAGTCGAGTCCACGACCACGGACCGATTGGCGCCGTCGAGCAGCGTCCCATCGCCCGCGACACGGCTCCATACGGGCCCGGGATCGGAAGCGGAACGCCACGGCCCGGCAAACCATACGAGCAGCAGGGCCGCGACCGCGAGCAGGCTGTAGAGTCCCCATCGCGGACGGCGCGCCGGCGGGGTGGAGCGGGGTTTCGTCCGGGCGCCAGCTTGGACGCGGGCCACGGGCGCGCCGAGGAACGCCGCGCGCACCGCGGCGCGCAATTCGGCCGAAGGCTCGGGGGCTTCGAAACCGCGCAGCAACATCCCCAGGCTTCTCGCCGCTCCCGCAGAATCCTCCGCCGGCTGCGGCACCGGGAACGGCGAACGGAGCGACGCCGGAGGTTCCGGCGCCTGCCACGCATTCAGCACGCGCTCGAACTCTCCCTCGGGTTCGCGCTGGGGCCCCAGGCCGAAGCCGAAGGGCAGATCCTTGCCGCCGGACATCAGTGCACCTTGCCTCCGCGCAGGAACCCCTGTCCGCCGGGATCGAGGTGCGCCAGGTCCTGGCGCAGTTGCTCGAGGGCCCGCGAGAAACGTTTGCGCACCGCCACCTCGGTGCGCTCGACGGCCTGCGCGATCTCCTCGAAGGAGAGCCCTTGGTAGAAGCGCAACACGAACGTCGTGCGCAGGGCCTCGGGCAGGTCCGCCACCGCCTGGGCGACCTGATCCCCGACCTCGCGCCCCTCCGCCACCGCCGCCGGCCCGGGCCGTTCCTCTTCGAACCGCTCGCGCCCCACCGCGTCTTCCAGTTCCTCCGCCGAGCGCGCCGCGCGGTGCGGGGCGCTGCGCCACAGGTCGCGCACCAGGTTGGTGGCGATCGTGAACACCCACGGACGCAAAGGCCGCGCGGGATCGTAGCGCTCCAGGTTCCGGTGGATCTGCATGAAGGTCTCCTGGGTCAGGTCCTCCGCCTGGTGCACGTTTCCGAGCATGCGCCAGAGGTACTGATACAGGGGGGTGAAGTACGCCTCGAAGAACTCCTCCAGGGCACGGGGATCCCTACGGGCCAGTGCAGCCCGCTGGGCGGTGGACAGGTCCGGCGGGCCGGGCCGGGGGGCCGGACCGGCGTCGGAGCGGCTCTCGGGGGTCTGGGTCAACGGGTGGAGTGGGGTTCGGATGGCGGCGCCATCGGTGACGGGTTGGCGGCCCTTTATCTTCGGGATCCGGCATCCGACCGCCACCCCCAGGTGCCCGGAAAGCCGCTCCGGTGGCCCCCGGCGTGAGGGAGGGACCCGAAAAATTCCGCTGGGAAAGGGCGAATCCCGGGGTAAACATCCCGTATCCCAAGGATCAACCCCGTTTCGATCGAGGAACCCAATGCTGCTTTCTGCTTTCCTGACCCTCGCGCCGGTCGCTCCCCCGGCGCCCGTCGCCCAGGACGTCCTGTCCATCTACCTCAACCGCACCGAAGCCCTGCTCAAGCACCCCAAAGACCGGGGCCTGGTGCGGGTGCTGGACCTGCTCAATGCCCGTCTGCTCGAACTGCCGAGCGAGATCCGCGAGATGCGTGAGGTTCCGCCGCAGCTGATTCCCGCCGCGGTGGACATGCTCAACTCGGCCAAGACCATCCGCCTGCTGGACGCCCGCGAGACCAGCCCGATGATCCCGCTGAGCGGTCACGTCAGCCTGATGCCCAAGAACGCCGAGCAGGCCGCCCAGTGGATGGGCATGGTCGAAGGCCTGATGCGCCAGGCCGGCGCCCCTCTTGGTGCCAAGGACGCCTCCGGCATGGTGCCGATCGAAGGCGGCCCGATGCCCGTGGTCTTCGGCGTCGATGGCGGCAGCCTGGTGCTGCACGCCGGATCGCCCGCCTCCACCATGCTCGACCTGTCCGACGTGGGCCTGCCGGCCGGCATCCAGCCCGACTTCGGCATGCGCATGGACCTGGGCACCATGCTCGACATGTTCCTGCCCTTCCTGTCGATGCAGGAGCCCGAAGCCGGGGACGTGATCCTCGACATCGCTTCGGCCACCGGCCTCGACTCCTTCTCGGTGCACGTGGCTGCCGGTTCGACCGACACCGCTGGATACTCCGTCGCCCGCATGCCCGGTTTCGGCCAAGCGATGCGCTCCCGCGGCGTGCTGCCGGTGGAAGGCCTGACCAGCGCCGACCTGGCCCTGATCCCGGCCGACGCGAACATGGCTTCGATGATGGCCGTCGACATGAAAGGCCTGTTCTCGATGGTGCTCGGCATCGCCGAACCGTACCTCGCGCAGGAAGGTTTCGACCGCCCGCTCGAGCGCATCGAGGAGATGGTCGGCGTGCACATCGAACGCGACCTGCTCGATCACCTGGGCACCTACCTGGGTTCCTACACCTCGGACACCACCGGCGGCGGTGGCATGATGTCGATGGTGATGTTCATCGAAGCCAAGGATCCGGCCAAGCTGGAAGAAGGCCTTGAGCGCATCTCGAACCTGGTCAACAACGCCCTGGCGGCCGAAGCGAAGGGTTACGTGCAGATGCGTTCGATCGACCGCGCCGGCATGCGTTGCCACACCCTGACCTTCCCCGGCCTGCCGATTCCGGCCGAACCGACCCTGGTCGTGGGCAAGAACAACCTGTTCATCGCGTTGACGCCCCAGGCCGCCGTGGCCGGTGCCGCCCGGGAAGGCGCCAGCGGCAACGGTCTGCTCGGCAACAGCGAGTTCATGGCGGACTTCGACGGCAACTTCTCGGGCCTGTACGGCGTGAGCTTCTACGAAGCCGACTTCGGACTGCGCGAAGGCTACGGTCTGACCAGCCTCTTGTGCTCGGGCCTCAGCAACGGCGTGCGTTCCCGCCTGGATGTCACCCGCGACGCGGGCCTGGTCATGCCGACCTTCCACGAACTCGCCCAAGGCGTGCGCGCCACCGTCGGGGTCACCCGCATCAACGAAGGCGGTGACATCGTCTGCACCACGAAGGGCGACCCGTCCGTGCTGGTCAACCTGACCCGCGGCATCGGCATCATGGCTTCCAACCCCGCCACCTGGTTGCAGTTCATGCCGCTGATCATGGGCCAGATGGCCCCCCGCATGATGTACGCGCAGGAGTGGTAGTCCGGCGCCCCGGAACCGCGACCGGCCCCTCGGACCCCAGGTCCGGGGGGCCGGTCGCGTTTTCCGGCCCGTCGGCGCCCGTTGGGCGGCTCGCAGCGACCCGGGCCGCCATATATTGAGACCCCTTGCCCAGGCTCTCGCACCGTTCCGAGACGCCGCCGCCAGCCTGCCAAACCCGGCCCCCCAGGGCGGGGTAGACTTGTTCCTGAATCAACGGAGTCCCCCGTGCCCGTTTTCGAATACGCTTGTCCCGCTTGCCAGCACACCTTCGAAGAGTTGGTGCTTGGTTCCGAGTCCGTGTCCTGCCCCCGCTGCGAACACGATCGGCCCGAGCGACTGCTCTCGGGGTTCGCGGTTGGCCATTCGGGTTCGCACCCCACGCCCCCCCCATCCTGCCCCCCGATGCCCGGCCCCTGTGGCTCTTGCGGTCACCCCGACGGCCCGGGCTCGTGCGCCCTCTAAGCGACCATGAAGCTGTTTCCCCTCCTGCTGCTGGGTCTGACCCCCGCTGCGTTCCTGCAAGAACCCGAGTCTGCTCCCCAATCCACCGCTGACGCCGCGGATGCGGCCCAGGCGAAGGTCGAGCAGGCCACGGACGAGGCCAAGGCGAAACTCGAGGCGGCTGCCAAAGAAGCCACCGATGAAGTGGAGGCCGCGGCCCAACAGGCCAAGTCCGAACTGCAATCCGCTGGCGGCGAACTGGTGCCCGAGCCCCTCGACACGCGCACCGTCGACCCCGAGGACTTCGCGAGCAAACTTCCGATCGACGGCGGCCCCGAGCTGCCGCCGGCTCCGGTCGTGACCGTCGACGAGGTGAACGTGCGCGAGGCGGGGCTCGACACCGGCCTTGAGGAAGCGCTGGCGTTCGACGCGGAAGAGGAATGGCCGGGCATGGACATGCCGGAAGAATCCTCCACCGAAGATGTGCTCGTGCTTTCCCATGCGCCGGTCGGCGTGCCGCTGACCACCCAGGTCGGCACCGGGCACTTTGCCATGCACCTGCGCGGTCGCCAGGACAGCTATGACGGGTTGCGCGAGGGGCGCGACGACCTGTCGAGCGCCGACGCCTTCGGCCAGGGCTACACCGTGGCCCCCACGAAGCGCACCGACCATCGTTTCGAACTGGAAGCCTGGTACGGCCTCAACGAGCGTTGGGACCTGTACGCGGTGCTTCCTTTCCAATCCCGTGACCTGGACTACGACCGCAGCTTGGGCGGCGCCGACAGCGCCGATACCTCGGGCCTGGGCGACATCCAGCTCGGTGGTGTGTTCCGTTCCTACGACGTGGAAGGCACCCGCGTGAGCTACCTGGTGGGCCTCAACATCCCCACGGGTTCGATCGACGAGCGCGGCACCTACGCCGGCACCGCGAACAGCAAGCTGCCCTATGACCTGCAGCTCGGCACCGGCACGTTCGAACTGATGCCCGGCATGGTGTTCGAAACCACCACCAAAGGCGGCATCCAGCTCGGCGCCCGCGCCGCGGGCCGCATCCACCTCGAGACCGAAAACGACGAGGGCTGGTTCCCGTCGAACTCGGCGCGCGTGGACGTGTGGGCCGGTAAGCAACTCGCCGACGACCTGACCGGCACCGTGCGCTTGCAGGGTGACTGGTGGGGCGACCTGCACAACTTCGATCCGGAGCTGGACGTGAACCAGAGCCCGGGTGAGGACTCCTTGCGCCAGGGCGGCGACCGCGTGATGGTGTTCGGCGGCCTCGGCTACGACCTCGACACCGAGCGCGACCAACGCGTACAACTGGAGTTCGGCGCACCGGTCGACCAGTGGCTCGATGGTCCCCAGCTCGCCGTCGACTGGACCGTGGTCCTCGGCTGGCGCGTGAACTTCTGATCCCCCGATCGGCTGGCGGCGGGCCGGGCTCCCTTGGGAGTCCGGCCCGCCGTGCGTTTGGGCGGCGCGGCGGCCGGTCGACGGTGGAATCCTGATGCGGCGCCGCTAAGGTGTGCGCGGCCCAACCCCACCGCCGCCATGCACGACTACCAGCGCGACTTCATCCAGTTCCTGCTCGAGACCGGCGCCCTGACCTTCGGGGACTTCACCACCAAGAGTGGCCGCAAGACGCCGTTCTTCCTGAACACCGGCCTCTACCGCACCGGCCGCCAGCTCGAGCGGTTGGGCGATTTCTACGCGGCGGCCATCGAGGCGCGCCTGGGACGGGAGTTCGACGTGCTCTTCGGCCCGGCCTACAAGGGCATCCCGCTGGTGGTGACCACGGCCCAAGGCCTGGCTCGCCGCGGCGAGGACGTGGCCTTCTGCTTCGACCGCAAGGAAGCCAAGGACCACGGCGAAGGCGGCCTGCTCGTGGGCCACCAGCCCAAAGACGGCGAACGCGTGCTGATCGTCGAGGACGTCACCACCGCGGGCACCTCGATCCGCGAAACGGTGCCCAAGCTGCGCGCCACCGCCAACGTGCGCCTGGCGGGCCTGATCGTCTCGGTCGACCGCCAAGAACGCGGCACCGGCGACCGCGCCGCCCTCACCGAACTCGCCGAGGAATTCGCCATGCCGACCTTCGCCATCGTCGACATCGACACGATCCTCGCCTACCTGCGCGAGAACGTGGGTGCCCCGCATGTGCCGGTGATGGACGCGGACCTGTGGCAACGCATCGAAGCCTATCGCGCGCAGTACGGCGCCCGCTGAAATGTGTTACGTACGGAAGCGGGTTTAAGTTGTCACGTTATTCACCGCGTGGAGGGGCGTTCCGCCCCCTCCACGCGGTGAATAACGTGACAACTTAAACCCGCTTCCGTACGTAACACATTTCAGCGGGCCAAGGCTCAAAGCCCCCGGGCGCCCACGCTCTGCTCCCTGCGCTCCACCCACGACTGGACCCGACCCGGCAGCTCCGGTCGCCATTGCGCAAGCTCTTCCGCGAGGGATTTCCACTCCGGCGCCACCGTCGAAGAGACCACGGCATAGAGCAGATCCTGATCCACCTTCGAGAGGACTTCGAACTCCGAACGCTCCATCTGAAGTGGTTCCCCATTCGCCAACACGACCCCGGCCTCCGGGCCGAGCAGTGCCGTCAGCCATTGGCGCAGCAATCGTTCGGTCTGCACCTCTTCCCCGTGCATCCACGCGTCCCAGAGGCCGATCCGCAGCATCAAGACGTCCTGCTCTTCCGGGCCGATCAGGGCGTCGATCGCCTCGCCGCGCGGTTCCAACAGCGGTTCCTGCTGCAGGAACAAGTCCACGAGCTTAGCCCGGTACCCAGGACCAAAGCGCTCCAGCAGGGCCGCCCGGCCCGCCCGCGCCGCCGCCTCATCCCCCTTCCGTCCCCGCGCGACCGTCCACCGGAGGATCGCGTCAGGGTGAAAGCGGGATCGCGGGAGCAACTCGGCCCTCGAATCCTGGTGGTGCAGCGCGTTGGAGGAGGTTCGCATGTACCGGGAGAACTGAAGACCGACGGCAACCACCAAGCATGAAAGATACAAGAGGTGCGTTCTTTGCCCGAACGACTCTTTGGGTGGCTCCGGCCAATCGGGTTCTACCCCCGCGGCACGCATCCGAGGGGCGAGGACTGGAATGCCCCGTCGATCCACGGCCACGCCCTGAAACCGGAACCACGACTCCAACCCGTGCGCATACCCCCGGCGATCTTCCGCACTCTCGGGAAGTCCAACCGCATACACCCGACGCGTAGTCCAGATGGTGACGCCCCGGGCCAGAAGCAGGGAGAGTAGGAACACAAGGAACCCGATAACGGGCAAGATCGGCTCGTAACGCTCGCTCAGGAACGCAGCCGCAAACAGGGGCAGCAACGCCAAGCCTCCAGACAGCCACTCGCCTTTGCCCAGGCAGTCTGCTTGTCCAAGGATCCACTTGATGTACCCCTGGAAATCCCCTTCATCCAGCTCCTCCGCCACTCCGGCGGCCACGGCGATATCCTTCCGCGGGATGCGGAGGATGCAGTACATCAGCCCACTCGGAATCAGGTAGACCCCGTTCGGTTCGATGCCCAAGCCCCGGGCTGCCGACCGAACCGCGGCATCCAATGCGGCAGGCGCGGGTCGCCACCGGCCCAGCAAGGGAGGAATCCGGTCGCTGCCCCAATGGATGAGGAAACCATCCAACACCGCAGTTCCCAGCAACGCCGGCCAGAAAGAAGCCTGGCCCGGGGAGGGCCCCCACGCGAGGAACAGAATGGCGAACACTGCGCCCACGAGGTAGGCCCAGTGGCGCGTGACGTAGAGCCGCCAAACGCCCCGGTACCGCTCGCCGACTTCCGCCAGGCTGCGGGTGGTGCGCTCGACAAGTAGCAGCCAGACACCGTATGCCACAAGCCCCAAACCAAACCCTGCCAAGGGCAACTGCCGCGAGGCCAGCGGTGCGGTCAACATGCCCAAGACGATGCTAGGTAGTATCAGCATCCACTGCAGAATGGCGAGCCGGTGGAGCAGCCGCCCCGTGGCCTGGTTGCGCTCCGTCCAATGCATATCGGGATTGTCCCGAACGTGCTGGCGGATCTTTCCAGCCTCGCGGCTCAGGTACGCGTTAGCCAGCAGGGGCAGGAGCACGCAGATCCCAAGCGCCATCTCAAGGAACGGAGTCCAGGCTTCCAGCCCCGTGATGTAGGGCTGAAGCGCGGTGGGCACCGCGCTGCCGTAACCAGGGCAGACAGGCGCATCGTTGGGCATACGCAATGATCGAGTCAGAGAATGGGGGTCATCGGAGGATCTCGCCTCGCAAGCTTAACTTGTTCAAGGACCTTGAACGCCTTCGGCTGCCATCTCGTCCACAAGCGTTTCGGATTTCCAGGGCGGGCATCCGATTGAGGAGGCGGGCGGGAGCAATGGGCGCTTCGTTTGGGCGTCGAAATGTGTTACGTACGGAAGCGGGTTTAAGTTGTCACGTTATTCCGCGCGTGGAGGGGGCGGAACGCCCCCTCCACGCGCTGAATAACGTGACAACTTAAACCCGCTTCCGTACGTACACATTTCGACGGGCTAAAGCATCGGGATGTCGACTCCGCGCTCGGTGGCGCATTGCACGGCTTCGTCGTAGCCCGCGTCCACGTGGCGGATGACGCCCATGCCGGGGTCATTGGTGAGCACGCGCTCGAGGGCTTGCGCCGCTTCGGGGGTACCGTCGGCAACGGTCACCTGACCCGCGTGCAAACTGTAGCCCATGCCCACGCCGCCGCCGTGGTGGAACGACACCCAGCTCGCGCCGCTGGCGGTGTTCACCATCAGGTTGAGCAGGGCCCAGTCGGCGACCGCGTCCGTGCCGTCTTTCATCGCTTCGGTCTCGCGGTTCGGGCTCGCGACGCTGCCGCAGTCGAGGTGGTCGCGGCCGATCACGATCGGCGCTTTGAGGCGTCCATCGGCAACCGCCTGGTTGAAGGCGAGGCCCGCCTTCGCACGATCGCCGTACCCCAGCCAGCAGATGCGGGCGGGCAGGCCCTGGAAGGCGACGCGTTCGCCCGCCAAGCGGATCCAACGCGCCAGGGCTTCATCCTTCGGGAACAGCTCGAGGATGATGCGATCGGTTTCGGCGATGTCCGCCGGATCGCCGGACAGAGCCACCCAGCGGAACGGTCCTTTGCCCTCGCAGAATAGCGGGCGGATGTACTTCGGCACGAATCCCTCGAAGTCGAAGGCGTTCTCGAGGCCCGCTTCTTTCGCGTGGCCGCGAAGGTTGTTGCCGTAGTCGAAGGTGTCCGCGCCGCGCGCCTGCAGTTCGATCATCTGGCGGCAGTGGCGCACCATCGTGCGGTAGGACTCGCGCTGGTACCGTTCCGGGTCGCTCTCGCGCAGAGCAAGGGCATCGGCGTAGGGCATCCCATCCGGCACGTAGCCGCCGAGCGGATCATGGGCGCTCGTCTGATCGGTGAGCACATCCGGCGTGATGCCGCGGTCGATCAAACGCTGCAACAATTCGGTGGCGTTGCACAGGACACCGATTGAAATCGCCTTCTTCGCTTGCTGGAGTTCGAGGGCGCGGTCGATGGCCTGGTCGACATCCGCATACTTCTCGTCGACGTAACGGGTGCGCAGACGGAAGTCGATACGCGACTCCTCCACTTCGGCGCACAAGCACGTGCCGCCGTTCATCGTGGCCGCCAGGGGCTGCGCACCGCCCATGCCGCCCAGACCGGCGGTCACCACCAGGCGCCCGGCCAGCGATCCCCCGAAGTGGCGCTTCGCCGAAGCGGCAAAGGTCTCATAGGTGCCCTGCAGGATGCCCTGGGTGCCGATGTAGATCCACGAGCCCGCGGTCATCTGGCCGTACATCATCTTGCCGGCCGCCTCGAGCTTGCGGAAATGCTCCCAGTTGGCCCAATGGCCCACCAGGTTCGAGTTGGCGATCAGGACCCGCGGGGCCTGCTTCGTGGTGCGGAAGACCCCCACCGGCCGGCCCGACTGCACGAGCAGGGTCTCGTCCTCTTCCAGGCGCTGCAGGGTGCGGATGATTGCCTGGAACGAAGGCCAATCCCGGGCGGCCTTGCCCGTGCCCCCGTAGACCACTAGGTCGCCGGGGCGCTCGGCCACGTCGGCGTCCAGGTTGTTCATCAGCATGCGCATGGCCGCCTCGGCCGCCCAGGTCTTGCAGGTGCGCTGGGCGCCGCGGGGGGCAGTCTGGGGGCCGGGAACGGCCACGAAGGGGCCCGAAGGGCGGAGTTCTTGGGTGCTCATGGGGTTTTTCCGGGGCCATTGGAGCCTTCCGCCCCGAGCCCCGCAACCCCGGAAGGGGCCGGCTCCAAGCCCCACGGGGCCCCCCGCAGGACATCCCAAATCAACTTTCGGCCCTTGCCCGCTCCTATCCGACCTGTCACCGAGTTAGAATGACTAAACGTCAGAGCGTGACGTAAAGTCACCCCATGCAAGTGACCCAATCAAGAAAACAACGGGAGCGGGAAAGCCGCGAGCGGCATTTCCTCGAACTGGCCCTCAACATCCTTACCCAAGAGGGCTACCTCGGCCTCACCATGGACAAGCTGGCCCAAGCGACCGGCTTCGCCAAGGGGACCCTGTACCTGCACTTCAAGAACAAGGAAGACCTGATCTGCGCCCTGCTGGGTCAATTCCAGCAGCGCCGGGTCGAACTCTTCCAGCGCGTGGCGGGGTTCCAAGGTCCCCACCGTGCGCGGCTCGCGGCCCTCGGTTTCGCAGCTGAGTTGTTCGTCCTGAATTACCCGGAAAACGCGCGCATCGAGCCGATCCTGAAGGCCGTTTCGATACGCAACAAGGCCTCCAAGGAGCGCCGCGAGTTCCTGGACCGCATGGAGCAGCAGTGTTTCGACCTGGTGCTGAGCACCGCTCGCGATGCGATCGCCGCCGGCGAGCTGATCCTGCGACCCGGCGAAACCCCCGAGCAACTCGTGTTCGGCCTTTGGTCCATCCACATGGGTGCCAATGTGCTCACCCACATCGGCCCGGAAACCTCCCCGGCCCACGGCGCCCTCGGCGAAGACCAACCCTTCACCGTGCTGCCCCTCGTCATCTCGCGCCTGCTCGATGGCTACGGCTGGTCTCCCCTCTCCACCGAGTTCGACTACTGCGCCTTGCGCCGCACGTTGGCCGAGCAGTACTTTGCGGAGGAAGTCGATCGCGCCCAGGCGCTATCCGGCTGGAAACCGTGATTCGACCGTGATGCGTATGTCTCCGAGGTCCCGTTCCTTCTTTGGGCTCGTGTTGGCTGCCCTTTGCACCGCCAGCGCCTGCCGTCCCGTGGAAGCCTCGGAGGAGACGCAAGATTCCTCGCGGCCCTTGCCCGTGCGCGTGGCGACCCTGCCCGCCGCGCAGCCCCTGGCACTCACTCGGCACTTCCATGGCCGCCTGCGCGCGGCCCGCGAAGTGGACCCCGCGTTCCCCCTCGCCGGCACCTTGACCGTGTTGCCGATCGAAGAAGGCGATTGGGTGCAAACCGGCGACCTGCTCGCCCAATTGGATACGCGCCGGCTGCAGGCCGCGCTGCAGGCGAATGCCGCCGAACAACAAGCCGCCAGCGCCCGGCTCGCCGAATTGGAAGCCGGTGTGCGCAGCGAAGTGCGCGCGCAGGTTCGCGCCGCCTGGGACGCGGAACTCGAACAACTGGCCCTCGCACGCCTGCAATTGGAGCGCCGGCGCGAACTGTTGGCCCGGGAGAGCACGAGCCAAGAAGAGGTCGACGCGGCGGAATCCCGGGTGCGCACCCTCGAATTCTCCGCGCGCGGCGCCGAAGCGCGCTGGACCGAGCTGCAGAACGGAACCCGGCCCGAGGTGCTGGAAAGCCAGCGCGCGCAAATCGCCGCCCTGGCCGCCGCCCGCACCCGACTCGAGGTCGACCTCGCCGATTGCGACCTGCGCGCTCCGTTCGCCGGCCAGATCGCCCGCATCCACGCCCGCGAAGGCAGCGTGCTCGCCCCGGGCCAGGCCCTGTGCCACCTCGTCGAACGCGGCCGTCTGCAGGCCGAAGTCGGCGTGCCCGGCGAAACCGCACGCGAACTGGCCACGGGCGCGTGGCAGATTCTCGTCGACGATCAACCGGTCCCCGCCACTCGCATGCGCGAACTGCCCGGCCTCGATCCGGGCGAGCGCGCCGTGCGCCTGCTGTTCGACCTCGAATGGCCCGCGGACCGCAACTTGCCCTTCCTCGGCGATCCCTGCCAACTGACCGTCGAGCAACATTGGGCCGACCCGGTTTGGTGGCTGCCGCTCGAGGCGCTCACCGAAGGCGTGCGCGGCCTGTGGCTGGGTTTCGTGCTCGAACCCGACGGCGATGAGTTCCGCCTGCGCCCGGTGGACTTGACGGTGCTGCACGTGGAAGGCGACCGCTGCGCGGTGCAAGGGGCCCTGGCCGAAGGGGACCGCTTCCTGCTGCAGGGCAGCGCGAACGCGGTGCCGGGCCAGCGCGTGCTGCCCGTGGCCGAAGGGAGCCGCCAACCTTGAGCGGCGTCTTCCTGGGCCGTCCGCGGCTCCTGTTGCTGGCGGTGCTCTTGATCTGCGCGGCGGGTATCAACGCCTATCGCGCCCTGCCGCGCGCCGAGGATCCCGAACTGACCTCGCGCGATGCGATCGTGCTCACGCCCTTCCCCGGGGCCGGCGCCGAACGCATCGAAGCCCTCGTCACCGATCGCCTCGAGGACGCCCTACGCGAGATCGCGGAGATCCGCACCTTCGACTCGGACTCCGGCACCGATATGTCGATGCTGCACATCGAGTTGCGCGAGGAGTTGACCGATACCGCGCCGATTTGGTCGCGGGTGCGCGACAAGCTGCAGGACGCGCAGGGTCTGCTGCCCGAGGGCGCGGGCCCGGTGGACTTCCAAGTCTTCGACATCTCGGCGTTCACCCTGATCACCGCGCTCGTGCCCGCCGGCGATACCCCGGCGGACATGACCGCCCTCACCCGCCGCGCCGAGGACCTGGCCGACCGCCTGCGCGCGGTGCCCGGCACCAAAGACGTCGACCTGTACGGCGAGCAGCTTCAGGAGGTGCAGGTCGACCTGGACCGCGACGAACTGCTACGCCGCGGATTGACCCTGGAGCAGGTAGCGGCGGCCGTGCGACGGGAGGATTCGAAGACCCAGGCCGGCGTGGTGCATACCGGGCGCAACGACCTGGTGCTCGATGTGCATTCCGACCTGGAGACCCTCGAGCACATCGGCGCGATTCCCGTGCGACCGGCCCCTGGGGGCAGCCCCACCACCCTGGCCGATTTGGGCGAGGTGCGGCGCGGGGAGCATTGGCCGCCGCGGGACTACGCGATGACCCTAGGACAACGCGCCGTGCTGGTCGCCGCGCGCATGCGCACGGGCAAACGCGTGGACGAGTGGAGCGCGGCGGCGAACCGGGCCCTGGCGGAGTACGCGCGCGAACTGCCGCGCGGCATGGTCCTGCACACGCTCTTCGACCAGAACCGCTACACCCACGAACGGCTGAGCGCCCTGCAGCGCAACTTCGGCCTCGGCGCCCTGCTCGTGATGGCGGTGGTGTTCCTGACCATGGGCTGGCGCAGTTCGCTGATGGTCGGCCTGACCCTGCCCCTGGCGGTGCTGCTCGCCCTCGCCGGCATGCAGTACTTCGAGGTGCCCATGCACCAGATGTCGGTGGCCGGTCTCATCATCGCGCTGGGCCTCTTGATCGACAACGCGATCGTGATGGTCGACGAATTGTCCCATCGCCTGGCCGAGGGACAAGGTCCGCGCGCCGCCGCCCGCGGCGCCATGGCCAAACTCGGCCTGCCGCTGTTCTGCTCCACCGCGACCACCGCCTTGGCGTTCATGCCGATCCTGCTGATGCCCGGGGCGGCCGGGGAGTTCGTCGGCTCGATGGCCCTGTGCGTGATCCTGGCGATCGGAAGTTCGTTGCTGCTGTCCTTCGTCGTGCTGCCCCCCGTCGCCGTGGCCTTCCTGGCGAAGGGGCCGCGCAAACAGGGCCTAGGGATGCTCGATCACGGCATCTCCGTGGGGCCGCTCGAGCGCACCTACAGCGCATCAATCGGCTTCCTCGTGCGCCACCCGTGGCTCGCCATCGCAGTAGGTCTTGTCCTGCCGGTGCTCGCCGCCACGCGCATTCCCACCCTGCAGGAGCAGTTCTTCCCCCCGGCCGACCGCGATCAATTCGGCATCGAGATGCACCTGCCCAGCGTGGCGTCGATGGAGCAATCGATCGAGCTGTCGCAGCGCACCCGCGAAACCCTGTTGCAGCACCCGCGCGTGCGCGAGGTGTCCTGGGTGACCGGCACCAACTTCCCCAAGTTCTACTACAACCAGATCGAAGACCGCGCCGGCGCGCCGTACTTCAGCCAGGCCCTGGTGCAACTCGATCGCCCCGAGGACTCGTTGCAAGTGGTGCGCGAGCTTCAGGATCTGCTCGACCGGGAGCACCCCGAGGCATACGCCTTGGTGCGGCAGATCGAACAGGGTCCGCCGTTCGAAGCCCCCGTCGAAATCCGCCTCACCGGCCCGGGCCTCGAAACCCTGCGCCGCATGGGCCAGATCGTGCAAGCGGAACTCAACCAGGTCGAACACGTGCTGCATACGCGCCTTTCGCTGCTCGGCGGACGGCCGACCCTGGCCCTGCAGCCCCGCGGCGAAGAACTCCTCTGGGCGGGCAGCGGGGCGCGTTCGCTGGGCCTGCATCTGCGCGCGAACCTGTCGGGCGCGGCGGCGGGATCGTTGCTCGAGGGCACCGAGGAGCTGCCGGTGATGTTGCGCCTCGCGGGGGAACAACGGGACGGCGCGGGGGACCTGGACCAATTGGCGTTGAGCCAGGGTCCCGATCGCTGGGCGCCCCTCTCGGCGCTGGCGGATGTATCGCTCGAACCCCAGGTCGCGAATATCTCGCGCCTCGACGGGGAGCGCATCAACAGCGTGCAGGGATTCATCGAAGCCGGGGTGCTGCCGAGCGTGGTCCTCAAGGAACTTCTCGCGCGCCTCGATGCGATCGGTTTCGAGATGCCCGTAGGGTACCGCATGGCGGTAGGCGGCGAGGCGGCCGAACGCGATGAGGCGGTGGGCGGTCTGATGGGCACCGTCGGCATCCTCGTGCTGCTGATGGGCTCGACGCTCGTGCTTGCGTTCCACTCGTTCCGCCTGGCAGGTGTCGTGGCTTTGGTGGGCCTGCTCTCGGTGATCTTGGCCCTCGGCGCGATCGCCGCCAGCGGCTACGCGTTCGGATTCATGGGCATCGTGGGTGCGATGGGCCTGATCGGCGTGGCGATCAACGACTCGATCGTGGTGCTCGCTGCCCTGGAAGAGGACCCCGAATGCCTGCGTGGCGACCGCGCGGCGATCGCAGGCGTGGTCACCCGGGCCACGCGCCACGTGCTCTCGACCACCCTCACCACCATCGCTGGTTTCCTGCCTTTGTACCTGGGCGGCGGCGGTTTCTGGCCGCCGGTGGCCGTGGCGATCGGCGGCGGCGTGGCCGGGGCGACGTTGATCGCGTTGACCGCGACGCCGGCCCTGTTCCAACTGCTGTACGCCCATCCGCGGCGCGAACCCCGGCGCGTCGAAGAAGGCGCCGATCTGCGCTGGGCCTGATCAGCGCGGCGCGGAAGCTTCGACGGGCACCGCAGCGTCTGCGGTTTCCGGCAACAGCGGTCCGACGAGGCGGAACCACTGGGTCCAGTGCATGTGCGGGCGGTCTTCGACCGCGTCGGGGAAGGGCGTGGCAAAGCGGGCTGCGAAGGTGCGCAAGGCGGCCTGGGCTTCCGTGTCGAAGGACTTCAGCTGCTCCAGCCGCTGCCGCACGATCTCCAGGCGCTCGGTGGTCACGGCCTGGTTGAATTGCTCCCAGGCCCGGGTGCTGCCTTTCCAGTCATCCGGCCGCGTTCGCCGGGCCGAACGGCGGATCTCCCGAGCCTCTTCTTCGAGTCCCTTGCGCAGCAATTCGATGCGGCCGAGGGTGTCGAGGCACGCATTCACGCTGGTGCGCGTGCCCAGATCCAGACACCATCGGAAGTAGTATGGGCTCTGGGACCAGGTCTCTTCGCGGCTGGAGACGAGGGCGTGGATCGCCAGACGTTCCAGCCCACCGGTGGGCTTCTCCATCAGGCGATGCAAGGCCAGGCCCTCCAGCGCAGCGCAATGGGCCCCGTGCACGACGGCTTCCGGATCGAGCTCCCACATGCGGGCGTCTGGCGCCTGGGGCTCGAGCTCGCGCCGGGCCAAAGCATCCGGCTGGATCGTGCGGAGCTCCCGGGGATACGCCTCTAGGATCTCCCCCAGCGCGGCCACATAACGCAGACGCAGGTCCACTAGGTCTTGCAACCACTCGAGGGTCTGTCGCTCGCGAGCCGCAGGCTCCAGGCCGTCGAGCAGGTCCAGCCAAAGCATGCCCTTGAGGTCGGGGAAGCGGCCAGCGAGCCGTTCCTTCGCAAACGCCGCTTCGAATTGCGGGAACGCATGGCTGCCGAACTTCCGGCTGAGGGCCAGACCCTCGATCAACCATGCGCGATAGAACAGCCGCTGTTCGCTGCGCGCGCCCTGGGAATCGGACTCGGACTCCACCCGGGGTTCGCGCCCGGCCCAGGCGCTCACTGCCGCCGAAGCGGACGCGCAAGGGGTCCCGTCTCGGTTGCAATCCGGGCAGTGCCCCCGCGGGATCAGATCGAGGTAAGCGCTCTCGATGCGCTCGGTCTCGATCGACTGGTCCTCCGGTCGCCAACGATCGAGCAGCTCGGAGTAATCCGCCGAGCAGAGCAGAGCCCAGGCCAGCAATGCGGTCAGGAGGTTGGGCAGGGGGCGCATGGGGCCAGGATCGGCGCAGGGGCGGATTCCGTCAACCCGGAGGGACCGGGGAACGCCCTAATCCTGCTCTTCGATCGAAAAGCTGAGGGGGAACCCGTTGGCGCGGGCGTACCCGCGGGCTTTGGCCACACGCTTCTCCGCCAAGCTGAGCGGGTAGTGGGCGATGACGGCGGCTCCCTTCTCGTGCACGCAGATCATGCGCTCCGTGGCGCGTTCGTACGTCATCCGGAAGTGATCCATGAACACGTGCACGACGAATTCCATCGTCGTCACGGGGTCATCGTGGCAGATCACCCGGGCGAGGGGCGCCAGGCGCTTGTCCACCCGGACATCGGCTTCCAGTTCGGTTTGGGTCATGATCCACTTGGCTCGCCGCCAGTGTACCGCGATCCCGGCCCCACCGGCAATGGGCCGGGCAGGCCCCGCCCCGCGGCGAGATCCGGGGGCAGCGTCCAACGTCCGGGATGGGTTTCCCGGGTCAGGGAGGCCCGTAGGAGGCGCAGGTAGCGATCCCGGTCCCAAAGGGTGCCCCCGAGCCGTTCCAGATGGTTGTTGTGGACTTGGGCGTCGAACAGGTCGAACCCTTCCCGCTCCAGGTGGGCCAGGAGCACGCTGAAGGCGATTTTCGAACCGTTGCTCACGGTGCTGAACATCGACTCGCCGAAGAACATGCCCCCCAAGGCGAGGCCATAAAGCCCCCCCACTAGGCGCCCGCCTTGCAGCACCTCCACGCAATGCGCAAACCCCAGGTGGAACAGGTCGAGATACGCGTGCTGCATATCCTCGGTGATCCAGGTTCCGTCCTCGCGGCCTACCGTCGCACAGCCGCGCACGACGGCCTCAAAGTCCCCGTCGAGCCGCACCTGGAATTCGTGGCTTCGCAAAGTACGCAGCAGCCGCCGCGGAGCCCGCCACGCAGCGGGATCGAACACCATGCGCTCGGGCGGGTTGTACCAGACCACCTTGCCGTCGGGATCGGGCCACGGAAAGTACCCGCGCGTGTACGCGTGCAGGATCCAATTTCGTTCGAGCGGCACCCCGATCAATGCTTCGGGGGCTTCCGGATCGCGCAGGAAGTCGGGCAGGCCGGCGGGCATACCCGAAGGTACCACGGGCCGCGCACACGCCAAGGGCCCGGAAAAAAGAGAAAGGCACCCCCGGGCAGGGGGCGCCTTTCATTCCAGTTCCCGCAGGACAGCGGAAAGATGCTCGCGAGGCACCGGGTTCCACACCAGCCGGGCCCCGGAAGCTCGCCAGCTTCCGCTTCGTCCCTGGTCCGGCCTGTTGCGGATCGAGTTGTCACTGCGGACGGATCAAAGGTCCATTCCCTCACCTTTGACCCGAGCAGACCGGCGAGATACACCGGATGCTTGGCCGCCCCGGAGGGATCCCTTGCGGAATCCCGCGCGCAGCGGCACTGGGCTGCCCGGGATTTCGGCCTAGCGGGCGGGTGGCCCCACGGGCAATCAGAAGAGGGTTCAGCGGTGGGAACGGTGGCGCACAGGGGGCTCCGGATTGCCTCAGATCGGCGCGCCGCGGGGCGCAACCGGAAAAACCTTCCGGGTCGCCCGGCTCAGGCGCGCAGGGGCCCGACCGCCTGTTCGACCGCGCGCACCAGCTCGCCCGACGCGACCAGGTGCGCCGCTTGTTCGAGATCCGGCGCGAGGTAGCGATCCTCCACCAGGGGCGCCACGCGCTTGCGCAGCTGGTCGTAAGCGGCCTGGGCGCCCTTGCCCGCGCGCAGGTCCAATTGGAACTCGCGTCCCTGCGCCGCGCACAACCACTCGATCCCCACGATGCGTTCGGTGTGATCGAGGATCGTGCGCGCCTTGCGCACCGCGGTCATGCCCATCGAAACCAGGTCCTCCTGGTTGGCACTGGTCGGGATCGAATCCGCCGAAGCCGGATGGGCCAGGGGTTTGTTCTCGCTGGCGAGGGCCGCAGCGGTGTACTGCGCGATCATGAAACCCGAATGCAGACCCGGCCGCGGGGTGAGGAACCCAGGCAGCCCCGACAGGTCGGGGTTCACCAACTGCTCGATGCGGCGCTCGGACACGTTGGCGATCGAACACAGCGACAGGGCGAGATAGTCCTGGGTGACCGCCAGCGGTTGGCCGTGGAACAGGCCCGCGCTGTAGACCGAAGCGGTCACCGGGTCGACGATCGGGTTGTCGGTGACCGCGTTGAGTTCGGCGCGCACGAGTTCCTCCACGTGCTGCAGCGCGGACTTGAAGGCACCGTGGATCTGCGGTGCGCAACGCAGGCTGTAGGGATCTTGCACACGGCCGCAGCCGGCGTGGGAGGCGAGCACCTCGGAGTCCTGCAAGCACGCACGCACGTTGTACGCGGTGCGCGATTGGCCATCGTTGGCCTTGAGCTCGGCAAGCCGCTCCTGGAACGGACGGGCGGAGCCGAAACGCGCTTCGATCGTGAGCGCGAGCACCGCGTCGGCGGCTTTCGACAGGTTGCGCGCGCGCAGCACGTTGCACACGGCGATGGCCTTCATCACCTCGGTACCGTTGATCAGCGCCAGGCCCTCCTTGGCGGACAGGCGCATCGGCTTCATGTCGATGATGTCGAGGGCCGTGCGCGCGTCCATGCGTTCGCCGCCCACGCGCGCGAAACCGAAGCCCATGTACGCCGCCACCATGTGCGACAGGGGCGCCAGGTCGCCGCTCGCCCCCACCGAACCCTGTCCCGGCACCTCGGGCACGAAGCCGCGATTGAACAACTCCACCAGCTCGCGCGCCAAGCTTGGGCGGATGCCGGAAACCCCGCGCAAGAGCGAGTTGAGCCGCAGCACCTGGGCAATGCGCACTTCGTGCTGGGCCAGCGGCGCGCCGACCCCGACGCTATGGGACAGCACCAGGTTGCGCTGCAGCTCCTCCAGGTCCCCCGGCGCGACCGCCACGCTCTTGAGTTTGCCGAACCCCGTCGAGATGCCGTAGACGGCTTCGCCGCGCTCCAAGCAACCCTCGACCATCTCCCGCGACGGTTGCAACCCCGCGTAGACCTCTTCGGACACCTCGAGGCGGCAATCGAACCCGCGCGCGAGGGGCTGCAGGTCTTCTAGGGTCAGCGATTGGCCGTCGAGGCGGAGGGTCGGGGTCTGCATGGCGGGGATCGGGGGCTTCGGGCGCGGCGATTCTACGGCCCGCGCCATCGACCTCCCAGGCCCGCGCTGGAATCCGGGCTTCCGCGCTCTCCGGCGCACTCCCTGCGATCGCCCGCGGAATGCCCTAGCGCGGATCCTTCCAGAGATCGTCGGGCAGATTCAGCTCCTGGCTTTCCTCCCGATCCGCTTCGATCCAGAACCGCAGCCCACGTGTCGCATACCGGCCATAGCGGCTGGCATCGAGGCGCCAAAGGCCCGCGGGCAGGTCGGCCACGTGCAGGGTCTCGCCCGGGCCCACCACCGCGACGCCCCCATCCGCGCCTTCGACGCGCACTCGGTAGGGCACGCTTCGCGCCACACCCTTCAGCGTCAGCGCGAGGCTGCCCTTGTCCTTCGATGCGGGCTCCAGCTCGACCATCACCTCCGAACCGAGCTGCTCCCCGGTCAGGCGCATGACTTTGCGCCACGTGCCTTCGGGGTTGGTGGCGGTCAGCATGTACTCGTTCTCGAGGTCGGGCTGGGTCGAAAGAACGAACCGGCCGCCCGCGTCGGTGATCACTTGTTGGCGGGCCGTGGGCAGGAGGCCCACCACCATCTGCAGGTTGAAGGCGGGCCCACGCGACACCGTGCGCATCGTGTTGCTGCTGGCGTCCAGGACCTCGAGCCGCACGCGTGCGTTCGGCACGGTTTTGCCATCCACCTGCACCTTGCCGGTCAACGTCGGGCCCGGCTGCAATTGCACCACGTGGCTATTGCGGCGTCCCACATGCAGCTTCACGTTGCTGCGTTCCGGCGACGCAACCGCACCGCTTTGGAAGGCCATCACGGTGACCGACCCTTCGGGCAGGCCGCGCACGGTCTGCCCCAATCCCGGCCGCAATTCGATCGGGTTCAAGCGATACCACGGAAAGGTGCGCTGACCCCGTTGTTTGTTGATGCGTTGCCCCCCGGCGGGGAACAAGTAGACCTGCGCGGGCCGGTTCGAACCCGCGAGGCCGGAAAGCTCGAGGTCGAGCACGGCTTCGGGTTCCAACTGGAACACCAGGCGACCCGGTTCGATCGTGACACCGCGCCCGATCGGTAGTTCCTCGCGATAGAGCGCAAATCCTTCGGCGCTGACCTCCACGAGGATCTGCCCGATGGTGGTGCGGTAGACCTCGAACTGCCCGTCGGGGTCGGAGAAGGCCTCCTGGCCATCCACGCGCACCTTCGCGCCTTCGATGCCCTTGCCGAAGCCGTCCTGTACGCGGCCACGCACGCGCGCGGTGGCACCGGTGGCGAACGTCACGTTGAGTTCGGTGTTGCCGAACTGGCCCAGTCGAATCTCCCGCTCGGAGGTCCAACCTTGGGGCGAGACCACGTGCACGATCGAAAGGCCCGGGTAGAGGTCCCCCGCCAAGAACGAGCCGTCGGAAGCACAGGGCAGAACCCGGCCCTCGTTCGCCCCCCACACGAATTCGACCCGGCCCACCAGGGGATCCCCGTTCTCCCCGATCAGCCGGCCGCGCAGGGTCGCTTTGGCCCCGGCGAGCACTTCACCGCCCTCGCGGGCATCCACCGGTCCCGGCTGCAGCAGGGTCAGGTTCAACTCGAGCGGGTAGCGGCGGTCCACGTCCTCGGTCGCGGGCGCGTCGATGCGGGTCTCGACGGGGCTCTCCACGTCGCGCAAGGGCACCACCGGACCGCCGCCGGGCCCCATCGAACGGCCCGGGGTCAGGGGATCGACCCGCTCGACCGGCAGGGCCGAGTTGTTCTCCGGATCCACTTGCGAGGTTTGCTGGGTCCAGAGATACAGGGCCCCCAGGGCGATCAGGGGCACGAGCAACAGGGCGAGGATGCGCATGGACACGGTAGGGCGCCCGACCCGGGGCACAGGGGGGAGATCCAGGTCGGGGGCCGAGTATCCTAGTCCCTCCGGCCGCGGGGGTTGTGCCCGGGCGCTGGGAAAACCTGCTTAGGAAACCCTAAAACCCCGACCTGGCGGACGTGCAGGGGGCCTCCCTCCGGCTTTGGCGTCGCGGGGGGCGCGCCGTGCGTTGGGCGCCGCTAATGTATCTGGCCCAAATTCCCGAAAGCGATCGGGACCCGTGGGACCCCCAGTTATGCCCAGCTACGAAATCGTCGAACTGCTCGGAGATGGCATCTCCGCCGAACTCTCCGCCAGCGTGCACGCCGTCGCCGACGCGCTGCCCTTCCGCCTGAACTTCCAGCCCGTCGACCTGTCGGACGAGAACCGCAAGCGCAAGGGCGAGGACATCTTCGATGAGGCCGAAGGCCGCATCCGCGAGCTGGGCACCGCGCTGAAGTACCCCACCGCCACCACCGAAGAAAGCCCCAACCGGGTGCTGCGCTCGCGCCTGGAGTTCTCCGTGATCCACCGCCCCGTGCAGACCATCCCGGGCATCGAGACGAACTTCACCAAAACCATCGACATCGACGTGGTACGCGTGGCCACCGGCGGCACCTACGAGGACCCCGGCATGCGCATCGGCCGCGATACGGCGGTTTCCGTGCGCGTGATCGAACGGCACCCCACCGCGCACGCCGCGCGCTTTGCGTTCCAATTGGCCGCGCGCCGCGGCAAGAACGTGTGCTCCACCAGCAAGTACACCATCCAACAGGCCACCGACGGCCTGTTCGAGGAAACGGTCGGCGGCATCGCCGCCCTGCATCCCGAGATCCCCTACCGCCGCGAACTGTTCGACGCCCTGCTCGCCGGCATCATCATGAACCCCGACCGCTATGGGGTCATCGTCTGCGCCAACGAGTACGGGGACTTCCTCTCCGATTCCGCCTGCGGCCTGATCGGGTCGGTGGGCCTCGGCGACAGCGCGTCGTTCGCGTTCAATGACGAAGGCGATGTGACCATCGCGATGTTCGACCCCTCCGGCGGTACCGCCCCCGACATCGCGGGCAAGAACATCGCCAACCCCACCGCGGCCCTGCTCGCCATGGGCAACCTGCTGACCCACGTCGGCGAAGTCGAAACCGGGGTGGCGCTGCGTCAATCGGTGCTGGACGCCATCGCCGCGGGCACCAAAACCCGCGACATCGGCGGCAGCCTGAGCACCACGGACTTCACGGAGGCGGTCATCGCCACTCTGAAGGCCAAGCTGCAGCCCGCCGGCTGACCCGGCCCGATCGGCCCCGGGGGGAATTCCCCCGGGCCGGTCGAATGCAATTCCGGGCGGGCGGTATGCTCCCGGTATGCGCGAAGAAACCGTCCTGCGTGAGGCCCGCTTCGATCCCCGCCTGAGGAGCTACGTGCTCTGGACCGGCGCCCTCATCGCCGTGGTGATGATCGTCACCGTGCCCCTGGTGATCCCCTGGCTGATCTTCGGCCCGATTTACGCCCGCCTGCTGCATCAGAGTTACCGGGCCGTGCTCACCGAACGGGATCTGCACGTGAAAGCCGGGGTCTGGTTCAAGAGCGAAAAGACCATTCCGCTCGAGAAGATCACCGACCTGACGCGCTTCGAAGGCCCGCTGATGCGCCGCATGGGCGTGCAGGGACTGGCGGTGGAGACCGCCGGCCAATCGACCCCGGGCCCCCTGGTGCGCCTGATCGGCATCGTCGACAGCGCCGAATTCCGCAACGCCGTGCTCGAACAGCGCGACCGGTTGCGCGATCGTCCGCGCGCGGTGGCGGCGGTCCCGGGCCAGGCCCAAACGAGCCGGCCGGCGGCACCGGAGCCCAAAGCAGAGGATCCCGGCTTGGCCGAGATCCACGCGACTTTGCTGCGCATCGAGCGCCTGCTGAAGGACCGCTAGGCGGCCCTCAGGCGCTGTCCGCCCAACGCAGGCGGCGCTTGAGGAAGTCCTGGATGAACTGGTCCAGCAGCAGATCCTCTTTCGAGCTGTGTTCGCTCGGCACGAACACCAGCCCGATGTAGTCCTTCGCGCCGTGCATCTCCTTGCGGGCGACCTTGACCCGGCCGTGCACGGTGCCGTTGTCCTCGCGGGACTTCAGGCGGAACTTGAGCATGTCCCCCACGGCGAGTTTCGCCGCCTGCACGTGGTCGACCCAGGCGCCGATGCCCAGTTCGGACAGGTCGTGCATGGTGGCCTGCAAGCGGATCGCCTTGCGGCTCAGGCGCAGGGACAGGTGGCCCGGCCCCACTTTGATTCTGTCGGTCTCGCGCCGGTTGAAGTACTTGCCGAGTTGATCGTCGAGTTGGCTGTAGAGGTCGCCCGAGTTGATGAACTCGATGCCCACCTTCACGTAGAAACGCGCGGTCGCTTCGATCGAACGCACCATACAAGGCGAAGTGACGCTCCAGCCTTCGCCGGGGTGCTCGATGCGGGCCGCGATGACCTGATCCACGTGCAGATAGGGCACCGCGTCGCGCGAAACGCGGACGTTGGCCCCCTGGATGCACAGGTCGTCGAGGCGGCCTTCCAGGGACTTGTCGAGGGTGGAGTCCAGGTTGAGCAGAACCACCCCATCGAGCTGGCCCACCATGGCTCCATCCTGGACCGGCTCCAGGGTCACCTTGAACTCATCCCGGTTGCGCGGCGTACGACGCAGCACGCGCCGGCGATCGTCCGGGTCGTTGGGGGTGTTGTCTTTGCGACGGAAGAACAAGTGAGGACTCCGTATGGGCCTTCCTGGGGGCTGCTGGCCCCTGCCTGTTGTGACAGAGGTTTTGCTGGGAAAGCTCTCCCCCATTCGACCCCGCCGGAAAGCGATCTAAAGGAATTCCTTGGCTTGCCCGGAAACGGCCCCGGACTTCCGTGTTCGCGCCCGGCGCGAGGCCCGATCCGAGACCAATGTCCCTTCGTGCACCCCGCCGGGCCCCGTATCATTCCGCCGATGCCCAGTGCCTCCCCCTCCGCCCCGACCCTGGCCCGGCGCCTGCCTGCGGCGGCCCTGTGGCTGGTGGGCGGCCGCATCCTGGGTTCCGTGTGCACCTTCGGGGTGCTCTGGCAGCTGGCCCGGCGCCTCGACCTCGAGCCCTTCGGCCGACTGACTTTCTATCTGGCGGTGCTCGCGGTCATGGGCAGCCTGGTGGACTTGGGCACCGGGGCCACCATCGTGCAGGAGAGCTCGCGCCACCCCGAGCGGTTGGCGGGCCTGTTGCGCACCGGCCGGCGGGTGCGCCTCGCCTGCGCGGCGGTCGGCACCGCCCTGTGGACCACCTGGGCCCTGTTCGCCGCGCGCGCCGATGTCCCCTGGGTCTTCGCCAGCGGCGCGGTTTGCCTGAGCTACTCACTCGAGCTCGTGGCGATCCCCGCCCGCAACCGCATGCACTTGCGCGGCCCAGTGCTCGTGCGTGCCGCCACGAGCCTCGCCACCCTGCTCGCGATCACGGTCTGCCTGCAGCTGGGCGTGCGCGCCGTCGGACCGCTGCTGTTCGCCTGGTCCGCCAGCGCCGCCGCCGGGCACGTGGCTTTGTACATTCTCCTGCGCCACGAACTGCCCGACCGGGCTCCGGCCGCCGCGTGGCGGCCGTTCTTGCGCGCCGCGCTGCCCCTCGGAATCGCCGCGTTGTGCCAGCAACTCTACTTCTGGGTCGACAACGTCTTCATCCGCAGCGCGTACGGGGAAGACCAACTCGGGCTCTACAACCTGCCCGTGCGCTTGTTCTCCTTCGCGATCCTGGTGGCCGTACTGGCACCTCAAGCCGCGCTGCCCTGGCTTTCACGCTCGCATCATTCGGCGGAACTGACGGAGACCCTGCGCCGCGTGACCTTGCCCCTCTGGGGACTCGGTGCCCTCGCCGTGGGATTCCTGTGGCCCGCCGGTCCGCACCTGCTGCCGGTGTTCGGCGAATCCTTCCGGGCTTCGCTCGGCGTGCTGCGCATCCTGCTGGCAGCGCTCTTCGCCGTGCACGTCGGCGCCCTTTGGGTGACCACCCTGATCGCCATGGGGGCGCAAAACCGCGTCTTGCAGCTCGCCTGGACCGGACTCGTGGTCAACCTCGTGGGCAACGCCCTGCTGCTAGGTCCCTTGGGCATCGAAGGCGCCGCGTGGGCCACCGCCGCCACCGAAGTCTGGGTCGCTGTCGCGGCCGCCTGGGGACTCGCGCGTGGCGGCGTCGATTGGCGCAAGACGATTTCCGGTCGCGCGCTGCTGTGGCTCATCGGTCTGGCGGCGTTCGGCGCCCTGTTGGGTTCCCTTTCCGCCCCCCTCTGGAAACATCTGCAGCACTCCAGCCTGCCGGTCGGGTTGGGTACACTCCCCGGGTCATGAGCATCGGAATCGACTACCGCCCCGCCCTGGTCAACCGCGAAGGCACCGGGCGCTACGTGCGCGAGTTGGTGCGTGCGATGCTCTTCGATGGGCCGTCCCCCGAGTTGACCCTGTTCGGCGGCACGCTGGCCCCGGCCAAATACTCGCGGTACCAACTGGGCCTGCTCGATACGCGGGTCACGTTGGTGAGGCCGAGAATGCCCACCCGCTGGTTCCGCCGCATGTTGCGCCTGCGCGGGACCGGCGTGGACGAATGGCTCGGGGACATCTGCCTGTACCATCAGACCCAGTGGTCCCCCCTGCCCGTGGGCAAAGCCGCCCTGGTCAGCACAGTGTTCGACTGCATCTATGCCCTCGACGCGGGCGGCAACGACGGGCCGCACTACCTGCCGCGCGAGGCGGCCGAACGCATGCTGAAGGGCAGCCGCGACCTAGCGCAAAAGAGCCAGGCCCTGCTGGTGCCCTGCGAATACGTGCGCGGCGAAGCGATCCGTTTGCTCGGCGCCGATCCCGCGCGGGTGCACGTGACCCCGCTGGGCTGCGACCACCTGCCGCCCCCCAGCCAGCCGGTGCCGCAGATCCCGCGCAAGACCCCGTTCCTGCTCACGGCGACGCGCATCGACCGCCGCAAGAACCACGTGCTGGCCCTGCGGGTCTTCGAGCGCCTGGTGGCCGCAGGCTTGCGCCATCACTGGGTCGTGGTCGGGCCGCTCGGGTACGGCTACAAGGACTTCGTCGACGCCCTGCGCAGCTCGCCCGTGCGCAACCGCGTGCATTGGCTGCGCATCGTGGAGGACGGAGAACTTTCGAGCCTACTGGCCGCCGCGGACCTCTTCCTGTGGCCGTCGCGCAACGAGGGTTTCGGCCTGCCGCCCCTGGAAGCCATGGCCAGTGGCACACCGGTGGTCACCAGCCGTTGCACGTCGCTCGTCGAAACCTGCGGGGATGCCGCCGTGTTGATCGACCCCGACGACGAAGACGGATTCTTCGAAGCCTCCCGGCGCGTGCTCGAAGACAGCGAGTTCGCGCGGCAATTGGTCGAAAGCGGCTACGAACACGCCGGGCACTTCACCTGGCGGAATACATGCAAGCGTACGCTCGAGGTCTACCACCATGTGCTCGCCGAAGCGGGCGTGCCGTGGCCGGAGTCCCACGGCGAATAGGCGCAGCAGTCACGACCAGGGAGACCACGCGTCCTGGACGGGCAGCCCATCGCGCGAACCCACTTCCAGCCACAGGGTGGCTCCGGCGAGATGGCACGCGAGCGCGTTCGGCAAGTCCCATCGACTCGGTCCGGGCGGTAGGACCGTCCAGCGGGGCTCGACCGCAGACCCGGCTGGGCGTAAGCGATACCAGAGCGGCGGGCCATCGCCCCCCAGAACCCAGAACCAGCCGCCACGTCCGTCGCTGCCCCACAATAAGTGGCGCGCGCCGCGCGACAACTGTTGCGGCCGGGGTTGTCCCGGTCCCGCCAACTGCACCACCTGCGCCGCCATCAACCGCGCATCGGCTTCGGGCGCGGCGGGCGCCACGGTCCAAGCGAGACGTCCCTCCCGGGCGCGCACCACGAACACCTGACCGAGCCCGGGGGCCTGGGAAACCGCGCAGCGCGCCGGCGGCGTGCCCGCTTCGACCGAAACAGCCGACGGGGTCGCCTGGCACAGGGGATCGGCGTACAGGATCAACCCGTACCAGCCGGGTGCGAGTCCGGAGAGGGACCAGCGCTGCCCGTCGCCGCCGCCATGGGCTCCATCCCCCAGCAAATCGCCGAGGGCCTGGTCGTCGCGGCATTGCACCCAAGCTTCGACCCCATGGGAGGTCAGGCCCAGCCTCGCGCCGTCGAACGCGGTCAAAGTCCAGGCTTCGCCCCCCGACGAATCCACGCGATTCCAGCCACCTGGAACCTGCGCCGCTGCGCCCTCATGGGCCGCACACGTCGCGCCATCCCCGAGATCGAGGTAGACCCGGGGCGCAGGCAGTTCGGTCTCGCCCCGCATCAGAAGCAGGCAGAGACCCAGGGCGGACCAGGGGAACATGCCGTCCAGCCTAGCGACCTGGAGTCACGGAATGGGGCCTCGCCTGGGCCCACGCCGCTCCCGTCCCGGAAGGATGCATGGGGCTCACGGACGGGGCACGGCTCGCACGGAGACGCGCGTGCTGTATTGGCAACCGCCGCTGCCCCACAGGCTGAGTTCGCCGGGCACGAGGCTGTTCACGTTGCCTCCGCCGGGCACCTGCGGCTCGTCGACGAAACCGTCGACGGCCAGGGCTCCGGTGGGCAAGCCCCCGTCGAGCCGGACGTTCAAGATCAGGCTGCCCGCCTGGTTGTGCAATTGCACCGGATCGCCTTCCGCCAATCCGAGCCGTTCGGCGTCGCCGGGGTGCATGCGCACCTGCGGCGCCCCGAGCCGCGCGCGGTGGCGCGGGCTGTACAGGAAGGTGCTGTTGTGCGTGGCCTTCGACGGCGAGGGCCACAACCAGAAGTCCCCGGACCCGACGCCTTCGTCGCGCTGGTACTCCGCCATCGGCGGCTGGCCCGCGGCGGCCAACGTCTCGCTGTACAACTCGACTTTGCCCGAAGGCGTGCCGCGATGGGTCTTTGGCCTGGGCCCGAGGTGCACAGGTTCGTGGGCGAGCAGGCGCGCAAACTCTTCGTCGCTGAAACGCGCACGGTTGTGTTCGAGCAGACGCTCGACCCAGCCCGCGGCGTCGCAATCCCACACTTCGGCGGGTAGGTCGAGGGCCTTCGCGATCGCCGCAAACGCCGCGACGTTGCCCCGGCATTCGCCGCGCGGATCCAAGAGCGGCGGCACCGAGTGCAGTACGCGCTGCCCGTACGAACGGATCAGGTCGGGTTGTTCGAGGTGCGTCGTTGCCGGCAGCACCACGTCGGCGAGCTGGGCGGTATGCGTCCAGACGAGTTCGTGCACCACCAGGAACAAGTCGGGCCGCGCCAGGCCGCGCCGCACCCGTTCGGTGTCGGCCACCGTGATCGCGGGGTTATGGCCCCAGACGAAGGCCGCATCGAACCGGCCGCTCTCGAGCTCGGCGCCGAGCCGTACCAGCGGCATGCGTTCCGTGGGAGCACCCGCGGGGCGCAGGTCCCAACCCTCCATCGGCGACAGATCGAGGTCGAAGTGGTCGCCGCTCTGCCAATGCACGCGATCCTCCAGCCCCAGAACCGCCGCGTAACTCGCCATCGCCCGCAGGCTCATCGCGCCCACGCGGCGCCGCGCCAGGCCGATGCCGAACTTGAGCACCGGCGCCTGGGCCCCATGCACATCGCCCGCCAGGGCGCGCAGATCCTCGACCGTGGCGCCGGTCATCGCCGCCACCGCTTCGATCCCGTACCGCCCGCGCAAATGCTCGCGGAACTCGGCCGCGCCCACACACTCGTTCTTCAGGAAAACCAGGTCCGCACGGCGCTCCTCGAACGCGAGCGACGCTAGGCCCAAAGCCAGGGCCGCGTCGCTGCCGGGATACACCCGCAGGAAACGCCCCCCCGCCCGCTGCACCCACTCGGCGGTATCGCTTTGCTGGATGTCGATCACCCACACCTTCGCGCCCCCTTCCATGGCGCGCTTCACCCGCGGCACCAGGTGCGGCATGGTGCGCAAGGGGTCGAGCCCCCACAACACGATGCAATCCGCGTCTTCGATGCCGCGCAGGTCGAACCCGACCGCGTCGCCGAGCACCGCACGGAAGCCCGCATCCGCTGCCGCATCGCAGATGCCCCCGTCGTTGAGAGTCGCCCCCAGGGCGTTCATCACGCGCTTCGGAAAACGCCGCCCGAGCACCCCCATGTTGCCGGCATAGTCCAGGCTCAGGATGCGTTCCCCCGGCAGGGGTTTCACCCGCTCGGCGATGCGCGCGAGGGCCTGGTCCCAGGTCACGGCTTCGAACGAGCCGTCTTCCCGGCGCACATGCGGTAGCAGGATGCGGTCTTCCGAGGTGATCACCTCGCCGAGCCACGAGGTCTTGGCGCACAGGGTGCCCGCGGACCAGGGATGGTCGGGATTGCCCACGACGCGCCGGAAGGCCCCATCCGGGCCGTTCTCCACGCGCATACCGCAGGCGTCGGGGCAGTCGAAGAAGCAGGCGCTGGCCGGGTTCACCATGTTTCGGGCAGGCCGTTGTTCGGCGGCCGAAGCGATTGCAGCAGGTCTTTCAGGCGACCCTCGCGGCGCTCGAACAGGCGCCCTTGCGCATCAAAGCGCAGGGTCAGCCCGTGGGCCCCCTGCATGCCGCGCGCAAACGACAACGAACTGTCCCCGCGATCCGCGATCGGCACACTGAGTGTCAAACTCCAGAAGCGCGAACGCTGCCACCCCCAGATCAACTCAATCGAGTTTTTCTTGTAGGGCCGCACCACGAGCGGCGCGCCGAGCGCCTCCAGGCACTCGGTCATCGAACTCTGCCCGGGCACACACGCCTCCAGATGCTCCGCCGTGGGCCGCCCCTGGCGGTCCACCCGGTTCATCGACCCCGACAGGCACGCAGGCGCGAGCAGGCACACGCTGCCCGCCAACACCCAATGCGCGAGGATCTGCGGCAAGCGCTCACTCACCCGCGGAGTCATCCTCGCCCAGGAACGGCAGTTCGAATTCCGCTTCCTTGCTCTCGAAGGTCGCCCCCACATGGGTCAACCGGTCGTTCTCGTCGAAGAAGACCCAGACCCGATCGGCGCGCATGTCGATGCCATGCAAACCCACGACCAGGGCGAACAGGCCGGTCTGTTTGGTGCGCTCGTACTCGTAGCGCCAGGCGCTCTTGTGCCCAAGCTGCACGACCTCGATGGGCGCTCCCATGCGCGCAAGCACATCGTCCGCGGTGTGTTCCCCGGCCCGCAGCTCCGCCACCACGGCAGGGTCCAGGGGCCGGTTGTGGTCGATCCTCGACAGGAAGCAGCCCGAGAGCAGCAGCGGGCTGGCCAGAAGCAGAAGGCGCAAGTTCATGGCGTGCAACCTATTCCCGGCGGTCCATCCAGTCCAGCACGCCCTGCTCTTGATACAGGGTTTCCAGCTCGGTTCGCTCCTTGGGACAACGGCCCGTGAGCACCTCGGCTTCCCCCTCGGTCACCAGCACCACGTCCTCGATGCGGATGCCTATGCCGGTTTCCGCCTCGTAGAGACCCGGCTCCACGGTGAAGACCATGCCCGGCGCCAGGGTCACCGGCCCGGGGCCCGGGTCGTGCACTTCCATGCCGACCCAATGCACGGCCCCGTGGGCCATCAGGTGCCCCATCTCCCGGGCCTGGATCACCTCCGCGCAGGCCTGATTGACCGCCTGCAACGTTCCCCCGGCCTTGGCTGCCGCGATGCCGGCCTTTTGAGCCTCGAGCACCACGTCGTACAGCTCCGCCTGGCGTTCGCTGAACTTCCCGTTCACCGGCCAGGTCCGCGTGATGTCGGTCACGTAGTGGTCCACCTCCGGCCCATAGTCCACGAGCAGCACCTCCCCATCCTGCATGCGCCGCGCCGACGCCATGTAGTGCAAGACGAGCGAGTTCGCCCCCGAACCGACGATCGCTCCGTACGCGGGCCCGGTGGCGCCGTTGCGGTGATGCATCCACGAAAGCACCCCCGCGATGTCCCACTCGCCGAGCCCCGGACGGGTCGACCGTACCCCTTCCATCATCGCCAAGGCCCCCGCCTCCGAGGCGCGCCGCAGCACGTCGATCTCCTCGTTCGTCTTCACCAAACGCATTTCGCGCAACGTTTTGGTGATGTCTTTCACCTCCACGCCGAAAACCTCGCCCAGCTTGGCCGCCAAAGCCACTTCGCGGCTCTCGCGCCCGTCCCATTTGTCGCGCTTGCGCTCCTTGGCAAAGGGCTCCGCCGCGTCGTAACAACCGGCGAGCGCCACCGCGGGCGTCTGCACCGTGTAGAGCACCTCGCCGGGGTCGAGCATCTCGCGGATCACTTCCTCGAGGTGCCGCGTGCGCCGCAGGTCCTGCACGCCGGTCAGGTCGCGGATCCACTGGTCGTCGGTGTCCCAGATCTCCCCTTCCCAACGCTCGCGCCACGGATCGGGCTTTTCGACCAGCAGCACTTCCTTACCCGACTGCACATCCATCACGAACGCCACATCGGGGCTCTCGACCCCGGTCAGGTACCAGAAGTTCTTGTCCTGGCTGAAGGCCAGGTAGTCCTCCACCTTCGGCAGCCCGCGCAAGACGACCACCCCGGGCTCAAGGCGCTTACGAAGTTCTGCGCGCCGGCCGGCGTGGAAGTCCTTGCCCAAACCGCAGACCGGGTCGCCATTGGCGCGCCAGGTCATGCTGCCGGCCAAACCGGTGCCGGCGAAGTCAGGGGTCTGAGCCAAGACCACACCGCACAGGGCGGGGGCCGCGAGGGAAAGCAGGGTCAGGTGGAGTCGCATGGCTGCAAGGTAGCGCGACCCGGCGGGATGCGCCAAGGCGCGCGGTTGCGCCGCACCGACTCTGGGTTGCGAGCATGTAAGATGGCCCCTCCACGGGCCCCAGCCCTGGCGCTGGACCCCGGCTGTCCGGTACGCATGGGGCCCGGCCTGCCGCCGCCCGCCCCATGCGCATCGCTTTCGACACCGCCCCGACCGTAACCGGCCACTCCCCCGGCATCGCCCGGGTCGTGACGGAAACCCTCGCGGCCCTGCGGAAGCGCGCGCGCATCGAAGTCGTGGCCTGCGCCCCGCCGCCCGGCGCTGCGCTCAAGCAATGGCGCCAACGCATCCTGCCGGCCCAAGCGCGCGCGGCGGGCGCCCAGGGTCTGCATTGTTTCCAAGCCGCCCTGCCCCTGCGCCCCGGCCTGCCCACCGTGCAGACCGTGCACGAACTCGCCTGGCGGCACGGCGTGCGCGAGTCGGGCGCGTGGCGGCGCATGGCGTGGGTGGCCTGGGGCCGGCGCAAGGCGGCGCGCATCGTGACCGCGACGGAATTCACCGCCCGGGACCTCGGCGCCGCGCCGCCCGGGCGGGTGCGCGTGATTCCCTGGGGCCTCACGCCGGGGTTCTCCATGGCGAAAGGCGCGCGCGACCTCGAATGGTTGGCACGAGTTGGCTTGACCCCAGGTCGCTACGTGCTCTCCCCGGGTGGTTTGCCGCGCAAAAAGGAGCCGGAGCTGCTCGTCGCGGCGATCACGGACCTGCGGCAAGCCGGACACGGGGATCTGCAATTGCTCTTCACCGCTCCCCGCGGCGGGGACCTCGGCCGGAACCTCGCGCGCCCCGGCGTCACCTGCCTGCCCGGCCTCGAAGATGCGCAACTCGCGATCCTCTACCGCCACGCGTTGCGCACGCTGGTGCTCTCGCGCAGCGAAGGGTTCAGCCTGCCGATCCTCGAGTCCCTCGCGAGCGGCACCGGCGTCGTGGTGCGCGAAGGCACGGCCCAGGCCGAAGTGGCGGGCCTGTTCGCCGAGACCATTCCCGGCGGCGAACGGACCGCCTTGGTCGCGCACCTGGCCCAGGCGGCGGCCGAAGCCCCCGCAACGCACCTGCGCGAGGCGCGCGTCGCCTATGCGCAGCAATTCTCCTGGGACCACACGGCCCAGGGCATCGAAGACCTCTGGCAGGAGATCCTGGGCGCATGACCGGCGAGCCCCTGCACGTCTTGGTGAACGGCCTCGTGCTGCGCCCGCCCATGGGCGGCGCGTTGCGGTACGCGATCGAAGGGCTCACGCGCCTGCCCAAAACCGTGCAAGGCCGACCGCTCGAGGTCAGCCTGCTCATCAGCGCCAGGGCCCCTTGGAGCGGGCTCGGACTCGAGCGCATCGAAGCTGCCGGCGTGCGCATGTTGTGGCAGGACCAAGCGCCGCCCTCCCCGTGGCAACGGCGCTGGACCGAAAGCACGTTGGTGGATCACAGCCTACGCAGCCTCGCGCACCAAGGACATCCGGTGCACGTGCTGCAACAACAAAGCCTGCCCACCCCCGCGCCCGACTTGCACGGCGACCCGGTGCGCGTTCATCTGTGCCACGGCGTACGCGCCTTCGCCAGCCGTCGCGGAATCGGGCGCGCGTATGCCCTGAGCACCCTGCGCGCCGCCCTGCGCGCCAGCCGCGCGTGCATCGCGGTCAGCGAGACCCTCGCCGCCGAATTGCGCTCCCTCGCGTCGACCCCGATGCACGTGATCCAGCCCGGTAGCGAGCACATCCAAGCCTCCCCTGCGCCGCGCACCGCCCCCATGCTCTGGATCGGTCCCGCGCGGCCGCACAAGGACCTGGACACGGTGCTCGAAGCACTCGAACGCAACGCGGACTTGGGCCCCCTGCGCCTGCATTGCGACGCGCGATCGCTGGCGCCGTACCGCGGCCGCATCGCGCGGCTGCAGGCACGCGTCGAATTGTGCGGCGAACTCGCCCCCGGCGAAATCGGCGCCGCGCTTGCCACCTGCCACGCCGTGTGTCTGACGTCCAAACTCGAAAGTTTCGGCCTCGTGCCCCTCGAAGCCCTGGCCGCGGGTTGCCCGATGGTGCTCAGCGATCTGCCCGCGCACCGCGAAGTGGTCGGCGACACGCCGCGGGTGGCCTGGTATGCCCCGGGCGATGCGCAGGGTTTCGCGTTCGCCTTTCGCGCCCTGCAGGCGCAAAGCGCGATGGACGTGCCCGAAGGACCCGAACGCGCGCGGGAATTCTCGTGGCAGGCCGCCGCGCAGCGCACGGCCGAAGTCTGGTGGCAAGCTGCGCAAACGCGCACTTGATCGCCGTCAGCGGGGGTCTTCGGCCCCGTCGTCCGCGACCGGTGCCACGCTGTCCTGGCGCGCGCCTTTGACTTTCTGCACGAGGAAGTAGGAGCCGTACAACAACGCGCAGAAAAGCCCGCACGCGACGAAGCCCACGACCAAACGCACCCAGACCGGTCGCTGGGCCAGGTCGGCCGGGCCGCTGGCGCCGCGGTTGGGCGAGTATTGCAGCGGGGCTTTGCCCGCCGGGGTCGGTGCTTTGGGCGCGGCGGCGCGGGCGGGGGAAACCCGCGTGGTGCCGCGCGGGCCGGGCGCCGCTGCAACCGGGGCCGACTCGGGAGCCGTGGGCGCGGACCTGGGGACCGCTGGGACCGCTGTGGGCCGCGCCGCCACCTCTTCCCAATCCCCTTCGAGTTCGATGCCCGGCCCTTCTTCCGCCGCGCCGGCCACGGCCCCTTCGACCCGCAACCGCAGCTCCACATCCCCGAGCCGGAACTCGTCGCCATCGCTCAGCAGACAGCGCATCACGCGTTCGCCACCGACGAAGGTGCCCGAAGTGGAATCCAGATCGCGCAACTCGATCGCGCCCCCGCCCACCCGGCGCAAACGCGCGTGGGCCCGGCTCACCGCGCGGTCGCCGAGCACGAGATCGCACTCCGGCGCCCGGCCGATGGTCACTTCCAGGGACTCGAAGGATTGCGAATGGCCGAGGCCGCTTCCCGACAATACGAACAGGCGCAGGGTCATGGCCCCAGGGTATCCGATGAGCCGCCCAGGCGAGAAACCCCGGCTGCGCGAGCCTCCCGGCGGGCCCCCTCGGCGGGTAGGATTGCGCCCATGCATACGGAATCCCCGGCGGCGACCCCGAGCAGCCCCCCGGCCACGGCGGCGATCGAAGCCCACGTTTCCGCGCGCCTGCCCTCGGGGCTGATCCGGCGCACCTGGGTGTTGCAGGACGTGCGCTTGCGCGTCGAACCCGGCCAGTGCCTGGGACTCATCGGGCCCAATGGCTCGGGCAAGTCGACTCTCATGCGCCACCTGGCGGGGCTCTTGCGCCCGACCCGCGGCGAGGTGCGTCTGTTCGGCCACGATGCGGCCCATGCGGCGAGTTTCCGGCGCGTGACCTGGCTGCCCGAGGATTCGCCTTTCCCCCCCGAACTCACCGGGCGCCAAGCCATGGCGCTGCTCGCCCGGTTGCGCGGCGGCGTCACGGCGGAAGAACAAGCCGCGGCCCTCGACCGCGCGGGTTTGACCGCCGCGGCGAACCGCACCCTGGCCCGCTACTCGCGCGGCATGTTGCGGCGTTTCGGACTGGCCCAGGCGTTCCTCGGCCAGCCGGACCTCGTGCTGCTCGACGAGCCCACCGCCGGACTCGATGCGCCCGGACTGACGGCACTGGCCGATTGGACCGGCGAGCTGCGCGAACGCGGCGGCACGCTGGTGGTCAGCTCCCACGCGATCGGCGACCTCATCACCCACAGCGATCGGCTTTGCCTGCTCTGGCAAGGTCGCGTGGCGCTCGAAGGTCCCACCGGCGACCTGTTGCGCGACCGCGAGACGCGCGGAGTGCGTTGGCACGCGGGACCCGAAGCGGCGACCGTGTTGCGGTTCCTGCGCGAGCAGGGGGCGCAAGGCGCGGAACACGCGGCCGGCTGGCGCAGCCTGGGGGCGCTTTACGCCGAATTGGAACGCAAGGCGGGTGGGCACGGCGCATGAGCGCCTGGGTTGGACTCTGCCTGCGCCGTTTGTTGCTGCGCCGGGGCAATGGGCTCGCGTTTGTGCTCGCCGTGCTCTGGCTGTGGCGCGGCCCGGCCATCGGCATCCTGCCCTTTCCACTGGAATCCGCCGGCGTGCGCACGGCCTTCAGCCTCGGCCCCTTGCTGCTGCTTTGGGGCGGTCTGCTCTCCATGCGCCTCTGCCTCGCCGCCACCACCTTGCGCCGCAAGGATTCGGCGTGGTTGTGCACCGCGGGAGTGCGGCCGGGCCAGGCCTTGGCCGGACTTTGGTTGGGCAGCGTGCTCGCGAGCGGACTCGTCATGGTTGCCTTTGCGACCCTGGCCCTCGCCATGCTCGGCGATCAAGCGCCGCGCCACGCCGTGACCGCGATCGATGCGCTCGATGGAGATCGCAGCTTGACGGCCGGAGCCGGTTGGCAGAGCGGGGCGTTGCCGCTCGAATTGCGCGCGGGCGAGTCCATTGGAATCTGGACGCAGGTCACCGCGGGCGGAGCGCCCCGCGCGGAAGTGCAATTGGCCCTGTTGCCCGGGGAACCGGGTCCACGGCGCGAACTGTTCGGACGTGGGTTGATCCAGGCCGAAGGTCCGGGCACGTTCGAACGCGTTGCCTTGGCGAACTGGGGTCCGGGTCAGGTGGGATTGCTCGGGGGCCGCGGCCTTTGGCACCTGGAACCCCTCACCCCAGCGGGTTTCAGCCTGGCGCTCTTCCTGCGCGGGTTCTGGGTCTGCGCCCTGCTCGCGTCCGGGGCCCTGTTCGCCGGCATCTGGCTCGCGCCCGGGCTTGCCACCGCGCTGACCCTGTGCCTGGCGGTGGCGAGCCACGCGTTCTGGCCCGCGCTCTGGCTGCACACCGGGGCGAGCCTCGAGAACCTGGGTCACGGCATCGGACCGATGCCGCTCGTGCCCTGGGCCTTGGCGGCTGGGGCCGGGCTCATCGGGCTTTTGGCCTGGGCCGGGGCCCGCAGCCTGCGATCCTGGGGAGGTTCCCGATGAGCCGCCGCCTTTCGATCGGGGTCGGAATCGGCCTGGTGCTCCTGGCAGGCTACTTCGGCCGCAACCGGGGGGGGCAGGGCCTCACCCCCACCATCGGCAGTCTGGTGGCGAGCTGGAACTGGACCCGGTTCCACCAGTCGGTGGGCCGTGGGGACTGGCAGGAGGCCTACGTCTTCGCGGAGGAAGCCCTGGCCTGGGACCGGCGCTCGCCGCGCGGCTGGATCACGCTGGCCGACCACTGGACGTTCACCCGCGCGTCCTCCAACGTCGAACCCGATCCCGAGCGCCGGGTGGCGGCCATCGTGCGCGGCCTGCGCGTGCTCGAAGCGGGCGCAAATGCAGGTGCCGATCCGGGTGCCCTGCACCTGGCGGCCGGACAGGTTCTCGCGTTCTGGGTGACCGAGTTGGTCGGCCAGGAAGAAGATCCCCTACCGTGGCCGGGAGGCGCCGAAGCGGCTTGGCGGGAGGGAATCGAGCAGTTGCGTATGGCCCGGGATCTGGGTCAACCCGCCGCCGCGAATCAGTTGCAATGGGCCCACGACCTCGGCCACCGGCTCGGCTGGACCCAAGAAACGCACGAACCGGGCGAGGACGCCCACTGAACCCGCCAAAGGCCGAACCAGGGATGGCAGGCGCCCGGGGCCAGCGGGTACGATCGCGCCGTGTGGATCGCGATTGCGGAACAAAGCTTCCTGAGCGGAATCTATCTCCGATTCGGGTTCTGGGCCCCCTTCCTCGTGCTGGTCGGCGCGGGCTGCGGCCTGCCCATTCCGGAAGAGGTGACGATGGTCGGTTCGGGGTACCTCGTGCACCAGGAGCTGGTGGGTTTCTTCCCCGTGGTGGTGGTCTGCTGGGTGGCGACGCTGCTGGGGGATTCCATCCCCTTCTGGATGGGGCGCCTGCTCGGCACGCGGGCCTTGAAGTTGCCCCTGGCGAACCGCGTCCTGCACCCCGAGCGCTTTGAGCTGATCGAACAGCGTTTCGAGAAACACGGCAACTGGGCGGTATTCACCTGCCGCTTCCTGCCGGGGCTGCGCCTGCCGGGGTTCTTCGGGGCGGGCACCATGAAGATGTCCTACCCTCGCTTCATGTTCTTCGACGCCCTGGCCGCCTGCGCCATGGTGCCGATCTACGTGGCGATCGGGCGCGCCTTCGCCGAACACATCGGCAAGCTCGAGCGCATGGTGAAGGACTCCACGGAGACCCTGGGGTTCGTGCTACTGGTGGTTTTGGTGTTCTACGGCGTCAGCCAATTGGTGCGCCGGCGCGAGCGCCAGGTGGCGCGCCTACCCCATCCGCCGAAGGCCGAAACGCCCACCGAGACGCTGGCCGCAGACGACCCGAAACGGCCCCCGGGCGGCCCCGCCGTCTGAGCCCCGCGCCCGCCGCGCCCCCCTGAGTCCCGGGCGGGCCGGAATGGCCCGAAAACGCCCTCAAAGGGGGTGCAAGTGCCAGGAACAGGCGGCTCGTGGTTGACCTGGAACCCCGCCCCATTAAGGTAGGGCACCCCAAAACGTGGCGGGGGCATTCCAGCCCCTCCGATCCCCCTGCTTCCCAGCAGTTCCCCCCAGTCATGACCGACCAATTCCTCTACATCGCCTGCGTGTGCGCAGGCCTCGGCCTGGTCTTCGCCCTGGTCAAATTCCGCCAGATCATGTCCCGCGACGCCGGCAGCCAGGAGATGCAGGACATCTCCAAGCTGGTCCAGCAGGGTGCGGCGGCGTTCCTGCGCTCGGAATACACCTGGCTCTTCTTCTTCGTCGTCGCCGTGTTCGCCGTGATCTTCATGATCAAGGCGGAGGGCCTGGGCCCGAACACCGCCTACGCCTTCGCGGCGGGCGCCTTCGCCTCCGCCCTGGCCGGCTACTTCGGCATGCACACCGCCACCCGCGCGGCCGTGCGCACCACCCAAGCCGCCACCAAGGACCTGGCCAGCGCCCTCGACGTGGCGTTCGGCTCGGGCACCGTGATGGGCATGAGCGTGGTCGGTCTGGGTCTGCTCGGGGTCGCCGGCTTCACCCTCGCCTACCGCGGGGAAGCGGGTGTGACCGAAGGCGTGCTGCAGAACGTGCTGGGCTTCAGCTTCGGCGCCTCTTCGATCGCCCTGTTCGCCCGCGTGGGCGGCGGCATCTTCACCAAAGCGGCCGACGTCGGTGCGGACCTGGTGGGCAAAGTCGAAGCCGGCATCCCGGAAGACGACCCCCGCAACCCCGGCACCATCGCCGACAACGTGGGTGACAACGTGGGCGACGTGGCCGGCATGGGTGCCGACCTCTTCGAGTCCTACGTCGGTTCGATCATCGCGGCCATGACCCTGGGTGCCTTCACCTACGTCAACCAGCCGGGCATGCAAGGCATGATCATGCTGCCCCTGGCGGTCGCCGCCTTCGGCATCATCGCTTCCGCCATCGGCACCTTCTTCGTGAAGGCCACCGACGAGCACAGCCTGCACGCCGCCCTGTTCAAGGGCCTCGTCATCGCCTCGCTCGTCGTGATCGCGGCCACCGCCGCGCTCTGCTTCACCGGCATGATCGAGCTGCCCGAGACCCTCTCCAACGGCCGCTCGGCCCCGATGTCCTTGTTCATCTCCGTCATCTCCGGCCTCGTGGTCGGCGTACTGATCGGCAAGGTCACCGAGTACTACACGGCGAAGGAAACCAAGCCGGCCCAGTACATCGCCAAGCAGTCGAACACCGGCCCCGCCACCAACATCATCCACGGTCTCGCGACCGGCATGGAATCGGTGGCCCTGCCCGTGATCCTGATCTGCGTCGCCATCTGGCTCGCTTTCTACATGGGTGGCGTCTACGGCGTCGCGATCTCGGCCGTCGGTATGCTGTCGACCCTGGGCATCTCGCTCGGCGTCGACGCCTACGGCCCGGTGGCGGACAACGCCGGTGGTCTGGCCGAGATGGCCAACCTGCCCCCGGAAGTGCGCGGCCGCACCGACGCCCTGGACGCGGTGGGCAACACCACCGCCGCCATCGGCAAGGGTTTCGCCATCGGTTCCGCGGCCCTGACCGCCCTGGCTCTGTTCACCGCCTTCACCGCCGCGGCCAAGCGCCTCAGCGGCCAGGAGCTGAACCTGAACATCTCCGAGTCCAACGTGATGATCGGCATGCTGATCGGGGGCTTCCTGCCCTTCCTGTTCAGCGCCATGACCATGCGCGCCGTGGGCAAAGCGGCCAACGAGATGGTCGAAGAGATCCGTCGCCAGTTCCGTGAGATCCCGGGCATCCTGGAAGGCACCGCGAAGCCGGACGCCGCCCGCTGTGTGGCGATCTCCACCAAGGGTTCGCTGAAGCAGATGGTTCTGCCCGGCGCCGTTGCGGTCGCCGTGCCCGTGCTGGTCGGCAAGCTCCTCGGCATCGCCACCCTGGGCGGCATGCTGGGCGGCTCGCTGGTCACCGGCGTGATGATGGCCATCTTCATGTCCAACGCCGGCGGCGCTTGGGACAACGCGAAGAAGTTCATCGAGGACGACAACGAAGGCGGCAAGGGCTCCGAGGCCCACAAGGCCGCGGTCGTGGGCGACACCGTGGGTGACCCCTTCAAGGACACCTCCGGCCCCGCCCTCAACATCCTCATCAAGCTGATGACCGTCGTGAGCCTGGTTTTCCTGCCCTGGTTCATCGGCTAGGGTCCCCCGCCCTCCCCGAATCCGCCGCCCGCGCTCCGAAAAAGTGCGGGCGGCTGATTTCAGGGATTTGGATCAGGACCTAAGATCGGGCCAGCGCCACCGCCGCTGATCGCGGGGGCGCCGCCCAGAACCTCCTCCCCGGCGCGGTGGGTCCCTGGATCCACCGCGCCGCCCAGTTTCCCCCGACCGGAGCATTCCCATCGAATCCCGTCAACTAGCCGCCGCGGCGGCCTGGCTCGCCGACCAGAAGAAAGGCGAGGACATCCGCGTGTACGATGTCCGCGACCAAGTGAAGTTCGCGGACTACTTCGTCGTGGTCACCGGCAACTCGCGCCCCCACGTGCGCGCCATGTACGACGACCTCCACTACCGGCTCAAGGCCGCCGGACGCAGCCACGCGCGCGCCGAAGGCGTGGAACTCGGCTGGTGGGTGCTGCTCGACTTTGGCGATGTGGTGGTGCACATCCTGCAACCGGAAGCCCGCGTCTTCTACAACCTCGACGATCTCTACGGTGATTGCGAGGAATTGGAGTGGACCACCGAGGAACTGCCGGCGCTGCCCGCCGAGCGGGTCTGAGACGCATGGACTGGCACCTCCCCGACGCGCACGCTTGGCAACGCGCCCGGGAACGGGGTGCGGCGGTGTTGCTGTTGCTCGAGGCGCCCTGGTGCCCCTACTGCAAACGCCAACACGAAACGGTCTGGCAAGATCCGGCGGTGCAGACGGCGGCCCAGGCGTTCGTCTGTGTGCGCGTCGCGGACAGCACGAGCGGTGAGTTCGAGCGGCTGGCCATGCACGGTTGGCCGAGCTTGGTGCTGATGGACGCGGACGGGGAACCGCTGAATTCGAGCGGTCCCCTGACCGCCGAGGAGCTCGCCGAGCGACTCGGCCAGTGGGCCGCCGATGCAAAAGCCCCGGCCCCTCCCTCGCGCCGCAAGCAGCTGCGCGAAGCAGGCGACGCGGTCTCCACCGAAGTCATGGCGCGGCTGCTCGAAACCGCCGACCCGAAGTACGGCGGTTGGGGCCAGCGTCAGAAATTCCCCCACCCCGAAGCCTTGCACTTCGCCCTGGTGCGCTGGTCGCGCGAGGGCGACCCCGCCACCCTGCGTCTGGTGAACGGCACCCTGCAGCACATGCAGGCGGGCGCCATCCACGACGCGGTCGGCGGCGGCTTCTTCCGGTACGCGCGCACTCCCGACTGGGGCGAGCCGTGTTACCAGAAGATGCTCGACAGCAACGCGCAGCGCCTGCTCGCGTATGCGGAAGCGTGGCAAGCCTTGGGCACCGAGTCCTTCCGCCAAACCGGCCTCGGCATCCTGGATTGGATGATGCAGGTCCTGCTCGATCCGGCCACCGGCGCCTTCCACGCCAGCCAGGACGAGGACGCGGAGTACTTCCGCAAGGGCACCCTGGAAGCCCGCGCGCGAATGGCCGCGCCGCCCACCGATCCGAACATCTACACCGATCGCAACTGCGATGCGGTCTGCGCCCTGCTCAAGGGTTCGGTGGCTTTCCAGCGCGAAGACTGCCGCGAACAGGCCCTGCGCACCCTCGACTTCGTGCTCGAGCACCTCTACCGACCGGGCCACGGCGCGCTGCACGTGTGGAACGGGCAGGCCAAACACGGCGGGCTGCTCGGCGACCAGGCGGCCCTACTGCGTGCCCTCGCCTGGGCGGTGCACTACAGCGGCGAGCGGCGCTACCTCGAACCCGCCCGCGAGCTCGCGGAAACCACTCTCGCGAACTACCGCAAGGCGGCGGACGGCAGCCTGGTGGACCAACTGCACGACGTGCAAGCGCGCGGTTCGCTCGGCGAACGGCAGAGCAACCTAGCCGACAACGCGCGCTTCGCCGAAGCCCTGGTGCGCCTCTCCTCCATGTGCGAGATGCCCGCCTGGCGCCGCACCGCGCGCGAGATCCTGTTCGCCTTCCGCAGCGACTGGAAACGTTTCGGCAACCGCATCGCCGAGTACGGCCGCGCCGTGGACCTCTTGGTGCACGAGCCGGTGGAAGTCACGATCGTCGGCGCGCGCACGAGCGACGCCGCCCAGGCCCTGCGCCGCGCGGCCCTGCGCCCGTACGTCGCGAGCCGCATCGTGCAGATCGTCGACCCCGAGCTCGACCCGCCGGCCCTGCAGCAAAGCGGTTGGCCCCAACCCGCCCCCGGCGAGGACGCCGTCGCCTACTTGCATCAATCCGGCCAGAGTTACGGGCGCACGACCGATCCCGCAGCCTTGGCGGGGTTGATGGTGCGTCAGGGCGGTTGAGGCTCAGGCCGTGGCCTGCACCTTCGGGATCCAGCGATCCGCGAAGAACTTCGCCACGGGGATCGTCACAACGAGCCCAGCGATCACGGCGACGTTGAACCAGGTCGGATAGTGCAACTGCTGCATGCTCATCACGTTGATGATCAGCAGGCTGGTGCAGATCACCCCGCACATGCGCAGATAGGACTCGCGCGCCATGAAACAGGCGCCGAGGCTGCCCACCAGGCCGCCGAGAAGGTAGCTCGCCACCACCACCCACAGGGCCGCGGAGGACATGGCGTCGACGAGCGCCTGGCGCGCGCCAAGGTCCTTCGGATCCAACCCCTCGGGCACCTCCTGCAGCCGCAGGGACAGGGTCTGCACGATCATCGCAACCACCATGGCGGTCACGAAACCGGAAAACAGGGCGGCAAATCGTCTCATCATGGCGGCGGACCTCGGTCGGCGAACAGGGTATCAGACCGGAGGCGCGCTTGCCTCCCCCGCCCCCGCCGGTCGGCGCATATCGATGTGTGCGAGGCCATCGAGCAAGTACGGTTCGCTGCAGGTCTCGAAGCCGTGGCGGCGGTAGAACTCCTGCAGGTAGACCTGGGCGTGCAAGGCCATCGGGCGCCCGGGCCAGTCGGCTTGGATGCGCTCGAGCGCCGCTTCCATCATGCGCTGCGCCAGGCCCCGGCGCCGCGCTTCGGTGTGCACCACGACGCGCCCGATCAAAACCTCGCCTTCGCTCGCTTGCCCCTGGTGCCCACCCGGCGCGGCCGCGCCAGGAAGATCCGGCGCCAAGATGCGCAGGTACCCGTCGAGCCGCTCCCCCGGCCCGCGCACGAGCAAGTGCAAGGTGCCCGGATGCACATCCCGCCCATCCGGATCGAGGTAGACGCAGTTCTGCTCGACCACAAACGCCTCGGCCCGCAATTGTAGCAGGTCGAACACGTCCCGGGCGGAGAGGCCCGCAAACGGGGCGATGTGCGGCGCGGAGCTCATTGCCCGCCCTTGAACAACGGCAACAACGTGTCCGCCAGGCGCCGGTAGAGCTGCCCCGTGGCGCGCACGTCGCGCAGGCAGTACTCGCCGATGTCCTCGATGCGGCCGTCGCGGTAGGCGCGGCCCACCTGGCTGCCGTCGATCGACCCCTTGGGACTCTCCACGTCGAAACGCCGGCACCAGTAATCCAGCGAGAAGCGATCGCGCGTGGTGCCCTGGAAAGTGAGCACGTCCGCCAGGTCGCAGTGGTCGGTGAGATCGTAGCGATAGGGCACCAATTGCCGCGAAGGCGCCAACTCGAGCTGCGCCGAACGCACCATCAGCATCGGCCCATCGTACGCGCGCCCGTTGAAGGTCACGAGCCGCGACACGCGCCCCATCGCATCGCGCGCACCCACCACCTCCCAGAAGCGCTCGAGCAACTGCCGCTCGCTGCCGCGGAAGATCTTCGAATGGGAGACCTTCTCCCAGGTCGTCTCGGGCGCCGAACGACCTTCGAGCAGAATCAGCCCGCGCTCCTGTTCGACCAGCCAAAGCCCGATGGCGATGATCTTGCCCAGGCCCGGATACAACGCCAGGCGCTCGGGCACCGCGTCGCGGCGCTCCGGTTCCTTCTCGCGCCCCAGCAGATACCCGCGGGTGGTCTCATCCACCTCCTCCCAGGTAAATCCCGCCACTTCGATGTCGAACACAATCGTCGGCCGTTGGTGTGCCATCGCCCCATCATAGGCCCCCCGCCGCCCCCCTGCACCCATCCTGCGCGGCGCAGGTCGTGGGGAAAAAGGTGCCGCCGGACACCGCAAACGCGATGCCCGGCGGCAACAGGATGGGCCCCTCCCCAGAGGCCCATCCGGGCGCCCGATCTAGGCGCGGCTTGCTTGCCGCGCGCGGACGCCCAGCCCCCCCAAGAGCATGAGGAACCAAAGGCTGCCCGCCAGGGCGTCGCGCCAGCCCGTGGGGCCAGCTTGCGCCGTCGCGTGGCAACCGCCGAAACTGAACGTCTCGGTGGTGAGCGGAGATTGGTAGGTGAAGCCCGAGTCGAGCACCGACGCCTGCTGGGTGGTGTCATCCTGCACCATCACCGAGCTGAACGCGGAGCCGACCGCCGGGCTGACGGCCACGATCAGACTGTCGCTGAGCACGGTCATCTGGCTGGCGGCCGCGCCGCCTTGACCCGTGTACGGGTCCGCGCCGAAGACCACCTGCACACCGGCGTGGAAGCCGCTGCCGTAGATCTGCACTTCGGTGCCCCCCGCCGCCGGACCGGTGTTCGGCGTGGTCGCGGAGATGCGCGGGTCCACGGCGGAGTTGAAGACGAAGGCGGACGAGGCCTGATCGCCACCCGGGTTCTGCACGGTCAACACGTGCGGGCCCCCCGGCGCCGCCGCGACGGTGTAGAAGACCAGGGTCTGCGAATCGACCACGGTGGCGTTCGTCTGGGGCACCCCGTTGATGGTGACCGTCGCACCCGGCACGAAGTTGCTGCCGCGCAGGGTCACTTCGGTGCCCCCGTCGCTGCTGCCGATCGCCGGGAAGACGCTCTCGATCGCGGGCAAGGCGTGCGAGGTGAACCCGTCCACCTTGCGCCCTTCCACCCCGCTGGCATCGATCACCACCACGTCGTGGGGACCGGCCACCGTGTTCGCCAGGGTCAGTTGGATCGTATCCGCGGCGACCACGGTGCAACCTCCCACCACGCCATCGGCGTAGATGCGGTTGCCGATCACCACGCGGGCTCCCGCGCGGAATCCGGTGCCGGTGATCTGCACACTGTAGTTGCCCGTTCCCGGCCCCGTGGCGGGCGTGACCGTGCTCACGACCGGATTGCCCGGCGTCACTTCGAGGGCGCCCGGCAACAGGTCGCGATCCCCGGCCGCATTCTCGACGAGCAAGTCGATGTGGCCCAGGGGCGAGTTCGCGGGCACGGTCACCTGGAACTGCACGTAGCTGCCCCCCCAGACCGTGGGAGTCACGGTGACCGTCGGATCGGAAGCCGTCAGCGTCGAGCCCACTACCAGGCCGCTGCCGCTGACCGTCGCCGCCACCGTGCGACCTTCGACCACGTGCAGCGGATACTCATCCCCGGCGCGGCCGAGCGACACGAGCACGTCGGGATCGACCATCTGATCGCCCATCGAGAACTGCTGCCCGGTGGTCAGCACGACCTGGCCCAGGTACTTCGACTCGAAGTCGGTTTCGATCACGTGTCCGGAGGACAGGTTGCCCGCAGAGACGGGGTAGTCGAGCGGGTCGGCCCACACGTCGAAGATGCCCGACTCCATGCCGCCCACGTGGAACGCCCCGTTGTTGTCCGCCAGATCGCTGCCAACGGTACGGCCCCAGCCGTCGCGCACAACGATGTAGGCACCAGGCACCACGCTGCCGTCGCCCGAGCGTTTGACCGTACCCGTGATGCTACCGAAGCTGGTGCTCGGATACAGGTCGCGCAAGCCGCCGATGTCGTCCATCGACAGACTGCGGTGCAAGATCACGCTCGGATCCACGTACGGATACATGGTCGCGCCCGCCACCCCCGAGTGGTCCAGGCCGAGCAGGTGCCCCAGCTCGTGGGCCGCCACATCCTGGATGTCGAAGCGGTTCGTCTCCTGCTTCGTGGTGAAGTGGAAGTCCTTGCCGTTGAACAGCACGTCCGCGTCGATGATGCGGCCGGTGGTGTAGAACTCGAGCGGCGTGATCGCCACGATGCCCGAACCGGTCGGGAAGTACCCCGAGGAGTTGATCTCGTCGAAGGTCAAGAGGTGGATGTCATCCGCCGACCAGTCGGTGCGGGCCTGCCACGCGGGATCGGTGTTTTCGACCAGGGTCGCGGTGCTGCCGCTGACCGAGTTCCACTCGTCGATCGCGTTGCGCAGGGCGTTCGCGTCGGAGTCCCCCATCACGTCTTCGGATCCGACCGCCTGGATCACCACCTGCACGTTCGAGGGGTTCTGCCAGGAGAGTTCCGCTCCGGTGCCCGAATAGTACAGGCGCACGTGGGCCGAGACGCCCGCGACCAGGGTCAGCGCCACCGCGCCGCCGAGCAGTTGTTTCGCGCGTTTCTGCATGGCGAGGCCTCCTAGCGCTGCTCCGACGGGGTTTGGAAGGCCTCACTCGCCTGGCGCTGGACCACTCGGGCCTGCACGCGGGCGGAAAGTTCGGCGTAGGTCAAGGAATCCACACCGCCGTGGCCCGCGCTGCCGCCTTGTGCGGAAAGCAGCTCGAGGTTGGCGGCGTTGCGCACCGCGCGGCGCATGCCGGTGCGGTCTGTGATCAGGCGGAACTTGCCCTGGGCCAGGCCCGTCGGCATGCACAGTTCTTCGCCGTTCAGGAACAGCACCACATCCTCACCCACTTCGATGCGGGGCATGCCGGCGAGCATCAAGCCGCGGCCGCTGTTCAGGACACCACCGGGAATGCGCACGGTGCGATCGGCTTGCGAGCCCGTGAGGAAATCCCGGTCCACATCCAATTGATACTCGGTGACCAGTCGACCGGCCTCGTCCACGAAGGTCCGGCGGCCCACGATGCGGGCTTCTACGATCTGGTCGGCGGAGTCGACCAGGCTTTCCACGTCCATACGGAGCGCGGTGCCGGCCTGGGCCGGTTCCTGTGCGGTTTGGCCGGTAACGCGGAAGCACACGGCTCCGGCGCAGGCCAGGGTCAAAAGCAACAGACGCATGATTGGGGGAGGTTGGGGGAAACGAAGGCCCGGGGGAGAATTGCGCCTTCGTAGGTGCGGGGTCTTTCGCCCCCCAAAAGGGTCATCCTTGACGCCGATTGAAATTTCCTGGCGTCCTGTCCACCCCTGGTGCACCCCCTCCCGCCGCGCGAAATCCGCCCCAGCGCCCAGGCCCCCCGCCCTTCCTTTCCGCCGAACGGCAAAAAAGTGTCCCGTTGTTGGCATCTTGCGGGCAGACAGGAATGCCGACTTCGGACGCAGCAGGTCGGAAATCGATAAGGCGAGCGGCAAGGTGCCTCTTTGCCGGTTCGCTGATCCCCTGCCTCCAACCCTCTCCAGGATGTCCGATTCCCAAGCGCTGCGAAAGCTCCTCAAGAGCAACCTGACGATCCCGACGATGCCGGCGATCGTGCAAAAGATCAGCGCGCTGATCCGGGACCCCAAGACGGGTACCCGCGAAATCGGTGCATTGGTGGCAGAAGACGCGCCGCTCGCCGCCAAGGTGCTGCGCATTGCGAACAGCGCCTACTACGGCCTGCAGAACGAGTGCCTCTCCACCGAACACGCCTCCACCATCCTGGGCCTGAACGTGCTCAAGAACATCGTCACCCAGGTGTCGGTGATTTCTCAGTTCGACAACTTGGAGCAGGAAACGGGCTTCAGCGTGTCGAGCATCTGGAAGCGTGCGTCGCTCACCGCCCAGATCGCCGAACGCATGGCGCCGCTGGCCACCAAGGTGCGCGTCTTGTCCCCCGATGAGTTCTACGTCTGCGGCCTGCTGCACAAGGTCGGCCAGGTCGTGATGCTCGACGGGCTGGGCAAACCCTACGCGCAGCTCCTGCAAGTCGCCTCGTACAACCCCGGCTGCACCCAACTGCTCGAGACCAAAAAACTCGGCTTCAACCACCAGGACGTGGGTGCCCTTGTCGCCAAGCGTTGGGACCTGCCCGAAGCCGTCCAGGACGCGATCCAACTGCACGACCAACCCCTCGAAACCCTGGGCCCGCGCCTGCACGTGCACCTGATCACGGTGGCCAGCCAAGCTGCGAAGAAGCTCATGGAAGGGGATCTCGAGGGGGCCCGCGCCATGATCCTGAACAACGCCGCCGCCCTGGGTATGGACTCCCAGAAGGCCGCCGGTCTGATCGATCACGTGCGCCTCGACGAAGAGGGCTGACCCCTGAGCGCAGCCCCCTGCGCGGCCCGCGTCCCGACCCGGACGCGGGCCGCTTGCTTTCCATGGGCCTGCACGCTCGCTTCTCAACCCGGGACCGCCCGCCCGCGAATGTTGGGGTACGCTTCGGAAACCCCGCCACCGACCATGGATCCCGAACGTTTGCTTCGCCGCATGTGCGATCGTCACCGCCTGCCCTACGACCAGGCGGAGGCGCTCCTGCCCCTCATCCAGCGCGCCCTGATCTCTCCCGATCCGGTGCGCGACCGCATCCTGTCCCTCGTGGACCGCAACCTCGCCAAGCAGCTCCACAGCACCAGCCCGGGATCGACCCTGGCCGCCGTGGACCGGGACCTCGACGAAGAGGTACTGCTGTCCGTCGCGAAGGTCCTGCACATCTGGAACGGAGGCGGACGGCCCACGGACTTCGGCAAGGACCTGCCGGGTCTGTTCCCGGGTGGCTTCGAAGTGGACTGATCCCCCTACCCCAACTGGGCTCAAAACAAGAAAGGGCGCCATCCCCCGTGGGGACGGCGCCCTTGTCCATTGTGGGCCAAGTGTTTCGCGGCTGGACGGCTCAGCGGCTGGATTGGGCGGCGCGCATGCGGCGCAGTTCCTGACGCAAGGCCTGCAACTCGGCGCGCAGTTCCGCGATCTCATCGGCCTGGCCGCCCATGCGACCCATTCCGCGCATGCGCTGCATTCCGCGGTTGCCCCGGTGCACCTGCATCGGGCCGCGCGGCCCCATGGCGCGGCGCGACATGACCACGCGGCGCGGGGCTTCGGCCCCTTGGGCACGGCATTGGCATTGGCATTCACAGGACGATGGCGCAGCCGCCCGGCGAGGCGCGGGCGCAGCTTGTTTCGTTTTGCTGCGTCCCTCTCCCTTGGACCACAGACTTCCGCGGCGCAGGCTGCGCGTATGGACCTTGCCGTCGGGCCCCATCACCGCAATGCTCACCTCGATGTCTTTGTCCATGCCCTCGGGCACATCGATCGTCTCCAGCAGTTCCGCCAGGTCCCGGTCCTCCGCCTGGGCCTTCGGAGCTTGTTGGGCAGGAACGGCTCCTCGCACCCGCAGGCGGCGCGGCGCGTTCGGTTCCTCGCCGGCTTTGGGGGCGGTCGGTCCCGCCGGCCCGGCTTCCTGGGGGATCATTCTCGCGACGATCGGCACCTCGCTGAGCACCGGCACGGGTTGCCCACCCAACGTCGCGAACAAGCGCATCTTCATGCCGTCGCGCAGGAGCTCGATCGCCACCATCTCACCCACGTGGTACGAGCGCACCGCTTTGATCAGGGCGGCGGAATCGGGGGTCGCATGTTCGCCGACCTTCAAGATGCGGTCGCCGACCTTCAGCCCAGCTTTGGACGCAGGCGACCCCTCGATGACCCGGTCGATCGCAATGCCTTTGTCCTTCTCGGCACTGCCGGGAGCCACCCCCAGGTACCCGGTCGGCCCCCCTTCGACCGGCTCGGCCTGCATCATGACGATGCGGTCGGCAGGCACGATGGAAGAGGTGCTCGACTGGGGCAACCAGCACGTCGCGGAAAGGGTCAGGGATGAAAGCGCGATCAACAAGGGGCTCAGCATGGCAATCCTGGGTTGAGGTTGGGGCGCGCGGGTGGCGCCGATCCCCAGGATACGACCGGGCCGGGGATTTCGCGGCGCGGGGTGCGTAACGGCCTTGTGAAAGCCAGCGAGCCGCCCCGATGGGAGCGGCTCGCTGGAAGGATCGACGGACCGGGAATCAGCCCAGGCGACGGGGCACCGGCAGATCGGAGAGGCGTCCGGGGCGCGGCAAGTCGCCGACCAGCGGGGCCAGCCACTCGACGAATGCGGGGCTCACTCCGTTCGTTCCCGCCAGGAACTCCGCCGGCATGCAGCGCGTCTTCTGCGCCACGTTCTCCAAGTCCGTGCGGCCCAGGCTCGCTTCGTACGGCCGGGTGCTTTCGCGGCGGATGATGACCGAACCGTGCGGATCGTGACCCGCCAGGGCCAACTCGACGGCATGGCGACCGACGGCCCGGGCTTCGCGGGCATCCACCTCGGAAACCACGCCGAAGTACGAGCGCTGCAGGTACCCGAACGTATCGGCGCGCACGCGGGAGACCCCCAATTCGCGCTTGATCACCTCGGCGAGTTGGTCGCCCAGGGCACCGCCCGCCAGCAGCGGGTTGCCGTGGCTGTCGACCTCGGTCGAAGCCTGGATCAATTCGCCCTTCGCGTTGTGGATGCCCTCGGAAACCGCCACGACGCAGCGACCGAACTGATCGAGGGTGCGCCCCACGTCCTGCACGAACCGCGGGATCTCGAAGTCCACCTCGGGCAGGTAGACCAGGTGCGGGCCCTCGCTCGGGTTGTGGCGCGCCAGGGCCGCCGCGGCGGTCAGCCAGCCGGCGTGCCGCCCCATCACCACGTTGATCTTGACCCCGCCGAGGCTGCGGTTGTCCTCGTTGTCGCCCATGAACGCCTGGGTGACGAAACGCGCGGCCGACGGGTACCCCGGGCAGTGATCGGTGACCTCGAGGTCGTTGTCGATCGTCTTCGGCACGTGGAACAGCCGCAGGTCGTAGTCCTTCGACTGGGCCACCTGGTGCAACAGGTAGGCGCTCTCCGCCGAGTCGTTGCCGCCGATGTAGAAGAAGAAGCGGATGTTGTGGGCGCGGAAGACATCCACCATGCGCTCGCATTCGCTGGCGCTGGGCTTCTTCCGGATCGAGCGCAGGGCCGCGCACGGGGTGTTCGCCACCCGCTCCAGGTCGGCCGGGCTCTCTAGGCCCAGATCGATCAGGTTCTCGTGCAGGATGCCCTGCACCCCCTGGAGGGACCCGTAGATGCTCTTGACCCCGGAGGCCTGCACGCAGGCTTCGACCACCCCCACGAGGCTCTGGTTGATGACGACCGTGGGGCCCCCGGCCTGTCCGACCAGGGCATTCACCGCATTCTGGCTCATGACGCGTATTCCTGACCCGGTGGGCTCGGCAGCACCTGCCTGGCGGACCGGGTTCCGCCGCTCGGACCCCAAGTTAACCCCGCCCTGGAGGTGCACGCATGGGGAATCCAGAGGATTCCGAGCACCCCCGCCCCGCTCCCCCGGCAGGGTGTTCCAGACTCGGCCGACCGCCCGGATTCGTCCCTCCCTCCTCCGAACAGAAGAGCCCGGTGCACGCTTGATTCCCCCGCCCGCCCCCCCTATCCTCAGCCCTCCTGCGGGGGACCCCCAGGCCCACAAGGCCGGTCTACCACCCCCGCAAACAGAGGATGCCCGGGTGGCGGAATTGGTAGACGCGCAAGACTAAGGATCTTGTGGGGCAACCCGTGCTGGTTCGATTCCAGTCCCGGGCACCATCCTCTGTCTCGGTATCGGTGAACCCTGCGGGGCCCGTACCGCTGGCTGGATCGATTCCAGTCCCCGCCGTGGCCGAGTGAATAACGTTACGTACGGAAGCGGGTTTAAGTTGTCACGTTATTCGCCACCTGGTGCTGTCGTTCCGACAGCACCAGGTGGCGAATAACGTGACAACTAAACCCGCTTCCGTACGTAACGTTTTTCACTCGGGGGCAAGGCCCAACCCCTACTCCCCATCCAAATCCAAGAACGTCCGCAAGGCCACCTTGAAGTCCCGCTGGTCGAGCTTCAACTCGAACAACAGCGAATCCAGACTCTCGATATAGGTGATCTCCCGATCCCGCTTGGCCATCACCTTCGGCGTGTTCTCCGCGCGGTACTGCTCGCCCCATTCCTGCAGGCGCTGGTCGACAATCGCCTGCAATTGATCCACTTCCTTCGGGGAAAGCTGGCCGATCGAGCGCCCATCGAACCGTTCGTTCAACACCGTGCGCTCGACTTTCGGCCGTTCTTTCGCCCAGTTGATGCCGCTCAGCACATTGTCCTCGGCCCAACGCTTGGCGATCTTGCGCAGGGTCGGCCCCGCTTCTTTCGGGTTGTACCAAACCGCCAGGTTCGCCGTATCGAGCGCGCCTTCCACCATCATGCGGAACCGCGGATCCTCCGAAAGCCGCGGATACCCCGCCGAGCCCCCCTGGTAATACGTCGCCCGCACCATCGAGAACATGCGCTCGTGGTTGGTGATCCAGAAGTGGCCCTCGTCGGTGATCATCGTCGCCATCATGCCCGTGCCCGGGATCAGCGGCGACCAGAACTCGCGCGTCGGGAAACCGTCCGAATCGAACACGTAGTAGCCGGTGTCGTTCGGGTTGGCCGCGTCGTACCCCTTGAGGCCGAACTTCTCGGGGTTGCGGCCCACCATGTCGCGGATGTCGTTGAGATTCTTGTACGACTCCTGCCCTTGGGTCCACGTGACCAAAGTCACCGCAAACACCGGCATGCCGTCGGACTCCGCCGGGAATTCCTGGCCCGAGCTGTTGCGCGCCACCACGGGCCCATAGTCGTTCTCGCGCACGATCAGCGCCAGGCGGTTGCGCAACGATCCACCGAGCGAATCGAGCAGGTCCTGCAGGCTGCGGAAGTGCCCGGTGCTCTTGACCGCGTCTTCGATGTTCGAACGCATCGCCGGTTCCACCGAGTCAAACACCTGGGCCAAGAGATCGGTGATCGGACCGTGCATGTACACGAACAAGGCGCAGTCCGCCGGCGCCATGCGCGCGGCCTGGCGCAGCATGTCCTCGCGGCTGAAACCCTCGACGCGGTAGAGGCGCGACTGGAAGGGCGTCACGCTTTCCGACGAGAAGGAACCCGCCAGGTCGAGCTGCGGGCCGTTCTGGAACCGAAGCAATCCCATCGCATCCTTGGCCGAAGGCGCCTGGATCAATCGCCCGAGGAACGCCTGACTGAACGCCTGGCTGCGCGTGTTCGGCCACGGACCATCGATTCCGAGGCTGGTGAAGGTCTTGCCCACGTCGAGCTGCACCTGCAGCCCCTTCTGCCCGGTTTTGGTCTCCACCTGCAGCACGTGGTCGTTGAACGGGCCGGCCAACGCCAGCGAATCCGTACCCACCGCCTCCTGCAACGCCGGCGCCTTGGCCACCAGGTCGCGATCATTGCCGATGACCGTCACGTCCTGCACGCGCGTGATGTACAGCGGCGTTTTCAAGGTCCCCCCGGACAGGGCAAAGATGCCGTCCGCCTGGTCCACCTGGAAGTCCTGCTTGGCGGCCTTGCGCAGCAGGCTCGGGTAACGCAGCGCGGACACCGCCATCTTGCCCGACCAACCCACACGGCCCAGCACCATCCAACGCGCCTTGTCGAAACCAACGCCGCCGTAGTTGCCGGCGACCGCGATCTCCTTGCCCCCGAAGATATCGAGCGGCTCGAGGCCCAGCGGCAACGCTTCGGTTTGCCGGCGCACCTCTTCGAGCAGCCCCGGGATGTTGTTCTTCTCGCTCCAGGCCTTGTACTCGGGCGAAGCGGACCAGGTGCGCCAGCCCTTGGAACCTTCGATGGCCTCCCACTCGCGCAGCACGGGGAACTTCTCGAAGTCGTACTCCAAGCCCTCCTTGCCGAGGAAGAAGTCCACCTGACGCGGAATCAGACCGGTCAGCGGGTGGGGCCAGGCGGACTCGAACGGCTTGAACAGGAAGGTCGAGAAGCCGAAGTAGCCGAGGAACAACAGCACCGCCAGCGTGATACCGGCGATCTTCAGGAAGCGTTTTTTGCGGCTCATGGTTGGGCGTGGGTCGCAGGACGTGCACCTTGCGGGTTTGTCGGCCCGTGGGCAAGCCCCAATCGCCGACCCTGCGCGGGCTCCTGCCCTTTGGAAAGAACCGCGGGCGGCGGGTCGAATCCCGTTTGGACGCCGGGCCGTCCCGGATCTTCCCCGGCCGCCCCAAAAAGGGCTTCCCCCCCGCCGCCGGGGGGATTTTGCCCTGGCCCCCGCCCGCCCAGGGCTATCATCCGCGCCTTATGCGAGAGAATCAGCGTTCCAAGTCCCTGGCCGGTTCGTCCACCCTGGGCCTCGCCGCGCGCGCCAAGGCGCTGGCCGCCGACGGGCACCCGGTCATTTCGATGGCGGTTGGCGAACCCGATTTCTCCGCCCCGCCCGCCGTGCAGGCCGCCGCGGTGAAAGCCGTCGGCAGCGGACAGGTGCGCTACACGCCCGCCGGCGGTCTGCCCGCCTTGCGCAGCGCCCTGGCCCGCGAAGTCAGCCGCACCCGCGGCATCGAAGCCACCGCCGCCGAGATCTCGGTCGGTCACTCCTGCAAACACGCCCTCGCGAACGCGTTGATGGTGCTGATCGAGCCGGGTGACGAAGTGCTGCTCTTCCGTCCGGCCTGGAACAGCTACGACGCCCAGATCGGATTCGCGGGCGGCACGCCGGTCTGGGTGCCCGAAGGCCCGGACCTGCGCCCCGACCTCGACGCCATCGCCGCCGCGATCACCCCGCGCACCAAGGGCATGATCCTGAACTCGCCCTGCAACCCGAGCGGCGTGATCTGGACACGCGCCGAAATCGAAGCGCTGGGCGAACTCGCCGAACGCCACGACCTGTGGCTCGTCAGCGACGAGGTCTATCAGCGCCTGGTCTATACCGGCGCCGAGTTCCTCTCGCCCGTGACCCTCTCCCCCGCCCTGCGCGCCCGCACCGTCATCGTCGACGGCGCCAGCAAGGCCTTCGCCATGACCGGCTACCGCATCGGGTATGCCATGGCCCCCGCGCCGATCGCCGAAGCCATCGAACGCCTCACCAGCCAAACCACCGGCTGCCCCAACTACATCTCCCAGATGGCCTGGCTCGCCGCCCTCGAAAACGAGCCCGCCGAAGTCGAGATGATGCGCCGCCAATTCGAACGCCGCCGCGACGTGCTCATCCCCGGCCTGCGGAAACTCGGCCTCGAGGTCCCGAGCCCCGGCGGCGCCTTCTACGCCTTCCCCCGCGTCACCGAGCACCTGGACGGCCGCACCGTCGATCAATTCTGCGCCGCCCTGCTCGAACAGGAACACCTAGCCGTCGTGCCCGGCACCACTTTCGGCAGCACCGAGCACATCCGCCTGAGTTACGCGCTCGGCCTCGAGGACATCGAACAAGCCCTCGTGCGCCTCGGCCGCTTCCTCGGCTGATCCGCGCGCCGTCCCCTATCAAGCGCTGTAGCGGGCGCTGCTGCGTGCCCTTCTAGAGCCGAAGGTACGCCACCAGCCACCGCCCACATGCTCCCGGCGCGTCCCCAGACGCGCGCGTCGGCTACCGTCCGCGGCGGCGCGGGCCACCCCGGCGGCGGCGGGCGCTGGATCCGGTGCGGGTCGCAGGGGGCGGGCCGTCGAAGCGGGATTCGGCTCCGGCGCGGGCTCGACCGCGGCCGCCGCCGCGACCGCCACCACGGCGCGGACCACCGCCACCAGCGCGCGGGGCGCGGCTTTCGCGTTCTTCGTTGCGGCGGGCCGTTTGCTCGCGGCGTTGGGCCTCGTGGCGGGCTTCGCGGTCGCCGAAGCCGGGTTCGTAGATGCGTTCGATGCGGGCGCCGAGGCGTTGTTCGATGGCTTTGATGTCCCCGAAGTCCGCTTTGGTGACCAGGGTTGCGGCGCGGCCGCGCACTTCCGAGCGGCCCGTGCGGCCGATGCGGTGGATGTAGGCGTCGGGCACGTTGGGCACGTCGAAGTTGATGACCTGCCCCACCGCCGCCACATCGATGCCGCGGGCGGCGATGTCGGTGGCCACCAGGATCTGATAGCCGCCCTTGCGGAAGCCGTCCATCGCGTGGTTGCGCTGGTTCTGGCTCATGTTGCCCTGCAGAGCAGTGGCGCGGTGGCCGTCCATCTCGAGCCGCTGGGCGATCCACTTGGCGCGCCGTTTGGTGCGCACGAAGACGATCGCGGTCTGCTTGCCCGCCGCGCGCAGGAGATGGTCGAGCAGCTCCATCTTGCGATCCTCGGCCACCGGATAGAGCACGTGTTCGATGGTCTCCGCCGGCGTCGAGTGGGCGAGCTCGATCACATCGGGCTCGTGCAGCACTTCTTTGACCAGCTTCTCGATCTCGCGCGGCATGGTGGCGGAGAAGAGCAGGTTCTGGCGATCCTTGGGCAGGGCAGCGAGAATGCGGCGCACGTCGGGCAGGAATCCCTGGTCGAACATGTGGTCCGCCTCGTCGAGCACCAGGGTGTCGATGTTGCGCAGGTCCACCTGCCGTTCGCCGAGCAGATCGAGCAGGCGACCGGGGCACGCGATGATCACATCCGGCCGGCGCTTGAGGCCGCTCACTTGGGCCGAGACTCCGACTCCGCCGAACACCGTCTGGGTGGTGATGTCGGTGAACTTGGCGAGTTTCTTGAACTCTCCTTCGATCTGCAACGCCAGCTCGCGGGTCGGCGCGAGCACCAAGGCGCTGGGCGGCTTGGGATCCTGATCGAGGATGTGGTCGAGGATCGGCACGGCGAAGGCGCAGGTCTTGCCGGTGCCGGTTTGCGCCAGGGCGAGCACATCGTGCCCCTTCATCGCCGCCGGAATCGCCTTGCGTTGGATCGGCCGCGGCTCGCCATAGCCCGCCACGTCTACGCCCTTCTGGATCGCCTTATGCAGGCGGAATTCTTGGAAGCCGCCGGTGGCGGCTTTTGCCTTGTCGCTGGTCATCGCTCGTCTCCCGCGCCGGACGAAGGTCCGCCGCCGAATCGCGATCCATACGACAGCGAAGGATCACCGCTTGTGTGTGGGCGTCGGGATCTCGCGACCCCCTGTCGTGCGCCCGACCCGCCGGGGCCATGGTACGCAGGGCCCCGTTCGTCACGCGGCCTTGCGAGCGGGCGCATGGTAGTCGCCCGGGCCCCGGATACCTATCGCAATCGGGCAATCCCGACCCGGCGAGCCGGTGTGCACTGTTTCGGAGCATGGCGCCCAATCGCGACAGGCCCCGCGAACCGACTTCCAAGGCCCCGTCAAACCGGCTCGCCGCAGAACATGCAGAACGAAGCCCGCGGGTCGTGCCCCTGCCGCCCGCACTCGTTGCAACGCCGGTCGTCATTGCGCATGGCTTTGCCGAGCTCCGCGGTCACGACCCCCGTAGGTACGGCGATGATCGAGAACCCCGTCAGCATGATGCCCGACGCCACCACCTTGCCCAGCACCGTCACCGGCGCCATGTCCCCATACCCCACCGTCGTGATCGTCACGATGGCCCAATAGATTGCCTGGGGAATGCTCGAGAACTGCGGATTGGCCCGACTCTCGACCACATAGATCAGCGTTCCTTCGATGCACACCAGGGTCATCACCGCCAGCAGGAACACCAGGATCTTGCGCTTCGAAGCCCGCAGCGCGCTGAGCAGGAGCCCCGCCTCGCCGATGTGATGGGCCATCTTGAAGATCCGGAACATGCGCAGCAGCCTCAAGATGCGCACCACCGCCAGGTACTGCGTGCCCACCACAAAGAGCTGCAAGTACGTCGGCACGATCGCGATCACATCGACCACCCCGAAGAAGCTGCGCAGATACCGCAACGGCCGCCGGCAAACCCACAGCCGCACGAGCAACTCGAGCGTGAACAGCCCCGTGAATAGCCACTCCGCCCCTCGCAGCCACGCCCCATAGTCCCGCGCAATTGAGGGCACCGTCTCGAGCATCACCACGAGCACGCTGGCCCCGATCGCCCAGAGCAGCGCCACGTCGAACCCGCGCCCCGCCGGGGTGTCGGACAGGAAGATGATGCGCCACAGGGCCTCCCGCCGCTCCGAGTGCCTCGGCCCATCGGGCATTTCGGGGGAGAACGGAGCCTTGTCCATCTCCTGATTCTCGCAGTTTTCCATCCACGCTGCCAGCCTGCGCGTCGCTTGGGGTGGCAGGAAGTGAGCGCCCAAAGCCAAAAAGCCGACGCCCCATATCTCCAAAGTCCAGAGCTACACGAACGCGACCTCGGCCGTCACGCCATCTGATCTGGGCGACCTTTTGCACCTGGGCCAAAACCTCCGGGTCGCTGTCGCTGCACAGCACGTAGAACTTCCAGAGGTTTTGGTAGGCGCGGGTCAGGTCGGCGAGGCGCGGGACTTTGGTGGCGAAGTGGGATAGGGACTGGACGCCGGGTTCGCCGGGCCAGCGCACGTGGATGCGGGCTTCTTTGAGCTGCATGTGGCGGGCGGGGCAGTAGACGATGACGTGGATGCGGCGGCCGGTGGCGAAATGCACGGCGTCTTCGATGCGTTGTTCGACGCGCTCGCGTTCGGCGGCGCCGCCGGCGGCGAAGAAGCGGGTGACGAGTTTCTCCTGCACCTCTTCGTTTTCGTAGGCGGGGAAGACGCAGGCGCGTTTGAAGAGCTGGCGGGCGCTGAAGCGTTCGATCAGGGTGCGCACGAAGCGGCCGGTTTCGTCGGGCAGCTGGCTGCTGGCTTTGGTGAGCACGCCGAGGATCGAGTCGTCGGTGCAGTCGTAGAGCTGCTCTTCGGTCACGGCGCCGCCGCGCACGCATAGGTCCACGGCGCGGGCGACGAGGGCGCCGGCGCTGACCTTGGCGTGGTGGTAGTAGACCCGTTCGCTGAAGAAGTAGCGCGCGTCGAGCAGGCGCACGACTTCGCTCAGGATGTCCTCGCGCAGAAGGTCGTGTTTGGCGAGGTCGATGTAGAGGTTGCCGCTCTCGCGGTCGATCTTGAAGTAGCTCGTGACGCGCTGGTCGACGGCGAGCTTGAGGCCCGTGAAGTAGGCGTCGCGGGCCAGGTAGTCGAGGATGTCGGCGGCAATCGTGCCCGACAGGAGTTGCATCCAGTAGGTCGGCACGCTGCGGCGGCCTTCGGTGCCGGGTTTGGTCAGGATCGAATAGACCGTGTCCCGCACGCCGAGTTCGTCGAGCACACGCCCCAGGCCGCGGCCCTTGGCGAACATGCGCTGGTAGCGGTAGGCGCTGTCGTGCCGCTCGAAGATGCCGTCCTGGTCCTCGATGTTGTGCCCGAACGGGATATGGGTCACGTCGTGAAGCAGGGCGGCCATGCGGATGACGCGCGCCTCTTCGTCGCTGATCGCCAGGCTGGCGGCGGGGTTCAGCGAGAAGGACATGTTGACTGAGTCGATCAGCTGCTGGGTGCAGTGCACGGTGCCGATCGAATGGTCGAAACGCGTGTGTACGGCGCCGGGGAACACCAGGTACGTGGTGCCGAGCTGCTTGATGCCACGCAGGCGCTGCATCTCCGGGGTGTCGAGCAGACGCATCTCCTCGTGGGTCAGGTAGACGTCCCCGTGCACGGGGTCGCGGATGACGCTGTATTGCTTGCGTGCCAAGGTTCTGCTCCGGGTCGGAGGCGCATGCTAACGCCGAAGACAGCCCGTTTCGAATCTCGGACGCGAGTTCCCGCACCTCGGCCACTCACCGCCGGCTCGGACACCTACCCCTGGTGCCCCCACCCGGCCCCCACCACAATGGAGCGATGAAGGTACTTGCGCTCGAACCGTGGCTGGGGGGCAGCCATTCCGAATGGCTAGAGTCGTGGCGCTCGGCGTCGCGGCACGATGTGCACGTGCTGGGTTTGCCTGCCCGCCACGCGAAGTGGCGGCTGGGCAGCGCAGGCGTGGTGCTCGCGGAGCAGGCGCGGGCGCTGGAGGGGCAGGGATTCGAGGCCCTTTGGGTCAGCGATTTCGTGGACCTTGCGCAGTTGCGCGCGTGGTTGCCGTCCGGCCTCGCACAGCTGCCGGTGCTGATGTACATGCACGAGAACGAGTTGACCTACCCGCGCTCGCCTTCGGACCCTTTCGCCGCGGACCTGGGGCCCGCTTGGCATCAATTGTTGTCGCTGCCCCTCGCCAGGCGGGTGCTCTTCAACAGCCACTATCATCGGGACGAGTACTTGGCGGCCGTCCGCGACTGGTTGCCGCGCCTGCCGAAGCCGCGGCCGGCGGTGGACATGGTGGCTCCCATCGAAGCGGCCGGTGTGCTGTACCTCGGCGTCGACCTTCCGGCCATCCCCCTCGGCACCGGTGCCACGCCCGGCTCGCCGCTGCGCATCGCCTTCCCCCACCGGTGGGAGTACGACAAGGATCCGCTGTCGTTCTTGCAGATGATGAGCCGCTTGTTCGAGCAAGGACTCGCCTTCGAACTGGTGTTGCTGGGTGAGTTCGCGGACCGGCCGCCGGCGGAGTGCAACGATCTTCTCGCCCGCCTCACCAGCCGGATAGTGCACCGCGGATGGCTGCCCTCGCGCGCGGCCTATGCGGAGATGCTCGGCAGCTGCGACGTGGTCGTGTCCACGGCTCGGCATGAGTTCTATGGGCTAGCGATGCTCGAAGCGGTCGCGGCGGGTTGCCTGCCCTTGGCGCCCCATCGTTTGGCGTATCCCGAACTGCTGCCCACAAAGGATATGCCGTTGCATGCCGGTGTGCAGGAATTGCAGCAGCAGATCCGCATGTTGGTGCTCGATCCGAGCCCTGCGCGCACTGGACGGGGAATGCGGCGCGCTGCGATCGAGGCCCAGGATCGGCGCAGGGCGATTGAGGCCATGGACGGGGAGATTTCCCGTCTGGAATAGCGTTACGTATACCGAACCCAGGTTCGATCAGTCCCACAATTCACGGCGTGCGAAGCACGTCGTGGATGTGGAACGATCGAACCTGGTTCGGTGCTGGCGTTATTCAGACTCTCCAAAGGCCTGCCTGCATCCAGCAACCATGGCGACACGACACCTTCTCCCATCGCTCACCCTCGCCCCGCTGCTATCCGCCCTGCTAGCCCTCGGCTTCGCCCAATCCAAGGCCGAACGCCCCCCGAGCCAAAAACAATGCAAGGAAATCGCCGCCGAGGTGTTCACCCTCGGCAGCCGGGCTACCGGAGCTGCGCGAACCCGACAACTCGAGCAACTCGCTCCCCTCACCCGCACGGAGGACCTCGGTCCCCGTGACGAAGCCAAGTGGCGCAAGGAACTACTCAAACTCTGGGACAAGCAACCCGGCCTGCCCTTCGACAAGGGCGATGGCTTTTATTGGGAGGAAAACAAACGCGGCCGCTACATCGTCGGCGGCAAAACCAAAAAGCCCAAGGGCCTGATGATCGCCATGCACGGCGGCGGAGTGGGCAGCGCCGATGCAGGGCCGGCGGCGGCTTTGTACGAACCGGCCGCCAACGAGCTTGAGTACGTGATGATCGCCCCCCAAGCCATCGAAGCCACCGAATGCGGCTGGACGGATTCGGGCACCGAGGAATGGGTCTGGGACCTGGTGGAACAGGCGCGCCGCACCTTCGGCGTCGACGCCGACCACGTGCTGCTCTGCGGGCACTCGATGGGCGGCTACGGCTCGTGGACCCTCGGCGCGCACCACGCCGACCGGGTGTCCGCCCTCGCGCCCGCGGCGGGCGCGCCGAGTCCGATCATGGAGCTCGGCACCGAGAAGATCATCGACCTCGCCGAAGGGGTCATTCCGAACCTACGCAACGTTCCGATGGTCGTCTACCAGAGCGCCGACGACCCGCGCGTGCCCCCGGGGCCGAACCGTTTTGCCGCCGAGCGCATCGCGGCCGCCAAGGAGCGCTGGGGCGGCTTCGAGCAATTCGAATATTGGGAGGTGAACGGCCGCGCCCACGACCCGCCCGAGGGCGGACCCCAGGCCCATATCGCCCGACTGAAGTCCTTGGACCGCGTGCCCGTTCAGGACACGGTCGTCTGGCAACCGGCCTTGGATTGGAAGCGCCAGTTCTATTGGCTTTTCTGGGAGAAACCGGCCATCGGCGCCACGGTGTATGCGCGCATCGACCGCGCGGCCAACCGGATCACGATCGACATCGAACCCGCCCGCGAAGGCACGCAGGGCGAAGGCCTGGCCGTGTTGCTCGATGATACCTTGGTGAATATGGAGCAACCGGTGACCGTGGCGCTGAATGGCAAGACGGTGTTCGAGGCGGTGCCGGTGCGTCGGTTGGAGGTGTTGGTCGAGACGGCGTTGACTGGGGATCCGGGGCGGGTGTATTGCGCGCGGGTGCCCGTGGAATAGTGTTACGTACGGAAGCGGGTTTTAAGTTGTCACGTTATTCGCGCGTGCCGCTGTCGTATCGACAGCGGCACGCGCCGAATAACGTGACAACTGACCCTCCGGTTTTTCGGACACCGAACTAACGGGATTCAGACAGTAGAGATTGCACAGCCAGGGACTGTCAAGCGCGACTCGCTTGACAGTTCTGGTTTACGGGGAGCCGCGCGAAGCCTGCCCTCAGCAGGCTGAGGCGCCGCGCGGCGATCCGGGGGCAGAGCCCCCGATGAGGAGGGGTCCAGGGAGGAGACTCAAAACCTGTTGAAAACTCACTTGGCCGCCTCGTCCACTTCCCTGGGAGTTCGATAGCCGAGCGTAGAGTGGAGTCGTTTGCGGTTGTAGAAGATCTCTATGTACTCCATCGTTGCTGCTCTGGCCTCAGCCAGGTTCTCCCACTTGGCGTGGTGCTGGAGTTCCTGCTTGTAGGTGCCGAAGAAGCTCTCCATCACCGCGTTGTCCCAGCAGTCACCAATGCGGCTCATGCTGCAGCGGATGCCGTGCTTCAGCAGCAGGCTCTGATAGGAGAAGCTCGCATATTGCCTACCACGATCAGGTGGTGGATCAGATCCTGGGCCGGCTCTCGCCAGGCACGCGTTCTTGAGTGCCGATTCGACGAGGTCCGACCGCATGTAGCTATCCATTTTCCAGCCGACGATCAATCGCGTGGCTAGATCGATGATGGCTGCGAGGTAGACCCAGCCCCTTTTCGTTCGGATCGGAGTGATGTTCTGCACACCACACCGAATCCTTGGATTCGACGCTGAACTCGCGGTTTAGGATGTTGTCAGGGATCGCCAAGGTCGTGGCGAGACTCGGGTCGTGGACTTGAAGGCCCTTCGGGCTTTCCACGTGATCTCGTGGGATCGCATAACCCTGGCAACGCTGTGTTTCCCAGCAGAAATGCCCTCCCTGAGCAGCTGCGCATGTGCGCGCGGGCTGCCGTAGGTTCCCGGCTTTCCTTGTGGATACGCCGGATGTGGGTCAGGAGCACAGAGTCTCGAGCTGCACGCTTGCCATTGGGGGTCCGCCTTGAACGAGTGGTACCCGCTTCGCGAGACACCCAGAGCTCGGCACATCACCGCCACCGGGAGCTTTGCCTTCTCCGCCTCGATCAGCGCATAGGCCGATCTTGTTCCTTGGCGAAGAAGGCCGTGGCCTTTTTAGGATCTCTCGCTCCTGCTCCAGTACCTTGACTTGGCGCCGAAGCTTGCGAAGTTCCTCGCGTTCGGTGGTCGTAAGGTCGCCTTCCCGCCGCCGCCCTCGTCGATCTCGGCCTGTTTGATCCAGGCGTACAGACAACTCGGGGAGGTCGAGGTCTCTGGCCACGCTGGCCACATTGCCGGACGACCGCGCGATGCGCACGGCGTCAGCCTTCTGTTCAGGGGTGAACTTCCTTCGGTTGCGTTTCGGCATTTCGGATATCCTCGCGTATTCCACGCGATCTGTGGTGTCCGAAAAATCCGGGGAAGGTCAAACTTAAACCCGCTTCCGTACGTAACACTATTCCACGGCCATCAGAAGTTCACACTGAGCGCATTCGAGAAGTTCGCCTGCCCCATGTCCTCCCGGTGCCAGAGCTGGAAGTGCCAGGTCTGGCCGGCTTGGATCGATCCGGCCAGATACGGCAGGGCCATGGGCACATCGAAGCCCGTGCCCGTGCTGGAGGTGCCGCTCAGGTTGACGAAGGTACCCGTGGCGTCGAATTGGCCCAGGGAGTCCATCACCGTGCCCACCACGTTGTAGCGCGACAGGATCGCTCCCGCGCCGGTGCCCAGGCAAAGGCGGCCCTGACTGATGGGCACTCCTTGCAGACTGTGTTCGTTGCCGACGAGGAAGTAGCCGAATTGATCCGGCGGGCCGGAGCTGGCGCGTAGGTGCAGATTGCTGCCGCCGGGAGCGGTCCAGCTGCCCGCCAGGACCGTGGGAAAGCCGGTGGAGTTGGCATCCATCGGATCGCACCAGGTGTCGCAGGGGTTGCCTGAGCGGGCGCAGTCCACCTTGAGAAGCACCTCGCGCAGGGAGATTTTGACCGCCTCCTCCGCCACCGGCCAGGAGACCTGGGTGCCCACGTGGATGTGCCCGGCGGCGTAACACGGCGTGGGGTCCCCCGCGTCGTCGTGCAGTTCCTTGTACCACACCCCGTGATAGGCGATGAACTCGCTCACGAAGCCCCCACCGTTGCCCGAGTAGCACACCGCCGGCGCCAGGCCCAGGTTTGCCTGGGTCACCGCCTGCACGATGCGATCGACGGGCAGGCTGGAGAGGCGCAGGTAGTTGCCCGGCACGCTCGCATCCGGCGGCACCGGGGTTGGCTGGGTCGGAGCGACGTAGTCGTTCACCCACGACGTACGGTTGTACTGATTCATCTCCACCTCCCAAGAGAGCCCGATGGCCCCCCGACTGAAGGTGATGATGGCCACGGGCTGCAACGCGTTGGCGATGGCCCAGAAGTCCGCCGAAGTGTCCTGGTAGTCGACTTCGAGGTCCCCGGTGCCGGTGCCACAGGAGAAGCAGTTCGGCGGTGTGAACTCAGGGAAGTACGAATACACGTCGTACCCACGCCCTTCCCAATCGGCGCCGATCCAACCGAGCGGGTTTTGTGTGGGGCTGGGAGAGAAACGGCGCACCGCTTCGTTGGTGGGCGGCCAGTAGCCCGTGAGCATGACCACAGGAAGCGTGCCGAGGGGCGCAACGGCTGCGGTGGACTGCAGGCCGGCGGCGGGATGGGCGCTGGGGTTGGAGAGGACCTCGGGGGTGCGGATGCCCTGGGGGGCAGGGCTTGCGAGGAGCAGGGCCGGAAGGAGGAAGAGCATGGGGTTTGGCCTGGGGTTGGAATGGGGCGGGAGGATCTTGCCAGGGTACCCTTGGATTCGGAAATGAGGGGAATTGGGGTTGGGGCTGCCGCTGGAATAGTGTACGTACGGAAGCGGGTTTAGTTGTCACGTTATTCGGCGCGTGCCGCTGTCGTATCGACAGCGGCACGCGCCGAATAACGTGACAACTTAAACCCGCTTCCGTACGTAACACTATTCCAGCGGCAGCAGAGGCAGATGCCCCCCTACCTCGTCCCCGTCGAGGCATGTTCGAACATGCCCGGTTGCCACGCGACGATGTGCCCCATCACCGCGCTGGCGGCGACGGTCAGCGGCGAGGCGAGGTACAGCTTGCCCGGGCCGCTGCGGCCCTGGAAGTTGCGGTTGATGGCGCTGACGGTGACCTGCTCGGAGTTGTCCGATACACCCGGGCCGCAACCGATGCACGCGCCGCAGCCGGGGTCGATGACCCGCACGCCGGCGCGCTCAAAGACCTTGTCGTAACCCTTGGCCCGCGCATAGTCGCGCACGGCTTCGCTGCCGTATTGCACGTACATCGACACGTGCGACGCGACTTTCAGGCCGGCATCCAGGGCCTCCTGCAACACGCGCGCGTAGTAGTCGAAGTCGTCCTCCTTGCCCGCGGTGCACGAGCCGGCGTAGGCGATGTCGATGCGCACTTCGCCTAGGTCCGAGATCGCCTTGCCATAGGTCGGATCGCCGGGTTCGGCGACCATGGGACGGATGGCAGAAAGATCGATCGTGTAGCGGCCGCCGTCGTAGTGCGCGTCGGCGTCGGGAGCCACGGTGCCCTTTTGCAGCGCCTCGCGGGAAACCCCGGGGCGATGGGCAACGATCCAATCGATCGTGGCTCCGTCCGCCTCGCAGATGCCCGATTTGGCGCTGCACTCGGTGGCCATGTTGCACAGGGTGGCGCGCTCGTCCATCGACAGGGACGCCAGGCCCGGGCCGCCGAACTCCATCACGCGGTCGAGGGTGTCCTCGCGTTTCGCGTAGGTGTCGAGGATGTGCAGGATCACGTCCTTGGCGGTGCAGCCCGGATCGAGGGTGCCGACGAGGTCGAAGCGGATCGACTCGGGCACTTCGACGAAGGTGAAGCCCGAATAGATCAGGCCCGCGTACTCGGTGGCGCCCACGCCGTAGGTCAGCGCGTTGCCGCCGCCGCCCATGCAAGTGTGGCTGTCGGTGGCTTGGATGAAGTCGCCGGGGTCGACGAATTGTTCGCGGGCGACCTGGTGGCAGATGCCCGGGGACACACCGTCTTTCGCGGAGTAGTCGCGCACGCCGGTATGGCGCTGGAAGGCGTTCTGTAGGTCGCGCAGGGTCTGGATCTGGTCGGCGAAGGGCGCCATGCGCGGCACGCCGGTGGCGTACAGCAGGTGGTCTTCGAACACGGCGAACTTGCCCGGGTTCTGGACCTGGTAGTCCGCGCCGTACTCCTGGCCGAGGAAGTGATGCACCTGGGCCGTGGTGAACTCGTGGCTATAGCCGCCGTCGACCTGCACCAGGCACACGTCGCCGGGCTCCAGGTTCATCGAACCACCCGCCCCCACCACCTTGCGGGCGAGGATCTTCTCCGCCATCGTCATCGGCCGCTTCGCCGTCGTCGGAAGGGGCACGCTGGCTTCGCCGCGGGCCACCTTGGCGTTGAAGGCGAACAGTCCGCCCGATTCGAGCATCACGCGGGTGACCGGGTCATAGGCCGCCGTCAGCTCATCGAGGGGAATCTCCTCGCCGGCCTGCAGGCGCGCCAGCACGGCGTGGTCCGCCATGAGCTGGCCGAGGTTCAAGTTGTTGCGCTCGTGGATCGGCGCAAAACTCGAAGCGATCACCAAGTGGATGCCCGACCACTTCTCGCACTGCGGCGCGGTTTCGCGGCTCGAACCGGTGCCCTTGCGCTGGCCGGACACGATCACCTCGAAATTGCCGTCCATCAGCGCGCGGGTGCCGAAGACGCGTTTGCCTTCGCCATCCACGAGCCCCGCATAGGCATCGAGCGCGATGTCCTCCGGCTTGTGTCGGAAACAGACCCAAGCCGGAGTCATCGTGTCGGTGTTGATGTCGTCGAGCAGATCCTCGGGCCGCACGTCGGTCATCGAGAGATCCAATTGCCCCGCGAGCTGCCTGCGGATCTGCTCCAGGTCCTTGGTCAGGAACAGGATGCGTTTGCCCGGGGTCAGTCGCACCACGCGGGTGCCATCGGGGCGGGTGTGGATCAGCGGATTCATGACGGCTAGCCCGGCAGGGTCAGGCGGAGGGGTTCTCGATCAACATGGCGATGCCCTGGCCGCCGCCGATGCAGGCGGAAGCCACGCCGAAGCGCTTGCCGGAGCGCTTGAGCTCCAGGGCCAGGGTCAGGATCAGACGGGTGCCGGTCGCGCCCAGGGGGTGCCCCAGGCTGATCGCGCCACCGTTCACGTTGCACTTGTCGCGGTCCAGGCCGAGTTCCTTCTCGCAACCCAGGTATTGGGCGCTGAAGGCCTCGTTGATCTCGACGCGGTCGACGGAGTCGAGCTTCATGCCCGCGTCGTCCATCAGCTTGCGGATCGCCGGCACCGGGCCGATGCCCATTTCCTTGGGATCGACACCGACGTAGCTCCAACCACGCACGTGCGCAAGCACCGGGCGGCCGGCGGCGCGTTCGGCGGTGGTCACCACCACGGCGGCGGCGCCATCGACGATGCCGGAAGCGTTGCCCGCGGTGACCGTGCCATCCTTGCCGAAGGCCGGACGCAGGCCCGCAAGGCCTTCGATCGTGGTGTCCGGACGGATGTGATCATCGGTATCCACGACCATGTCCCCGCGGCGCGAGGCAATGGTCACCGGCGCGATCTCTTCCGCGAACCGGCCTTCTTTCACCGCCGCGGCGCCCAGCATGTGGCTGCGCAGGGCGTACTCGTCCTGCTGGTCGCGGGTGATGCTCAAGCGGCGCGCGATGCGCTCGGCGGTCTGCGCCATGTACGAATCGGCGATCGGGTCGTACAGGCTCGCGAACAGGCTGTCCTGCATCTGCGGCGCCTGGCCCAACGGGAAGCCGGTGCGCGCGCCGTACAGCACGTAAGGCGCCTGGCTCATGTTTTCAGCGCCGCCGGCGAGCACGGTGCTCGCTTCGCCGAGCCGGATCATCTGCGCAGCATTCACGATCGACTGGATGCCACTGCCGCACAGGCGGTTGACGGTCAGCGCCGGGGTCGCTTCGGGCACGCCCGCCTTGAGGGCCACGTGGCGCGCGCCGTAGAGGGCGTCCACACTGCTCTGCAGCACGTTGCCGATGACCACGTGGTCGATGCTCGCCACGTCGATGCCGGAACGTTCGATGGCGGCCTTGCTCGCGTGCGCGGCCAGGTCGATGGCGGAGATGTCCTTGAACTTGCCGAAGCCCTTGGTACCCACGTATTCGCACATGGGCGTACGGGCACCGGCCAGGATGACGATGTCTTGCTTCATGGGGAAACTCGGCTATTTGCCGGTGAAGTTGGCCTTGCGCTTCTCGAGGAAAGCAGCCATGCCTTCCTTCATGTCTTCGGTCAGGGCGGCCTTGCCGAAGTACTCGGTCTCCATGACCTCGCCCTGGGTCTGTTCCATGTCCCAACCGCGCAGCACGGCTTCCATGCCGAAGCGCAGGGCGATCGGCCCCTTGTTCAGCATCGACGCCACGAGCTTCTGGGTGCCTTCGGCCAAAGCCTCCGGTTCGAAGATGCGGTTGATCACGCCCACGCGGTGGGCTTCGTCGGCGCCGAACATGTCGCCCGTCAGGATCCACTCGCGCGCCACGCCGGGGCCGGCGATGCGCGCCAGGCGCTGGCTGCCGCCGTAGCCGGGGATGATGCCCAGGCTCACTTCGGGCAGGCCCATACGCGCCTTGTTCGAGGCGGTGCGCAGGGTGCAAGCTAGGGCCAGTTCGCAGCCGCCGCCGAGGGCGAAGCCGTTGATCATGGCCACCGAGGGCTTCCCGAGGTCGTCGAGGCGGCGGAAGACGCCCTGCCCGAAACCGGCCAGCTCGGCCGCGCCGGTGTCGTTGCCGGCGACTTCGAGCAGTTCCTTGATATCCGCGCCGGCCACAAAGGCCTTCTCGCCCGCGCCGGTGATCACCAGGGCCGCGATCGCATCGTCGGCTTTGACGTCGTCGAGGGCGTGCGCCAGCTCGGTCAGCGTCTGGTGGTTCAGGGCGTTCATCTTGTCGGGCCGGTTGATCGTGATCGTCGCCACGCGGCCGTCTTTCGCCAGCAGGATGTTTTCGTAGGCCATGGGATCAGTCCTCCAGCACGGTGATCGATTCGATCTGAACGGGGTTCTTCGGACGGGAACCTTCCCCACTGCGCTCGCAGGGGGCGCCGGCGATCTCGTCCAGGGTGTCTTCGCCCTCGACCAACATGCCGAAGACGGTGTACTGGCCATCGAGCCCGCGGGCGTCGCCGTGGCAGATGAAGAACTGGCTGCCGGCCGAATCCGGGTTCTGGCTGCGGGCCATCGACAGCACGCCGCGCTTGTGCGGCAGGTCGTTGAACTCGGCTTTGATCTGATAACCCGGACCGCCGGTGCCCCAGGGGCCCTTGCCATCGTCGCGGGTATTGGGATCGCCGCCCTGGATCATGAAGCCGGGGATCACGCGGTGGAAACGCGTGCCGGTGTAGAAGCCTTCGCGGGCCAGCTTCAGGAAGTTTTCCACGTGGCCGGGCGCCTTGTCGGGGCGGAAGGCCAGGGTCATGTCGCCGGCGGTGGTCTTCAGGACCACCCGCGGGCCTTGTTGGGCATCGGTCATGGTTGCGGTCGGGCCGGGGGGCCCTATTTCTCTTCTTGCTTGGGTTCCTTGACCTCGGGCGGCGCGACTTTGCGCACCACCAGGGCCCGTTCTATGACCTGCGGACTCGTCGGGGTGAAGCCGCGCGGATCGTTGCTCGAGAAGGTTGGGTTGCCGGTGACGACGATCTTGTCGATCACCTCAAGCCCCTCGATCGTCTGCCCGAAGGCCGTGTACTTGCCGTCCAGCGACGGGTAGCGCACGTGCATCAGGAAGAACTCGGTGGTGGCCGAGTTGATGTCGTCCCCCAGCCGCGCCATCGAAAGCACACCGCGCACGTGTTTGCGGTCGCTGAACTCCGCATTCAGGGTGCGCGGGGCTTTGATGCCCTGCTTGTTGCGCCCCCCCTGGATCATGAAGTTCGGGATCACGCGGTGGAACTGGCTGCCGTCGTAGTAGCCGGTGTACGCCAGATCCAAGTAGTTGCGCACGTGGTTCTCGGCCACGTCCGGCCACAGGTCGATCCAGATGTCGCCGCGGTTGGTGCGCAGCAGCACCTGGTAGTCCGCGAGCTGTTCCTTGGGCAGCTCCATGAACTCGATGCCCTTTTCCGCGGCTTCGAAGAACAGGATCTGCTGGGGCTGGGTGCTGCCCGCCCCGTGGTACGAAAGCTGGAAGTGACGACGGTTGAAGGAGTCGAGTTTGGTCACGGCTTTCGCCAGGTTCAAACGCGTCTCCAACACCTGTCCCGGCTCCAGGGCCAGGCTCTTCTTGCCCGTGCGCCCGCCCAGGGCATGTCCGTCCACCGAGAAGGCGGCGGCGGACAAGGCCCAGGGCTCAAGCTCGACCGGCTGCTCCCCGACCACTTCCAGGCGCAGGTGCACCATGAGGGCTTCGCCCTCGACGAAGTAGCGGGTGGCCTCCCAGGTGACCTGCACCTCAGAAGCCTGGATCGGCGCGGCCGATGCAAAAAGCATCAGGCCACACGCCGCGATCAGGGCAAGGATTCGGGTCATCACGCTTTCTTGTCTCCTTCCCACTTGTAGTAGCCTTCGCCGGTCTTGCGACCCAGCTTGCCTTCTTTCACCTTGCTGCGCAGGGACTGCGGGATGGCGAAAGCCGGCTCGTTCGGGTACCGCTCGCACCAGCCCTCGAGGATCGAGAGGGTGGTGTCGAGACCCACGTAGTCGGTCAGGGTCAGCGGGCCCATCGGGTACCCACAGCCGAGCTGCATGGCGGCGTCGATGTCTTCCTTGCTGGCATCACCACGGTCGAGCATCTGGATGGCCTGCACCATGTAGGGCACCAGCAGGCGGTTCACGACGAAACCGGGGGTGTCCTTGCAGGAGACGGCGGTTTTGCCGCAGGCGGTACCGAAACGGCGTGCGGCCTCGAAGACGCCAGCGTCGGTCTTGTCGGTGCGCACGACCTCCACCAGGCGCATGAGTTGCACCGGGTTGAAGAAGTGCAGACCCACGAAACGCTCGGGGCGACCGGAAGCATCGGCCATCTCCCCGATCGGGAAGGACGAGGTGTTGGACGCGAAGATCGCACTCGGCTTGACCATGCGGCCCAGCTCGGCGAACAGGCTCTTCTTGACGTCCAGGTTCTCGACGATGGCTTCGACGATCAGGTCGCAATCGGCCAGCTCGGCCTTGTCGGTGCTGCCCTGGATGTTGGCGAAGGTCGCGGTGGCCCAATCGCGGGCGGCGTTCGCGTCCATCTTGCCCTTCTCGACGTTCTTCTCGGCCAGTTTCGCCAGGCTCTTCTGGATGCGGCCGAGGCCCTTCTCAAGGGCGCCGCCGTCGGCCTCGAAGGCCACCACATGGAAGCCGCCCTGGGCCGCCACCTGAACAATGCCGTGGCCCATCAGGCCACATCCGATCACGCCGACTTTCTTGATTTCCATTGGGGGTCCGCTCTTGGGTGCTGGGGGAAGGATTCGAGGATTGGACCCGCCGTGCGGGCCCCTTGGGAGGTTCTTGGTCCTGGGTCTACCGGTGGAAGGCCGTCGCTAGGCCCATGCCGCCGGAGATGCACAGGGTCGCGAGGCCGTGTTTGGCGTCGCGGCGCGCCATCTCGTGCAGCATCGTCACCACGATGCGCGCGCCGGTGGCGCCGATCGGGTGGCCGAGCGCGATCGAACCGCCGTTCACGTTCACACGGTCCATCGGCAACTTCAGCTCGCGGTCGCAGGCCAGGACCTGGGCGGCGAACGCTTCGTTGAGTTCGATCAGGTCGTACGCATCGACCCCCATGCCATTGACGGCTTCGAGGGCGCGCACGGCGGGCACCGGGCCGATGCCCATGACCTTGGGATCCACACCGGCGGCGCGGGTTTCGCCGAGCACGGCCAGGGGCTGGAGGCCCTGGGCGGCGGCTAGTTCCGCGTCCATTAGGAGCAGCGCCGCGGCGCCGTCGGTAATGCCCGACGAGTTGCCGGCGGTCACCGTGCCTTTGCTGCGGTCGAAGACCGGCGGCAGGGACGCCAGGCTCTCCATGGTCGTGTCGGGGCGCAGGTGTTCATCGGCCGACACCACGGTGGTGCCCTTGCGACCGACGACTTCCACCTTGGAGATCTCCGCGTCAAAACGGCCCGCGGCTTGGGCGGCGGCGGCCTTCTGCTGGCTGCCGAGGGCGAACTCGTCCTGCTGCGCCCGGCTAATGCCGAGTTCCTGGGCCAGACCTTCCGCGGTCGCCCCCATCACCATCTCCGCCAGCGGGCAGTCGAAACCGTCGCGGTACATCGCGTCGACGACCTTGTCATGGCCGAGACGATAGCCGCGGCGGAACTTGGGCAGGAAGAACGGCAGACCGCTCATGCTTTCGAGCCCACCCACGAGCACCGCGCGCGCCCGCCCGAGGCGGATCGCATCCTGGCCCAGTTGGATCGACTTGAGACCGCTGCCGCACGCCATGTTGATGGTCGTGGCGTACACGCTATCCGGCAACCCGCCGCGCACGGTCACCTGCCGCGCGGGGTTCGGACCGCCACCGGCCTGGCGACCGTTGCCGAAAAAGACCTCGCTGATCTGGTCCACCGGCACCCCCGGACGCGACAGCAGGTCACGCACCACACTCGTTCCCAGGTCGACCCCGCTGAGGTCGGCGAAGGATCCCAGGTACCTGCCGATGGGAGTGCGCAGGGCGTGGGTGACCACGACTTGGGGGTGGGAAGGGGAGCTCATGGGCGGGGGCGGGGCCGAATCGGATTTTGAGGCGACCAGAATAGGACTGCCCCACGGGGCCCGCAACCGGAGCGGGGCCGATTGCGCCGGGGGGGCAAGCCCCAGGGGCCCGAGAAGGGGGCTACAGGGCCCCAGCGGCGCGCGCGCCGACCGGACTTCCAGCCATAAGGCATTTCACAAAAGCCACTTACAACAACGTGGACACCCCGTTGCCCACCCTGGGGAAGGTTCCCCCCCCGCCCTGGCCTATGATAGGGGTCTCCGATGGCTGAGCAACGCATCCCGGACACCTGGCCCCCGCGGCCGGACCTCGCCCAAAGCGGCCCCGAAATCCCGCTGCTGCCCCTGCCGCGGGTCTTTCTGTACCCGCATCAGCTGCTTCCGCTGCACATCTTCGAGGACCGCTACAAGGCGCTCATGCGCGACATCCTCGACGCCAGCGGCCAGCTCGTGGTGGGCACCCTGCTCGAACGGCGCACCGAAGGCGGCCCGCCCCCGGTGTTGTCCGTGGCGGGGCTCGGCGAGGTGGTGCGCTACGACAAGACCGATGACGGCCGGTACCTGATCTGGGTGCTCGGCCGCGGCCGGGTGACCATCCAAGAGGTGCCGTCCGAGCACCCCTACCGGCTGGTGCGCGTGGCGCCCCTGCCCGAGACCGAACCGGCGGAGGACCGCACCGAGCGCCTCGTGCGCCAGCTGCGCAAGGCGGTGCGCTCGCGGCTCAAGTCCAAGGACGAACTGCCCGAAGAGCTGCCCCTCGAGGTGCTCGTCGATCTCCTGGTGCAGAAGCTCGAAGCCCCCCAATCGGTGCTCGAAGCCGTGTTCGTCGAACCCGACGTGGAACAGCGCGCCTCCCTGGCCCTCGCCGCCCACTTCGGCTTCCCGCCCGACTCAGCGCAGGCGTAAGAACACCGGCGCGTGGTCGGAGGGTTTCTCTCCGTCGCGGAACTCCATATCCACCCAGACGTCTTCGCTGGCGTCCAGGGCGGGCTGCGAAACCAGGAAGTGGTCGATACGCAGGCCGTTGCCGCGCTGGAAGCCCCGCGTGCGGAAGTCCCACCACGTATAGACGCCTGCTTCGTCGTGGAAGTGGCGGAAGGCGTCGATCAGGCCCGGCTGCATGACCTTGGCCAAAGCCTCGCGCTCGGGGGTGCTGCACAGGATGCGCTCGCGCCACGCCTCGGGATCGTAGACGTCGCGGTCGTCGAAGGTGATGTTGAAGTCGCCGGTGAGCACCACCTTCTCCCCCATCGGGAACTCCTGGGCCACGTAGGTGGCGAGCTGATCCAACCACTCGAGTTTGTGGTGGTACTTGACGTCGCCGACCTCCTTGCCGTTGACCACGTACAGGTTCAGCAGGATCACGTCGCCGATCGTGACCGCGATGGCGCGCGCCGCCGCGTCGGGCCCATCGGTCGGGAACCCGCGCCGCACGTCCTCCATGCGGTGTTTCGAGAGCACCGCCACGCCGTTGTAAGTCTTCTGACCAAACGTCTCGATCGAGTACCCCAGGTCTTCGATCGGTTCCCGCGGAAACCCCTCGTCGATCACCTTGATCTCCTGCAGGCAGACCACGTCGGGGCGGCGGGAGTCGAGGAATTCCAGCACGCGCGGCAGGCGCGCGCGCACCGAGTTGACGTTCCAGGTGACGATATCCATGGGGCTTTGCGGCGTGGGACGGGAGCGGGCCCAGGATGCCGGAGGCGGCGCGGCGGGACCAGGGCTTTCCCAGGGCAGTTCGCCCGCGGGTACAGGTCCGCACAAAATCGCCGCGGCGGGCTACCCTGTGGCCATGCCGCTTCCCCTGTCCGGCCTCGCCACCGCCTCCCTGCTGCTCCCGGTCCTGGCCGCCACCGCGGTTCGACCCGGCGACCCCGCCCCGGTCTCCTACGGCCGCGACATCCGTCCGATCCTTTCGGACCGCTGCTTCCATTGCCACGGCCCCGATCCGTCGCGGCGCGAGGCGGAGCTGCGGCTCGACCTGCGCGACGAGGCCCTGCGCGTCCGCGACGGGGTGGCTGCGATCGTGCCCGGCGACCTGTCGGCCTCGGAGCTGTGGTACCGGCTCGCCTGCGACGATGAGGAAGAGCGCATGCCGCCCGCCGATTCGCACCGCAAGCCGCTTTCCGAAGAAGAGCGCGCCTTGGTGGGCCGCTGGATCGAACAGGGCGCCCAGTACGAACCCCACTGGGCGTGGATTCCTCCGCAGAAGGCGGCGTTGCCCGCGGGCACGGAGAACGCCATCGACTTCTTCATTGGCCAAGGCCTCGAACAGGCCGGGCTTGAACCCGCGCCGCCCGCCGATGCCGCCATCGCGGTGCGCCGCCTGTTCCTCGACCTGACCGGTTTGCCTCCCACGCCCGAGGAGCTGGATGCCTATCTCGGTGCGCTCGCTACCTGTGACCCGGACCTAGCCTGGGCGACCCTGGTGACGCGGCTCATGACCGAGGAGCCCTATCGGAGCCGCCACGCCGAACGCATGGCGAGCCCGTGGCTCGACCAGGCGCGTTATGCGGACACCAACGGCATCCACACCGATGCGGGCCGGCAGATCTGGCCTTGGCGCGATTGGGTGCTGCGCGCGTACCGCGACAACATGCCCTTCGACCGCTTCGTGACCCTGCAGCTCGCCGGCGACCTGCTGCCCGATGCGGGCATCGACGGGCAGGTGGCGACAGGGTTCCTGCGCAACCACGTGATCACCGACGAAGGTGGCGCCATCGATGCCGAGTACCTCGTCGAGTACGCCGCCGACCGGGCGGAAACCACCGCGCAGGTGTTCCTCGGCGTGACCTTGGGCTGCGCGCGCTGCCACGACCACAAGTTCGATCCGTTCCCGCAGGAGGACTACTACGGGCTGTTCGCCTTCTTCGCGCACAACGACGAAGTCGGGCTCTATAGCCAGGAGCCCGACCCGAAACGGGCGTTTGCGCCGAATCTCGAAGTGCCGACCGCCGAGCAGACGCGCGAGCGCGAACGGCTGGCGGGCGCGATCACCGCGGCCGAAGCGGCGTTGCTGGAGATGGAACCCGCCGAGGTCGAAGCATGGCAGGCCTTCCAGCGGGACCTGCCCGCCACCGTGGGCCTCGCTTGGCAGCCAAGCACCGTGGTCGCCGCGCACGCGGACAAGGGCACCACGTTGACGGTGACCGCCGCCGGCACCGTGCTCGCTTCGGGCGAGAACCCGGCCACCGAGGTGCAGCACGTCGTGCTCGAAACCCAGGCCACGGATCTGCGCCTGCTCGAAATCGATGCACTCGGCCACCCCGACCTGCCGCTCGGTAGACCCGGCCGCGCCGCCAACGGCAACGCGGTGCTCACGGCGGTGCATGCGCGCGCGGTTTCGATCGTGGACCCAACGCGGACCCGCGAACTCGAATGGACTTGGCTGTGGGCCGACCATGCCCAGGGCAACGAGGACTACCACGAACAGCGCCTGCTGCGCGGGCCGTCGAAGGGTTGGGCCATCGACGCGCACCGCAAGGACGGGGAGCGCGTATTGTGGTTGCTGGCGGATAAGGCGTTTGGCTTCGAAGGCGGCACCCGGCTCGAAATCGACCTGGAGTACCTGAGCATCTACGCGCAGCACACGCTCGGCCACATCGGACTGCACGTGGCTTCGTTGCCGGAGGAGAACCTAGCCCAGGTGCCCCCGATGTTCGGTCGGTGGTACCACGCGGGGCCCTTCGAACTGGACGGCTCCGAACCCTACACGGCGACCTTTGGCCCCGAAGGTCCGGTCGATTTCGAGGCGAAGTTCGCCGGCGACAAGATCGCTTGGAACTACCGCGCCGAGTTCCGCGATGGTGTGGTGAATTCCCTGTCGGATGGCCGCAACGTGCATTTCGTCGCGCGCGAGATCTACTGCGCGGCCCCGATGGAGATCGAGGTGGCCCTGGGCTCGGACGACGGTTTCCGGCTGTTCCTGAACGGAGCGCAGGTGGCTGAACGGCGCGTGGACCGCGGTTGTTCGCTCGATCAGGACCGTGCCAAACTCGCTTTGCAGGCGGGCCGCAATACGCTGGTGCTCGAGGTGATCAACACCGGCGGCGCGGCGGGTTTCGCCTTCGAAGCGGTGGCCCCCCTGCCGGGAGTGCAGGCGCAGTTCCTGCCGCTGCTGGTCCAGGGCACTGGCGAGGCCACCGCCGAACGGCTCGCGGTCGCCAAGGACGCCTGGCGCCGGCGCCATTCCCCCCACTACGCCGCGCGCGAAGCCACCCGCAATGACCTCGTGGCGCAACGGGACACGCTGAACGCCGCCGTGCCGCGCACGATGGTCATGCGCGACCGCGCCATGCCGCGCGAAGTTTTCGTGCTCGCGCGTGGCCAATACGACCACCCCGACAAGCAGCGCCCAGTCGCCGCGCACCTGCCCGCCGCGCTGGTGCAGGGCGCCCCCGCCCAGGGCCTCACCCGCCTCGACCTCGCGCGTTGGTTGTGCGCCCCGGACAACCCGCTCGTGGCGCGCGTGGCGGTCAACCGACTTTGGCAGCAGATCTTCGGCCGCGGCCTGGTGGCCACGTCCGGCGACTTCGGCTTCCAGGGCGCGTGGCCGAGCCACCCGGAACTGCTCGATTGGCTGGCGGTGGAGTTCGTCGAAAGCGGTTTTGACCGGCAGCACCTGCTGTCGCTGATTGTGAACAGCCGCACCTATCGGCAGTCGGCCACGGCGAGCGCCGCCGCCCTCGAAGCCGACCCCGACAATACGCGCCTCAGCCACCATCCGCGCCTGCGGCTCGACGCGGAGCGCCTGCGCGACCAGGCCCTGTACGCCGCCGGCCTTCTCGACGAGTCCTTCGGCGGTCCTTCGGTCAAACCCTACCAGCCCGAAGGCCTCTGGCGCGAGGTGGCCATGCCCGCCTCCAACACGCGCTTCTTCGAGCGCGGCATGGACGGCGACCTGCATCGCCGCAGCCTCTACACGTACTGGAAACGCGCCTGTCCGCCGCCGACGATGATGATCTTCGACGCCCCCACGCGCGAGTCGTGCGTGGTGACGCGCGCGCGCACGGAGACGCCCTTGCAGGCCCTGGCCCTTTGGAACGATGAGCAGTTCCGTGAGGCGGCCCGGGTGCTGGCGGCGCGCACGCTCGCGGAATCGGGGGATACCCGCGCCCGCCTGGTGCACATGTTCCGGCGCCTGTGCGGCCGCGCGCCCGACGGCACGGAGCTCGAACTCCTGCAGCGATACCTGGCGCAGGCCGAGCAGCGCTACCGCGAGGATCCCGGTGCCGGACAGGGTTGGCTCGAAGGCGGCGTGACGCCGATCCCCGGCGCCCTCGACCGCGCGCAACTCGCCGCCTGGACGCTGATCGCCCACGGCCTCCTCAACCACCACAGCAGCCTCACGAACGGATGAATCCCGACCCCTTCGATCTGTCGCGGCGCCTGCTGACGCGCCGGCGTTTATTCGGCCTGGGTGCCGCCACCTTGGCCGGCCTGCTCGGACGCCAGGCCCTCGCGGGCATTCTGCAGGACGGGCCGCCGCCCGGCCTGCACCTGCCCATGCGTGCCAAGCGGGTGATCTACCTGCACATGGAAGGCGCACCGAGCCAACTCGACCTGTTCGACTACAAGCCGAACCTGCGCGAGCGGTTTGGTGAAGAACTGCCCGACTCAATCCGTCAGGGCCAACGCCTGACCACGATGACCTCGGGCCAGGCGAAGTTCCCCGTGGCGCCGTCGCTGTTCGAATTCCAGAAGCATAAGAACCAGCAGGACGGCGTGTGGATCAGTGAGCTCATGCCGCACCTGGCCGGCGTCGCCGATCGTTTGTGTTTCATCCGCTCGATGCACACCGACGCGATCAACCATGAGCCGGCGATCACGTTCATGGAGACCGGCAGCCAACAACCCGGCCGCCCGAGTTTCGGTTCGTGGCTGAGTTATGGCCTGGGCAGCGCCAACCGCGACCTGCCCGCCTTTGTGGTGCTGATCTCCCAGGGTTTCGGCAACATGCAGGCCCTGTCCGAGCGTTTCTGGGGCAGCGGGTTCCTGAACGGATCCCACGCGGGCTGCAAGATCCGCAGCGGCGCCGACCCGGTGCTCTTCCTGCGCGACCCGTCCGGCCTGCCCCGCAGCGAACGCCGCGCGATGCTCGACCTCGCGACGGAACTCAACGAACACGAAGCCCGCGAACGTTTCGATCCGGGCATCCAGACGCGCATCGAACAGGCCGAAATGGCCTATCGCATGCAGATGTCGGTGCCCGAACTCACCGACCTTTCGAGCGAATCCGAAGAGACCCTCGCCCTCTACGGGGACGAGGTGCGCAAGCCCGGCACCTTCGCCTCCAACTGCCTGCTCGCCCGCCGCCTCGCCCAGCGCGACGTGCGCTTCATCCAGCTCTTCATGCGCGGCTGGGATGCGCACAACAACCTGCCCGGCGAGATCCGCCTGCAGTGCAAAGCCGTCGACCAGCCCCTCGCCGGCCTGATCCGCGACCTGGAACGCACCGGTTTGCTCGACGAGACCCTCGTGCTCTGGGGCGGCGAGTTCGGCCGCACCGTCTACAGCCAGGGCACCCTCACCCAGACCAACTACGGCCGCGACCACCACCCGCGCGCCTTCACCATGTGGGTCGCCGGCGGCGGCTTCCAGCCCGGCATCGTCTACGGCGCCACCGACGACTACGGCTACAACATCGTCGAGAACCCCGTCTCCGTACACGACCTACACGCCACCCTGCTGCACCAACTCGGCATCGACCACGAACGCCTGATCTACGCCCACCAAGGCCGCCAATACCGCCTCACCGACGTCGCCGGCCGCGTGGTCCGGGACCTGCTCGCATAGGTTTCAAGGTTCGTACGGAGCCCGGTCTGTCCACCGGGCCCCGTGCGGAGGTGGGCTCAGAAGGTCACGGCCAAGCCGTTCGAGAGGTTCGATGCCCCGGGGGCCATGGGGGTATCGCGGTGCCAGAGTTGGAAGTAGAGGGTTTGCCCTGTGGTGAGGGTCGGGCTGCCGGCGAGCGGGAGGGCCATCGGGACATCGAATCCCGAGCCGGTCTGCGATGTGCCGACCAGGTTCTGCAGCACGCCGGTTCCATCGAATTGGCCGATCGAGTTCAGGGCTCCGCCGATCACGTTGTAACGCCCGAGGGTGCCGGCCAGGCAGAGGATCCCTCCGCCCACGGGCGAACCCGGCGCTTGGGCGGAAGTGCCCAGCAATACGTAACCCAGTTCACCCGCCGGCCCGCTGAAGGCTTCCAGGTGCACTCCGGACCCCGGCGCTCCGTTGCGGGTGGCCCAAAGGTGGGTGCTGCTGCCCGTGGAGTTCAGGTTGGCCGACTGGCAGAACAGGCTGGCGCAGACGCTCTCCCCTTCGTACAGCTCGATGCCACCGGTCGAGCCATTCGTGGCCACGATCTCGAGCCCTCCCCCGCCGTTGGTGTCCACCGCGAGCAAAGCGTTGGGATCGGTCGCCCAATTGATCAAGGACGTATTGAAGGTCAGATTGTCGTTGCGGAACACCCGAATGGCGGTGTACTCGCAGATCACGGGATCGAGGTCCCCATCCATGTCATAGTCCAGCAGGGCCACGTCGCGCGGATAGAAGCTGTAGCTCACGTAGTTGTCGATTAGCGTGGGAAAGGCTCCCGAACCGTTGTTGATCCACACGGTGAGTCCGCTGCGTCGAGACACAACGAGATCGGACGACCCATCTCCGTTCAGATCCCCGATGGCCACTCCTGAGGTCACGGTGCTTCCCGGATTGTTGAGGTAGACGCTGCTCCCGGCACCAGACAAGAACGTGCCTTGCCCGCTGCCGAAGACCACCCGGCAGCCGTTTTGGGTCTGGAGCAGGGCGTCCAAATCCCCATCCCCATCCAGGTCGCCGAGGCACAGCTCTCCGATGCCGGGGGTCATCGGCACCAGGCTGGGCATACCAAGGGTTCCCCCGGTATTGAGGCAGACGCCCAGGCGGTAGTCCGCCGTCGGCGCATTCTCCGCGGTGAAGGCCACATCCGGGTCCCCATCCCCGTCCATGTCGCCAACGGCGATACCCAGCGGGGCCATCCCGATGCTGTCGAGGAACAGGTACTGAGGGGGTCCAAACGAACCGCCGCCGAGGTTCGACATCAGCGCAAAGCCATACCCCTGCGGAAAGCCGGTCCCCCCGATCACCCCTCGCATCGGCATGATGCAATCCGGGTCGCCATCTCCATCGAAGTCGGCAAACGCCGCGTCGAAGTTCTCGTGGCCCGGATTGAAGGTGAATCCCTGGCTGAAGGTGCCGGTTCCGTTGTTGAGCAGAACGGGCGAAGGACCACCGAAGAGATCGATGGGGACGATGTCCGTGAGGCCGTCTTGGTTGACGTCCGCGGCCGCGAGGCGACGTACCGACATCAAAGCGGTCGGAGTGTTTCCAACGCTTTCCCACGAGGGGCAGACGGTTTGCGCCGGCGCAGTTCCGATCAGGGCAAAGAAGAGCAACGGTTGGATGGAGTGGATGCGCATGGGATGAAGATGGTCGTGAGTGACCGGGGGAAATCGAGGGCGGGGAATCGGGCGGAGCACGGCAACCGCGATGCGGATCGCCGCCGCGCCTTGCAGCCCTTTGGCCATGGTCTCCGCAAACCACGGAAGATCGCCCGTTACACATCGCTCATCCCGCATGCGTGGCAGGTACTGACGGTTACATTTCGCTCATCTCCTGCGGATGACCAGGGGCGGGCTGCGCTACGGACTTTCTGACCACACGATCCAAAACAAACGTGGGTTCCCTTCCGGCAAAAAGCGCCGGAAGCGGGGGCAAGTTCCCCGGCCCCCCGCCGAAGGATGCAGTAGCCCGCGTCCTGCCATGCTCTCCGGTCTCTCCACCCCGCGCAGGCGCCCCTCCCTGGGTGCCCTGCTGATTTCGTGCCTGTCCGGCGCCTTGGCCCCGTCGTGCCGCATCGTGCCGAACCAGGAGGCCCCGGCCCCCCGCCCCGACGCGGAATCGGCTCCGCCCACCCTCTGGCAGGACCTGCGCAGCGTGCCCGCCACCGTCGGCTCCGATTTGTGGAGCCTGGTGTCCGACCGCGACTTCTACCTGGTCAACGGCGGCGCCTATCTGGGCACGCGCCTGGTGGATGCGAGCGGGCTTGAGGGCAACACCGAGCGCTACTTCGAGTCGCACCAGGTTTTCGGCAGCAGCGCCAGCGATGCCCTCGACACGCTCGGCCTCGGCTCGACCCTGATCGGCCTCGGCACGGCCTGGTACACCTATGCCACCTGGCAAGAAGACGAGGCGATGCGCCAGGAGAGTCGCTACCTGCTGCGCAGCCTGGCTGCCACGGGACTGATGACCATCGCGTTCAAGACCGCGTTCCCCGACGAACGGCCGGACGCGTCGAACAACCAGGGTTATCCGAGCGGTCACACCTCCATGGCCTTCACCGCCGCCACCTCGCTTTGGCAGGGGTATGGCCCAAAGGTCGGCATCCCCGCCACCGTGCTCGCCTCGGCGGTCGCGGTCCAGCGCATGGATTCGGGCGCGCACGACCTCGATGACATCATCGGCGGCGTGACCCTGGGTTGGTTCGTGGCGAAGAGCCTGCACCAAGGCGGAGATCTGAAGGTGCTCGGCGGGGAGCTCAGCGCCGAGGCGTTCACGCCCCTGGGCACGCCCGGCCTGACCATCGCCTGGCGCTGGTAATCGGCGGATTGCGGGAAGATTGCCTGGGGGTTACCTTGGCGCGCGCTGCTCCCCACTTTGCAAGCACCACCGGCTTGCCGCTTTTATTCCCGGAATTCGATTGGGTCCTCGCCCCTATGAACCTCGCACTGACTGCCCTGGTCCAGACTACTTCTGTTAAGTTCAATCCCGCGGGCCTCGGGGTCGCCTCTGCGAGCGCGGGAATCCTTGGGTTGTGGGCAATCGCGGCTATGGTCGCCACCATTGTGCTCGCCCTCGTGTCGGCCTTTGCCATCGCCAGGGGCAATGACGAAGAGCGGCAGGCGGGCCGAGCCATCGTGATGCTGCCCGGCTGGGCCTGGGTCATCGCCGGGCTGTTCCTCAACGTAATCGCCGTGGGCTTCTGGTGGCTGATGCACCGCTCGCGCATCGCGGGCGGCGGATCTGAGGATTGACCACCCGGCGTGCGGATCGGCCGGGGACGGGCTATCCTGCCCCCGCAACCCGCTCCGCGGGATTTCTCGCCCGCGCATGTCCGCCCCCCACCCCTCCTTGCCTCGGCCCGGCGCTTTCGCGCTGCTGGCCGTGCTATTGACCGCGCTCGGCGTGCTGTCGACCGATGTCTTCCGCATGGAAGGCCTGATCGCGAACGGCGCATCGAACATGGGCGGTGCGCAGGGGTATTCGGTCGCGCACATCTACGGCGAGGTCTACGCGTACAAACCGCCGCTGGCCTATTGGCTCGCGAAACTCTCGTTCGCCGCCTTCGGCGCAGAGTCCGGCCTCGCCCTGCGCGCGCCGTTTGCCCTGTGCGCCCTCGCCCTCGCCGCCATGGTGGTGGTGCTGCTCTCCTGCGCCGGATTCGCCCGCGCGGGTCGCTGGGCGGGTTTCGCGACCGTGAGCGGCTTCCTGCTCGGCAGCAAGCTGGGCATGGCCACCTTTGACGTGCCCCTCGCGGCGGGTTTGGGTCTCGCCACCACGGCCGCGACGGTCAACTTGTACAAGCAGCGACCCAGCGCCGGCCTCTGGTGCCTCGCGTACGCCGGCCTGGCCTTCGCGTTCTTAACGAAAGGCCCAATCGCCTTCGCGTTGTTCGCACCGGGCCTCTTGTTCGCGGTCCTGCGCGCCGGCCTAGTGCGCACGCTCTTCAGTGCCGCACACCTCATGGGTGTGGGCCTTTGCCTCGCGCTCTGCGGCGCATGGATGCTGTGCGCCTGGCGCGCAATGGGCGACAGCGCCTTCCAACAATCCACCACCGAAGCCTCCCTGCGCCTCTTTGACTATCGCTGGGCTTCGCTGCTGCGCCAACCCCTGCGCCCCCTGCAGACCCTCGCATTTTTCCTGCCGTGGAGCCTACTGCTCCTGCGCGCACCGGGTCTGCGCTCCAGCGCCGATGCCGATGCGCAGACCCGCCTCGGACGGATCGCCTGGCCTTTCCTGCTGGGCCCATGTACGTTCCTGTTCGTCATCGCCACCTTCGAGCCGCGGTACTACTTGCCCCTCGCCGCACCGATCGGCGTACTCGCGGGCCTCGCGATCGACCGCGGCCTCGAGCGGGGTCGCCCCCTGCCCACCCCCCTCGCCCGCGGTTGGAAGATCCTGCTCGGCGTGCTTGCCCTCGCCCTGATCGGAGGGGCTGTGCAAAACCGCGTGCCCATTGGCGGGTGGAACCGGGCCGCCTTGGCGCTTACCGCCGTGGGAGCCGCGGCCCTCCTGTACCAGAACCGCCGCTCCGCCCAAGACGCCGCCACCACTGCCAAACTTGTGGGCACCTTGGCCGTGATGCTCGCCACCGTGCAACTCGCCTACCTGCGCCCGCAAAAGGCCTGGACCCGTTCCGGCCGCAGCCTGGCCCAGGAAATCGCGCCGCACCTGCCGGAAGGCGCCGAAGTATGGACCGACACCCACGACGCGTGGTCGTCGCTGTTCTTCTACCTGGGCCATCCGGTGCGTTCATTCGCCCCCACGGCCGTCCCGCCGGAGCAGGGCTGGATCGTGATCGAAGGCAAAGCCGCACCCGCCTGGCCGCACACGGCCGTCGCGGAGTTTGAGCACCACGGCAAGCACTTCCGCCTGCTGCGCACGCCCTGATGGCCGCAACGTTTTCCGTTCGGTAGCTTCTGACCATGCCCCCCATGCCCCCGCAGCGTGCCAAACGCCTCCTGCTGGTCCTGTGCCTGCTGGTGTCGCTGCTCGCGATCATCCAGGGCATGCACCGCGCGCGCAAAGGCCGCAACGCGTTGCTCAAGTGGGCGCCGGTCTACACCGCGCTCGAACGGGGCGAAGCGATCTACAACGTCGGCGAAGAGGGGTATCCCACCCCGCCGGTGACCCTGCTCTTGATGGCGCCGTTCCAAGCCGCCGGCCCGGCCTGGGGTCCGTTTTGGTGGGCGCTGTTCCAGGTGGGACTCGCATGGCTCGTAGTCCTGATCGCCTGGGATCTCGTGCAACGCGGCGAGCCACCCCTGCGCCCCATGGCCCTCGGCCTCGTGCTGCTGCTCTGCCTGCGCATGCTGCACTCGGAGATCCAGCACGCGAACATCAACCTATGGGTCGCGACGAGCCTCGCCGGCGCCGCTTGGGCCTGGCGCGGCGGACGGCCCGTGCTCGCGGGGATGGCCATCGGCTTCGGTGCGGGCCTGAAGGTCACCCCGTTGCTCGGCGTGCTGCTCTTCGTGCGTTGGCGCAGCGCGCGCGGACTGCTCGGCGTCGCGGCGGGCCTGCTGCTGGCCCTCGCCCTACCCGCCCTTTGGCTCGGCTCCACGCGCACGGTCGAACTCACGCAAGGCTGGGCGCGACAGATGCTGCTGCCGTACCTCGAAGGCCGTGGACTCGGCCTGCGGCAGACCGAACAGATCAACCAGAGCCTGCTCGGTTTCCTGGGGCGCTTCCTGACCGACGGCGTGGCGATCCCTGCCGAGGATCCCTGGCCGACCCACGACATCCGCGTGGGGCTCGTGCACTTGAGTCCCGCGGCGTTCCAGTACGTGCACCGCGCGGCTCTGGCCGCCGTGCTGCTGGTGACCTGGTTCGCGCTCGGCCGCCGCGCCCGCACCGATGGCACGGGCAGCGCCGGCGCGTTTGGTTTGATCGCCCTGGCGATGCTGCTCGCCTCGGAGCGTTCGTGGAAGCAGCACCACGTCGTGCTGCCCCTCGCCGCCGCGTTCCTCGCCGCCCAGTGGGCGCGAGCGGATCGCCGCCGGGCCCGGGTGGCATTCGCCGGCCTCGTCTGGGCGATCGTCTGGGTGCTGGGCAGCGGCGATGGGGTGCTCGGCCGGCGCGGGGCGGACTGGGCCGAAGCCCTCGGTGCCTACACCTGGGCGACCCTAGGCCTGTTCGCCGCGGTGGCCTGGTGTTTGGCCCACGGAGCCCCTCCGGTGCCCGCCCGTGCCGACTTCGGGTCCCCCGAACCCGGAACGGTCCCCTGAAGCCCCCAGGATGGGTCAAAGAACCGCCCCGGCGCTTGCCTTCCGCCCCGTCCGGACCGATAAGGGAGCCAGCGGGCCAAGCCCCGCCACCCCGGGATCGCTGCACCGCAGGATCCCCCACGCCCGCCCGCTTTGGGCCGGCCCCCCGCCCTGCGGGGATTTCATGCGCTGCGCGCCCAGCGGCCCCCCTTCGGGCCCCTATGCTATCCGGCGCCCAGCCACCGACCGCCGATCCGGCTCTCTCGACTCCCCTTGAATCCGTCCCGACGCAAGTCCTCCGCATCCGGAGGCCGCAAGCCCCGTTCCGGCTCGCGCAAATCCAGCGCTCCCCGTTCGACCCCGGAGCCCCTCAAGCCCATCGAAAATCCCCCCGACATCGAGAACTTCGATGAGTGGCCGGGGCTGGGCGAAGACATCCAGGCCGCGATCCGCGGCATGAACATCACCAAGCCGACGCCCATCCAGGCCCTTTCGATCGGCGAGGTGCTCGCCGGCCGCGACATGATCGCGAAAGCCGAAACCGGCACCGGCAAGACCCTGGCCTTCGGCGCACCGATGATGGCGAAGGTCGACCCGTCGCGCCGCTCGGTGCTCGGCCTCGTGCTCAGCCCGACCCGCGAACTCGCCGAGCAGGTGCACAGCGTGCTGCTCGAACTCGGCGCCAGCCGCGGCCTGTCCTGCGCCCTGATCGTGGGCGGCGAACCGATGCAGCCCCAGGTCAAAGCCCTGCAAGGCGGCGCGCAGATCGTGGTCGGCACCCCCGGCCGCGTGCTCGACCTGATGAACCAGGGGTTCCTGTCGTTCCCCTGGACCGAATTCGCGGTGCTCGACGAAGCCGACAAGATGCTCGAGATCGGCTTCATCGACGACGTGAAGAAGATCCTCGACGCGTGCAGCGAATACCGCCAGACCCTGCTGTTCTCGGCGACCTTCCCCCCGCCCCTCTTGAGCCTGGCGCGCGCGTACACCCGCGATCCGCTCGAAGTCGCCACCTCCAGCGGCGTTTCCACCGCGGAGACCGTCAGCCAGTACTACCTGGAGGTCGGTGGCGACGACAAGGCGATGGAACTGCGCGACCTGATCCGCGCCAGCGGTCCCGACGACGTGTTCCTGGTCTTCTGCGACCGGCGCACCGACGTCGACAAGCTGATGCGTCGCCTCGAGCGTGAACGGTTCTCGGTCAAGGCGCTGCACGGCGGATACGACCAAGCATCGCGGTTCCGCGTGATGGACGCCTTCCGCACGGGGGAAGTGAAGGTGCTCGTAGCCACCGACGTGGCTTCGCGCGGCCTGGACGTGAAACACGTGACGCACGTGGTCAACCTCAATGCCCCGCGCGACGTGTCCGACTACACCCACCGCATCGGCCGCACGGGCCGCGCCGGACGGGAAGGCAGCGCGGTGACCTTCGTTGCCGCCCTCGATCGCCGTCGCTGGAACGACCTGGAACGGGCCCTGCCCGTGACGCCGACGCGCATCTCCTCGGTGCACGACCTGTTCGACAATGGGCCGCGCAAGCGCCGCGACGGCCGGGATCGCGCCGAAGAAAGCGGCGGCGATCGCAAGCCGCGCTTCCGCCGCGAGCAGCGCGATGGCGAAGAACGCGCCCCGCGCCGCGAGCGGGAGGAGCGGGCGCCCCGCCGCGAACGCGAAGACCGTGGCGAAGGCGAACGGCCGCGCCGCGGCGGTCGCAACGAAGGGCCCCAGCGCCGCGAACGCGATGCAGAACGCCCCCGCCGGGACCGGGATGAGGAACGCCCCCGTCGGGAGCGAAGCCGCGAGGACCGGGCGCCGCGCGAGCGCGATGCCGAGCCGCGCCGCGAGCGGGCTCCCCGTGCCCACCGCGAACGCAGCCCCGAAGCCGCTCCGGCCGAAGCGCCGGTGGCCCCGGAGCGCAGCGAACGCAAGCCGCGCACCCGCCGCAGCGAGTCCCGGCCCGAGGCCCCCTTGCAAGAGCGCCGCGGCGGGTCCAAAAGCCCCCGCACCCCGCGCCCCGATGCCGATCGCGGTACCCCCGGCGGCTTCGGCGCCGGACTTTGACCCCCACCCCCTTCGCTGACCCCCATGGGCGGAACCAATCCCTACCAAGACACGACCGAACCGGCCCTGCCGACCCGGCCCTACCGCATCACTTTCGAGCCGGTGGGCCGCACCATTGAAGTCGATCCGGCCAAACTGCCGTTGTCGGATGAGGGCTTCCCCGGGTCGATCCTGGATATCGCCAGCGGCCACGGCATCGAACTCGACCACGCGTGCGGCGGCGTCTGCGCCTGCTCGACCTGCCACATCGTGATCGAAAAGGGTGCGGCATCCTGCCAGGAGGCCAGCGAAGACGAGGAGGACATGCTCGACAGCGCGCCCGGCGTGCAACTGACCTCGCGGCTCGGCTGCCAGGCGGTGCCCGATGGCAGCTCCGACGTGGTCGTGCGCATCCCCACCTGGAACCGCAACCACGCGAAGGAACCCGCCCACTGAGCGCCATGTCCTCCGCCGATTCCAAACCCCAGGAAGCCCTGCTGGCCAACCCGCGCGGATTCTGCGCCGGGGTCGACCGCGCCATCGAGATCGTGCGCAGGGCCCTCGAGCTCTACGGCGCGCCCGTCTACGTGCTGCACGAGATCGTGCACAACACCCATGTGCTGGCGGACCTGCGTTCGCGCGGCACCGTGTTCGTGAAGTCGCTCGAAGAGGTGCCGCCGGGTTCGGTCACCGTCTACTCGGCCCACGGCGTCAGCGACTCGGTCGTCGCCCAGGGGCGCGCCCGCGACCTCAAGGTGATCGACGCCACTTGCCCGCTGGTGACCAAGGTGCACCTGCAGGCCGTGCGCTACGCCCAGGAGGGCCGGGAGGTGATCCTCATCGGCCACGAAGGACACCCCGAAGTGGAAGGCACGCGCGGCCGCGTCCAGGGCACGGTGCACGTGCTCTCGACCCCCGAGGAGGTGCGCAATCTGCAGGTGGGCGACGCGAGCAAACTCGCCTACGTCACCCAGACCACCCTCTCGGTGGACGACACCCGCGAATGCGTCGACGCCTTGCTGGCGCGCTTCCCGGACATCGTGGGACCCCAGCTCAAGGACATCTGTTACGCCACCCAGAACCGCCAGAACGCGGTCAAGGAGATGTTGCCCGAGGTGGACTTCCTGCTCGTGGTGGGCAGCGCGAACTCTTCGAACTCCAACCGCCTACGCGAGCTCGGTGAACGCTCGGGGGTACCCGCGTATCTCGTGGATCACCCCGACCAGATCGTGCCGTCCTGGCTTGCCGGTCACCGGCGTGTGGGCGTCACCGCCGGCGCCTCGGCCCCCGAAGCCCTCGTCGACATGATCCTCGCGCGCCTGCGCGAACTGGGTGTCGAACACACGACCGAGTTCGGCGGGGAACGGGAGACGGTGGTCTTCCAGCTTCCGCGCGAGCTCGAGTCCTACCTGCCCTGACCCCCGGGCGATGCCCACAACGACACGGACCCGGCAGCGCAAGCGCTACCGGGTCCGTGTTCGTTTCGGATCCGTGATCAGAAGGTCCAACCCACGGTGACCAGGAACAGGTGGTCACTGCGGTCGCGGCCGGCGGCCGGGGTGTTGTCCCAGTCCCAGACCCATTGGAATTGGCTGATCATGTTGCCGGTCAGCTTGTAGACGGCACGGGTGTCCATGCGGCCGTAGACGTCGGCGGAGTCTTCGACGCTCGGGAACAGTTCGGTCACTTGACCGAGGTCCAGGCGCTCGGAGTAGTGCCAGTTGGCGCGGTAGGCCACGCGGGCGGCGACGTAGTCGTTGTCGGTGTTGTCGGAGAACTCTTCGCTCAGGTACGAAAGACCGGCTTCTGCAGCGAAGCGCCACTCTTCGTCATCGCGGAAGATGCGACCGATACCGACACCGGCGGTCCAGCGCAGGTCCACGCCGGCTTGCTCGTCGGTCTGGGCGCTGCCGTTGACGTACCAGTAGGTCTTCTCGTCGAGCGAGGAGTCGTACTGGGACTTCAGGCCGGCACGACGCTGGGTGCGCACGCCGCCTTCTTCGGCGTAGTTCCAGTAGAGGTTGTTCGACCAGCGGTCGGCGTTCTGGTACTCCTTGGTCAGGTCCAGGTTGGCCGAGGCGGTCTTGCGCTTGGTGTTGCCATCGGTGAAGGTCAGGCCAGCGGTGAAGCTGCCCATCCACTCATCGATACGCTTCTCTTCTTCGCCTTCCAGCGAGGTGGCAGGAACGGCGGACAGAGCCAACGATTCGACGCTTTGACCTTGCTCGGCGATGGGGAGCGCGGCTCGGACCGCGGTCAGGAAGATCGGAAGAATCAGCATGGGGGTGAGGAAACGGTTGGGGGGATCAATTCCCCGCAGTC
>JAWKUI010000012.1:0-99354 GCA_041398705.1 Planctomycetota bacterium | reverse complement strand
GAACCCGTCGGATTCTTTCTGCGCGTACGCGCGGGCGCCTTGCTCGAAGGCAAAGACCTTCGATTCAAGCGAACCGGGTACCCGTTGGTGGAAGGAACCCGCGATCTCGGGGAGATCGTTCTGCAGGCCGGTGGGGGCGCCAGGGGGACGGTGCACGCCCCGGAATTCTGCAAAGGAATGGACGGCCAAGTCCGGATTCACGGCGAAGCCCAAGGAGTCGGATGCATTGCGGACTGTGACTCGGATGGGAACTGGAGTCTCGGAGGAATACCCCCCGGGTACTACCGTGCAAGTGCCTCGTATCCAGGTTGCCGTGGGTCGGAGATGATCCAGTTTCGCGTCCTGGATGGAGAGGTCACGGAAGACCTGCATCTGGAGGTGCAGCCCGGACGGATTTTGCGAGGCCGGGTGATCGATGCGCAAGGTCAGCCGGTGCAGGGGGCAACCGTGGCTGGGCAACGTGAATCGGCATTGGATGGGTCGTTCGAAGTGTACTGGTCCTTCTCTACACCGTGGTTGGTTGCCAGCAAAGGCAAGTGCCGGGGTTCCGTTATCCTCGATGCACCCCTGAAAGAGGAACCCGTGGAGATCCTGCTCCTGGCGCCGCCGGACTTGAAACTCAGCGTCAAAGACGGCCAAACGGGCGAACCCATCGAGAATTTCGCATGGCGGTTGGAGGACACCTGGGGTGATGAGCAAGGCGGGCAAGGCTTGGCCCACCATCCAGGCGGTCTGATCACGATTCCCGATGGCCGGCCTCCTCGATCCCCACACCCGGCCATCCCTTCGGGCGTGCACCTGCGCGTGTCGGCTCCAGGCTACGCCGATTTCCTGTTCACTGACCTCAGCGGGGCGCCTAACGGCGATATGGATGAAACCCTGCAGATTGAGTTGGAAACCGCGAACATGGCCACAGGGCGCGTTCTGGTTGATGGCCAGCCCGTTGCCGGTGCGCACGTGGGGGTTTTTTCCTGCGAGGTTTACTCTCTTCCGTTCACTCCGGGGCCTGGACAGGGCGTGGATGGGTCCGAGGAAGGACTCGGGGAAGAGGACCTTTTCTGCGCAAGCGAATCTGTTCAATGGGTTCGGACGGACCCGCAGGGACGCTTCCGCGTAGATGGACTCCCTGAGGGTTTCGAGCAGGTACGGGTTTTCCTGCCTGGCCGGGGGCCTTGTGTATTTCCACGAAGGCGGGTGCATTCGGGACAAACGCTTGAATTCGGGGACCTGCACGTGCGCGCTGCGGGGGCCATCCGGGGACGGGTGCTGCTGCCTGCCGGCGCGACCCCCGAGGGATTGGCATTGGAATTCAAGATGGACATCCCACGCGTGACGCACACGATCTTGCTCGATGCGGAAGGCCAGTTTGAGGCGCGGGGTCTCACGCCAGGTCGTTACACCCTCGACATGACGGCGCGGGCGGGCGAGATCCGGGCGGGCAACCTGAATCACGGGTTGTTGCGGCCCGGCGAAGTCCTCGACTTGACCCTCGATGCGCGGACTCTCGGGGTCACTTGGTTAGACCTCGCGGTACGCTTGGATGGGGAACCGGCCCCGGCGAGTTCGTTTGGAATTCTGCCCTTGAACATCGAGAGCCGGGGCTTGAGCGACATGCACAACCTGGGCACCCTCCGCGAAGGCGGCCACTTCGAGGGCTACGTTTCCGCGGTCGGTGCCGCTGAGTTCAAGCTGCGCCACGATGGTCGGATCTATTCCGCCGGCGAGCACCACCTGCAACTCGAGCCCGGAACCCGAGTCCAGGCCCGGGTGGACCTGTTGACTGCTACCCTGCGCATCACGTACTCCGGAGAATGGCCCGAGGAGGGATATCTGGAGTTGCTCCTGAGCGAGAAACCCGGGGCATATCCCTTCCGCAAGGTGTTCGTACCGATCGACGGCGCCGTGCCCAAGTTGGAATCCTGCCCCGATATGCAATGGATCGATGGGCAGATCAGGTGGTTGCGGCTTCCCGCATGCGCTTGCTTCTTCCAGGCGCGCGTGGGAAGCAGAGTCGTTGCGCAGGCAAAACCCGACCCCAAGGCACGGAAGGCCGGCAGTCCGTTCGCGAGCAACACCTGGCTGCTGCCGCCCGACCTGGAGCGGAAAGTTGAACTGGATGTGCAGGCGGGGGCGCCTTGTTTGGTACGGCTCGAATGAGAGGGCATGCTCTCGGGCGGAGCCGGGCTGGGGGTGGACCTTGCACGGGTATCCCGATTCCTGTTCTGGCCGTGGGGCCGACTTCTGAAGGGCATCACGGAAGTTCGTGGCCAGACGAAGATTGGAGTTACCAGAGTCGGGAGCAGAGTTAGAGTGGGGGGCGGGGGAAAGGAAAGCCTCCCCGCAGCATTCGATGATCCATTCCCTGCGAGTTTCCTTTGGCGTGATACTTTTGGCTATAACGCTGGCTTCGATGTGTTGGGGCATCGGATACCTCAAGGCTGGGACTGGTGCCGACTCTGGAGTGCAGACTGGCGCGGACACGGATACCGCCGGGAATCCGTTGGGGGAGCGAGAGGCCAGCACCGGGGGCGAGTGCATCCTGACCGGCTGCGTACTGGACGAGGCCGGGGCCGGGCTCGAAGCACGGGTGGAGTTATCGTGGTCCTTGTCCGGCACGAAACAGGCACTTGAGACGCGGACTTCGGCTGACGGGCGGTATGAGCTGTGCGTGCCCTGCCATGAGCCCCTTGGGGGGGTCTTAACCGTGCATGCGGGGGAGTTGCGCAATCCCATTCACCAATCCCTGCACGGTCCCCAGAAACCCCTGATGCCGGGGCGGCGGGAATTGGCGCCCATCGTGATGTCGCTGGGTGGGAGGATTCGCGGCCGGCTGCTCGCGGGGGATGGGGAGCCCCCAAGGCAGGGTTGGGTGAGGGATTCCTTTGGAGAGGATCCCTGGCGGTTTGTCGTACTCTGCGACGCAGAGGGGAATTGGCTTTCGAATGTGTTCGAACCGGGCTTGCATTCGCTCGAGGTCGAGGGGTTCGGACTGGAGAAGAAGCAGATTGGCCCGTTTGCGGTGCGGCCCGGCCAGATCACTGACATTGGCGACGTGTTTCTGAACGCGGCGACGGTTGTGCGCGGCAGGGTCACAGATCAAGCGGGCCTGCCGGTGGAGGGCGTGGAAATCTCCTGCGGGGGCTCCTGGCGCTTTCCCTTGCCCCCTTCGTACACCGACGCAAACGGCGAGTACGAGGTGCATGGGCCCTTTGCAGGTCGCCTGCCCGTGCGCGCCTTCAAGCTTGGGTTTGCGCGCTACGAGGCGAAGCACGACCCGGAGAGCTTCGGGGCGGCGGAGTGGAACTTTCAGTTGCAACCGTGGAAACCGGTCCTTTTTCAGGTGCTTTGCACGGACGATGGCAGCCCGGTGACGCGTTTCTCCTGGCAGCGGCGGGGAGCCGATGGACGCATTCACGAGTCCGGGGAGTTGGCGGAACATCCCGATGGAATCGTGGAACTCCAGGATCTCGAACCCGGAAGGTCGATCGATGTGAAAGCCCCAGGATTCGCAAAGGCCCGGTATCCATTGAAAGTGGCGGTTGAAGCAAGACGCGTTCCAGGCCGCGAAACCCTGTTCTTGAGCCGGAGCGTGGCGGTTGGGGGCCGGTTGCTGCGGGACGGGGTGCCGGTGGCAGATCACCTTGTGCGGGCACAAGCCTGTCGAATGGCTTCCCTCCTGGACGACTGCTTCCCCGATGTGGCGCCTAGGCCGGATGAGCGGGACTACGAGGCCCCCGGCCGGTCGGGGTCAGGTCGTGGATTCGCGGCCATATCGCCGGCGGTGTACACGCGGACAGACGCAGACGGTTCTTTCGAGTTCCTGGATCTGGACGCCACGTTCCAATGCATCGAGGCGATCGGGGATGGACCGGTGGCCATGCTCTTTCCTCCCACGCGCCTCGACCCAGGCGAGGCGTGGAGCCTGGGTGGAATCGAGATCCCCGAGCCCGCGACCCTTCATGGGCGGATCGAACTTCCGCCGGGTGCAACGGCCGAAGGGCTTTGCATTCGCTTTGGCCACTTTCGCCCCGGGGTGTTCGCCCGGGTGAACGCGGATGGTTCATTTGTTTCGCCGCCCTTGGCCCCTGGGCACGTCGAACTCTCGGTGGATGGGAGGTGGGGAGAGCTGGTGCAGGGAGAGTTGCTGCAATTGGAGTTGCAGCCTGGTGAGCAAGAAGAGGTCACTTTGAACGCGCGCGCACTGGGCATGGCGTGGCTGAATGTGGCGGTTTCCGTCTACGGTCGACCCGCACCGGATGCATGGGTCCAGATCACGATGGGGGAGGGAGCCGACTTTGGTGGAGCGTCGCTTTTCTTTCATGCCAGACCCGTCGATGCTAAAGGCTGCCTTTCGATGCCTGTGCAGGCGGTGGGGCAAGTTCGGCTGGACGTGCGCGGGTACGGAAAACCCTTCGGTTCCTGGCTGGGAGGGCAAACGCTAGAGCTCGAGCCGGGGAAACGACTGGATGTCGCGCTGGACCTTTCGCCGCCGGTTCTGGCCATCGTCTTGCCAAGGGACCTTCCACAACGGGCTCGGTTGAGGGTGGAGATCGCACCATCCAAGCGCGGTTCGAGACCGCGGGTAGTCCACATTCCGATCGAGCAGGGAACCCTGCAAACGGGCGGTATCCCCTGGCTCCGCGACGATCCGGAAAATGGGCGCGTGCTCTTGGACGCGGTGGGGGGAGGCGATTGGGTTGTGACCGCGGTCATCGAACCGATCTTCGTGGGGGCGGTTCCGCCTGCGGACGCGGTGGGCGGTGGTGAGCGGCCGGGCGAATGGGTCTTGACGGCGGTGCATCGCTTGCGAGCCGAGGTCCAATTGGTGCCGGGCCAAACGCGCGAAGTTTCATTTGCGGAGAGGCGCTAGGCGGTCCCGGGCGCCGATCCTGCTACGGAGCGGCGCATGCACCGAGGTCGAGCTGCTGGCGAAGTGAGTGCGCAGTGTCACTGCGCGGTACGCCGGCTCGCGCGCACGCGCCAGGCGAGCCAGAGTCCTCCGATGAATCCGGCGAGGTAGCTGGTGTTGTGGGCGGCGGCGGCGGTCAGGCAGGCGAGGTGGCGATCGAGGGGGATCAGGCTGTAGAGCGGTTCGGTGAGCTGGATGCGGCCCGCGGCTCCGGCTTGGTGCGCAAGCCAGGCGGAGCCGGCGGCGAGCGCGCCCATGGTGAGCAGCAGTTTGAAGAGGGGCGCGACGAGGGTCGCAGGCTGGCGCTGGGGAAGTGGGCCGGCGAGGGCGGCCCACGCGAGCAGTACACCGAGGGGCAGGCCGACCCACCAGGTGGCGAGCACACCCCAGGTGAGGGCGAGCAGGGTGGGATCTTCGGACTCGATCACACGCGGGTGCGCGAGGGTGAAGTATTCGAGGCTGATCCGAACGGTGATCTGGTCGTGCACGATGCCGTAGAGGATCGCGGCGGAGACGCAGAGGGCGACGATGGCGAGTGCGGCGGGAAGAGTGGAGCGCATGACGGGGGGAAGCACATGCCAGGGGAAAAACAAGCGGCCCCCAGTCCCGGGGTGGGGCTGGGGGCCGCGTAGGCGTTGGAGCCATGGATCAGGCGAAGATACCGCGAGCTTGGTCGGCTTCCGCGACGCGCTGCACGGCCACGATGTGGGCCGCGTGGCGCAGGGAGACATTGTGCTCTTCCTGGGCCTTGATGACGGCGCTCCAAGCGTCGCGCATCTTCTGCACGAGGCGCTGGTTGACCATGCCATCGAACCAGGCGAGGCCGGTGCGGTTCTGGACCCACTCGAAGTAGGACAGGATCACGCCGCCGCCGTTGGCGAGGATGTCGGGCACAACGGGGATGCCGCGCTGGTCGAGGATGCGATCCGCGCGCAGGGAGACGGGGCCGTGGGCGCCTTCGACGATCATCTTGGCTTGGATCTGCACCGCGTTGCCCGAGTGCACGGCGTTGGCCACCGCACAGGGGACCAGCACGTCGCAGGGCGCCGTGATGAAGGCCTTGCCGTCCAAAACTTGGTGCGAACCCGGGAAGCCGGCCAGGTGGCCGTGTTCTTCACGCCACGCGAGGATCGCCGGGATGTCCAGGCCGTTCTCGTCGAACAGCGCGGTCGACACATCCGAGATCCCCGTGATGATCTGGCCATCGGCGTGCAGGATGCGCGCCAGGTTGCCACCGACGGTGCCGGCGCCCTGGATGTTGATGCGCAGGCCCTGGCGGTGCATGCCGTAGTGACCGCAGGCCAGGCGCAACACGATGTCGAGACCCTGGGCCACCGCGTCCGGGCTGCCGAGGCTGCCGGCCATCGCGAGGGGCTTGCCGGTCACCGACGAGCTGGCCGTGCAGCGTTCGTGGGTGCTGATCGTGTCCATGATCCACGCCATGACGCGCTCATCGGCGTACAGGTCGGGGGTGAACACGTCGCGCTCGGGGCCGACGTCGCCGGTCAAGCTGGCCGCGTAACGGCGCACGATGCGCTCGAGGTCGCCCGTGGTGATCTTCGCGGGATCGACGCGGATGCCCCCGGCCGAGCCCCCGAAGGGAATGCCGAGGATCGCGCACTTCCACGTCATCCACGCGGCCAGGGCACGCAGCTCGTCGATCCGCAGATCGGCGGCGATGCGCAGGGGGCCGAGGAACGGACCGAGGCCCTGGTTGTGTTGCAGGCGGTAGCCGTCGAACACGTGGAAGGTGCCGTCGTCGAGGGTGGTGGGCAAGGAGATCGCGATTTCGCGGTCGGACTTGCGCAACACTTGATAAACCTCGGAGCGCAACCCCAGCCGTGCGGCGGCTTCGTCGAAGCTCGCCATCATGGTGGCAAAGGGGGTCTCCTCGTCGAGCATCGGCGTGCTGGGCATGGCGCCCGGCTCGATACCCTGGTCGGCCAGATGGCTGGATTGGGATTCCATGGGTGGCTCCTGGATCAGCCCATCAGGCCGCGCATGCGGTACACGGTGGCCACGCGGTCGATCGCCCGGATGTAGGCGGCGGTGCGCAGGCCCACCTGGTATTGCTTGGAGGTTTCGTGCACCTCGCTGAACGATTGGACCATGATCTGCTCCAGGCGCGAGTTGACGATCTCCTCGGTCCAGAAGTAGCCCATGCGGTCCTGCACCCACTCGAAGTAGGAAACGGTCACGCCACCGGCGTTCGCCAGGATGTCGGGCACGATCACCACGCCGCGGTCCTCGAGCATCTTCGAGGCGATGGCCGTGGTCGGGCCGTTGGCGCCCTCGACGATCAGGCGGGCTTTGATGCGATCCGCGTTGCGCGAGGTGATCTGGTTCTCGGTGGCGGCGGGCACCAGCACCTCGCAATCCAGCTCGAGCTGCTCCTTCGGATCGATACGCTCCGCACCGCCGAAGCCGTCCAAACGGCCGTTCTTGCGCAGGTGCAGCATCACGGCGGGCACGTCGATGCCGCGGTCGTTGTGGATGGCACCGTACATGTCGCTCATCGAGGTGATGCGGTAGCCTTCTTGGTGCATCAAGAGGGCGCCGATGCCACCCACGTTGCCGCTGCCCTGGACCACCACGCGGCTGTCCTCGGGGCGCAGGCCCACGATCTTCAGGGCCTGGTTGGCGCTGATCATCACGCCGCGGCCGGTGGCCTCGCGGCGGCCTTGGGAACCACCGATCGACAGGGGCTTGCCGGTCACGATCGCGGTGGTGGTGCGACGGGCGTGCATGGAATAGGTATCCATGATCCACGCCATCGTCTGTTCGTTGGTGTTCATGTCCGGGGCCGGCACGTCGCGGTCCGGGCCCAGGATGTCCATGATGGCGATGGTGTAGGCGCGGGTCAGGCGCTCGAGTTCACCCTGGCTCATGGTGCGCGGGTCGCAGATCACGCCCCCCTTACCGCCACCGAAGGGCAGGTTCACCACCGAGCACTTCCAGGTCATCCACGCCGACAGGGCGCGCACCTCGTCGAGGTTCACGTCCGGGGCGAAGCGGATGCCGCCCTTGCACGGCCCACGCAGGGTGTTGTGCTGCACGCGGTAGCCGATGAAGGTCTTGACCGATCCATCGTCCATGCGGATCGGCAGCGAGACCTTCAGCTCGCGGTCGGGGGTCTGGAGGACTTCGCGAATGCCCTCATCCAGCCCAAGGTGATCGGCCGCGGTGTTGAAGCCGCGGGCCATGGAAAGGAACGGGTTGCACTCTTCTTGCATCGCCGCATCATCGGCGAGGGCGTGACCGCTGGACATGGGGATCTGACTCGGTGACTTGGGCAATGGGCCCGACCGGGGCCCAGGGGCGAGCATGATAGCGGGATTCCCCGGCCTGAGGCGGGATTCCCGCCCATATTGGTGCCAAGACGTGGAAGCGTTTGGGCAGGTCGCCGCCAAAATCGACCTCAAACGGGACAGGCATAGGCACCGGCTCGCCGACTTCGGCGGTCAGCCGCCGCAACCTGACCGGTATGATAGGTGCGTGAGCTCGTCCGCATCCCCCTCGCCGTCGTTCGGCCTCGCCCCAGGCGGGGGGCTGGCCGCCGGAATCGAATCCGAGCTGGAGGAGCTGCTCACCGCGCAGCCTGCCGAATTCTTGCGCCGCCTGCCGGGGCGCGACACCTTCGCCGCCCGGCTCGGCCAGCGGCCAGTGGTGGTCAAGCGCTTCCATACCCCGCCGCGCATCCTGGCGAGCAAGGGGGGGGCCCGCCCCGCCCGCCGGGAATTCGACGCGCTCGTGGACCTGGCGGACCGCGGCCTGCCGGTGCCCCGGCCCCTGGCTTGGATCCAGGCCGGCCCGGCCTCGGCCCTGGTCATGGAACACGTGCCCCATGAGCGCCACCTTGGGGAGCGGCTGGCCGAGGAACCGGGGGCCTGGGTGCGCTATCGGCGCGAGTTGCTGCGGCTCGTGACCCGCCTGCACGGGCGGGCTGGCGCGGTGGCGTGGCACCGCGACCTCTATCTGGCCCACTTCCTCGTGTCCGAGCCGGATGGCGGCCTTGTCTTGATCGATGTCGGTCGGGTGCGGAACGCCAGCCGCGTGCGGCGCCGCTGGCTGGAGAAGGACCTCGCGGCCCTGGCCCATTCCTGCCCGCCGGCGATCGGCCCCCGGGCGCGGCTCGCCTGGCTGGACGCCTGGCTGCGGCGTTGCCGGGGATGCCTGCCGCGGCCGGCCGCGCGGGCGAGGCTGCTGCGCTGGGCGCGGGCGATCGAACGGCGGCGCGCCCGCATGGCGCGGCACGTGCCGCGGCATGGGGAGGCGGGGGACTTGGACCCCTCCTGAGCCGCCGTTACCCTGGGCTCCATCATGAGTACCGTGAAGAGCCAATTCCCCGCCGACGTGCCCGACGAACCCAGCCTGGTCTCCATGCGCCGGGAGGGCAGCCGGGTCATCCTGACCATCGAGCGGCCGGAGGTGATGAATTGCCTCTCCTTCCCGACCCTGCGGCGCTTCCGGACCCTGCTCGAGGAGCTGCGCGGGGACCTTTCGGTGCGCTGCATTCTGATCACCGGGGCGGGGGAACGGGCCTTCTGCGCGGGGGCGGACCTCAAGGAACGCAAAACCATGCCGTCGGAGCGTGTGCCCGACTTCGTGCGCAACATCCGCGCATTGATGGACGATGTGGAGGCCATGCCCCAGCCGACCATCGCGGTGGTGAACGGTTTCGCTTTCGGCGGCGGCAGCGAGTTGATGCTGGCGTGTGACCTGCGCGTGGCTGCAAGCGATGCGCTTTTCGGCCTGACCGAAACCACCCTGGCGATCATCCCCGGCGCCGGCGGCACCCAGCGCTTGCCGCGCCTGATCGGCAAGAGCCGGGCGAAGGACCTGATCCTGACCGGCCGCAAGATCGAAGCGACCGAAGCCGAGCGCATCGGCCTCGTGAACCGCGTCGCCGCGCCGGAACAGCTCTGGGACGTGGCCTTTGGCGTGGCGGATCAGATCGCGTCGAACGGTCCGGTGGCCGTGCGCGCCGCGAAGCAGGCCATCGACCAGGGCCTCGAGCGTCCGCAGGACGAAGGCCTCGAGATCGAAGCCCGGTGTTACGAGTTGGTGCTACCGACCCAGGATCGCCTCGAAGCCCTGGCCGCCTTCGCGGAAAAGCGCAAGCCGGTCTACACCGGCTCCTGAGCGCCGCGGATCACAGGTCCTCTTCGTACCAGCGTTCGTTGTCGTCGGCGATGCCGTCGATGGCGTCCGCGTCATAGAGCCGTCCCTTGCCGATGCCGGGGCAGATCTCGCGCACGGGGCCGTTCCAGGCCTCTTGCGCGAGGTTCTCGCGCCAGAAGGGCCAGGTGCGGCATTGCATCGGCCGCGCCTCGTACACGCCGCAGGTGCCTTTGTCCTCGAGGAACGTGCAACGCGGTCCGTCGATGCGCAGCAGGGTCCAGCCGTCCTGCTGCCAAGTGTGCTGCTGGCGGAAGGCAGGTTCGCTCAATCCCAGTTCCCCGGCCAACGCCAGCACATCGGACTGACTCAGGTAGAGATGGGTGAATTCGCCGTTGCTGGTGCAGCAGCGGCCGCACATCGTGCAGTCGAAACGCAGCCCACCCGCATACCAGCGGGGGTCGGGCGCGCCGCCCGTGGGGGGCGGGGTCTGGGAATCGGGTCCGGAGGGGGGCATCGCGGGATTGGCAGGTTACTTGCAGGGGCTTCCAGGATATGGTGGGCGATCGAGGTGTCGCCCCGAAATCTCCCGTCGGATTGGCTGCCCTGCCCCATTTGCCAATGAAGTGGAAAGTCTACCAGGACGGCGAGGAGCGGAGTTTCCGCTTTACTCAGACCCCCGTGCGCGTCGGCCGTTCGAAGGAGTGCGAGATCCACCTGCCGATCGCCAAGGTCTCCCGGCACCATGGGCGCCTCGAGCGCCGCGGGGGCGAGCTGTGGTACGTGGACCAGGCCAGCGCCAACGGCAGCCGCATGAACGGCCGGCCGGTCAAGGAGTGCCGCCTGGTGGCGGGGGATGAGATCGAGGTGGGCGGCGTGCGACTCGTGCTCGAGGAGCTCGGCGATGGGCCGCGGGACCCCTCGACGATGACGGGGCTCGACACGATGGAGCTCGGATCGCGCGGGCCGGAAGAACGGCTGCGCGCGTTTGCCGACATCGCGCGCGCGCTGAACGAAGCCGAAGACCTCGCCAGCCTGCTGACGCGCATCGTCGACTCGGCACTCAGCCTGGTGGGGGGCGAACGTGGTTTCCTCGTGATGCTCGAGGACCAGCCGCGGGACGGGGAACAACTGCTGCCCGACGAGGGCCTGCGCGTGCGCGTGGCGCGGCGTTTCGATGGCAGCGACATCGTGGTGCCCCAGGGGCGCCTGTCGATCAACCTGTTGCGCAAGGTGTTGCGCGAGGGCCGCACCCTGGTTTCGGTGGACGCCTCCCAAGACCAGCGTTTCGAAGCCATGGCGAGCGTCGAGGAGCTGCGGCTGCGCTCGGTGCTCGGCGTGCCGATCTCGGTCGGCGGTCGCGTCGAAGGCGTGCTCTTCATCGACAACCGCCTGACCGACGGGGCCTTCGGCGAGGTGCAGATCGAAACCGCCGGCCTGCTCGCCGCCCAGGCGTCCACCGCGATCCACAACGCGCGCATCCGGGCTGCCCTGGAGGAACGCAACCGCAGCCTCGAAGCCGCCCAATTGGAGGTCGAAGCCCTCAACGAGGAACTCGGCCGCCGCGTGCAGGAGCAGGACGACGCCCTGGACGTGGTGCGCACCGAACTCGACCGCGAACGGGGCCGCTACGACTACTCTTCGATCGTGGGCTCGAGCGAGGCAATGGTCTCCGTGTTCGCCCAGCTCGATCGTTTCATCGACAGCGATCTGCCGGTGCTGATCGAGGGGGAGAGCGGTACCGGCAAGGAACTCTTCGCGCGCGCCGTGCACTTCAACAGCGCGCGCAAGGACCGGCCGTTCGTCACCGAGAACTGCGCGGCGTTGCCGGACACCCTGCTCGAGTCCGAACTCTTCGGCCACGTGCGCGGCGCCTTCACCGGAGCCTACAAAACCAAACGCGGCCTGATCGAACAGGCCGATGGGGGCACCCTGTTCCTCGACGAGGTCGGGGAGATGAGCCCGGAGATGCAGAAGAAGCTGCTGCGGGTTCTGCAGGAGGGCGAGGTGCGCGCCTTGGGCAGCGAGACCGTGATCAAGGTAAACGTGCGCCTCGTGGCGGCATCGAACCGCTCGCTCAAGGAGATGGTCGAAGCGGGGGAATTCCGCGAGGACCTCTACTACCGCATCGCGGTGCTCAGCCTCAAACTGCCGCCCCTGCGGGCGCGCCGGGGGGACGTGCCGCTCCTCGCCCGGCACCTCTTGGCCCGGGCCGCCAAGGAGGCCCAGCGTTCGGCTCCGCACCTCTCGCGCAGCGTGCTCGAAGTGCTCGACAGTTACGTCTGGCCGGGCAACATCCGCGAGCTCGAGAACGAGATGCGACGCCTCGTGGTGCTGGCGAGCGATACCGTGGCGGTGAACCACCTTTCACCCGCGGTGCGCGAGACGGCCGAGGCTCCCCAGGACGAAACGACCCGCGCGGCGGCTTTGCTGGCGGCCGAAGGCGGCGACATCCGCGAGGTGGTGGCCGACCTGGAGAAACGTTCGATCGAAGCGGCCCTGCGCGAGTCCGGCGGCAACAAGAGCCGGGCGGCGCGCACCCTGGGTCTCTCGCGGTTTGCGTTGCAGCGTAAGCTGGAGAAGTACGGCATCCAGTCGCGCTAAGGCTCCGGATCGGGCAGGGTCGGCCCAGGGACTCTGGGCCGGCGCTTGTTACCTGGAAAGAGCCCCGGTAGGATGCCTGGGCAGCTGGATTGCGTGCGTTCGCAGCCGGCGTATGCGTGTCCGTCCCGCGCTCCGTCACGGAAAAAAAGAAGGCGGACGACGCCCTGCCAAGATACGCCGCCCGCCTTTGGAGAACTCGGGTCCTCCAGCACCCATCTCTGCGCAAAAGTCGGGCTCCGGGCGTCACGAAAACCGGATTTTCTTGCCGCCCCCCCAACGGCGGGGCCAAGAAGAAGGAAAGCCCAAGAAGTTTTCTTGGGAGGGATCGGGAAGGGAGCCCAGCGGCCCCTGGCTAGGGGCGAGGTGTGATTCACGCCACCGCCCGGTCGCCACGCCTGGGCGGCCGGGACTCCCGAAACGGCCGCCGCCCCCACGGCCCGACGCGTCGGGTCATGGGGGCGGCGATTTGGGGTACCGGGGGCCGGTCCGAAACCGGGTGTTCAGGGGAAGGTCACGGAGAGTCCGTTCGAGAAGTTCGACGCGCCCCCGGCTTCCCTGTGCCACAGTTGGAAGTTCCAGGTGGACCCGGAGGTGATCACCGGGCTGCCGGTGATCGGGACCGTCGCCGGCACGTCGTAACCCGAGCCCACGGTCGAGGTGCCGACGACGTTCAGCAGCACACCCGCCGCGTCGAACTGGCCCACCGAATTCAGCTCCCCGGCCACGTTGTAGCGGCCGAACACGTTGCCGCCGGTGGTGGAGAGGCAGAAGCGGCCGCCTCCCAGGGGCAGGCCAGGGTCATTGACCCCGGTGCCGACGAGGAAGTACCCGAACTGCGTCGGCGGACCCTGCAGGGCCTCCAGGTGCAATCCGCTGCCGACGCCGGTGCCATAGGAGGCGACCATCTGGGTGGGCAAGCCGGTGGAGTTGGCATCCATCGGGTCGCAGAACGGGGTGGCCGAACCCGAACCGCCGCAGCCGCCCGCCCCCTGCACGACCAGATCGTAGGTGTTGCAGTGCTGGAGGCTACCGCTCCAGATGTTCACTTCGAGCACGACCTGCACATCGCTGAGCGAGGTGTTGGTCCAGTTCAGGTACTCGTTGTCGGTGCTGGAATACCCGAGGGCCAATTCGCTCGTGAACGGCAGGCCGCTGCCGCAGTTCGCATCGCCTGCGGCCCAAAGGAAGGCGTCCACGTCCCCTTGGGCGAGGGCATAGAGCACCGTCAGCGAGAGGGTGTCGCCGGGCCCCACGCAGAGGGCGTAGTGGTCCTTGCTGGCTTTCGAAACGAACAACCCCGTGTAGGTGCCGTCGGTCAGGCCCGCGGCGGTCGCGCAATCGTCGTTGCTCTCGAATCCATCGTCCCCCGCGCCCTGACAGGTGTCCGGAGCGAAGGCGATGTCGAAGGCGTAGTCGCTGCAGGCCGCGCCCGCCCCCGCACTTTGGCGCACTTCCAGCACCACGGACTGCGCGGCGCCGGAGAGGTTGATGTGCTCGAAGCCCGTGTCCGAGGGGCCGGCGAGCGGTGCGGCGCAAGTGGCGTCCCACAGGGTGCATTCGCAGTGGTTGCTATCGGCGGTCTCCAGCACGGTAAGGATCTCCCCGGCCGGGATCGTGATCGCATAGTAGTCCGGGTCCGATACGGAGACGTTGAGACCCGCGTAGCTACCTGCCCCGACAGGCGCGGCCGTTCCGCAGGTGTCGTTGTCCTCGAAGGCATCGGGCGCCAGGCCCGGGCACGGGTCGCTGCCAAAGGCCACCATGAGGTCGTAGTTGGAGCAGGCGGCTCCCGTGCTCAGCCAGTTGTAGGCGCGCACGATCACGGGCATGGGGCTGGCCGTGGGGTTGGCATACGCAAACCCGGCGAACTGATCCACCAGCAGCAAGTTGGCGCAACCGCCGTCCCAAAGGTCGTAGGTGGTGTCGTTGGAATCGGCGAGTTCGTTCCACTCGAGCACCGAACCGGCGGGAATGGTCACGGCGAAGTAATCGTCGTCGCCAAAGATCACGCCCAGGCCCGGATAGGTACCGGGGGTCAGCGCCGTGGCGGTGGCGCAGGTGTCGTTGTCCTCGAACGCGTCGTCGACGAAACCCGAACAGGTCTGCCCGGCGGCGAGCGCATTCAAGGCGAAAGCGAGCAAAGGCAGGGCAAGCGATGTGCAGAGTCGCATGGGGCAAGTGGGGAGAGAGGCCCGAGTGGCCGCTGCGGGACCCGAATGGATCCCCGGTCCACCCTTGCCAGTCAGCGTAGCCACTGCCGAAAAATCGAAGCGCGGTTTCGGGCGATTTCGGGAATACGCGGGAACGCCCGAAAAGAGGCCGCCCCCGCGCCGTTTCCAGACGGAAAACGGCACGGGGGCGGTGAAAATCAACCTTTGCCGGGGCGACCGCGACTCGGTCTCGGTCGCCCGGCTCGGTCACATTACTTGAACGTAACGCTCAGGGCGTTGGTGAAGTTCGAGGTGTTGAAGGGGTTCTGGTCGCGGTGCCAAGCCTGGAATTGCCAGGTCTCGCCGGCCAGCACGGTGTGGGTCGGGTTGACCGGGATCGCGTTCAGCGGCACGGTCAGATCGAAGGTACCGGTGGTGCCGGTGAACTTGATCTGCGGCGTCGCGTTGAAGCGGCCCAGGGCGCCGCCGAGGCAGAAGAAGCCTTGGCTGCCCGGGGGCGCGATGGGCGGCGAGGTGGAGCTGCCCGCGATGAAGTACCCGAACTGGTTCTGCGGAAGGTGCTCGACGAACAGGGTGAAGTTCGTCGCGCCGGCCGCGTCGCTGCCTTCAGCCCACAGGCGACCGGAGAGGCCGGTGGAGTTGGCGTTGCCCGGATCACAGTAGGTGGTACCACACTCGGTGGTCACCGTGAACGGCCCGAAGTGGGCCGCAGCGCTCGCGTTGCCGGCCACGTCGATCGTGCGCACGTGCACGTACCAGATGCCGTCGGTCAAAGCGGTGTTGAGGACCAATCCCGTGGTATCCACCGTCGTGTTCGGGGTGGTGCCAGCAGAGTGGTTGACCACATAGCTGTAGCCCGCCACGCCCGACAGGGAATCGAGGCCCGGGTTCCAACGCACGAACGCGGAGTGGTTGCAGGTGGAGGTCCCTTGCGGGGTCCAGCTGTTTGCGAAACTCGGGATGCTCGGGGCACCGGTATCGATCTTGTACGGGCCGGTGGACACGTAGTTCGCATCCCAGTTGTCCGAGCGATCCACACTGCGGATGGAGAAGTAGTGGGCCGCGTTGTCGGACAAAGCAGCCGTCGTGTAGCTCGTCACCGCATTGATGTCCAGGACGTTGCCGGGGGGACTCGACGCACCGGTGGTTTCAAAGATCCCGTATCCCTGAATGCCGGACAGGTTGTCCGTAGCGGCGGTCCAGGCGTAGGTGATCGTGTTGTCGTTGCTCCACACGTTCACGGTGTGGTCGGTGGAGTGCAGGTTGCTCACGGCGCCCGGCTGGGTGCCGTCGACGGTCACGTTGAAGGTCGGGGACGTAACGGTCCCGTTCTCCGCGGTCACAGCAAACGATTGGCTCTTGAGCCCTTCGGTGGTGTAGGACAGTTCATAGGTCGCGTTGCGGCTTTCGCCGGCGCGCACCATGCCCATGGTCAGGAAGTCCGCGCCGTTGCCGGATTGGCTCAGGTCGCTGGAGATGCCGTCCGCGAGCACGCGGCTCTTGCTGAGCACGGTGCGGGTGCTGCCGTTCAGGTCGAGCCAGACGCCTTCGCTGAACCACTCGGGAACGGAGACGTTGACGTTCACGTCCAGGGCTTCGTTCGGCTTCACGTAGGAGTCCGAAACCGTCGCAGTGATGCTCGGAGTCGGGGAGACGTCTTCATCCGTGAGGATGATCGTCACGCCGCAGTGCATGGAGCTGGTGGTGGACTGGGGCCACGCCTTCCAACGCCAGGGGCCGGAGGCCGGGTTGTTCAGGATGCGGACCTCGCTGTTGTCGACCGAGCTTTGCTGGGCGAACCACTCACCCGTGTTGCCCGCGGGATCGATCGGATCCTGGTCCAGGTACAAGTCCCAGTTGTTGACCAGGGCCTGGGAAGCGCCGGAGGACGCGGCCACTTCGTTGTAGTTCATCACCACCACCATGCGGGTGGTACCCGCGGGAACGGTGAAGTCACCATAGGTCCAGGAGCCGCTGGACACGTTCGGACTCCAGCTCAGAACCTGGTATCCGGCGTGCACGAAGTGAGCCTTGTACACGTCGATGCGGCCCGTGCCATACAGGTCCAGGTCGGCGTCGGCGGCGGTGCCGATGGTGCCGTTGTCCCGGTTCTGCGCGGTGGCCATGAGGCGCGCGGCGATCTCCGCCGGCTCACGGTCTTGCAGGAACGGGTAGTGGTCCACCAGCTGGGCGATGGCTCCGGTCACGTGCGGGGCGGCCATCGAGGTACCGCTGTAGGCGGCATAACCCGAGTTGTTGTTGGCCAAAGCGCTGCTCACCCAGCGACCGGGGGCGGTCACGTTGGGTTTCCAGCGGTTGTCCCCGGCCGGGCCGTGGCCCGAGGAGGTCCAAAGACCACCCGGAGTGATGGTGGAGCTTTCGTAGTAGTCCACGACGTTGCCCACGGTCAGCGAGTTCTTCGCCGAAGCCTGGATACCCAGGTTCTGGGTGCCGCTGAAGTTGCCCGCGGCCCAGACCTGGACCTGACCGGTGTTGAACACGTGGTTGTCCACCGTGCGCGCATCGGCTTCCGTACCCGACGGAACCACGCCGCCGGCCAAGGTCGACATCCACGAGTGGTTGACCACGTGGGGCTGCGTCGTCGCGGCACCGGTCAACGAGTTCATCCGGTCGAGGATGGTGGTGAGGGTGTCGCTGCAGGGGTTCGGGAAACGACGGTAGCTGTACAGCGGGTGGGTGTTGGCCCAAGAAGCCAGACCCGGCGCCATACCGGTGTGGTCGGCTTCCACGTCCCCGTTGCCCAGCATGGTGCCGGTCACGTGGGTGCCGTGGCCGCTGCCGCCGTTTTCGAGGTCATCCCACGGGCTCGCTTCGGTGGTGCAGTTCCACGCGTAGCCCCAGGTGTGGTTGAGGTCGAAGTGGTCGTGCTCGACGCCCGAGTCCACCAGACCGACCACGGCGATCGAGCTGGTCGAGCCGTCGTAGGTATCGCGGGGATAGTCGCCACCGACCATCGGAATGGACTCGTCGTGGAAGGGGCCGGGGGCCGAGGTCAGGGAGTCGGTCGGCTTCGGCTCGACGAATTGCACGAAGTCGAGGGCCGCGACGGTCTCCACGAGGGAGGGGGCGGCCGTCACCAGGAACGCGTTGATGTCCGGGCGGTACTCGTGCACCACAAGGCCCAGGCTCTCCAGGTGCTGTTGCTGCCAGCCGTTCGCGTGCCAGCGCTTGAGCCGGTTTTCCGGGGTTTCATTGTCGCTGATCTGGTTGCCTTCGGGATCGATCGAAGTGCCGACGCCGAAGTACTCGATCTGGCTGTTCTCGTTCCAGTCGCTTTCGAACAGGTTGACGTAGAAGTCCAGGGGTTGGTCTTCCGCCAGTTCCTGGACGGCGTAGCGCATGGCCGGGTGGATCTTCTGCCAAGTGCGCGGGGCACCGATCCAGCGCACGAAGTCCAGGGTGGACACGTCGAGGATGCGGTTGGCCGGCACGGCGACCTTGATGGTGTAGTGCGGGTGGAAACCCAGCACGCGGCAGCCCAGGCGCTGGAGCTCCGCCAGGCGCTCGTCGGTGATGCGCTTCTGGAACATCACCATCGCGTAGGTGGCGTTGTCCGGGCGCTGGTCGGGGAAGTAGGACGAGTTCGCCAGCAGTTCGGGGTCCACCAGTTCGTCGGCGGGCGGCGCGTAGTCGCCAGCGATGAAGCCGATGAAGAAGGGATCACCCTTGGCGGGCTCGACCAGTTCGTCGCCGTTCGGGCCCGGCTGGTAAACCGCGGCGATCGGCAGCGGGATCGAATCGTCGAGCACGGCGGGCAGCACCGGGGCTGGCAGGTCGCCGACGGCGTCCATCGGCGGGTCGTCGCGCTCGATCCGGGTGGCATCTTCGCTCAGGGTGGAGATGGTGAACGGGGTGCGGGTGGCCTGAGAGGGCTCACCCGGCTCCGTGAGAGGCGTCTGAGCGGATTGGGCCCAGGCCGCAGCGGCCAGGGAGATCACTCCGATCAGCGGGTAGGAGAACTTGGATTTCATCGGTTTCTTGGGTGTTGCTGGTTGGGGCCCTGGGCAGAGCGGCCCTGGGACCCCCCTGGATGCGAAAAACAGGTTGCCGCTCCGTCATCTTTTCGAGATCGCTTCAAAAATCTCCCAGTTTGATGGCCGCGGGTTTCCCGGAAACCCGGGGGCGCCCCCAGGTCGGCGGGCGCAATCGGAGGCGGAAGATCCGGTCTGGCGTGGGAAGAATGCCCCAGGAGGGCTCCCAGGGGGCTTTCCCGCGCAACTCGCGGCTTCACGCGGCCTATGATCCAGGTCTCCCGCACCATTCCATGAAACCCGACCTGCGCCGCAAACCCGAGGCCCCGATCGACGTGCCCCGCATCCCGGGGTACCTCGTCGAGGGCATCTTGGGCCGGGGCGCGAGCGGGGTGGTCTACTCGGCCGTGCAGGAGGCCATCGACCGGCCCGCCGCCATCAAGATTCTGCGGGCCGATCTGGCCCAGAGCCCGCGCGCCGTCGAACGCTTCCGCCGCGAAGCCCGCACCGCTGCCCGCCTGGCCCACCCGGCGATCATCGCGCCGATCGACATGGGGCAGCTGCCCGACGGCCGTTGGTGGTATGCGATGGAGTTGGTGGAGGGCATCTCCCTCGCCGAGCGCATCGAGGAGCGCGGCCCGCTCAAGGAACGCGAGGCCCTGCGCATGTTCATCCCGCTCGCGGATGCCTTGCAGCACCTGCACGAGGTGGGCGTGGTGCACCGGGACGTCAAACCGGCCAACATCCTCATCGACCCGCGCGAACGGGCGCTACTGGCGGACCTGGGACTGGCTTTCGCCCGGGACGAACCTTCGCTGACGGGCTCGGGCGGGGTGCTCGGCACGCCGCACTACGTGAGTCCGGAGCAGGCGCGGGATTCCTCCAAGGTCGACGTGCGCTCGGACATCTGGTCCCTCGGCGCCACCCTCTACCACGCGGTCACCGGTCATCCGCCCTTCTCCGGCGCGAGTGTCGCCGAGGTCTTTTCGGCCGTGTTGCAGGAGCCCCTCGTGGACCCGCGGCGGTACGTGCCCGAGCTTTCCGCGCACTTCGTGCTTGTCCTGCGCGCCTGCCTGACGCGCGACATCCAGCGGCGCTATCAAGAGCCCCAGCAACTGGGCACGGACCTGCAGCGGCTGCTCGAGCGGCGTGCGCCACTGGTGAGCAAGGAGGGGTTGGAGCCCATGGCCCGGCCGAATGCCCTGCGCTGGCTCGCCGCAGCGGGGTGACGGCCCTGGTGCTCGGCGGGGGCTTGTACGCGTGGCATCCTGGCGGACCTCCGCGGACCTCGCCGATGGTGGGTGCGCGCACCTTAGCCCCGCTCGAAGCCCTGCGGGCCGAATACCAACAGGGTCGCCAGAAACCCCTGCCGATGTGGGATCGCCTCGGCGACTGGGCCGCGCGACCCGATGCGGACGGGCGCGGGCTGCAGACCCTCCAGATCCAGGTGCTCGCGGACATCGCGGCGCGGCTCGACAATCTACTGCAGGAGTTCCAGCCCCAATTCGACGGGGCCCTGGAGCGGGGCAACTGGGTGCAGGCGCACAAGGTGCTGAACCAGGACCTGCCGTGGGGATTGCTGCAGCAGCTCGGCAGCCCGCGCGCGGCGGACCTGCCGGACGTGCAGGAGGCGCTCGGATTCCAGCGTTGGCTCGAACGGGCCGAGGTGCGACTAGAGGAAGAGTACAAGCGGCTGCTGGCCGATTTCGACCGGCGCACGCGCGAATGGGTGGGCACGCGGCTGACCCCGGCGATCGATCAATCCCTGCGCGAGAACCGCATCGGTGCCGCGTGGCAGGAGACCCAGCGGCCGGTGGGGGTCGTGATGGAGGAGCTGCGCGAGGCCTGGGCGGGATTGCCGCCCGATGCGGTGCGCGAGCTGCTCACCCGCGAGCTCGCCCCTTCGATGCAGCTGCTCGAACGGCGTGTGCGCGAAGGGTGGGCGGTACACGAGAGCAAGCTGCAGGCGTTCCTGGGCCAGCGGGTGCCGCTACTGCTTGAGCGCATCGAAACGCGGCACGAGGAGGGGCTCGAAGCGGAGCTGCGGGCGGAATGGGACGGGCTGCTGGCGGAATGGGGTCTCGACCTGACCGGAGTGCCCGACGAATGGAAGGGCACTGTGCTGGCCGACCTGGACACCCAATGCGCGCGGCTGGCGCGGGAGGGCGCCCGGCAGCGGGAGGCGGTGGCCCGCAACGAGTTCGAGCGCGACCGCCGGGAGGTGCAGGCTTTGCATGCCACGCGTTACTACGCGGACGCGGCGCGCCTTTGGCGGGATCGACTCGATTCGCGCTGGCGTGTCGTGGTGTTCCCCGACATGGAGCGGGAATTGCGCGAGGCCGAGCTGCTCTCGGCTTTGCTCGAACGCGCCGCGCGCCGGTTGGCTTCGCTCGAAGGCCACTCGGTGACCCTCGCCGTGGGGGAGGTGCAGGTGGCGGGCGTGCTGCAGGACAGCCAACATGCGCTCGAGCGTGGCATCCTGCTCGGCGGAGTGGCGGGCCGCAATCCCGAACGGTACTACCTGCGTGCGCCGTCGATCGTCGGCGGACAGCAGGAGCGGTTGGCGGCGGAGGAGGTGCTGCGTTTGGCCCAGGGCCCCGGATCGGACGATCCCGAGGAGGTGCAGGATCAGGCCCTGGCAAAGGCCCTATTCCTGTTCCACGAGGGGAACCTGCGCGAGGCCCAGGCCGCGCTTTCCCAGGGCGTCGAGGCGCAGCCCTTGGCCGACGATCTGCGCAGCCGCATCCTGCGGGCCCTGACCGAGGGTGAGGGCCGTCCGCCGGAAGAACTCGAGTTGGAACTCTCCGCCCTTGCGCGCGACGTGCAGAGCGGCAACGGGGCGCGCCAGCGCATCGAGCGCGACATCGAAGCCCTGCTGCGGGAGCCCGAATTGACGGCGGAGCAGCGGCGGCGCTTGCAGGCGCTGCGGCAGTCCCTGTCGGCGGAACCGGCGGCGCGCACCTTGGCCGAGCTGTATCCCGATGCCCGCGTCACTTCCCAGGGCCCGGATCTCGCGGGACGGCGCGATGTGAGCGTGCGTTGGCGGTTCGACCGCAACCCCGACTCCTGGAGCCTGGGAGCGTTCGAAGCGGAACCCGGTCGGCTGCGTCACTTCCAGTCGGCCCCGTCGCCGAGCGGGGGCCCGGAGTGGTGGAACTCGCCCCTGCGCTTGCCGTTGCTCGACCCGCTCGATCTCAGCCGACCCCTGACGATCGCGGTGGAGTTCCGCGTCGCCGAGGGGCAGGAGCACAGTTCGTTGCTCTTCGAGGTCGGCGGGTACCACCTGCTGCTCGATCGCGGACCGGCGGGGGCGCGTTTCGGCCTCACGGCGGGATCGGCAACTCCACTGCTGGAAGGCCTGGCCGAGCCGGGCGCGGGCACCCTCGAACCCTTCGACGGTTTCGAAGCGGGACGCACCCACGTGCTCGAATTCGAGGTGACGACCCTGGCCACCAATCGCCGCGGGCGCATCAAGGCGATCCGGCTGAACGGTCAAGAGCTCAAGAGTTCGGTGCTTCTGTCCCGTCCTGCGACAGCGCCGGTGCTTTCTTTGGCCGCCCAGGGCGATTTGGACCTCTATCGGGTCGAACTGGTAGGTAGCGAGCTGTTGCTGCGCTGAGCGCGGGAACCTGACGTTCCCGGAAGATTTGCACCTTTTGCCCCTGCAGGGGGGTAGGATTGGGGTGCTGTCCGCTCCTGCCTGGACAACCCCCTGGCCGGGGAACCGATCGGAGAACCCTTTGAAGGTCCTACACATCACCCGCACGCTGCCCCAGGAGATGCTGGGCCCCATGTACCTGAGCCGCGCCGTCAAGGACGCCGGCCATGAGATGGAGTGCATCAGCCTGCCCGATCCGAAGTGGCTCTCCAAGATCAAGGAGTACAAGCCGGACGTCATCACCTTCTCGCTGATGACCGGCAACCACAAGACCATCTACGACCTGAACCGGCTGCTCAAGCGCAAGTACCAGTTCTTCTCGTTGATGGGGGGCCCGCACGTGACCTTCCTGCCCGACGCCGCCCTTGATCCCGACATCGACGCGGTCTGCGTGGGGGAAGGCGAAGGCGCGATCGTCGACCTGCTGAACTGCCTCGAGAAGGGCGAGGATTGGCGCACCATCCCGAACCTCGCCTATAAGGGTGAAAACGGGGAATTGGTCAAGAACCCCCTGCGCCCGCTCGTGCGCGACCTCGACGCCCTGGGATTCCCCGATCGATCGGTCATCTACGAAGCCAACAGCATCTACCGCGACAGCCCGCGAAAGGTGATGGTCACCCAGCGCGGTTGCCCGATGATGTGCACGTTCTGCTTCCACCACGCGTGGAAAGAGAAGGTCTACGGCGCGAAGAACTCCGAGTACGTGCGCAAGCGCAGCGTCGACCACGTGATCGCCGAGGCGCTCGACATCAAGAGCAAGTACCCGCTCGACTTCGTGCACTTCGTGGACGACATCTTCAACATCTCCGGCAAGTGGCTCGCCGAGTTCTGCGAGCGCTGGCCGAAGGAGGTGGGGCTGCCCTTCGACGTGATTCTCATGGCCAACATGACCAACGAGAACCACATCATCCAGCTCAAGAAAGCCGGGTGCATCTACGCCCGCATTGCGTTTGAGGCCGCCAACGACCACATGCGCAACAACATCTACAAGAAGAACACGCAGCGCGAGCAGCTCGTCAACGTGTCCGGCTGGATCCGCAAACACGGCATCCGCCTGGGCTCGCTGAACATGCTGGGCGGCCCCGGCGGAACGGTCGAGGAAGACCTGGACACCGTGCGGCTCAACATCGAGTGCAAGGTGGACCACCCGCTCTGCTCGATCGTGCAGCCCTACCCCGAGTTCGAGATCAACAAGATCACGAAGGACATGGGCATTGCGGTGGCGGAGTACGACAACTTCCCGACCCAGTTCAACCGCGAAGGCACCATCGAGATCAAGGACAAGCAGCAGATCGAGAACCTGCACAAGTGGTTCCCGATCCTCGTGCGCTTCCCGAGCCTGATGGGCATCGCGCGCTGGACCCTTCCCAAGCGTTGGTTGCGCATGCCGCTGCTTTGGCAGTACATGCTGTACTCGGAGTGGCTCGTGACCGAGCAGAACACGCTGTACAACCGCGCCCAGGGCAACCGCGGACCGCTCACGTGGGCTCCGGTGGACTTCACCCTGCGCGTGCTGCGCAAGGGCACGATCCGCGTGCTCTCGCTCGTCGGTGCCAAGGTGGTCTCCAAGATGGCCCTGCGCCTGCAGATGGGCGACGAGCGCGTCGTGGCCCACATGGACGAATAGGCCTGACGGCCCCGTTCCCGCTCCACATGCGGCCCGGGAAGTCCCGGGCCGCGTAGGGCGCCCCCAATTCGCACCCGCGTTGTTATCCTTGGAGGATGGCATTTTCGAATTGGGCGCTGTGGTGCGTCGGGCTGGCCTTGGTGGCTGGCTGTGGGGACAAGCGGGCCAGCTCGGGCGCGGCTGCGCGGCCGCGGGTGGGTTTCCTGGAGGGCGCAGCGTTGCTCGAAGGCCGCACGGTCGCCCTGTCGAGGCGTTCGGCGGTCACCCTGGGGACGTGGGATGTGCTTGCCGAACACGGCCGCGAGATCCATAGCGTGCCGGATGGGGGCGATTGGCATGAGGCCGTGACCTTCGTGGCGGGCCCAGATGGGGCCCTGGGGCAACGCGAGATCCGCTTCCCGATTCCCCCTGAGCTGGAACCCGATCAACTCCTGGTGCGGTATCTCGCACCAGCGGGCGGTGAGCTCGCGCTGCGGGTGAGGAGTTTCGATCCGAGCCTTGCTCCGCCGCCTTGGGTCCCTTGCCCGGGGGGCGAAGCGATCGGCGAAGTGACCTTGGACCTCGACCCCGAGGACACCACCGCCCAACGCATCCTCGAGGTCGGAGGCGGATGCTTGGCGCCGTCGATCGTCGAGCTCACGCTCTTGGAATCGGTTCCCGCCGGAAGCCTGGCCAAGCATCACCGCCAAGGGCCGCCAGGCGATCGCCGTCGCGCGATCTCCCTGGCCGACGGGGCACGGCTGCGGGTCGACGTGCAGGCGCTGGGCCCGCGGCGCTTGTCGCTGAGTCTGGCGGCGGTGGGGGCGGACCCAGCGGCCCTGCGGGTGAGGACGATCTCGCAGGCGGGCCAAAGCACGGAACACCGCTGGCATGCGGGTCCCCGATGGGCCTCGTACCGGGCGGACTTTGGAGGGGATCCAGAGGTGCAGGCCTTGGAGTTCACTTGCGAGGGGCCGGGCGGAATCTGGGTGGCGGAGGAGCGCATCGACCTGCCGCAGGAGACTCCTCCGACCGTCGTGCTGATCACCTCCGACACCCATCGATGGGACCACGTCGGTTACCTGCAGCCGGGAAGCGGCCCGCGCACGCCGAATCTGGATCAGCTGGCGGCATCCGGCACGGTCTTCACGGACGCCTGGGCTCCGACCAATGTCACCAATCCGTCGCACATGTCCCTGATGACCGGATTGGATCTGCGCGCCACGCACATCTTCGACAATTCCACAGCGCTGGCGATGGGGGCTCACACCCTCGCCGAGTCCTTCCAGCGGGCCGGGTACCGCACGTTTGCTGCGGTCAGTGTGGGGCACATGTCTCCCGCCACGAGCAACCTGCACCAGGGTTTTGATCGATACGACGCACCGCGATTGGGCAAACGCAACGGGGCGGAGGCCGTTGCGACCCTGCGGAATTGGCTACCCGACGCGGAAGGCGATCCGCTGTTCCTTTGGTTGCACCTCTATGATGCCCACGGGCCCTATGAGCCGCCGGCCGATCTGATTTCGGCGAACTACGCCGCCGACCGGGACCCCAAGGATCCCGCGCGTTCGTTGGAGATCCACGAACAGGCCCTGCCCGCGTGGGTGCGCGCGGCGGGATACACCGATCGTGAATACGTGCATGCCCTGTACCGGGCTGGCACGGAGTACGTCGATCGATTGATCGGCGACTTTTTGGCAGAACCCCGCCTGCAGGGCGCAACCTTGGCGGTAACCGCAGACCACGGCGAATCCCTCGGGGACGATGGCGTGTTCTGGGATCACACCCGCCTCAACCATTCGACTGTGCACGTGCCGCTGCTGCTGAAAGGGCCGGGGGTGGCTGCCGGCCGGAACGTGGACCCCGTGAACACCATCGACCTGGGGCACACGCTGCTTGCCCTGGCCGGGATACCCGGTGGATTTCCCGGCCAGGACTTGCTCGCCGCGAAGCCGCCCGGGGAACCCTTCGCGCCGCGATTCGCGATCAGCGCCCACCTGGAGACCGCGTTGGTGGAATCGGGAGGTTGGTTGCTCGTGATGCAATTGCGGCCGTACTTCCGCAAGATCGGCGGTCGGGATTGGGACTTCGGTGAACTCGAACTCTTCCACCTGAACGAAGATCCCTTGGCCGAGCACAACCTGCTGGAAGCCGAGTTGGCGAGGGCGACCCGCATGCGGACGGCCCTGATCGGGTGGTTGAATGGCGGGTCTGCGCAGGGCCTGGCGGTGGACGCGGTGCTGTCTGAAGAGGACCGGTCGACCCTGGAAGCCTTGGGGTACACCGGATCGCGGACCACCACGTCGGGGGCGGTTCTGTGGGACCCTCCGGGGCAGGCTCCGTGGGTGCAACGCTTCGAAGACCGCTGAAGCATGACCTGCTGGTCTTCGGCCGAACCGCCAAAGATCGGGCGCGATGCGCTAGCGGCTGAAGATCGGCAGGGTCGAGTGGGGGATCGACAGCACCAGGCAGTTGATCGCGGTCGAGTAGGACTTGCCGTATTGGTTGCGCAGCACGGCGCCGCTCGGGTCCAAGCGTTCGTCGCTCCACGAACCATCCTTCTCCTGGCTGCGCAGCAGGTCCAGGCGCAGGGGCGCGGCCCAGCGTTCGAACTGGGTTTCGTCCTTGTGCTGATAGAGGGCTTGGGCCAGGTAGAAGCGTTCGTAGAACGGGAAGGCGATCCGGTCGGCGCTGCCCCGCTCGCGGGCGAGGTCGCGGCTAGCAAGCTCGCGCCAGATGTAGTCATAGCCCGCGCGCACATCCTTGCCCTCGTAGATGCCGGTGGCGTGCAGGGTGGAAAGGGCGGCGGCGGTCAGGGCGACCGAGGTCTGCGGGCGGGTGTGCGAGTACTGGAAGCCGCCGCTCTTGTCCTGCAGGCCGCGCACGTACGCTACGGCTTTGTCGATCGGCTCGACCGGGATGTGGATGCCCGCGTCTTTGGCGCCGCGCAGGGCCCACATGAGCGCCACGGTCACCGAGCCTTCCTGCTCCACCGACGCGGTGGGTGAGTAGTACCAACCCCCGTCGACGCCCTGGGCCTCCAGGATGCGTTCGCAGGCCAGCTCGAGCGCCGCTTCGATGCGCGCACCCTTCGCGCCCCGGGGCGAAATGGTGAAGGCCTGGGCCAGGGCCAGGGTGGCCAGCCCGTGGCCGTGGGTGCGCGAGACCTGGTCTCCGGTCTGGGTGAAGTACCCCTTGGCTTCGCCTTCCTGGACCTGGCCATCGAGCAGGTAGTCGATGGCCTTCTCCAGGTTCTCCCGGTACGGCCCGCGGGTCAGGCTCGAGCCGCCGCCGATCCAGGCCAGGGCCGCCAGCGCGGTGACACCCACCGGGGCGTGGTTCTCTCCGGCGGAGCAGGGCAGGGCGCCGCTCGTGCCGCGGGCCTGTTGGGCGGCCAGGAACGCGAGGCCCCGGTCGAGGGCGGCAAACACCGCGGGTTCGCTGCCCGGCGAGACCTCGAGGCGGTCCAAGGGATCCCCGCCCGGGGTCTGGGTCGCCGGATCCTGCCCTCCGCGCCCGTCGCCCGCCTCCCAAGCCCGCGCCGGGAGCGCGGCGGCCAGCGCACACAGGCAGGCCGCGCCACCAAGGAAGATCCGGCGGGGCAGGGCAGGGAACGGGCGTCGGGCGGGGGACATGGACTACTGGCGCTGGTTTACCTGGTTCAGCCGCCGGTAGTAGGAATCGATCCAGCGCCGGTATCGCGCGGGCATGTCCCCGCTGCCATCGGCGCGGAAGATGTCCCGCACGTGGATCGGCAGGTTGCCCCAGGACTCGCGGCCCGGGAGAACGGGTTGTGCCTGGCCGAGTTCATCCGCGCCCGGGGCATTCTTGCCCGGCTGCAACGGCTTCTGGCCATTGGGATCGTCCTGCTGGTTCGACTTCGGCTGCGAATCCTGCTGCGAAGGATTCTTCTGGCCATCGGGTTTCTCCTGGCCCTGTTCCTGCTTCTGACCGGACTCGGTCTGCTGCTGGGACTCGGACTGCGACTGGGGCTTTTGTTGATCGGAAGCCGAACCGGCTCCGTTGCCACCATTGGGTCACAACCCGTTCGGATTGCCGTTCTCCTTGGCGATCTTGAGGATCTCGTCGATGCCCTCGAGCACCTGACGCCCCTCCTGGCCGGAGGCCTGCAGCAGGTCCGAAAGGCCGCCGCTGGATTGGGAACCCTGCTGCTGCGCCATCTTCAAGAGTTCCTCGATGCCCGAGGCGCCCGCGCCGGTGAGGCGCGACGTGTCGCCTTTGCTGGCTTCGAGCAGCAAGAGCGAACGGTGCTCCAGCTTGCGTTCGACCTTCTGGAAGGCCTTCTCGAGTTGCTTCCGCGGGTCCTCCTTGCCCTGTTCGGAAAGCTGCGGCGGCAGCCAATCCTTGGGCTTGTCCTGGGCCGCGAGCAGGGGCAGGAAGGTCAGTGCCGCGAGGGGCAAAAGGGTCGTGCGCTTCATGGGTTACTCCTTGAGGCCTTCCGGATCTTCCGCCGGGGCCGGGATGTTCAGACGTTCACGGAACTGTTTGAAGAGATCGACGATGCGCTGGTGCTTGTAGGCCAAGCGTACCAATTCCTCCAGAACCAGGGGATCCGGCTCGTGGCCGGGCTCCCGCAATTCGGGGTGGAGCTGCAGGGCTTGATCGATCTGGGCCTGGATTTCGACCTCCATACGCCGCAGGAGCAGCAATTCGGCCACATCCGGGACGAGCGGCTGCTGTTGCTGCTGCTGTTGGTTTTGTTGCTGTTGCTGCTGTTGTTGCTGCTGCTGGTTCTGCTCCTCCTGCCGGCGGCGCATCTCCTCGTCGAGGGTCTCCTTCAGCCAGTTCAGCTGGCGCAGGGCCTCTTCTTGGCGTGCTTGCAGCACGGGACCGGATTGGAAACCACCGGCCTGGCCCATATCGCGGGCGATGCGCAGCAGGTCTTCTTCGACGCCTCGCATGATCGAGTGGAAGACGACCACGTCCTCTTCGGCGAGGGCCTGGGCGATGCGCCCGGCTTGGGCGCCGAGCGTCTCCTCATCGGTGGCGATGGCGCGCAAACCGAGGCGCACCGGACGGCTCGGCGGTCCTTCGGCCCGCTTGCTGTCGAGTTCGACCGTGGCATCCAAGGCCGCCTTCTGGCCCTTGATCATCTCCAGCACCTCTTCGGCGATCTTGAAGAGCACCTCTTCCTGTCGCAGGGTCTTGTACTGGTCCTCTTCTTCGCTGAGGTCGTTCAAGGCCTCCTGGATCGCCTGTTCGGTCTGCTCCTGCTGTTTTTGGGCTTCGGACATCTCGCCGCCGGAATCGGGCTGGCTGTCGCCGGAATCCTCGAGCGACTGCGACGCCTGACTGGCGCTCTGCGAAGCCTTTTGCGCGGCCTTTTCGCCCTTGCGGCTCTCGCGCTCTTTCGCGCGCTGGGCCAGTTCAAGCAAAGTCTGTTCGACTTTCCGCTGGCGCGCCGCGAGTTCGCGGGCTTCCTGGCGTTGGCTCTCCGTCTGCGGCTGCCCCGCCTGCGCGGTCTTTTCTCCGGCGCGTTCGAGGGCCTCGAGGGCTTCGCGCTGGGCCTGGGACGCATCGGCGCTCTGGCCTTCCTCCAGCGACTGCTGCGCCTGTTGCATCGCCTGTTCAGCTTGCGCCAGGTCCGAGTCCACCGATTGGCGCTGCTCGTCGGGTCCGACCTGTTGCCGCGCGTTCTGCCGGGCGGATTGCAGTTGTTGCTGCAACTCACCCTGCCGCGCCGCCTGCTGGCCCAACTGGGCCTGGCGCTCGGCGGAGTTCTGTTGGGCCGAGCGCAAGGCGTTCAGCGCCTTCTGCATCGCCTGCGAAGCCGACTGCGCCTGCTGCGCGGCCTGTTCCGCCGATCGCTCGCGCACCGACTCCGCCGACTTTGCGGCGGCCTGTTGCGCTTCTTGCAGGGCCTGGGCCGCCTGTTCCTTGCTTTCGGCGGATGAGCCTTGGGCTCGTTCGAGGCCCCGGGCGAGTCGTTCCATGTTGGCGGCCTGCTCGCCCTGGGAGGCGCGCAGGGCCTGTTCCAGCATCGCTTCAGCCTGGGCCGCCTGGTCGAGCTTACGCACGGCGTCCTCGGTGTGGCGCTGGGCTTCCTGGTCGCCTTCGGCGGTGCCTTGCTGGTGGGCCTGGCGTGCGGCTTCCAAAGCCTCGCGCACCGGTTCCAGGGCGGCGCTCTGCGTGTTCTGTTCGTCGGAGGTGGCGGCCTGCAGCCACGGTTCGGCCGCATCCCGTTGGGCCTGGGCCTGGTTCGCGGCCTGCTGCGCGGCGTTGCGCAGGTTTTCGGCCTGTGCGCGCATCGCCTGGGCGGCCGCGTCCCGTTCGGCCTGGCTCGCGCCGGTTTCACTCGCCGCTTTGGCGGCTTGCTCCAGCGCTTCGGCGATGGCCTGTTGCTCGGCGCTGCCGCTGCGATCGGCTTGGTTGCGCGCGGCTTGCGCGGCTTTGGCGAGGGGCTCCGCCTGGGCGCGCGCCTGGTTCTGGCTTTGGGCCGACGCGGTGTTCTGGGCGGCCTGTTCCACCTGGCTCGCCGCCTGGCGCAAGGCTTCCGCCTGGGACTCGGCCCGGCGCGCCTCGGCGAGCTGGGCCCGCGTCGCCTCGCGGCCCGCTTCGTCCATCGGTTTCCAGGCGCCCAGGGCTTCGCTGTTCAGCTGCTGGTCTTCGAGGTTGCGGGCGAGCTCGGAGATCAACCGCTCCATCTCGAACGCACCGCTCTCGCGCGCGCCCTGTTCGACTTGGTTCAGCAGATCGCGCTGTTCCTTGCCCAAGCGGTCGAGGGTCTCGCCCAGCTGCTTTTGCGCGTCCGAGCGCGCGCGCTGGCCCAACTCCCGGGTGGCCTGGGACAGGGATTGCTGTTCGTTGCGCACCTGCTCGAGGCTCTGCTTGAGCTCCCCGATGTCCTGGAGCTCCTTTTCGAGGTCCTCGACGCGCCGACGATCGAGCAGGATCTCGAGCAACCGCTCGAGGCGCTGCAGGGTCGCCTCCTGTTCTTCGAGCGCGGTCATGGCCCGCCCGGTGCGGATGCCCTGGGAGGACTGGGACACCTGCTCTTCGAGGGTGGCGCCGCCGTTGCCTTCGCGTTCGGCCAGTTCCTTGAGTGCATCGGCGAGCAGCCCCGCCGCGTGCACCCGGCCCTCGGCGCGCAGCCGCTTTTCGACGGCGGCCATCACGGTGGCGAGTTTCTTGATCTGGCGCGCCACCAGGGCCTGCTCCTCGGCCAAAGCCGCTTGCTCGCGGCTCATGCCTTCACCCTGGGGAACGGGCCGTGCTGCGGTCAGACCGAGCAACGCGAGAATCGGAATCCATCGGGCACGCATCATTGCTCCTTGGCGAATTTGCGGGTGCGCTCGTGCAGGTTGCGTTGGCGCTTGATGATGTCGCGGGTAAGGGTCAGCACCGACTGGAAGTTGTCCCACTCCCCGAGGTGCGTTACGAGGGCATCGACCGTCTGGGTCACCGCCGCCAGGCGTTGCCGGGCGAGGGCCAGGGCCTCTGCGTTGAAGGGGGCGCCCGCGTTCTGCAGGGCTTCGGTCAGGGCCGGTGCCTGGAATTCGGAGACCTCGAGGGCGAGCCGCACCAGGTTCACGAGGTCGCCGCCGATGTCGGCATTGCCAAGGCGACCGGCGGCGTAACTGTCGGCCAGTTCGATCCACGGCGCGGGCACGAACGCGCGGCTCGCCTGGCTTGCCAGGTTCTGATCCATCGCGCGCATCAGCGCTTCGGCGCGTTCATCCAGCCGCGTGTACAGGAAACCTTCGGCGTGACCGGCGAGGTCGCGGGCGAGTTCCCGCGCGTCCCCGGTCAGGCGTTCGGTGTCGAAAAGCACGGTGCCGAGATCGGCTTGGGCCAGGTTCTGCGGATCGTCCTGAAGGCTGTTCTCCAGCAGCGCGAGTTGACCCCGCAGGCGTTCCACCAGCGCGTTCAACTTGCCCGCCGTGTCGCCCGCCTGGGCGAGGCGGCTTTCCAGCTTGCGCAGGAATTCGTCGCCGCTCACCACGCGCACGCGGGTGGGGGAAGTGTGCGATTCCTGCGGGTCGGGTTCGCGGTTGTCGAGCGCCGTGATCTCGACCACCACGGTCTGGCCTTCGACGCCGCTCTCGTTCGCGAGCAGGTCGTCGACCGCCAAGAGCCGATGGGCGAGGCCGCCCCGTTCGCCCTGGGTCTCGTCGGCGGACAGATCCGCCAGGGTCAAAGCCTGCTCGAGCAGCAGGGTGCCCGGGTTGCCGATGGTCTCGATGCGCAGGTCCACCCGGGACAAGCCGAAATCGTCTTGGGCTCGAACGCGCACGGGCAGGAGACCGCCCGGAACCACCTCGGTATCGACCCGCGACGGGGCCAGCAGGGTCAGGGAGGGCCGGCGGTCGGGCAACACCTCGATCGCGAACAGTCCCGGATCGGGATTGCGCAGGCCGTTGCTGCCCAGCAGTTCGAATTGCAGGCGCAGGGATTCTTCGGCTTTGAGCGCCATGCCCAGGCCTGGTTGTTCCCCGCCGCCTTCGAGCGGGAACGCCGCAACTTGCAGCGGAGTTTCGCCGCCATCCGGGAGCAGGTGTACCTTGGCCTGCACGTCCGCAGGATCGGGCAACACGAGCACTTCGATCTCGCTCTGCGCGAGCACTTCGACCTGGTTGCCCCACACGGTGCGCGGCGGCTGGCCGGAGTAGGGCGGCGGCGTCACGCGGAACGCGAGCGAACCGATGTCCGGCGGGTCGAGCACTTCGACGTGCACCTCCGGCCTGCGGTCCTGGTCGTCCCCGCCGGTGGCGTAGAAGGTCACGTCCTGGGAGATGGCCCGCAGTTGGGTGCGGAACAAGTTTGATCCGCCCGATTCGAGTACGGTCTGGTGCCCGTGGTCGAAGTGCAAGGCCACGGCGCTCGGCACCTTGCCCTCGGCGCGCACGAGGATCGGCAGGTCGCTGCCGCGGGCGAGGCGCACGTAGATGCCGGTGTCGGTTTCTTCGACCGACATGCGGTCGGCGCGGCCGGGGATCTCGATCGCCAGGTGGGTGCGCTGGGGCCAGGGCACATCGGCGCCGAGCATGCGCGCGACGAAGATGTCGGCGGTGGGCACGCTCAGGGCGTAGACCCCGCCGGCGAGGCCGAGGGCTCCGGCGCCGCGCAGCAGCCAGTTGCGCGAGGGCCGCGGGTCGAGCACGGGATCGAGCGACAGGTTCGCGGCGCGGCTTTCCGCCCGGGCCAGGATTTCCGGCAGGCCCGCGGGCGCGGCTTCTTGGGGCAGGCGCTCGAACTGCACCGCGGTCACCAGCAGGTCGCGGCTTTCCGGTTGGTTGCGTTCGGCGAGCACCGCCAAGCCATCGGTGCCCGGGATCTGCGCCAGGTGCCGCCGCAGGCGGAACCCGAGGAACCAAAGCGGCAGCAGGGCGAACACCACGGTGTGCAGCACGCGCACCGGGGAGGGCAGGTGCAGGAAGTAGTCCAGCCCATAGCTGAACAGCCACCACCCGCACGCGGCAAGCAGGGCCAGACCGATCTCCTGGCGCCAAGCGAACGATCGCAGGCGCGTGCGCAGTTGCTCCAGGAGCTGGTGGGTTTTCGGCAGCCTTTGGTGCATGGATCAGCGCTGGAAGATCGGCAGGTAGCCGTAGGGGATCTGCAGGATCAGGCACCCGACGGCGGTGCTGAAGGCCTCACCGGGCCCCTCGCGGTTCACCCACGAGCCGTCTTCCTGCTGGTGGGTGACGAGGAAGTCCCGCAGGGGCGTGAAGTACCGGTACCACGCGTGGCCCCCGACGGTGTGCATGGCCTGCACGCCGTAGTAGTGCCCGTACCAGAAGTAGTAGTGCCCCTGGTTGCCGTAGCGCGAGTTGAAACTGTCCACGTTGCGCTGCAAGAAGTCCACGCCGTGGTCGATCAGCTCGCTCGAGTACACCCCGAGGCCGTGCAGGGCGGTGACCCCGGCGGCGGTCAGCGGGAAGGTCGTGCGCGCCATGTCCTCTTTCTGGTAGTGGAAGGTGCCGAGGGTGCCGCGGTAGCCGCTCTGCGGGTCTTCCTCTTCGCCTTGCACGGCGCTCTCGACCACGTACTGGATGGCGCGGTCGATGGTCACCTTGGGCACGCGGATGCCGATGTTGCGCGCGGCGCGCAGGGCCAGCACCTGGCAGACCACGATCGACATGTCGCTCGACGTGTCCAGCGGCACATAACGCCAACCGCCTTCGCGGTTCTGCACCTTGACGATGAAGTCCACCGCCTTTTGCAAGTAGCTGCGCACATCCTCGCGGTGGGTCATGCCGTAGATCTCCGCCAGGAACAAAGTGGCGAAGGCATGGCTGTACATGCGCGTGTTGGACTGGGAGATGTACCCATCGTCCTGCGAGCAGCTCACCACGAAGTTCAGGCACTTCTCGACGGTTTCACCGTAGGGGCCGCGGCCGGGGAAGTGGCCGCCCGCGAGGAACGCCATGCCCGCCAGCGCGGTCACCCCGACGTGTCCTTTCGACAGGTCGGTGGCTTTGTACCCGTTGTTGAGTTTGTAGCCCACGTCGGCGGTCCAACTGCCGTCTTCGTTCTGGTGGGCGGCGAGCCAAGCGAGCCCCTGGTTCACGGCCGCTTCCTGCTCGGGCGTGATCACGACCTCGTACTCGGAGGTTTCGGTCTCGTTGCGCGTGCCGGACTGCGCGGCGGCCGGCGTGATTCCGACCAGGGGCAGGCACAAGCCAGCCGCGGCCAAGAGCCGCGCCCGTGCGCCCAAACGCTCTGGACGAGGGTTCCGGGGAAGGTTCCTCATGGTTTCATTCTCCCAAAATCTCCGAGTTGTGCTCGGTGCCCAGCACGAGCGAGCGGCCCAAGGGCACCAATCCGGCCCGCGTCGCGGTCCGGGAGGGCCCCAGGCGCACCAACAGGTCCGCCGTGGCCCGGCCGGTATCGCGGTCGTAGACCAAAACGTAGTAGTTCGCGGTATCGGGCATGTTTCGCCCTTCCGACTTGCGGGGTACCGCCAGCACCGCCGCTTTGCCGGAAACCCGCACCGGGTTCAGGTGATCGGGTTGGCTCAGGTAGGCGCGGTCGGGAAGTTGCACTTCCCAGCGCGGACCCCGGCCCAGTTCGAAGGCGCGCAGGATGTATCCGCTCGGGCGCAGGGTGCGGGCGAAGACCCAGGGCTCCTGCAGCTCGATCGTCGTGCTCTTGGGCAGGCCGATGAGCCGGCTGTCCTCGCCGAGATCGAGTTTGGGCCGCGGGCTGAGTTGTCCCCGGTCGAGGTCGATCGTGTGGATGCCCTTGAAGCTGCCGCGCTCCTGGGGATACGTGGTCAGCTCGAGCAGGGTTTCGCCCTGGTAGCGCAGCACGCGCCACAGTTCGCGGCCGGGGCCGAACGGGGTGCGCCACAACCGCACGCCGCGCGCTAGGTCCCAGGCTTCGATGTGGTTCTGGTCGGAGTTGTCGACGCGGCCGAAGTTGGGCACGATCAAACGGCCGTCTTCGATCCACGCGCCGGCGAGGGTTGCCTCCTTCATCGGGCCCAGGTCGAGGGACGGGCCGGCGGCGCCGGAGAACAGGTCGAAGACCTGGCTTGGGTGGCGCCCTTCGGAGAGCAGGACCAGCACCCCCGATCCGACGACGGGTGCGCTGCGGAAGGACTGGGCCTGGAAGCGGCGGCGCCAGAGTTCGGTGCCGGTCGAAGCCTCGAGGCCCACCTGCAACAGCACGGTGGGCAGGTCTTCGCCGAAGGCTTCTTGTTCGAGGGTGGCCACCACCACGCCTTGAGCCTGGGTCAGGTGCACGAGGCTGTGGTTGCGTTCCCCGTGCCACAGCCACTGCGGCGAACCGGTTTCGCGGTCGATGGTGAGCACGCTCTCGGGCAGGGGCGTATGCACGCGACCCGGCGAGACGGCCCAAAGGTGTTCGATGTCGGCGTCCCCGCCTTGGCTGTGCACCCAGATCGGCGTGGGGGAGTCGCTGAAGGCCGCCACCGTCAACATGCCGCGGTCCTCGTCGCGCCACGGCATCAGGAATACCGGACGTTGCGCGTCCGCGCCGCTCGAAGCTTCGAGGGCCGGCGGCACGAAGCGGCTCCAGACCGGTGCGATCTGCGAACTCTGGCCCGTGTTGGACAGGGCGGTGGTGAACTCGGGGGTGGGGGCGGGGCGCGGCACGGGGACTTGGGCGCTCCACAGCAGGCTCCAATCCGACAGGCTGCGCGGCTCGTCGCGTCCCAGGTCGACCATCTGGCGCGGCGCGCTGGCGGCGAGGCGTTTGCCGAGTTCGGCGCGGAACATCAGGCCGCCCGCGTCACCGATGGTGGCGGCGAGCAAAGCCAGATGGGACCGCTGGCGGTCGGTGGCGCGTTCGAGCGAGTACTCGAGCGATGCGCTGCCGAGCACCACTTCGGCCAGGAGCGCCACCTGATGGTCGCGCGCCGCCTGGGCGATGCGTTGTTCGCCGGCCGCTTCGCTCGCTTGGGTCAGGGGGAAGCGCCGCTGCACTTCGCGCAGGTCCCCGTCGCCCGTGGCTTCGGCGAGGCTCTCCTGGGCGCGCTGTTCGATGACCTCCAGGCCTGCGGTGCGCCGCTGATCGAGGAACTCGCGCAGGGCCTGCAGGGCGGCATCGGCGGCGTAGCCATCGAGCCACGGCCAGTCGCCGTAGCGATCGATGACCGCATAGAGTTCTTCGAAGGGCGGGGCTTCGTTGCGGGCTTCGGGGCTGAGGAGTGAACGGGCCAGCTCCATGCGTGCCCACAGGCCGAGCGGCAGCGTGTGCACGTGGTCTTCGGCGGGGGTCACGTCGCTCTGCACGAGGCCTTCGACCGGCTCATACCGTTGGCCCGGTAATCCGTCCGGACGCGCGGCGGCCCCCGCGATCACGCAAGGGATCTCCATGTCGCCGAACTCCTGGGCCAGGCGCAGCAGCCGGGCGCGGCGGCGCGCTCCGCTCTTGCCTTCGTCGAGCCCGGCGAGCAGCAACAGGGAGCGGCTGATCTCGGAAGGTTCGGCAGCGAGTTCGAGGGCTTGTTCGATCGTGCGGCGTGCTCGGTCCGGGGCCGCAGCCTGACGCAAGGTGCGCCCTTCTTCGATTAGGGTCTGGAAGAGCAACGAGCGCAGGGATCCGCCGCCGCCCTGGGGGGCTTCTGCCACGGCTTTCTCGAGCAGTTCGCGCGCGGATGCGAACGAGCGCAGGGCGCCGTCGAGGTCGGGCGTTGGCCGCGCCATGCGTTGGGCCAGGCCATGTTTCTGCCGCAGCAGGCCGAGGCGATAGATCACCTCGGGATCGCCGGGGGTCTCGCGGTAGTCGGCTTCGGCCTGGCGCAGGCTTTCCTGCCAATCGAAATAGCCGCGAACTTCGCGGAAGCCGGCGGTGAACAGGCCGACCTCGGTGAGCAACACGCTGCCCTTGCCGCTCGACCACTCGAGCGACGACGTGGGCCGGCCGCTGGCGCGGTCCACGCGGATCAGTTCGTGGTCACAGGGCACGAGCACGCCGCCGCCCGCCGCCACCGGACGCAGACCCGGGTTCGAGATGGTTTCGGCGGTGGGGAACACCCACTCGAGCTGGTCCGGCGGGGCCTTGTGCAGATCGCCCGCGGTGGGGCGGAAAGCCGCCACACGCCCGCCCCCGAGGATCACCCGGTGCGCGTCGGCGTCGACCAGGTACAGGAGATCCCTCCGGTAGCGGGAGTCCTGGCCGAGGCGGAACGCCGCGTGGTCCCAGCTCCAGAGGTGCGCGCCGGTTTCGAGGTTGAAGCAGTGCAGGGCGTTGCTGTCGTTGGGCGCGACGATCACCAGACCGTCGGTCACCACCGGCCGCGAATGGGTCCACAGCGAACGCATCTGCCCGGGCGAGTAGTACGTGGCCTTCGAAATCTCGATCTGCGTGTACAGGCTCTGCCAAAGGGTTTCGCCGCGGATCAGGTCGAGGCAGGCCACCGAGCCGATCGACGTGGCGACGATCACGCGGTTGCCCTCGACGCGCACGGGCGGCGCGGTGAACTCGCCGATTTCGCGCGAGAACATGTTCAGCTCGCGCTGCCCGGTCACCAGCGGGGTGTGCCACAGGTGCTCGCCGGTTTCGAGGTCGAAGCAATCCACGTGGAACTCGATGCGGCCGCGCACGCGCACGGTGGGTACTAGCACGCGGCTGCCGGCGATGGTGGGCGGACCTGCGACGCTGACGCGTTCGGCCACGGGACCGCTTTCGCCGTCCCAATCGTGCCGGGGGGCGTGGTGCCAGAGCAATTCACCCGTGTCCGCACGCCAGGCGAACAGGCGCCGTTCGGGCATGATGCGGATGATCTGGATTTGGCGGAAGTGCTCGGGCGGGATGAGCACAAACGGCAACTGCAGGCTCGCAACCACTACGCCTTGCGAAACGGCGGGTTGGTACAGGGCGCCGCGGTAGTCGATCGCCTCCTGGAAGCGGCCGTCGCGGTCCTTGCGCGCGTCCCAACCGGCTTCGGACAGGGGGCTTTCCCATTGCACTTCGCCGGTCCACCCGCCGTAGGCGATCACCTGGCGCGAGGTGGAGACGAACACGCGTTCGCCGTCGGTGGAGGGCTGGAACTGATAGCCGAAGCGGCTGTCCATCGGGTTCGCGGGCAGGCTTGCGGGGTGCGGCCAACCGGCTTCCTGACGATCGAGGCCGCGGGCTTGGAAGTCGCCCGGAGTCAAGCCGTTGGCGAAGTGCACGTCCTGCGACGCGAGCTTCGGTAGCATCGCCAGGGCGAAGCGCACTCGGCTGCGCACGCCGGGCATGCGCGACGCGCCATCCTCGGAGAGCGAGCCCGCCTGCGAACGGCGGTCGAGTTCGGCGAGGGCTTCGGTCCAAGCGGAGGCTTCGAGCACCACCGGCAGGTTCTGGCCCAATTCGCCCGCGAGGGCCGCGCCCCAGGCCTGCAAACCATCGAACAGGCGGCCTTTCTCCACGGCGAGGTCCCCGAGGGCCCAGCGGGCGCGGAAGGCGGCGGGGGTGATCGGCCAGGTGCGGTCGATGCGCAGCCAGTTGGCTTCGGTCGGCGCGTTCAGCGCCACCGCCAGGGCATCTTCGGCCGCCGCGCCGTACATGCGCAGGTAGGCGGCGCGACCATTCGCGTCGAGTTGGAACAGTCGTTCGCGGGCCCACGCGGGCGCGCCGAGGTGAACGGTGCCTTCCACGCGACCGCCCACCGGCGGCGACGCGGCCGGTAGCACTTCGCCGCGGTGCCGCTCCAAGAGTTCCTGCACCATCGCCAGGCCTTCGGGCAGGCGGCCCGCCTCGAAGTGCCGCAGGGCGTCCTCGTAGATCGCCCGCACCTCCATCGTGTCGTAGAGGAACGGCTTCTGCGGACCCTCGTCCTCCTGCTGCGCCGCCGACGCCGCTCCGCTGGACCCGAACAGGGCCAGGCACACGAGCAGGGGGCCGCACCAGGGGCGGCCGCTTCGCAGGCGGAATGGGCGAAGGAGGATTCGCATGGGTCAGATCAGTTCATGGCGCTTGCGCAGGATCCACTCGATGCTGAACAGCGCGAGGGCCGCAAGCAGGGTGCCCAGGCGGTCCCAGGCGTCGGTCAGTTCGGAAGCCACCGGCAGGCGGCGTTCCTGGCCCGTGGGGAATTCGTCGAGCAGGTCGGGCCAGGCGGCGAGGGTCAGGGCCTTGCCCTGGGCCATGCGCGCGATGGCTTCCATGCCCGCCCGGTCGGCGTTCGGATCGCGGGTTTCGCGCGAGGGCATCGAAACCTCGAACTCGGCGCTCGCCACGCGGTTGCCACCCTCTTCGATCCACACCTGGTAGCTGCCCACGCGTTCGACGTTGCGGCGCAGGCGGTATTGGCCCGGATACCCTTCGATGGCATTCATCTCCAGGGGTTCCGCGGGCCGGCCCGGGGCCTGCCATTGCACTTCGATCGCGGGGTTCTCCGAGGGCGCGAAGTCCTCGTCGAGCACGCGCGCCTCGATCACCACCGGCTCGTCGAGCGAGTAGGACGGTTCGAGCGATTCGATCTGGTGGCGACGGTCCTGGGAGCGCAGCCGGCCCAGGGCCAACCAACGCAGGGCGCCGAGCCAGTAGCGGTGGTGGTAGCGGTTCTTGAACTTCTTGCGCCAGCGCCAGGTCGAGTCGATCGCCATGAACAACGTGCGACCTTCGGGGTGGTACCCCGCGACGATCAGCGGCGCGTTCTCGCGGTTCGGACCCACTTGTACGTTGGGGTTCGACAGCAACACCTGGCTACCGGGCACCGCGCCGAGGGTGGGGGCGAAGTAGAGGAACCCCGACAGACCTTCTTCGGTTTCCCAAAGGGCGCGGTTCACGTCCGGATCGCTGTGCAGGCGCACGATCTCGTGGGGCGCGTCGGGCGTTTCGAGCTGGGCTAGGTGCGTCCGGCTCGTATCCTGGTCGAGCAGCAGCCCGCCCGTGGTATCGAGCCGCACCGGCAAGAGCCGCGCGAAATCGGTGTCCGCCACCGCGCGCGGGTTCTCGTACTCCCCGGCGATCACGCACAAGCCGCCGCCCTTCTCGACGAACTCGGTCAGGCTGGCGACGAACTCCTCCCCGCGGGCCGGATCCGGCGAGATGCGGTAGGGATCGAGGTCCCCGAGGATGATCACGTCGTAGTTCTCGAGCAGGGTCTTGCGGTCCGTGGGGATCGCCTCGAGCGACGGCATGCCGGGGGACGCGTCCTGCGGGAAGTCGGGCGTGGCCGACATCAGGAAGATCTGCGCCTGGATGCGCTCATCGCCGCTGCGCAGCAGTTCGCGCAGGAAGCGGTACTCGTAACGCGGGAACCCTTCGACGTAGAGCACCCGCAAGTTGGCGGTGGTGACCTGGACCACGACTTCGATCGAGTTGTCGTCGAGCAGGCTCTCCTTCGGCAGGGGCGCGAGGTCCACGCGGAAGCGCCGCAGGGGTTCCCCGGGGTCGATCGCGGAGCCGGGGGCCACGAGCACCACCCGGGCGCTGTCGCCTTCGAGTTTCACGTCGGCGCGGTCCACGGCGCGCGACTCGCGGCCCGAACCGTCGGGGGAGACCTCCACGAGGGTCAGTTCGCTGGTGCCTTCGCTCAGGCCCTGCGCGCTGACGCGCAGTTGCAGCGAGACCTCGTCGCCCTGCAGCACCGCGGTGGGGGCGTCGACCAATTCGACGGTCAGGTTGATCTCGGGGTGCGGGTCGCCGACCAGCAGCGTATGCACCACCGCACCTTCGGCGCGCGCCGCTAGGGCCGCGTCGATCGGATCGGGGCCGGCGGTGTTGCGGCCGTCGGAGACGAGCACCACGTCGGTCAGGTGCTTGCCGCGCATCGAAGCCAGGGCCGCCGCCAGGGAGCCACCGAGGTTGGTGGTGGTGCCGCGGGCGGACAGGTCCGCCGGGTCGCCGAGCGGGGCCAAGGCGTCGGAGAAGCGGTAGAGCCGCGTCTGGTACCCCCGTTCCTCGATCGACGTCATCAACGGCGTGGCGAGCAGGGTCTGGGTGAGTTCGGCGCGGGTGCGCGTGCTCGGATCCTGGCCTGCGAACTCGGCCATGCGCTTGCGCAGCTCGGGATCCGAGGCGTACGCGTCCTTGCGCACCATCGACGCGGAATCGTCCACCAGGAACAGCACCTGGGGTTGTTCGACGTTCTCCCTCGACTCGACGCGCACCGGGCGGAAGAGCACCGCCAGCAGGGTCAGGAACGAAAGGGTGCGCAGGGTGATCAGCAGGGCGCGCATGCGCGGGCTGACCGGCTCCTTCCAATAGGCGAGGGTCGCCAGGCCCACGGCGGCGGGCAGCACGACCATGACCACGACCCAGGCGGGCGGGAGGTCGAGCAGGCGCCACGAGCTCGACTCGGCTTCGGCGGCGAGTTGGGCGAAGGGCAACATCAGGCCACACTCCTTTTGCGTCCGAGCCACGCGGCCCACAGGGATTCCGCCGCCAGGCAGATCAGGGCGATCCACGCGAGGCTGCGCCAGATCTCCCCGCTCTGCGTACTCTGCACCGGGTTCGCCGCAGGGCCAGAGGTCTGCTGCAGGCTGAGGGCCGGGTGCAGGTCGCCTTGTTCGTTGGTGGTCACCCGCGCGAGGTCCCCTTCCCGCGGGTCGAGAACGGCGGCAAAAGGCACCGATCGCCCGCCTTCGACGTGCACTTGATACAAGCCAACCGCCCGGGTGTCCTCCGGCGGAATCGACGGCAGGGCATAGCGGTCGCCGCCGAGGGCGATGGGATCCCCCTCCAACATGCGCCGGCTGCCGTCCGGCCGTTCGAGCTCGGGGTTGCGCGGGAAGGCGTCCACTTCGAGGCGGATGCTGTCGCCCGGTTCGATGCTGCGGGTGGTGATGTCCGCCCGCGCGGCGTACCGCAGCCATTCGAACACGAGCGGGATGAAGGTGCGTGCGGCCTGGGGTAGCAGGGTCCAGCTTTCGTTGATCGAACTGGTCCAGAAGAACACGCGGCCGCTGCCGAAGGGCTTTTCGATCAGCAGGGGACTGCGACTTTGGTCGTCGAGGCGCGCGAGCACCTTCGCGCCGGATTCGGGGGCGAACCCAACGAAGTCCGAGAAGGGCACTCCGATCAGCAGGGGCCGCAGGCTGGTGTCTTCGAACAGTTCCAGGATCGGGTGATCGCCGGCGAACTCGTCGATGCGGTAGTAGTCGCCCTGGCGGGCCACCGACACCCGTTGCAGCCATTCGCCGGGCGCGAGGCCCGCGCCCGAGGCGTCGAACAGGCGTTCGTTCCAGAGGGCGGCGGTGCCCATCTGCGGTCCGGCGGACACGACCAGGGCCGCGCCCTGGGCTACCCGCTCGCGCAACCGGGTGGCCGTGGCCACCGACGGGGGCGGGGTGCCCGCGAGCCAGATCACGTCGAAGTTGGCGAGATCCAGGCTGGACCCTTCGAACTCACCGAGGTTCACCTCACGCACCTCGAAAGGCGATTGCGCTTCTTCGGGCCCGCCGCCTTCGAGGGCGAGGCGCAGGAAGGCCACGCCGTCGAGTTCGATGCGTTCGGCGGGGGAGCCGTTCACCAGCAATACGCGCGCGGGGGCGGGGATGTTCACCACCTGCGCGCGGTGGTCGTCGACCGCGAGGCGGTCGCCTTCGAGCGCCGCATCGAGCCGATGGGCGCCGCTGTCCAGGTCGCCGAGGGGGAAGATCACCTCCGCCTGGCTGCGCGGCTCGAGGTCCACGCGCCGGCTCGGCAGGCGGTTGCCGTCGAGGCTCAGGCTGACCCGTACCCCGGCCTGGGGTAGATTCGAATGGTTGAACAGGCGCACCCCGGCTTCCTTGGGGCCGCGCGGGGTGCCGAGCACCTCGACGTCGGTGACCGACAAGTTCTGCGGCGTGCTGCCGATGGGGCCGAGATCCTCCACGTGGATCGTGAGGCCTTGTGCCTGCAGGCGATCGAGCCGTTCCCACCAGGCAGGCGGCTGATCGGAGTTCAGATCGGGCAGGAACGAGTTGCGCTGCAAATCGGTCAGCAGGCGCACTTCGGTCTGGGCCAGGTCGAGGATCTCGCCGTCTTCCACCAAGCGTTCGAGTTCCGCCAACCCCGCATCGAGCGCCAGCGGCTCGTCCAGCGGGTGATCGAGGGTGGAGAGCACCGACAGGGCCTTGTCCGGGGTCGGCCACGCGATCAAGCGCGTGGTTTTGCCGAGCAGCAGCACGTGCACGCGGTCGCCGCGGCCGGGTTGCAGTTCTTCGACCAGGGTCTGGGCGCGGCGCACAATGCGGCCGTACACGGTCTCCACGTCTTCGCGGTATCCGGTGGAAGCCGAACCGTCGAGAAGGAGCACCAAGTCCTGACTGTTCTCCGTCAACGCGCCGAGGGCGCCGCGGCCGGCGAAGGGGCGGGCGACGGCGAAAGCGATCGCGCCCACCGCGGCCATGCGCAGCAGGAGCAACAGCAGGTTCTCCATCTGCATGCGCCGGCGCGTCTTCTTATACGCCAGCTCGACGAAACGCATGGCGCCCCAGGCGAGGGGCTTGTGGCGCCGGCGATTGAGCAGGTGGATGATCAGCGGCACCAGCGCGAGCAGGGCTCCGAACGCCAGGGCGGGGTGCACGAATCCCTGGATCATGAGGCGCGTCCTCCCCGGGAGCGGTTGCTGCGGGCCGCGAGGTAGGTCGAGAGCACCGCGTCGAGCGGCAAGTCGGTGCGCAGGGGCACGAAATCCACCGAGAGGGCGGTCATCGCGCGGGCCAGGGTCTGATTGTGCTTCTCGATCTCCTCGAGGTACGCCTGGCGCAGGGCGCGCGCGTCGACTTTGCGCACGCCGCTGTTCTCGAGCCCGTCGAGGCGCAGTTGCCCGTCGAAGGGGAACTCGAGTTCGGCCGGATCGAGCACTTGGAACAGGATCGGCTCGTGGCCGCCGTGTACCAGGCGTTTGATGCCCGCGAGGATCGTGTCCGGATCCTCGAAGAAGTCGGAGAAGATCGCGGTGATGCCGCGGCGACGCAGGCGCGTGGCGAACCACTGCAGCACCTCGCCGATGGCGGTGGGGCCGCCGGGGCTCGCTTGGGACAGGGCCTGCAGGATCGACGCTTCCTGAGGCGCGCCGCCCTCCGGCGGAACCTTGGTGCGCTGGTCGTTGTCGAAGATCACGAGGCCCGCCTGGTCGCGTTGGGCGATCACCAGGTGGGCGAGGGCGGCGGCGCACCAGCGGGCATAGTCGAACTTGCTGCGCGGGCCCGAGGCGTACGCCATCGACTCCGAGGCATCGACGAGCAGGTTCAGCGAGAGGCTGGTCTCCTCGATGTACTCCTTGACCACCAATCGTTCGGTGCGCGCGTACACCTTCCAGTCCACCCGCCGCAGCTCGTCGCCGGGGGCGTAACTGCGGTGCTGGGCGAACTCGATCGACGAGCCGCGGTGGGGCGAGGTGTGGTGGCCGGCCATGTAGCCTTCCACCACCTTGCGCGCCACGAGCGCCAGGCCGGACAGGCGGTCGAGAACCGCCGGATCGATCACTCCTGTTTGGGCGGCCACGTTGCGGATCAGCGGCTCGGGGAATCCTGACCCAGGCCCGGCAGACCGGCGCCTACGTTCCCGCCGACGCGGGTGTTCTCGAGCAGTCGGCTGATGATCGCGTCGGAGGTGACGCCTTCCGCCTGGGCGGTGAAGTTGGTCACGATGCGGTGGCGCAGCACGGGGTGCGCAACCGCTTGGATGTCCTCGGCGGCCACGTAGTCGCGGCCGTGGATGGCGGCGTGGGCTTTGGCTCCGAGCAGCAGGAACTGTCCGGCGCGCGGGCCGGCTCCCCAGGTGACGAAGTCCTTGACCGTCTCGTGGGCGGCGCCGGCGCGCACGCGGGTGCGACGGGTCAGGTCCACGGCGAAGTTCAGGATCTCGTCGGCGACGGGGATCTCGCGCACCGCGGACTGCAGGGCGCGCAGTTCGTCACCGGCGACGACCTTCTTGACGTCGGGCACGCTACCCGCGGTGGTGCGGCGCAGGATCTCGCGCTCTTCGGTCTCGCTCGGATACCCGACCTGGATCATGAACATGAAACGGTCGAGCTGGGCTTCGGGCAGGGGATAGGTGCCCTCCTGTTCGATCGGGTTCTGGGTGGCGAGCACGAAGAACGGATCGGGCAGGATGTGGGTCTGCCCCGTGCTGGTGACCTGGCGTTCGACCATCGCCTCGAGCAGCGCGGCCTGGGTCTTGGGCGGGGTCCGGTTGATCTCGTCCGCGAGCAGCACGTTGGTGAACAGCGGGCCGGGGGCGAAGCGGAAGTTGCGCGCGCCGGTTTCCGGATCGATGTGCAGCAGCTCGGTGCCGGTGATGTCCGACGGCATCAGGTCGGGCGTGAACTGGATGCGGCCGAAGTCCAGGTCCATGGTTTTGGCCAGGCTGGAGATCATCAGCGTCTTCGCCAGTCCGGGCACACCCACCAGCAGGCAGTGGCCGCGGGAGAGGATCGCCATCAGGAGCTGCTCGACCACCTCCTCTTGTCCGACGATGACCTTGGCCAGTTCCTGTTTCATCTGGCCGTGCACTTCGCGCAGGCGCTGCAATTGGGCGTTGCTCATGGGAGGATTCCGGGGGGTGGCGGCGGCGCGGGGGGCGCTGCGTTCCGGTCGGGGTCCGGTCGGGAAGGGGTCCGGTGGGCGCGGTTGCGCTTCCAAGCCCCCCCTCGGGACCAGAACAAGATCGACCAGCCGGGCCATAATCTACACCCCCCGGCATCCCGGCCCCAGGGAATCAGCCCGTCCGGGAGGCCCCTGTGGAAGGATTTTGTAAAGGTGGGAAGCGGCCGCTGCCGCACCACTTTGCCGAACCCGGCCCGCCGCGCTCAGGCGGCCTGCTTCTCGTCCTCGCGGCCGAACTCCAGCACCCATTCGCTGAAATCGTCGGCGGGCATCGGTCGGGCGAAGTAGTACCCCTGGATCGAGTCGCATCCGAGGCCGCGCAGGAAATCCAGCTCGGGCCGCTGCTCGACCCCTTCCGCCACCACGTGCATGCGCAGGCTGTGGGCGAGGGCGATGGTGGCGCTGACGATGGCCGCGTTGCCCTTCTGGTTGGTCAGATCGTGCACGAAGGAACGGTCGATCTTCAGGGTCGAGATGGGGAAGCGGGTCAGGTAGCTGAGCGACGAGTACCCCGTGCCGAAGTCGTCGATCGAGATCCGGACTCCCAGGCGGTTGAGTTCGCTCAGGACGCGGATGCTGCTGGCCGTGTCGGTCATCAGCAGGCCCTCGGTCAGCTCGAGTTCGAGCTGGGTGGCCGGAACGCCGTGCCGCTGGAGCAGCTCCTGGACCGTTTCGGCGAAACCTTCGGTCTGGAGCTGGGCGCCGGAGACGTTCACCGAAACGAGCAGTTCGCCCATGCCCTCCTGGTTCCAGACCGCCAACTGGGCCAGGGTGTGGTCGAGCACCCAGCGCCCCAAGGCCACGATCATGCCGTTCTGCTCGGCCACCGGCACGAAATCGCCGGGGGTGATGAGACCCAGGGTCGGGTGCTGCCAACGCACCAGGGCTTCCATGCCCTCGACCCGGTTGTCCCGCAGGTTGATCTTGGGCTGGTACTCGAGGAAGAACTGGCTGTCCTCGATCGCGCGGCGCATCTCCGTTTCGATGGCCAGGTGCTGCAGGGCGCGCTCGCTGAATTCGCTCTTGAAGAACTGGTAGCGGTTGCGGCCGGTGTTCTTCGCCCGGTGCATCGCGGTGCCCGCGTTGCGCATCAGGGTGTCCATATCCGCGCCGTCGGCGGGGAACACCGCCACACCGATGCTCGAGGTGACCGCGATCTCGGTGCCCTGGATGCGCGTCGCCATGCCGATGTTCTCGCGCAGGGACTCGAGGGCCAGGGTCACGTTGTCCAAGGTTGGCACGTGGGGCAGGGCGATCAGGAACTCGTCCCCGCCCAGGCGGCTGATGATCGGCTTGTGGCGCGGATCGTAGGGCGGTTGCCAGAGGGTGTGGCTCTCCGCTTCGAGCAGGGCGAGTTTCAAACGGTCCGCCACGCAACGCAGCAGTTGGTCGCCCGAGCCGTGGCCCAGGGTGTCGTTGATGCGCTCGAAGTGGTCGAGGTCGATCCAGATCAGCGCGATCTGCTCGCCATCGGTCTCTTCCTTGATCCAACCCGTCACGCGCTCCACGAGCTGGGTGCGGTTCGGCAGGCCGGTGACCTGGTCGTAGTACGAGAGCTTGCGCACTTCGTGCTGCACGCGCCAACGGTCGGTGACGTCGTGCATGATGCCGAGCACCCGCGGGGGTTTGCCTTTGGCGGCGGGCAGCACCTGCACGTCCTGTTCGATCGCGCGCATCGAACCATCGGGTAGCACGATACGGTGGTCGACCTGGAAGCCCTCGCGTTTGCGCAGGGCTTCGTAGTAGATCTTGCGCACCCGTTCACGGTCATCGGGGTGCACGAGCTTCAGGAACAGGTCCAGTCCCTGGTAGGCGTGGCGCACGGCGCCGCCGAGCAGGCGCCGGAGTTCGCGCGAGCACCACAGGCTCTCCGCGCCGATCTGCCATTCCCAGTGCCCGATGCGGGCGATGCGCTGGGCCGTGGCCAGGCGCTCTTCGGACAGGCGCAGGTCGCTCGCCATCCGCGCCGTGCGCAGCAGGAACTGCACGCGATGGCTGAACAAGCGGTAGTTCAGCGGTTTAGTGGCGAAGTCGTTGGCCCCGGCCTCGAAAGCCGCCTCGACGGCCTGCATATCCTCGGTTTCGGTCAGGATCAGGATCGGCGTGTGCATGCCCCCGGGCATTTCCCGCAGGCTCTTGCACGTCTTCGGCCCTTCGCTGTCCTCCAGGTGCACATCGAGCACCACGAGATCGATCGCATGGCGCTCGAACAGGCCGAGCGCTTCTTGGCGCTCCGTCGCCACCAACACCGAATGCCCACTTTGTTCGAGGGCGGATTGCAGCAGGACGCGGCAAGCCTCGTCATCGTCGATCACCAATACGGTGGCGGACGGGGTTTTGGCGGCGCTTTGGACTGCGGTCATGGGGGTGCGGGGCCGGGGAGGGACCGTGGACAGAAAGGCGGGTCGCCCAGCCCATCGGAAGGCGCCGCCTCGCAACTGAAACCGAAGCCCGCGGGCCCCGTGCGTTGGACCCGATGCCCCGGATCGGGGCGGAAAGGATTTCCCGCTGGCGCCTATTCCGGCAGCAGGAGCCAGAGGGTGTCCGCTCCGAGAATCCAGAGCCGGTCCCCCTGACGCCAGAGGTCGCCGCCGATGCCGGCCCCGAGGTCGGACAGGTCGAGCCGTTGGGACAGCCGCAATTCGGCCGATTCCTGCAGGCGATAGACGCCCGAATCGGTGGCGAACCAAAGGCTGCCGAAGGCCCGCGCGGCCCGTCCGGTGAACCACTCCTGGCGCCCGAGCAAAGGACCGGTCTGCGCGGCGCCAACCGACGGTTCGGTGCGCACCAGGCTGCGGGCACCGCGGCGCGCGAACCATGTGCTGCCGCGCTCATCGAGGGCCGCGAGGGCCAGGCGATCGGCCTGGGGCAGGAATGCGTCGGTGTGCCACGGCGGCGCCTGGCGATCGAGTTGCAGCCGGTAGGCACGGTCGCTGTCGAAGGGCGTGAACCAGGCTTCGCTGCCTTGCACCGCCGGCCGCGCGCTGCCCGGCCAACCCGCCTCGCGCGGGGCGCGCCGGCGGGTGATCAGCATCAAACGCCCGCGGCCGTCGGCCGCTTCGAACAGTCCGCACAGGCCTTGATTGCTGCACACGAGCACCTGGCCGCTGGCGGCATCGAGCCCGAGCGGCATGCACGAGGTCGGAATGCCCCCTGCCATGGAGCTCGGATCGCGGCCCGCCAGGTCGGCGGCCTTGTGCAACGTCATGCGGTGGCGCTGGTGCCCTTCCACCGTGTCGAAGGCGAACAGTTCGACGAACGCCTCGGCGGGGGCGGCTTCGGCATCGCTGCCCGCGGCGGGGGGCAGGCTGCGACCGAGCACCCACAGCTCCCCGTCCACGAGCACCGGGCCCGGTTGCCATTCCCATTGGCCTTCGGGGCCGTCGGGCATCCAGTCGCCTTTGCCCACGCGCAGGCCCTCCGACGCCCGCGCCCAGGCGGCGACGAAACCACCTTCGAAGTCGCGGTCGAGGGCGAGCAGATGGTTGCTGCGCGGGGGGATGGGCAGGTCGAACTGCACCGAGCCGGGGCGGGCGCGGTCCACCACGAGGAACAGGCGGCGGCCGGCGAGCAGCGGCAGGTGCGGCAGTCCACCGGTGGAGGCGGGGGCGAGCGGGAAGAGCGAACCTTCCTGCGTGAATTGGGCGAGGCCTTCGACTTTGGCCGCCCCGGCTTGCGGATAGCCGTCGCCGTCCATCGTCAGGGTGACGAGCGCGCGTGGCGTCTGCACGATCACCGCGCCGTCGCTGGTGAACACCATGCCGGGGCGGGCGCCGAGGCCGAGCGGGGCGCGTTCGCCGGGGGCCAGGTGTCCGGGGCGGCGTTCCAGGCGCCACGACTGGGCGCTGCGCCACCGGCGGTCGTCGGCGGGGGGCGTGGGGGCGGCGGGACCGGGCAACCAGGCGCGGCGGGCGGCGAACGCTGCGCGTAGACCGTCGGAAGCGGAGGCCCAGGCGGCGTGGCGCTCGGCGCGGCCGAGGAAACTCGCGGCGGCGTGGAAACGCGCCGATTCGAGTTCGAGGTCGCAGAGCCGCAGGGCGGCGAGGGCGGCGGCGCGGGTGAACGCAAAGTCGCGCTCGATGCGAACGAGGTGGGGTTCGCTCCAGGGGGCGGCGGCGAGGGCTTCGTCGGCCAGGGGCTCGAAGCGTTCGGGCCAGACCGCGCGTTCTTCCGGCGCGAGGGCGGCGAGGCGCCAGGCGACCGCTTCGGTCGGGGACCAATAGGCGCGCGCCCAGTCGGGGGCTTCTCTGGGGAACGCCTGGGAAGCGAGCCCTTCGCGATCCTCGCCGCGCACCCAGACGCCGGGGCCATCACCCGTCAGGGCCCGGCGCCAGGCATCCATGGCCTGGGCCAGCGAACTCGCGGCCGTGGTCGGGTTCGCGCGGGCTTCGAGCACCAGCCGATCCCCGGAGCGCAGGGATTCCTCCAGGTCGGCGCGGGTGGCGACGAAGGTGTCGTTCGCCAGGGGCCCTTCCTGGCCCGCGGGAACGGGGGCGGGGGATTGCAGGGCTGCGCAAAGCAGCAGGGCGGCGAGGGGGGCGGCCAGGGGCATCACGCCCCTATTGCACGCGGGGGACGGCCTCGAAGCCAGAGGGCAGGGGGGCGGACCCGGTGGCTGGCGGCGGGGTGGGGCGCTCCGGCTCGGGCTTTGCGGCGTAAGTATCTGGTATGTATGTATTTACGTCTGCTTGTGCGATCCGGGCTTGGGCCCGGTCGGCGGCTTCCATGGCGCGCAAGCGGCGCCGGCGCTCCTGGTAGACGGGGTCCTGCCACGCGCGTGCCTCCGCGTCGAGCTCCTCGAACGCCTGCCGCGCGTCGTCGTATCCGGCTTCGACCGCGGGGGTCAGCCCGCGCAGGCGATCGCGCTCGGCCAAGGCGGGGCTGAGCCCTCGGCTGGCGAACTGCCACAGCAGGATCAGCGGGATCCAGACCGGGGACCAGCGATAGATCCCCGCCACGAACGCGGCGGTGATGGGCAGGAAGGGTCGCTGGGGGGCCATGGCGGGAGAGGATCGGCGCAGGCATGGGCTGGCCTGCGGGGGCCCTATCGCAGCGCCGTCGGCACCCGCGCACAAGGCACGATCCCCCCGCGGGCCCACCCCGTCCCGCGCCTGATTCCATCGGCGGGCCGCTGGGTTCCTGGACCGCGACCTTGGGGAAATCTTCACGTTCTCCGGAGCCTCGCAAACCAGCCTCCAGGCCCCGCGCCGATGCCCCGGGCCGCCCGGAGGGGGAGTCCCCAGCCTCCGCAGTCCGCCCCCGCACCCGGAAGGTTTTTCCCCGCCCCGGTTGAGCCGCCCGGGTGGGGGGGCCGATTAACCCCATGCCGCCCCCCGCCCCGACACCCATGCGCCTTCTCGTCCTTATCCTCGCGATCGCCGCCCTCTGGTACTCCTTCGCGAACCGTCCCGCCGCCGTGCCCGTCTCGCACTCCGGCAGCGCCACCTACGACGAGGCCCTGGCCGCCGCCAAGCAGGACGGCAAACCGATCCTGCTCGACTTTTACGCAGATTGGTGAGGCCCTTGCCAGCAGATGGAACGCGTGACGTTCCCCGACCCCGCTGTGCAAGCCGAACTCGCCACGTGGCACCTCGTCAAACTCGACGCCGACAAAGAAGGCAAACTCGCCCAGCAGTACGGTGTCAGCGGCCTGCCCACCATGGTCGTGCTCAACTCGAAGGGCGAAACCCAGGGCTCCCTCGTCGGCGGCATCGGCCCCGCCGACCTCGTGCAAGAGCTGAAGCGAGTCCGGCCCTAAGGTTTCCTTGCCACCCTTGGGGCCGGCCAACTCAGCTGGGCTATTGAGGTCCCATTGCCGATGCTAGAGAGTCGGGTGGGGTGAAGGCGCAATCCGGGCCTGCTCGGAGCGATTGAGAGGAAGTCTCGCAGGACTGCGCACCACCATTGCGAAGCGGGTTCTCGTCAAGGGGTTGCGTGTGGGATCGTCGGATTTGCCAACCGGGTGAGACCCCGCGCTGGGCAGAAACATGATTGAGGCGAACGCCACGCAGTCGGGCGCACCAGATCTCCCTCCAAGGCGCAGATTGATTGGATGCATCCGATGGATGCCCACTCTTGTGGGTGGATTGCGGTGGCTAGTCCCTGACCAGCTCACAAGAAATGAAACCTAAGACATTCTGTGCGGCAGCCCTTGCCGCCATTCCCATCGTTGGTGGCGGCTTCGGTTACGCCAGCCCCCTGCCGCAAGCAACGACACTGAACGACAGCTATACCGCTGCCTCGATCGTTCGAACCCACATGGGGCAAGAGTACAACCTAGATTCGTCGGGAATCTTGGCGGGTCTGTCGAGGGTCAGTGGCATCTCCAAAGTTTGGGGATTCCCTATTGTTTCCAATGCTACTGGGGTCACGTTGGACCAGACCAATACCCACTACACAGTGTTAACGGGCGATTGGACGATCTTGGACCGAGACGATACCTACATGGTAACTCAGGACTCGGCGGACAACGCAAATCTCAGCCTGTTTACCTGGGCTGGAGGTCAGTGGAATCAGGCAACGGGTGCTGACTTCAAACAACTTGCCGGGGCATTTCCTGGTGCCGATCCTGGACCGTCGTTTGGCTGCAGCGCTACCCTCGTAAATTTCAATTCGTACCGGTACCTAGTGATTGGTGATCCGGATCCCGGCCCGGGAGGCGTTGCGCAGGTCTGGATGTTTGATGTATCCCTTACGACGCCTTTCACCCCGTTTGTTCAGCAAGTGGTCTCGGCTCCCGCGATCTGTGGAACAGGATCCCGCTTCGGTGCTGCAGTGGACGCCTTCAAAGGCAGTGGTCCGCAAGGGGTTGCTGTTGGTGCCCCCGAATCGGACTTGGTGGTGTTTCTGGCTTATCAAGGAGGTCTATTCAATACGCCTCCTTCGTTGGGGTACTCCACCGCTGAGGCTTGCCCTGTGACTGCAGCCGGCACGAAGTTTGGCCACGAGCTTCGTAGTCATGGCGGGTGGGTCGCTGCAGCCTACAATTCGCCAAGTGGCGTTGGCCAGGATTGGGACTTGTTGCGGTTGGTATTTAATAACGCGACCCAGCGCGTTACACCGCCCGCAGGTCTAGAGGAGATTCGGCCCATGGTGGCATATCTGCCACGGAACCAGCCGGTCGCACAAATGCCGGAGGTGACGGGGATTGACACCAATCAGAATCTTGTGCTTTCCGTATGGAATGGGACTCAGTGGGACAGTGTTCTAGGGCCGAAACTAGACGGTAACGACGATATCGTCGTGAGTGCTCCTGGTTATGCGATTCCGGCAGGGAAGCTGCTTGTCGTCGGGCAGCCAAGTAGCACCAATTTCAATGAACAACTGGATGTCGTCATTGTGCATCAGGACACATCACCGGAGAGTCACTGGCTTGGTCATATTCAATGCCCGGGGCAAGTGAACTCAACGGGGATGCCGGGGCTACTTCAAGGGAAAGGCTCTCCTGTTCTCAAGCAAGACCGAGTCACGTTGGAGGCCAGCCAAATCGCCCCCGGAAACTGGGTTGCGTTCTTGGGCGGCAATGTCGATCTTTCTTCTACGCCGAGACCCGTTTCCCCATTTGGCGCGGTCTGTTTGGGGAACCCTTACCACTTGTACACTACGGTGCCGGTGACCAACGACGCAGGTGTTGCGAGTCTTCCGATCGACTATCTGGGTGCTTGTGGAGCGCTTAGTGTTACTACGGGAGCGACGATCTTCTTCCAGGCCGTATACAGTGATGGGGCGCTGCGCTACACCACAAACATGATCGAATTCATGGTTCAGTAACAAGTACATCTTTGACAAGGCGAGTGCAGAGGGGGAGGGAGGATGCTACCCCTTCTCCCTCGGCAAGTTTTGAGCCTATTGTGAACGTCGAGTTCGAAGTCTGTCGAAGGAGTCCAAGGGTTTTCATGGCATCGGATTCGGAGCGCGAGGCATGCAGTCCTGACAACCCCGAGCGAGCTGAATGATCTTCAGCAGCCGTTTTTCTCAAGTCGGCCGGATTGATGGCCAGGTACGTGGAGCTGTCCATGAAATCTATGGAGTAGGTCTGCCCCTCGTCGATTCGAGCACGGCTGATGGAAAGTTGCGATACTGAGTGAGGCCTCGTTTTCTCGAAGCCTAGGGTCGCTCGGGTGCTGTGGGAGAGATGGCAAAGTCGGCGACCTCCCCCGTTAGGGGGCAAGTCATCGGCCCTCCCCTGGGCGATAGCCGCGTAATAGAATTCCGTGGCGGGGCATCCAGTTGGAATCTATCCCCAACGAACAAGATTCGTTGTCATTGCGGCTCACGCTTTATCGGGAAAGGCAACTAGCTTGGTTCGCTAGTCCCACACTCTCGCACGGGGATCGATCGAACCACGGCAAGGGCAAGCGGACGGGGAGATAGTCCGAATCGCTAGGCACAAGTCGAATGTCGTTGCTGGCTCCCAAGGAGGCCGCATCTTTGGAGCAAATGCATGTCCATCGGGGACCTGGGAAGAAGTTCGACTTTGTGTGAGGCCAAACATGGTCGGAGAACATTGATCAGGTGTTCCGCGCTCACTGCCTTCCCTGCGACGCCGGCGTGCAATCGTCCAGGGAGCTTCGGCGCCCACTCCACCCTCTCTTCCCTGAAGGCTACTCTCCGTAGATCTCGATAGAAATGAACATGCCTTTTCTTCGTCCACTCCTGACATTCCTAGCTGCAGGAGCGTTGGCTTCCTCTGGGGCCGCACAATCCACGGCAGCGCTGGGCCACTTCAAGGCCTATCCGTCCGCGATAGAGCACGGTGACCACTACTGGGAGAACCCTACGACGCTGACGGTTTTGAACTATCAGCAAGAGTACTACAACCAGATAGTGACGTACGACTATTCCGCCGGAGTCAATAGTGTGCCGACCATTTCCCCAGTCGGATTCCTCACGCCCACCTATGGAGGAATGGCAGCCGGGGAGTGGAAGATCCTCGATATCCAGGGCTCGTTTGCTCTGGTCGGATTTCATTCTCCACAATTCTCGAGCAATCGCTCATGGGAAGTATGGTTGATCGAACGAGTTGCCGGTGTCTGGTATCAGCGGGTCGACTTGCAGCAAGTTGGGGCGGCCGCGGGCCAGTCAGACGTATGGTTGAACAATGGAGACTCCAGATTCGGGGAGACGGCTCAGTTTCTGAATTTCGGGGGGACCCTCTACGCGGTCGTCTCCAACCCTTCGACGGGCTCGGGGACAAACGGTTCCTCATTCAGTCGCCTGCATTTGTTCGATCTCTCGGGCGCACAATCCGGAACCGGGGCGCCAGCCACTTGGCTGTCAAGCGTACTTGAAGGGGGGGCTGGTAGTTACTACCGCTTCGGAGAGTCTATGGCGCGGGTCCCTTCCGTGCTTGGTTTCGAGTATCTCGCTGTCAGCCGCCCGGTGGGGACAAAGTGCGTTGTCTATGTCCTTTCCCAAGGCAATGGAATGCCCGTCCATCTGCAAGAAACGTATCGGTTTAGCCCGCCTGATGTTTCGAGTTTGGGTGTTGCGGGTAACTGGCTATCCGTTGGTGGCAATACATTTTCTGGGGGGACTCTCTATCAATTGGGACCGTGGTACCCAGTACCGGGCCCGGTGATTCCCTATCCCTATGTCAACGCCCGAGTGGTGGGTACCTACCTTAGTTCGGACCAGTTTCCCGCACAGAATCCTCAGGTCCTCGCCCGGAATGCGACGACGAATCACTGGTGTCTCTTAGGGTGGACGGGAACGAGCTGGCTTGGTGTGACCGGGCCTTCGGCGATTGGAATTCCCGATAGCTTCTCCGCGCCTGGCGGGAACTACATCAGCCTGCGATTTGACGCGGGCCAGCTTAACAACTACCCGACCAAGCACTTTCTCTTCGAGGAAAATGGAGTGGCTGAGGACTTCCTTGGAGGGACTGAAGTTTGTGTACCGATTGCGAATTCTAGCGGCTCTGTCGGGCAATTGGATGCGCGGTTCTCTCCCGTCCTCAGTGCGCAAGCGATCGAGCTGGGAGCTTCCAATGTTCCGGCCGGAGTGACCGTGGTCTTCTACGCCTCCCACGAATTGGCGAGCAATCCTGTAGCCTATGGTTTGGGACAGTTTTGCCTTGGAAGCCAGAATCAAGTGGTCGGCATCGTGGCGGCGGACTCTGCGGGTGCTGCATCCATTCCTGTATCGCTTGCGGACATTCAAACGTGGTACGGAAACTGGTCTCCTCTGTTTAGTCTGGGGCAAAGCCCCATCTACTTCCAAGGTCTGCACCGAGACAGGCTCAATGGAGCAGTGACTGCCAATGTGACCCCTGCGATCGGGTTCACCGTGCAGTAGTACTAAGTAGGAATGCTTGAAACTCCGGGGGGAGGCGCGAGCCTCCCCCCGTTGAAGTTCTCCCTCTTCGCCGAACCGATTCCGTACCTGGCTAATTCGGCGCCCGCAAGAGCGCCCGGAACCGGTCGCGCGGGGGATCTTCGCCGTCGTGGAACCGTTCGAGTTGCACGAGCTTGAGGCCTTCGGGGGTCTGCGTCAGGGCGCGTATTTCGGATTCGGCGAGGGGCCACGGCGGGCCTTGGGCCGGTTGCTGTTCGTCGCGGGCGCGGCAGATGACGAGCAGTTCGCCGCCGGGGGCGAGGCAGCGGGGGAGGACGCGGGTGAGGCGCTGGCGCAGGTCTTCTGGAATGGCCTGCAGGGTGTAGATTTCGACGATGAGGTCGAAAGCGTGTTCGAACTCCGGCGGGGGTTCGAGCATGTCGGCTTGGGCGAAGTCGATGGCCGGGTGGCTGTTGTGCTGGCGGGCCAGGGCGATGGCGCTGGCGGACAGGTCAACGGCGTCGACGCGGTAGCCGGATTCGACGAGCAGGCGGGCGCCGTGGCCGTAGCCGCAGCCCACTTCGAGGGCGCGTTTGCCGCGGCCGTCGGGGCGGCGGATTTCGAGCCACTCGCGCAGCATGGGGTTGGCTTGGCCGTCTTCCCAGGGCGCGTCGACCTGACCCTCGAGGGCTTTGGCGTACAGGGGCTCGAACCAGCCGATCGGGTCGCCCCGATCGGCCGCTTCGGCTTGCAGACCGCGCAGGAAACGCTCGCGCGCTTCGCCTTCGATGCGCTCGTCGCCGGACATCAGTGGCAGGTCAGGTCGCGCGGACCGTACCGGGCGGAGAGACCGAGTTCCTCTTCGATGCGCAGCAGGCGGTTGTACTTCGCCACGCGGTCGCTGCGGCAGGGGGCGCCGGTTTTGATCTGACCGCAGCCGGTCGCCACCGCCAGGTCGGCGATGGTGGTGTCTTCGGTCTCGCCACTGCGGTGGCTCATCACGCAGCGCAGGCCCATGCGGTGGGCCAGGGCGATCGTGTTGAGGGTTTCGGTCAGGGTGCCGATCTGGTTGACCTTGATCAGGATCGCGTTGCCGGCCTTTTTCTCGATGCCTTGGGCCAGGCGCTTCTCGTTGGTCACGAACAGGTCGTCGCCGACCAGTTGCACTTTGTTGCCGATGGCGGCGGTCAGCTTCTGCCAGGCGCTCCAATCGTCCTGATCGAAGGCGTCTTCGATGGAGAAGACCGGGTAACGCTCGCAGAGGCCCGCGTAGTACGCCACCATCTGGTCCGCATCGTGTGCCTTGCCGTCGATGTGGTACTTGCCGTCCTTGTAGAACTCGCTGGCGGCCGCGTCGATGGCGATCTGCATGTCGGCGCCGGGCTTGAGGCCGGTTTTCTCGACGGCTTCGAGGATCACCTGGATGGCTTCTTCGTTGCTGCCGAGGTTCGGGGCAAAACCACCCTCGTCGCCGATGGCGGTGTTCATGCCGCGCTTCTTGAGCACGCTCTTCAAGGCGTGGTAGACCTCGGCGGATTGGCGCAAGCCTTCGCTGAAGCTCGCCGCGCCCATCGGCATGACCATGAATTCCTGCAGGTCGACGTTGTTGTCGGCGTGCTCACCCCCGTTGAGGATGTTGAGCATCGGCACCGGCAGGATGTGCGCCATGGAACCACCGACCGAGCGGTAGAGGGGCAGGTTGCTCTCCTCCGCGGCGGCTTTCGCCAGGGCCAGCGACACGCCCAGGATGGCGTTCGCGCCCAGGCGCTTTTTGTTGTCGGTGCCGTCCAGCTCGATCATCGCGCGGTCCACGCCGCCCTGGTCGAGGCCTTCCATGCCCATCAGGTGGTCGAAGATCTCGGTGTTGACCGCTTCGACCGCCTTCTGAACGCCCTTGCCGAGGTAACGATCCCCGCCGTCGCGCAGTTCGTGGGCTTCGTAGATGCCGGTGCTGGCGCCCGAGGGCACCGCAGCGCGCCCGAAGGCTCCGCTGACCAGTTCGACGTCGACTTCGACCGTGGGGTTGCCGCGGGAATCGAGGATTTCCCGCCCGTGGATGTGGATGATCTCGCTCATGGTGGCCCAGAGGATAGGGACCGCGGGGGGGCGGGCCCAGATCCAGGGGCGGGAATCCGGGCCCGGGGGCTCCGTGGTGACCCGCGCCGGGATCCCCGGGGCGCCGTGGAGTTCCCTGCCAGAACGTGGAGAAGGGGGCCGGGTGGTTTACACTGGGTCGCCATGGCGATCCCGACCCCGAGTGTGGCCCTGTTGCCCTCCATGTTCACCCTGGCCAACGCCGGCTGCGGGTTGCTCGCCATTTCGAAGGCGATCGACGCGCTGGCGGCCGGGGCCAAGACCCAGGAATACCATCATCTGCTCGAATCGTCGTGCTGGCTGGTGGTGCTGGCCCTGGTGTTCGACGCCCTCGACGGCAAGGTCGCCCGCCTGACCGACAGTTCGAGCCCCATGGGCGCGCAGCTCGACTCGTTCGCCGATGCGATCACCTTCGGGGTGGCGCCGGCGATGGTGGCGAAAACCATGCTCGAGGCCGAGGGGTTGTTTCACCCGCGCCTCAACTTCCTGGCGGTGGCGGCCTACTCGCTGCTGGCCGTGGTGCGCCTGGCGCGCTTCAACCTGACCACCGAGCCGGGGGAGGAGCACCACCGCTTCTTCCAGGGGTTGCCCTCGCCGGCGGCGGCCGGAACGCTCGTGGCGACGATCCTCATGTGCTTGAGCCTGGGGGGGGGCATCGAAGGCAGCGGAGAAGCCGCAACCCCGGTGGGCCGGGGACTCGCGTTCTTGCCGGAGAGTTTCCGTATGCAGGCCACCGAGTACCTGCAGCCCGTGGTGTTCGTGTTGCTGCCGCTGCTCGGCCTCTTGATGGTCAGCAACATCCGCTACCGGCATGCCACCGCACGGGCGGAAGGCGAGCGCAACAGCCAAGTGGCGCTCGTCAAGTTCATCTTCCTGCTCCTGCTCCTGTACTTGGCCCCCGTGCCGTTCCTGTTTTTCCTCGGCTACTTTTACATCGGCCGCGGCCTTTGGGGCGCGTGGCGCAACAAGGCGAGCCGCTCGAACGAAGCCCTGCGCAAAGTGGGCTGAACCCTTTCCATGAACCGACCCGCATCGAACCCGCGAACTCTCGCCGCCCTGGCGATCGGCGGCAACCTCGGCGACGTGGAACGCACCTTCAAGGGCGCGTTGGCGCGCCTCGACCGCGCGCCGGGTGTGACCATCCTGCGCCGTTCGGACTGGTTCCGTACGGCGGCCGAAGGGGGCCCCGCGGGGCAACCGGAGTATCTCAACGGGGCTGTGCTCGTGGAGACGACCTTAACCGCTGAGGCCCTGCTCGAGTTGTGCCAGGAGCTCGAACGGCATTTCGGCCGGGACCGCGCGGACGGGGTACGCAACGGCCCCCGCACCCTCGATCTCGACGTGCTCTGGTTCGGCGAGCAAGTGCGCCAGGGCGAACCCCTACACCTGCCGCATCCGCGTCTGACCCAGCGGCGTTTCGTGCTCGAACCCCTGGCCCAGATCGCGCCGGACGCCGTCATCCCCGGCACCGGCCGCACCGTCGCCCAACACCTCGCCGCCCTCGTCGCCACCCCGAGCCCCACCGCCCCGTGACCTGGATCGCTTACCACCATCCCGAACATGCAGCCGCGTGGTGCGCCACCCAGCGCGAACAGGGTCGCAGCATCGGCTTCGTTCCCACGATGGGGGCCCTGCACGAGGGACACTTGAGCCTGGTGCGCGCCGCCGCGGCGCAGAACGACGTGGTCTGCGTGAGCATCTTCGTCAACCCGCTGCAGTTCGGCGAAGCGCGCGACTTCCAGGACTACCGCCGCGATTTCGAAGGGGACTGCGAACTGCTGCACCAGGCGGGGGCGCACATGGCGTTCACCGGCGAGCTCGCGCAGTTCTTCCCGGGCCGGTTGAAGGCCGATGGCGACCTGCACCCGGAGTTCCTCGAGGATCCCGGCCCGTCCGCCGAGGGACTCGAAGGGGCCTTCCGCCCCGGTCACTTCGCCGGGGTCGCGACCATCGTCAGGCGCCTGTTCGAGATCGTCGGCGCCACCCGCGCGTACTTCGGCGCGAAGGACTATCAGCAGACTTTGGTGGTGCGCGACCTCGCCGCCCGCCTCGGCGGTCCCGAGATCCACGTCTGCCCGACCCTACGCGAGGATTCGGGGCTGGCCCGTTCGTCGCGCAACGAACGCCTGTCCCCCGAGCACCGCGCCCGAGCGATGTTCGTCTCGCGCGCGCTCTACGCGGCCCAGGCCCTTTGGAATCTGGGCGAGCGGCATCCCGACGTTTTGTCGGAAATGATGCGCGCCGTGTTGGCCCTTGGGGACCTTGAGGTGGAGTACGCGGCGGTGCGTGATCCGCGCCACTTCCAGTCGGGTCCGATCAGTCACCCGCTGCACCACGCCGTGGCGCTGATCGCCGCGCGGGTGGGGGACGTTCGTCTGATCGACAACATGGAACTCTCGATTCCGCCGGTGCCTTCCGAACCGGAGGCACCTGGTCCCTTGCCGTTCGGGGCGGGCATCGCGTGAGCCCGTCGGCGGGGGCGGTGACGATCGACAGTCCCGCGAAGATCAATTGGACCTTGCGCGTCGGCCCGAAGCGCGCCGACGGTTTCCATTCCGTGCACACGGCGCTCGTGGCTTTGTCCCTGTGTGATCGACTCACGCTGGACTGGGACAAGGGCGTGGCGCCCGGCACGGTGCGCCTTACGATCGATGGCCCCGCCGCCAGCGCGGACATCCCGCTCGACGGCCGCAACCTGGTTCTCAAGGCCATCGCCGCGCTGCCCGAAACGCGTCGGCGCGAACTCGCGGCGCGCGCGTCGGGATTGCATCTGCACCTGCACAAGAACATCCCAAGCCAGGCAGGCCTAGGCGGGGGCAGCTCCAACGCCGCCGCGGGGCTCGCCGCCCTTTGGCGGCTCTGCGGCTGGGAGCCGGGGTCGGGCGACCTGTACGCTGCCCTCGACGCGATCGGCAGCGACTGCGCCTTCTTCGGCCGCTTGCTGCACGAGGGAGGGGCGCCCATGGCCTGGTTCGAAGGCCGCGGGGAAACGCCGGTGGCGGAACTCGCGTGGGGCGGCACCTTGCCGTGGTTCGCGGTGATCACTCCTCCGGTGGCCTGTGCCACGGGCGCGGTTTACGGCGCCCTCGCGCATCCGCGCACGCCGCTCGCTGGCGGGGTGCCGGCGGATTGGCGCGCGCAGCGGTGCAACGATCTGCAGGCCGCTGCCCTGGCCGCCTTTCCCGAGCTCGCCGTTTGGCAACGCGGCCTCGAGGGCGCCGCGCCGAACGATCTTCAGCTCTGCGGCAGCGGCGCGAGCGTCTACACGTGGTACGCGGACGAAGCCGCGGCGCGGGCGGGCGAGCCGATCCTGACGGAACGTCTGGAAGCGTTGCCGGGCAAGCCCCGGTTGGTGTGGTGCGGTCCGGCGTTGGGTGGCTCTGGGGCCACCGGCGACCCTTCCGTGGGCTGAATTCGCCCCAGCCCCTGGCATTGGCCGCGCCCGGGTCCCAAGAATAGGGGCGACCTGCGGCGTGCACCTGCGGTCACCAAAACCATGAGCGACACTCTTTTCGATGCCAGCCAGCCGATCGGCCTGGTGGGGGCCGGTGCCCTGGCCCACGCCTTTGCCGCCACCTGTGCTGCCCAGAACCCGGGACATCCCGTCGCGGTCTGGGCCCGCAGCGCCAGCCAGGCGGTGCGCATGCGCGACGCGGTGGCCCGCTCGCTCGATCCGCAGCCGGACAGCGATCCCGTGCAACTGCTCGACGGCATCGATGAGTGCAGCGAACTCGCCACGATCCTGCTCGCGGTGCGCGACGCGGATTTGGAAGAGGTCGCGGCGGAACTCGCCCAGCATCCCGCCGACCGCGACGACGCGGTGGTCCTGCACGCCAGCGGCGCGCTCGGTCCCGAAGTGCTCGCGCCGCTCGAGGCGGCGGGGTACCACGTGGCGCGTATGCACCCGCTGGTGAGCCTGCGGCGCAAGGCGGACGTTCGCGCCTTCCGCGGCGTGGGGTTCTCGGTGGCGGGCAGCGGCCTCGCCCGCGAACGGGCGCGGGGCCTGGCGCAGTGGCTGGGCGGTTGGGTGCTGCCCGAACTGGAAACCGACCATGCGCGGGTGGCGTACCACGCGGCGGCGTCGTTGCTCGCCGGCGGCTGCGGGGTGCTGTTCGAGTATTCGCTCGACGGCATGGCACGCGCGCTCGGCGACCGCGATGCAGCGCGCCGGGGTTTGATCCAACTGCTGCGCAGCGTGGCGACGAACCTCGAAGAAGTCGAACCGCGCGACGCGCTCACGGGACCGTCGGCCCGGGGCGACGTGGAAGTGGTGCGTGCCCACCTGGAGGCGCTCACCCCCGAAGGCGCGCAGCTCTATTCGGCGCTGCTGCCCGCGATGCTCGACATGGCGTTCGAGCGCGGCAGCCTGAAGGAAGCCGACCGCGATCGCATGCTGGCCTTCCTGGCCACGGCCCGGGTGGGCTGAACCGCCGATGCGCGTGTTGAGCCTGTTGCCCGCGGGTCTGTCCGCGTTGCAGACCTATACGCGCGAGCGGCGGCTCGAGATCGAGGATGCCGATCGGGTCGAGCTGCGGCTCGATCACCTGGGGGCCGCGGAGATCGCGGGCCTCGGACCTTGGCTCGCCGGGCTGGCGCGGCCGGTGATCTTGACCTTGCATCCGCCGGGCGGGCCCGGTGCGGCGCTCGGCGATGGGGAAGACGTGCTCGTGCGGTTGACCGCGGCGGCGGCGCTTGGGCCCGATTGGCTCGATGTGGATTGGCGCCTGGCGGAGCGAGCGCCGCACTTGCGCGGCCGCATCGGCCGGGTGCTTTCGCGGCATGGCCAGGAGCTGCCCCCGGACGCGGCGGCGGCGCGGCAATCGTTCGAAGAGCTGCGGACGGCGGCCATGCCGGGCGATCGCTTGAAGTGGGTCTTCCATGCGGAACACGCCGAGGAGGCCCTCGACCGTTGTCAGGCCCTCTGGTCCCTGCCTGCCGGAACTGGCGGCCAAACCGTGTTCTGTATGGGACCCGGCGGTATGGCCACGCGGGTCCTCGCGTGGGCCCGGCACGGGGCGTGGTGGTACAACGCGCCGCAGCCCTTCGACGGCATGCTCGGGGCTGCGCCGGGTCAATTCACCTTGCGGGCGAGTCGGATCGTGGCCCCGGCGCGGCCGGAAGACGTGCGCGGCTGGCAGGCGGTGGTGGGCAGCGACGTGGCGCATTCGCTGTCGCCTTGGGTGCAGGGCGCGGCCCACCGGGCGGGGGAAACGGGGATTGCCTACGTGCCGCTCGTGGCCCGGGACTTCGCGCGCCTGCGGGGCGCGATTGAACCGCTGGAGCCCGGCGGGCTCGCGGTGACCATGCCCTTCAAGTCCGCCGCATTGACCGCCGCGCGCACCGGGGATGCGGACAGCCGCGCGGCGGGCGCCTGCAACACCCTGCGGCGCGCCGCCGACGGATGGCACGCCTTCAACACCGACGTGCGCGCGGTGGCTGCGTTGCTCGAGGAGCGCGGGGCCGAAGCGCCGCCGGGGCCGGCGTGGGTCCATGGCGCGGGCGGCGCGGCCCGGGCGGCGGCGCTGGCCCTGCGCGAACACGGACGCGAGGTGCGGATCCTGGCCCGGCGCAGGGAGGCGGCGGCTGCGTTGGCGAAGGAACTCGGGCTGCCCGGGAGCGGGGATGGGGCCCCCCCGGGCATCCTGGTGAACGCCACTCCGCTCGGCCGGGGCGGGCGGGGAATACCCTTTTCGCCCACGGCCTTGGCGGCCCGGCCCCTGGTGATCGATGCCCTGTACGCGCCCGCCGAATCGCCGCTGGTGCAGAGCGCGCGGATGGCCGGTTGTCCGGTCGCCCACGGCGGCGACTGGTTCCTGGCCCAGGCCTGGTTGCAGTACGGGATCTTGGGGGGCGAGGGAGGACCTAGTGCGCGCCAGGCGATGGAGGCGGCCCTTGCGGACGGCCTGCCCGCGGCGCCCACCTGGCCGGGCCGGACGATCGTGTTGATGGGACTGCGGGCCGCGGGCAAAACGACCCTCGGGCGGGCCCTGGCGGGGCGGCTGGGCCTCGAATTCCTCGATCTCGACGAAGAACTGGCCCGGCGGGCCGGGCGGGAGCACGCCGGGGACGTGTTGGCCGAACGCGGGCTGGCGGCGTTCCGTGACCTGGAGGCGGTGTGTCTGGCCGACTTGCTTGGGCCGGACCCTGCCCGGCCCAGGGTGTTGGCCCTGGGGGGCGGCGCGGTCGAGCGGCCGGAGAACCGCGACCGGCTCGCGCGCTTCGGCTTCTGCCTGTGGCTCGACGCGGACCCCGCCTCGCTCGTGGCGCGCTTGGCTGCGGACCCGGCCCCGCGACCGGCCTTGACCGATTCGGGTTCGCCCCTGGATGAAGTCCTGCGGCTGCACGACCGGCGGGCTGGCCACTTCCGGGAGCTGGCCCACCTGGGAATCGGCACCGATCGGGCCATCGACCTCGAATCGCTCGCGTCCCGCGTTGCGAGTTTGGCCGCGATTCACCCCTGAAACCCCCGAATTCGCGGGAATCGGCGCCTCGGCGCTTCAGGACGGCGGACCGGTTTGCCGATGGGAACAGGGCCCGGTTTCTTCGTCTTCGACACGAATGCCGGGCAGGGGGCGCGCATTTCGCGGTCGACTGCTATCCTGGAAGTGAAGTGACAAATCAACGAAGCAACATGATCCGAAGCGGGTGGGCCACCCTGGGACTGTTGTGTGTCACGCTCTCCGGGGTTTCTTCCGCCGTACCGGCGGCTTCCGATCCGGCGCGGATCGTGCGGGCAGCGGGTTACGGAACCGAATCGGCTTGGTCGATTCTGCGCCAATTGGAGTCGGTGCCCGAGGCGGGTTTCCCCGCCCGCTGCGCCGAGGAATTGGAGACCGACCACGGGCGAACGGCCCGTGCCCTGGTGCTGATGGCCGGGGCGGCGAGCAACCCGGGATGGACCGTCGGGGTCAAAGAGCGCCGCGAGAGCCTGCGCAGCCTGGCGCGGGCCCAGGTGCGGCTGGGGCTCGAGAACGACGGGGCGCGTTGGCGCGAATTGCTGGGCTCGGGGCTCGGCGGCCAAGAGTCGGGCGGCCTCGAGTTCACTTTGGCGTGCATCCGCCTGGTGGCGGAACTGGACCTCTGGGACTTTGCGCCGCAGGTGGCGCAATACCTCTACCTGGATCGCACCACCCAGCCCGAATTGGGCAATCCGAACCCGGTCGAGCGCCTGTTGCACCGCGAAGCGCAGCAAACCCTCTTCCAACTCTGCGGCGTGCGTTTCGCCACCCGCGAGGAGTTCCAGGCCCTGCCCGAATTGAAATCGGGGCAGCGCGCCTTCTATCGCGAATCCCTGCTGCGGGCTTGGGATCGCGAGCGCACCCTGCGCCTGGAGTTGCTGCGCAAGGACGCGCAAAGCGGCCTCGCGTTGTTGCGCGCGCAGGACCCGGGCCTGCGCGTGGCGGCGATCGAACGGCTCGTCGGTGCGATCGGCGAACAGACCCTGCCGCTGGCGCAGGTGCGCGGCGAATTGCTCGCGCGCCTCGCCCGTGAAACCAACCCCGAAGTGTTCCCGCGCCTGCTGCAGGCGGTGTCGGAACTCGCTTTGGCGGCGGGGCCCGACAGCGATTCCGTGGGGGAACTGCGCGAGGCCCTGTTGCGCTTGGTTCCGGACTTGCCCACGCCCCTGGCGCCGTCGTTGATCTCGGCCTTCGAACGCCTGCCGCGCGGCGGCGCGGACCGGGGGCTTTCCGACTGGCGTGCGGCCAGCGATCTCCTGCTGGCGCTCTTCGAACCGCAGCTCTGGCTCGACGGGGACACCACCGCTGGGGTGCTGCGTTCGTGGAGTCAGATCAATGCGGACCTCGAGGGGGTGCTGCCCGATGAGGGGCGCAAGGAGCGCTGCGAACAACGCATGCTCGATCTACTCGTGGATCCCGGCGAACCCGAGCGGGTGCGGCTCGCGGCCGCGGAAACCCTCGGGGGCGCGCGCCTCGGCGTGGCCGGCGTGAAACGCATCATCGACGAACTCGGTCGGCGCGATGCCTCGAACCACCTGCGGCTCGTGTGTTATCCGCTGGTGACCGGCGCCCTCGAACGCCTGCCTTGGGATCAGTTGCCCACCGGCGAGCTGCTCGACGCGCTGCTGGCCGACATTGGTAGCCAGGACGTGGATCTCAGCCACCTGGCGATCTCCGTGGCGCGACGGCCGTTGATCCTCGACCGGCTGGTGGTACTCGAGCGGGAGCGCGGTCAGGTGCTGCCGGTGTGCATGCGCGCGTTGGGCGAGGCCCCATCGAACGCCATCCGGCGCGAACTACTGCCGCTGATCGAAGAGCTCAGCCTTTCGGCCCCCCGGCCCGACCTGCTCGCCATGCACCTCGCGTGGCCCGCGCTCGGCGATTGGATCCGCGAAGAGCCGACGGCGGTCAAGGCGCTGGTGCCCGTCTACCTCGCCATGGCGGGACCGGGTCAGGGCGAACTCCTGTACACCGCGGCCCAGACCTGGTTGCGGGCGGCTCCCGACGATGCCCAGGTGGCGAGCCAGGCATTGGAGCTGATGGTCGGCCTCGATGCGAGCGAGGCGGCAGACCTTGCGGCCGCGCGGCACATCGACCTGTGTCGCCAGGCGGATGCGCTGCTCGTGCGTCTGCCGCGCTCCGAATCCGCGGCATGGGCGGAACGCCTGGCGGAGCGGTTGCTCGAAGTGCACCTGCGGTTGGCCCGCGCGGACGGGCTTGTGGGCGAGCAGTTCGATCACCTCGAAGCCCTGCTGCTCGCCAGCCGCGCGAGCGAAGACACAGCGGAGACCCTGGCCGCGTTCGACCGCGCGTTGCAGGCCCATGCCGAGGGCACGCGCCGTCGCCTCTGGGTCCTGCGCGACAAGGCTCGGTTCCTCGACGCCACTGGGGCCCAGGCGCCGGCGGCCCAGACCTGGATGCTCGTGGTGCGTTGGTTGCAGGGGGCCCCGGCGGAAACCCGCGGTGAGGTGCTCGGCGACTTGGACTTCGGCGACCTGCTGCGCACGGCGCGCGTGGCCGGAGAGATGGGCGATGCGCCATTGGCCACCGCCCTCTGGCACGCCCGCACGTCGGCCAGTCTGTGGCGGGGTCTGCCGAAAGAGACCCTCTGGCGCGACTTGCGCGATTGGTCCGAGGTGGTGATCAACAGCGGCGACGCCGAACTGGCCCGCAGGTGGCTCGACTTTGCCGGCGCGAACGTGATCGGCGCCGGTCCTGGCGGGGGACCCGAAGGATCCTGGCTCGAATGGGACGAGGACCAGGGGGCCCGCTTCGCAACACGACTGGCCGAGGTCCTGGCGGTCACCAAAGGACAGTTGGGCCAGAAGCAGGAGGGTGATGCGGAGCCCAAAGACGGGGAAACCCCCGCGGTTCCGCCGGATCCCCAAGCAGAAGGGGAAAAAAAGCGCTGACGAAGCTTGAAGTCGCTTGAGGAAAGGCCAGAATAGCCGCCCACACCGCGGGGTGGAGCAGTTTGGCAGCTCGTCGGGCTCATAACCCGGAGGTCGTAGGTTCGAATCCTACCCCCGCTACCAGCACAAACGAAAAGAGGTCGCGCTTTGCGCGGCCTCTTTTCGTTTGTGCTGGCGGTTTCGAACCTACGACCTCCGGGTTGCGTTGTCTATGGCTTCAGGCGCTGACGCGCCTGAAGCGGGTGAACCGTCAGGAGGTGAGATGCGCAGGACCTGTGGGATGAGGGAGGGATGGCAGGGTGCGGAGAGGGTTCTGAGGGGGATGTGGGGGCTTTGCGCGGCTGGGGGTTGGAAGCGCGGGTGTTGTGGGTGGGGGAGCGGATGGTGAGCAGGGCTGGGGGGATCGGTGCCGGGGGTGCTGATTCGAGGCGCTTGGGGCTGGTATGGAACTGCGAGTTGCAACCGTTTGGGCTGGCGGCTTGGGGGAATCAGTAGGATTGCGGGGGGGCTGCGTTGGGCGGTCTTGGAGCTTGGAGGATTTGGGATGGCTCGAGTGCGCGTGGAAGGGTTTACGGTTTCGGTGGATGGGTTTGGTGCGGGGGTGGGGCAGTGTCTCGAGGCGCCGCTTGGGGAGGGGGCGGAGGGGTTGCATGCGTGGTTGATCGGGACACGCACGTTTCAGGCGAAGCTGCTCGGGAACGAAGGTGGCGAGACCGGGGTGGATGACCGGTTTGCGGCGCGCGGGTTCGAGAATGTGGGCGCGTGGGTTCTCGGGCGGAATATGTTCGGGCCGGTGCGTGGGGCTTGGGGGGATTCGGAGTGGAGGGGGTGGTGGGGCGACAATCCGCCGTATCACGTGCCCGTCTTCGTGTTGACGCACCATGCGCGGGCGCCGATCGTGATGGAAGGGGGCACGGTGTTCCACTTCGCCACGGGGGGAGCGCAGGAGGCGCTGGAGCGGGCGCGCGAGGCGGCCGGGGAGAAGGACGTGCGCGTGGGGGGCGGGGCGGCGACGATCCGGCAGTACCTGAACGCGGGCTGCATCGATGAGATGCACTTGGCCATAACGCCGGTGGTGCTGGGGCGCGGGGAGCGGTTGTTCGAGGGGGTCGACTTGCGGGCTCTCGGATTTGCCTGTGTGGAGACCGCCGCTTCGGAAAAGGCGACGCACGTGGTGCTGCGCAAGTAGGCGGGAGGCCTCTGCCGGGTGGCGCTTGGGCTCCGGAGGGCGGAACGAGGGTGGGGATCTTCTTGGGCTGGGCCGTTTTGGGGCGGTCCAAGAAAATCCAGGGCGGCTGGGAACGGTTCGGGGGCGCGTGGTGGAGTGGGGGTGATGGACGGCGAGGCGTATCCGGTAGAGGTGTATCTGGAGCACGCGGCTTGGGTGCGCAAGCTGGCGCGCGAGCTGGTGCGCGATGCGGGGGTGGCCGAGGATCTGGCCCAGGAGACCTGGCTGGCGTTCTTACGGGCGCGGCCGGAGGGGGCCGGCCTTTGCGACCCTGGTTGTCGCGCGTCGTTCGCAACCTGGCGGCGTCGCGCCTGGGGCGGGATGCCCGGCGCAAGGGTCGCGAGGAGGTGGTCGCCCGGGAGGAAGCGGAAGCCGGCCCCGATCTGGTTGCGCGGGCGGAGGAACAGCGGCGGGTGGCGGCCATGGTGCTCGATCTGCCTGAGCCCTATCGCCAAACCCTCTTGCTGCGGTACTACGAAGGGCACACCGCCGCGCAGATCGCTCGGCGCCTCGGGGTGCCGCCGGTTACGGTGCGTACGCGCTTGCACCGGGGCGTAGGCATGTTGCGCGAACGGCTGGATGCGGCCCACGGCGGCGATCGCAAGGCATGGGCCCTGCTGTTGGTTCCCGGCATTCCCGCGAGCAGTGGAGCGCTCACTCTGGTCACGATTGCAGCTGCACTGGTCATCGGCTGCGGAGCCGCGTGGTGGTTCTTGAGTCACGCAGGCACGGGCCCCGATGCGCAACCCGCCACCGGAATCGCAGAGGCGCTGCCCGAAGTGCTCCCGGGTACGAAGGCGGACTCGGCGGCTTTGGTCAATCCGCCGGATCGGGATCGCAAGCTGCTGACTTCGGCAGCGCTGCCGCCAGCGGGGCCATGGCAGTTGGTGGATGCGACAACGGGCAGTCCCCTGGCCCATTGGGCATTCGAGTGGAACGGAACCCGCATGCACAGTGACGAGGAAGGGCACATGCCGGCGGAGGTGGATGCCACAGGATGGAACTCGCTCGATGCGGCCGGGGCGGGCGCTCTTGTGCGCAACGAGCATGACAACCGTGCATTCCGGCCCGCGCCGGAAGTCCGGGGCGAGTGGGATGCCGAGACCCGGCAGGTCCGCGTGAAGTCTGGGCCCGAAATCTCGATGGTCTGGTCTGGTCGGGTTCCGGAGACGGATGGGTTCCTCGCAACCCTGAAACCCGCCTTGTTCATGGAGAAGGCCATGCCCAATCGGGAACTGGTCGCGCCCTTGCGCAAATCCGCTGGGCCCGTGTCGTCGCATTGGGCTCGATTTGCGGAGGACCTGGGACCGGGAAGTGCGGGGTGGTTGCTCCAGGTGGGCGATCGACAGGGCTTGCTGCACGGCGAGGTGCCCATCGAAGGGAGCTGGCCGAGCGAACCCGTTGTGGTTGAGCTTGTACCCACTGGCGTGATCGAAGGATCGCTTCCGCAGGGCACCTTTGACGACGTTCTGCTCCTTGCACGGTTCCAGCGCGGGGACGAGGTGCAGACCCCCGAGCTCACGGACCAGGGCACCTTCACGTTTCGCTGGTTACAGCCAGGTACGTGGCGCTTCGTCGCCTATGCCGAGGGGCATGCCATGTGGGAGCAGGAGGTCGAAGTGCAAGCGGGGCAGGTCACCCGGGTCGAACCGGAGTTGATTCCCTATCGCACGGTAGGAGACGTTTCTGGGGTACTGACCAGCCAGAGTGGAACGTACCAAGGCCAGATGCTCGTGTTCCTAAGTACCGACTTGTTCCGCGAGCCGATGATCTATCCCACAACCTGGGTACAGTCCGAGGCGGGGAATTGGCAGGCGCGCTTCCTGTTCCAGAACGTTCCGGAAGGGGTTCTGCAGTTGAGCGCGATCTCGCTGGCGGATCGGGCCCGGATCTCCGGGATCCCCGAGCGGATGGAAGCTCCAGTCGAAGAGTTGCGCCTGGTGGTGTTGGATGAAGAGCCTAGTGGCCAAGTGGACCTCGCCCTGCTCGATGCGGAAACAGGGGAGCCCTTGGAGCGTGTGAACTTCCGTGTGCAAATCAGCGACCCTCTGGACCGTTCCTGGAATGGCGTGAAGGGCGAGCGCTGGACGATGATGGCCGGGGGCATGCGCTGGAACACGGTGGTCGGATCGACGCCCCTGCTCAAGTGGCCGTGGGAGGCCGGGCTCGATTGGAGCGTGACAGCGGAGGGGTACGTTCCCGCACAAGGGGATGAAACCGACGTGCAGGGTTTCGGCACGCCAGAGGCGCGGTTGGAGGTTCGTCTGCACCGCGTGGACGGGGCCGCTGAGCCGCGCTGATCGCGATCTGCGGCGGGACTTGTTGCCCGGTCTTGTCGTGTGGTTATGGGGCCCAAATCGAGGCCGTGGCGGGCTTCCGGTGTCATGGGGGAGGCCCGTCGCCGAAATCCCGACCTGGGGCAGCCTTCGGGGCTGCGGAAACCGGACGGAAACGGGAGAATCTGGGAACGATTGCCGGCCAGCGTGGTGGTCTTCTGCAACTTGCCCAGGAACCAACCCCGATTCCCATGAACAACCAAGCTCTTGCGATCTCTGCGGCTCTGATCCTCGCCTCCTCGGCCGGGGCTCAAAGCGAAGAGGTGTACTCCGTTGCCCAACCCGGCGGCCTGATCGCCCCGTCCTGGGGCGCGGGCCTTTCCATGATCGCCGACATGAACGGCGACGGCCTGTCCGACTTCGTGGTGCGCAACCCGGCCTTCGGCGTGACGGTGGTAGGCACGGTGCACTCCGGGGCGGATGGCAGCCTGCTGTCCACGCTCACCGTGCCCTACGAGCAACTCTTCGGCGGCGGCACGATCTCCGATGTGGCCGATGTGACCGGCGATGGGGTGCGCGACCTGGTGCACTGCGCGTCGCCGTCCTTCAGCACTTCGTTCACCGGCCGCATCACCGTGTTCTCCGGCGCCGACGGTTCTGTGTTCCATCAGTACCCCGCTCCTGCCGGAATGCGGCTGGGCGGAAGTACGCAGACGTTCCAGGATCTGACCGGCGATGGCATCGAAGAGGTGATCATCAACGCGTGGACGACGACGCACGCCTGGGTGGTGCTGGATCCGACGAACGGACAACAGGTCTACCGGGTCGAGAACATGCCCCAACAGAGCGGTTTCGGCGCGGGCCTCGCGATCCTCGACGATCACAATGGCGACGGCGTGCTGGAATTCGCGCACCCGATCCTGATCGGTGGGCAGACCCACATGGTGGTGCGGTCCGGCGCGAATGGTGCCCAGCTCGCGACGATGCAGCTCGCGGGGGCCACGATGATCTCCGGCAATGGTGAGCCCTTCAAGACGGTCTCCGATCTCGATGGCGACGGATTCCGCGACATCGCGACGGGTGCGGTTTTCGGTGGTTTGGTGAGCGTGAACTCCTCGGTCACCGGGGCCCAATTGGTGGCGTGGGATTGCGCCACTTCGCCGGTGCCCTGCATGGGCTCGCGCATCATCGAAGTCGGCGATTGGAACTTCGACGGCACGCCCGAGCTCATGACCGTGAACAATGACTCGTTCAGCGGGGCCCCCGTGCACCGCATCGTGCTGGATCCGCGCAGCGGAGCGGTGCTGGCGGACGAGACCAGCGCGGTGCTGGCGGGCCTCTATTCGGATACGACCCGCCTGGCCGTCGCGCCCGGCATCGATGCCGGTGGGCTGATCCACTTCTTCGAGGTGCAAGGCAACGTGGTGCTGCACCGCTTTGCGCCCGGAGTCGGTCACGACATCTGCGACGGCGATGGCACCATCAAACTGCGCGCGGTCGGCAGCCCCGTGTTGGGCATCGAACCCACCGCGTTGGAGCTCAATGGTTTGGCTCCGGGGGCGGCCGCGGTGCTGCTGATGGCCGGCGCCGGTGACCGCAGCATGTCCGGCCCCTTGGGCACTTGCCTCGCGAGCACCGCGGGTCGCATCGGTTCGGTCGTGGCGGGCCCGGACGGCACGGCGTCGATGGGCATCCACCATGGTCACGCAATCACGATGGTAGGTCGCACCTGGTTCGCCCAGGCGGTGGCGCGCGACGCGCAGAGCGGCCTTGTGCAGCGCTCGAATGCGATCGAGATGCGCATGCGCTGAACCCCTTCCTACGACTCTCCTGGTCGTGAACCGGCCCTCGGGTGCAAACCCGGGGGCCGGTGTTCTTGTGGGCAGGGTTGCGCGCGGCGCGTATTCCCCGAATCGCGGAAATCCAGGATCTCCGTAGGCGATGGCCGGTTCCGCTCCGGTGTCTTGCGTCCGAGTTCCGGACGGCGAAGTCAGGTCGGGATCCTTCGGGAACGCGATCGAATCGGCAGAGAGTTATTCATGGCCTGCCGCCCAAGGAACAAGATAGCCATGAATCGATACTTGCTTACCCTTGCCACCGCGCTGGCATTGCCCGTGTCTGCATTTTCGCAGAGTCAGATGGTCTACAAGGTCGAACCGCCCGCGTTGGGCGTCTCCAGCGCATGGGGGGAATCGATCTCCGTGCTCTCCGATTTGAACGGGGATGCGTTGCCCGATGTGGTCGTGCGCGGGTTCTCGTGGGCCACGGGCCGCATGGGCTCGTTGCATTCGGGCGCGGACGGCTCACTGATGGGGGTTCTCTCGGTGCCCGTGACGCAGGCGTGGGCAGGTGGCCCGATGGTGGATGTGGCGGACTTCACAGGGGACGGCGTGCGAGAGATCGTGCATGCCGGCCCTGGCGGCCTGTCGATCTTCTCGGGAAGCGACGGATCCCTCGAGATGCAGATGCCCCTTCCGGTGGGCCTTTCCTACGGGTTCTACATGGAGGTGCTCCAGGATCTCACCGGAGACGGGGTCGAGGAGTTGATTGTCAATGCCTGGCTGGGCCAACCGACTTGGGCGGTGGTCGATCCGACTACGGGCCTACCGGTGTACACCGTCGCGAGTACGAATCCGGCCCAAGGGCTAACCTATGGCCTCGCGATTCTCGATGACTTCAACGGGGATGGTGTCGTGGATTTCGCCCATCCGTTGACGGTTTCCGGGGACTCGTACATGGTGTTGCGCTCGGGCCTGGATGGTTCGCTGCTGGCCACGCGGCACCTGCCGGGGGCTTCGTATCTTTCCGGCAATGGGGAGCCGTTTGTCAGCATCGCCGATGTGGATGGGGACGGACATCGCGACCTGGCGGTGGGAGGCGTTTTTTCTGGATCGGTGACGTTGCACTCGTCCGCCAGTGGCGCGCGGTTGGCGGACTGGGTCTGTTCCACGATCATTGACGACGTGCCTTGCATGGGGTCGCGCATCATCGAGGTCGGGGATTGGAACTTCGATGGTCATCCGGACCTGATGACCTTGAACAACGATCTGAGCGCGGCGGTGGCGGTGCACCGCGTCGTGCTCGATCCTTTGACCGGAGCGATTCTGGCGGACGAGGTCAGCGGGCAACTGCAGGGCGCGTACTCCAATGGGGCGCGCATCGCGGCGGCAGAAGGGATCGATCCGGCGGGCATGGCGGCCTTCTTCGAGCTCGAAGACGCGGTGGCCCTGTACCGCAATGCACCGGCCCTGGGGCGCACAGTCTGTTCGGGGGACGGCGAACTGCGGCTAGCGGCGGTGGGTAGCGGCGTGCTCGGGGTGGGGCCGACCGCGCTCGAATTGCAGGGACTCGGTGTTTCGCAATCCGCCCTGGTGTGCATCTCCGGGGCGTGGAGCCGCAGTGCAGTGGGGACCCTGGGAACCTGCCTGGCCGGGCCAGCGGGCTGCACGGCGCCCGTCTGGGCGGGGCCGGATGGCCGGGTCTGCTTGCCGCTGGATCAACTGCACACGATCGCTTGGGCCGGACGCACCTGGGTGGTGCAGGCCGTGGCTCGGGACGTCCAGGGGGGACCGGTGGTGCATTCGAACGCCCTGGCGCTGACGATGCAGTGATCCGCCTGCGCGAAACGAAGCGGCCCCCGGGGATTGTCCCTGGGGGCCGCTTGCGGGTGGGGCATCCGTGAGGCCCGCTTAGGCGGGGCACTCGCCGACGGCGCTCGGATCGGGCTGGAAGAGGGCGAATACGGCGCCGGTGGGATCGGTCAGCATGGAGAAGCGGCCGACGTTCGGGATGGGCATGTTCTCCATCATGGCGTGGGCACCGAGTTCCTTGGCGCGCTGGGTTTTCTCCACCAGGTCGGGGGCGAAGAAGTATACGACCCAGCAGGAGGGCGTGTTCGGCATGGGGTTCTGCATCAGGCCGCCGACTTGCGCGCCGTCTTTCATCTGCACGTGGTAGAAGCCCATGGGCCCCATGTCCTTGCTGTCGGGTTTCCAGCCGAACACCTCGGAGTAGAAGGCCTGCGAGCGGTCCGCGTCGTTGCTGTAGGTTTCGTTCCAGCACACGCGGCCGGGCACCGGCAGGTTCGGGTCGAACCCCGGGGACCCGGGATTGCCCTGGTAGATCGAGAAGTACGCGCCGGCGGGATCGGTCACCACGGAGAAACGGCCGGTTTCCGGGATGTCGGTGGGCGGCACGCAGAGGCTGCCCCCGTTCTTGGTGACGCGGGCCGCTGCCTCGTCCACGTTTTCGACCGCCACGTAGGGCATCCAGTGGGAGACGGGGATATTCGCCTCTTGCATGATGCCGCCGGTGGGGCCGGGGCCGCATTGGATCATGCGGTACACGCAGCCGGGCATCTGGCGGTGTTCGATCTGCCAGTCGAAGAGCGAGGTGTAGAAACGTTCGGCGGCGTCGGCGTCGGTGGTCATCAAGTCGTGCCACACGAAACGGCCGGGCCAGGGGCCTTGTTGGGTCATGGGGAATTCCGGTTGGGGAGCGGGAGACGGGAGACCCCCAAGGTACCCGCTGGGGCGTCACAGCCCCGAAAAACTACTGCAAAGCCGGGCGCGGGTCAGGGCGCCAGGAATTCGAGTTTGTTACCGAAGGGGTCGGCGCAGGCAAAACGGGGCACGTCCGGAATGCGGTCGTCCCAGGTGCAAGGGTGGCCCGCCGCTTCGAGCCGGTGGGCGAGGTCTGTTAGGTCCGACGCGGACATGCCGGGGTGCGCCTTGCGGGCGGGGGTGAAACCCGGCTCGATGCCCAGGTGCAATTCGCGCGATCCGAGGCGGAACCAGACGCCGCCCGAAGCGCGGAGCAACTCGGGTTTGGGGATCTCCTCGAGCCCGAGCAGCCCCCCATAGAAGGCGCGCGCCTCTGCCTCGCGCCCGGGGGGCATGGCGAGTTGCACGTGGTGTAGGTCTTCGATCGGCATGGGAGCGGTGTGCGGCGTTACCGGGTCAAGCCGCCCGGCAACGCCGCAAAGGGGTCACTTCACGGGCACTTCGATCTCCGCGACCACTTCGCGCACAATCGAAAGCAGGCGGCCGTCGGCGGCGATCGCCACCTTGTACTTGCGACCCTCGTGGTGCACCTTGGCGTGGTATTCGGTGATCACTTGTTGGTTGCCCGCGATCGACTCCCAGGAGGTCACATCCCCCGCCTGGCTGGCGTCGAGGGTCTCCACGACCACCGTCGGCACGTCGGTGGCCGCGATCTGGATCTCCTCGCTGTGCAGGGTGCCGTCCGGCCAGAACATCGCTTCGATCTCGCGCCCGTCGATGGTTTTGGTCAGCTCCCAGCAGAGTTTGCCATCCACGTACTCGCGCTCCGCACCGGTGGCGCCACCGCCGGGGTGCAGCTTGTTCATGGCGTTGTGCACGGCTTTCGGCACCGCGGCGGGCGAGATGTGGTATTCGACTTCCGTGAAGCGACCCTGGGTGTCCACCTGGACTTCGAGGGTTTCAGCGCTCAGGGCCTGGCCATTGTCCCAGAGGGACGGGGTGGAGGCGCAGGAGGCAAGCAGGAGCGGAAGCAGAAGCAGCGAGTTGTGTTTCATGGGATTTGCAGGCTGGGGTCCATGCGGGTGCGGCACCCGCAGGGGCAGTATAGGCGGTGGGGCGGGGCGCGTGAACTTGCGGCCAGGCCGCCGAGGGGGCAAGCTGGGTCCATGCACGCTGGCCTCCGATTCCTGCAGATCGAACCCGATTCACCGTTGCCCCTGGACTTGCCTGGGCCCACGGACCTGCTCGCGATGGTCTGGCAGGGCACCCAGGAGCTCTACGCCAAGGTGGGTTTCGTCGCGCCCTTTGGGTGTTACCTGTGCCTGGAGAACGGCGTGGTCGTGGGGACCTGCGGGTTCAAGGCGCCGCCGGCGGACGGCAGCGTGGAGATCGCCTACTTCTCGTTCCCCGGGCATGAGGGCCGTGGGCTCGCCACGGCGATGGCGGACTTCCTCGTGCGCACTTGCCGGGGGGCGGACCCGGACCTCGCGATCCGGGCCCAGACCCTGCCGGACAACGGGGCTTCGCACCGGGTGCTCGAGAAACTCGCGTTCGAGCGCGGCGACGATGTGCAGCACGTGGAGGACGGGCTTGTCTGGGAGTGGCACTTGTAGGGCCGCGTAGCCCCCTGGAGGGCGGGCCCGTAGCATGGGGGCATGAAGCGATGGCTTGTGGCCGCGATGCACGCGGCGCTTGGATTGGCGGCCTGTCAGACGCAACCCCGGGGCCTGGAACCGGGCCCGGTGGCGGCGTTGCCCGGGGACCTCGAGATGGGGCCGCTGTGGGCCTCGCGGCGCCAGGATGCGCAGGCGTTGGCTCCGCTGGAGCGCCTGGCGGCGACGCCCGATCTCGGACCCGAAGATCGGGCCGCGGTGCTCGAGGCCCTCGTCGGCCTGTGCTTGCGCACGGCGGACTACCCGCGGGGACACCGCTACGCGCGCATGCAGGTCGAGGAGCTGCGTGCGCAGGGCGTCCAGGACACGGCGGCCGAGGAGCAGACCTTGGCGGTGCTGCGCGTGCTCGATGGGCAGCCGGCGATGGGGTCCGAAGTCCGCGGTGGCGTGATCGATGTGCAGGTCGACCTGGCCGGGTTGCCGCGCGGGGGAGTTAAGGTCAACGGAACAACGCAGGAGATGGTGCTCGACACCGGCGCCTCGTTCAGCACCATCACGCGCAGTGCCGCAGAGCGGCTTGGCTTGCGTTTCCTGCCGGGTGAGATTTCGGTGCGCAGTCCATCGAGCGATGCGGTGCCCGCGCAAATGGCGATGGCCGAACGGCTGGAGATCTGGGTCGGGGAGTACGGCGCCGCCGCGCGATTCGAGAACGTCGCTTTCCTGGTGATGGAAGACGAACTGCTGCGTTTTGCGGATGGGGCCTACACGATCGAGGCGATCCTGGGGTTCCCCGTGCTGCAGCACTTGGGCTCGCTCGAGTGGTCCCGCCCCGAAGGCGAGCCGCAGGGCATGAGGCTCGGCTTTGCCCCTTGGTTGGAGAAAGCCGGGTACGAAAGCAACCTCACCGTGCGCGGCCTGCGTCCGGTGGTGGCGGTCACCTGGCGCGGCGAGACCCTGCACCTGTTGCTCGACACCGGTGCCAACCGCAGCCTGCTGAACGAACGCATCCTGGAGCGATTTCCCGGATTGCGGGAAGAACTCGACCGCGCGCAATACGCGGGAGGTGGAGTGGGGTCCGATGGCAGCCTGCGCGATGGCCTGCGTATTCCCCGACTCGAACTGGGCGTCGGCCAACAGACGGTGACCCTCGAAGAGGTGCACTTGGTGCCCCTGTCCGAAGAAGTCGATGGGTACCTGGGGCAAGATGCCCTGTGGAGCGGCAAGGGATACGTGCTCGACTTCGACGCGATGAAACTGCGCCTGCTGTGAGCGTGGGATACCCGCAAACGCGCGCGGCGCCGCCCCGGGAGGTCCGGGGCGGCGCCGCGCGTGTCTTCCAGCCGGCGATCAGTGGATGAACAACATCTCGCGGTACTTGGGCAGCGGCCACAGGTTGTCGTCGACGCACTGTTCGAGGCTGTCGACCGCATCGCGCAGGTCGGCCATGGCCGGCACGACCTCCTTGCAGTAGGCCTCGGCCAGGTGGTGCGGATCGAGGCCGCGGTCGGCGATGCCGCCGAGCACGGAGCGCAGGGCGTCGATCTGACCGCGGCAGCGGTCCATGCGCCCGGCGAGCGAGCGCAGTTCGAGCACCTGGCCCTGGCCGGCTTCTTTGCCGAGCAGATCGCGCATCGAATCAATCGATTCGGCCATGCGGTGCTGGTGCTGGTAGGCGGCCGGCATGATGACCGTTTCGGCCAGGTCGATGCTGGCGGTGGCTTCCACCTTGATCTTGTTGGCGTAGATCTCGTTCTGCACGTGGAAGCGGGACTCGGCTTCGCCGCGGGTGAAGACGCCGTACCGCTCGTACAGGGCGATGTTGGCTTCGCTGGCCCAGTCCGCCAGGGCGGCCGGCGTGGTGCGACGGTTCAGCAGGCCGCGCTTGGCCGCCTCCTGACGCCAGGCTTCGGTGTAGTTGTCGCCCGAGAACAGGATGCGCTGGTGCTGACGCAGCACCTCGCCCACCACGTCCTGCACGTTTTGCTGGCTGAAGCCGCCTTTGGCTTCGATCTGGTCGGACAGGTAGTCGAGCGATTCCGCGAGCAGCAGGTTCAGGAAGGTGCCCGGGTAGGCCGCGCTCTGGTTGGAACCCACCGCGCGGAACTCGAACTTGTTGCCGGTGAAGGCCATCGGCGAGGTCCGGTTGCGGTCGGAGATGTCCTTCGGCAGATCGGGCAGGGTGTTCACCCCGAGGCGCACCTTGTCGCCGCCCATTTGGCCTTCCTTCTTCGGACCGCCCATCAGGCCGTGCACGACTTCTTCGAGCTGGCTGCCGAGGAAGATCGAGATGATCGCCGGCGGGGCTTCGTTGGCACCCAGGCGGTGGTCGTTGGCGGCCGAGGCGATCGACGCGCGCAGCAGGTCCTGGTGCAGATCCACGCCGCGGATGAAGGCGGTCAAGAAGAGCACGAACTTGAGGTTGTCGCTCGGGGTGTGGCCCGGATCGAACAGGTTGACGCCGGTGTCGGTGCCGACCGAGTAGTTGACGTGTTTGCCCGAGCCGTTGAGGCGCGCAAACGGCTTCTCATGCAGGATCGCGGACAGGCCGTGGCGCGCGGCCACTTCCTTGACGACCTCCATGGTCAGCATGTTCTGGTCGATGGCCACCGAGATCGACTGGTGGTACGGGGCCAGTTCGAATTGCGACGGGGCCACTTCGTTGTGACGGGTTTTGACCGGCACGCCCAGAAGCCAGAGCTCGCGCTCCAGGTCCTGCATGAAGGTCAGCACGCGCGGGCTGATGTTGCCGAAGTAGTGGTCGTCGAATTCCTGGCCCTTGTACGGCGGCGCGCCGAACAGGGTGCGACCCGAAGCGATCAGGTCGGGGCGCAACTTGTAGAATTCGCGGTCCACCAGGAAGTACTCCTGCTCGGCACCGACCACCGGCTCGACGCGCTTGACGTCGCGGTCGCCGATCAGGTGCAGCAGGCGCACGGCTGCGGTCGAAACCGCCTGGCACGAACGCAGCAGCGGGGTCTTCTTGTCGAGGGCGTCGCCGGTCCACGAGCAGAACGCGGTCGGGATCGTGAGGGTCGCACCGCCGGGGCCGCGCCGGATGAAGGCGGGCGAGGTCGGGTCCCACGCGGTGTAGCCGCGCGCTTCGAAGGTGGCGCGCAGGCCGCCCGAAGGGAACGACGAGGCGTCGGGTTCGCCCTGCACCAGCTGCTTGCCGGTGAACTTGAGGATCGCACCGCCGCCTTTGGTCGGCTCGAGGAACGAGTCGTGTTTCTCCGCGGTCGAGCCGGTCATCGGCTGGAACCAGTGGGTGTAGTGCGTGGCGCCGTGGTGGATGGCCCACTCCTTCATGCCGCGCGCGACTTCATCGGCGATGCCGGGGTCGAGGCGCTCGCCGCTTTCGATGGTTTTGCGCAAGGCCGCATAGACTTCCGGCGAGAGCCGCTCCCGTTGTTGCGCATCGCCGAAAACCAGATAGCCGTAGTCTTCCGGAAGACGTTCGGGCTCTTGGTTCGTTCCGGCGCTGGGCTGGTTGGAACGCTGGCGGTTGGCGGAAATGCGGCGGATGGCTTCCTGGCGCAGGTGGGCGGTCATTGGCGGGGGGTGGGGCTACAGGCCACGGTCTCAGGTCCTGCGCCGACGGGCGCGGGTCCGGTACGGCGTTACCATATCGGAGGTGCCGGATGGACTGAATAGGCCCGGGCGGGAATTCGCACGCCGCCCGGATGGGGCTCCCGCAGCGGGTCGCCGTCAGACCCCGCGGGCGCGCAGGTCCTCGATCGCCGCCCGGGTCGCCGCGGCCAGGTCGACGCGCTCGCGATAGCCCAGATCGTGCTCCAGGGCGGTCATGTCGTAGCTGTGGCTCGTGGCGAGCTGCAGGGCCACGAAGCGGGTCATGGGCGGATCGCCGGGTCGCCGCAGGACCTTCCAAATGGTCTCGAGGCCCGCGCCCAGGGCGTAGGCGCTTTTCAGGGAAAGGTGGCGGCGGATCGGCGGCAGGTCGAGGGCCGCGAGCAGCTCCCCGATCCAGGACCACAGGAGCACGGGTTCGCGCTGGCCGACGAAGTAGGCGCGGCCGGCGGCGGGGCTCGCGGGGCCCAGGGACTCGACAGCCGCCACGTGCGCCGCGGCCGCGTTGACCACGCTCGTGAGGCTCACCTCGTTGCGGCCATCGCCAACCCGTACCAGCCGCCCGGCGCGGGCGCGCGTCACCAGCCGCGGCAGCAGGTGTGGGTCGCCGGGGCCGATGATCAGGTGCGGGCGCAGGGCCACGCAGACGAGCCCGTCGCGGCCGCTGGCGGCCAGCACCTCACGCTCGGCCTGGGCCTTGCTCTCGGGGTAGGGGGAGAGGAAACGGGTGGCCAGGGGCAGGTCCGGCCCGGCCATGCGATGGTCGCCGCCGTCGAAACAGACGCTCGGGGACGAGGTGTGCACGAAACGACGCACTCCAGCCCGGCGCGCTTCCTCGAGCAGCGCGCGGGTGCCGAGCACGTTGGCCCGGAAGAAGTCCTCGCGGGGGCCGAAAACCCCGGCTTTGGCGGCGCAGTGCACGACCGCATCGACCCCGTGCAACGCCCCGGCCCAGGGCCGCGCCGCATCCGCCAGGTCGCCGCGCACCGATTCGGCTCCAGCGGCTTCGAGCTCGGGGTAGTGCCCCCGGGCCAGGCTGCGCACCGCGTGCCCGGCTTCCAGCAACTGGGTCACCACATGGCGGCCCAGAAAGCCGCCGCCGCCGGTCACGAGCACGCGCATGGGGCTCAGCTCCCGAGCTGCTCCGCCGCCCAATCCGCCAGCTCCTCGCGGTGGATCTTGGCGTTGTGGCGCACGTCCACCGGGAAGTCCTCGCGGAAGAGGAAGGTCTCCACGTCGCGGCTGACCGCGTGGCGCTTGCCGATCTCGACGAGCTGCATCTCGAAGCCGGCGCGCATCACCTTGCCGCGCGGCAGTTCGCCGGGCAGGGGCTCGACCACCAGGACAGGCCGCTGGTCCCCGGGCGGGCCCACCCCGACCAGGGCCGTGCGCCGCACCCGTTCATGGGTGTTGAAGATGTTCTCCACCGCCACCGGGAAACGGTCGCCGCCCGCGCAGCGCAACCGGTGCGCCAGCCGGCCCTGGAACCAGAGCCGCCCTTCGGCGTCCAGCCGCGCCCCGTCGCCCATGCGGTGCCAGAAGCCGCCGTCGGGATCGGCGATCTTGGCGGCGGCGGTGGCTTCGGGCCGGCGGAAGTACTCGCGCGTGACGAAGTCCCCGCGCACGCAGACTTCGCCGATCTCGCCAGGCGCGACCTCCAGCGAGGCTTCCATGCGGGCGATGGGCCCATCGGTGACGCGGATCAGCCGCACTTCGGCGCCGGGCAGGGGCCGGCCCACGCAGGTGCCTTCGCCGCCCTGGATGCGCGGCACGAGCGCCGGCACCACATCGCGGCCGGTCATCGACGACACGGGCAGGGCTTCGGTGGCTCCGTAGGGGGTGAACACGTCGGCGTGGATCGGCAGCACGCGGTGCATCTGCGCGATCAGGTCGGGCGGCACCGGCGCGCCGGCGCACAGGATGCGGCGCATGGATTCGAGCTGATAGCCTTGTTCCATGCACCACGGAACCACGCGGCGCCAGATGGCGGGGGATCCGAAGGCGGTGGTGACGCGGTGCTCGCGGATCGTTTCGAACACGCCTTGGGCATCGCATTCGCCGGGGCGCGTCGGGTCGATTCGCGGGAATACGCTCGTCATGCCGAACGCCACGTCGAACAACGCGAACAGCGGCAGTCCGGCGAGATCCACCTCGCCTTCCTCAAATCCGTAGAGATTTCCAAGGGCCTCGACTTGGGCGGCGAACATGCCGTGGGTGTAGAGCACGCCTTTCGGCGGGCCGGTGCTGCCCGAGGTGAACAGAATCGCGGCGGGGTCGTCGGCGCGGGTCGCGGGCACGACCTTCTCGCGGGATTTGCGGCCGGCTTCGAGGACCTGGGCCAAAGTGCGGCCGCCCCAGAACAGGCGTGCGCCCACGGTGATGGCGATCTCGACGGTGCGGAAGGCGGCGGGGAACAGCTTGCGCGCGGCGTGGGCTTTGGGCACGCCGATGAAAGCTTCGGGCTCGATCTCGGCGAGGGCGGCGAGCAAGCGCTTGCGGCCCATGCCGGGGTCGGCCACGACGGGCACGGCCCCGAGGCGCATCAGCGCGTAGACCACCGCCACGAGTTCGGGCGAGGGACGCACGAACACGGCGCAACGCATGCCGTCGGTGATGCCTTCCTTGTCGAAGCCCGCGGCCAGACGATCGGTCATCTGCTCGAGCTCGGCGTAGGTCGTTCTGCGCCACCCGCTACGCCCGGCGGGGGAGATCACCGCCGTGCGCCCGCCCTGCTGCATCGCACGGCGCGTAAGCACCTCGGACACGTTGCAGACCGGAGCTTCTTCCATCGGGTGCGCGGTGGGGCCCATGGCGATTCAGGCCTGGACTTCCAGGAGCTGGGCGACCTCGTCGAGGCAACGCGCCGGATCGTCTTCCCACAAAAGGTGGCCGCAGTGATCCAGGCCGCAGACGCGAGCTGTGGGCAGGCGGCGCGCGAACTCCTCGCGGAACGCCGGCGTGAACACCCAATCGCGGTTGCCCCAGAGCAGCAGCACCGGTTTATCGCGCCACATCGCCAGGCTGCGTTCCACCTCGAGCAGGGTGGCGTACGAAGGGTGAGCGGCGCGCAGCGGGATGTCGCGCACGAAGGCGCGCACGGCTACGCGCGCTTCGGGGCTGGGGAAGGGAGCGAGGTAGGCCTTGCGCAGATCGGGCGCGAGACCGGCGCCGGTGGCCCAACGCACGGTGATCTTCTCGAACAGGCCGAGGCGGCCCATCAGCAATTGGTGCAGCCCGGGTAGGCGCGCGATGCGGATCAGGCTGTGGGCCTGGAACCCGGGGAACGCCGCGGTGTTGGACGCGACGAGGCGCTCGAAGCGTTCGGGGTGTCGGCCCGCGAGTCCCACGCCGATCGCGCCCCCCCAATCGTGCACCAGCAAGGTGATGCGGCGCAGATCGAGGTGCTGGATCAGGTCCTCCATGGCCGCGATGCGCGTGGCCAAGGTGTAGTCGAAGTCCTGGGGTTTCTCGGACAAACCCATGCCGATGTGGTCGGGCACCACCACGCGGTACGCACCCGCGAAGCGCTCGACGACGGCCCGGTAGAAGAAGCTCCACGTGGGGTTGCCGTGCAAGCAGAGCAGCACCGGGGCGTCCTTGGGGCCTTCGTCGATGTACGCGCCCAGGGCGCCGCGGAACTCGCGGAATTGCGGACGCCAGGGAAATCGGCCGGTGGTCGCCTGCAGGACGCGGGCGATGTCGGCGCCGTGGGAGGGGTCGGGCACCGGCAGGGCGGGGGGGGCCGGGGTGCTGTGGGGGGCCGTCTGCATGGTCTTGGGGGCAGAGGGTACCAGGGGCTTGCCCCAATTGGAGCCATCCGGCCCGATTCCCGCTAGCCAGCGGGGGTCCGCCGGGGTGTGGGGGCCGCCTGACAGGAATTTCACGGCCGGCGAAGACCCGGCAGGCCCCGAAGCTGCGGAAGATGGGTACATCGCGGATGTCCGCGGTGCTCGCAACCCCCAATCGGTATCCATATGTTCCGCCTGCCTGACCTGTTTGTGCTGACCTCTGCTGCGGTGTTCATCGTGGCAGCGGTCGCGATCCTGCGCGACCTGCGTGGGACCCGCTTCAGCGGTTGAAACCGGCGGCCGGTCCGCCGGTCGCATCGGTCAACGACAGCGCCCCCGCCTTCCGCTGCAATCGCAGGGAAAGGCGGGGGCGCTTGTCCAAGGTCACCGGCCTAACGCCAAAGCCGGATCGAACCGCCGCCTGCTTCGACCGGCGCGTCGTCGGCGAGGGGGCGCACCACCCAACGCGACGTATCGAAGCCCGCCTGCTCGAGGCAATCGCGCACGGCCTGGGTCCGGTCTTGGGCAAGCCGGGCTTCGGCGGTGTGCGCACGGCGGGAGGCGCCGCGTTCCGCGCCGGGCGCGAGCAGATCGAGCACGTGGTTGATGGCCTCTTCGGTTTCCCCGCGGGCCAATTCCACTGCGCGCAGCGCTTCCCGGGCCGCGCGTGCTTCGGCTTCGGTGCCATAGAGCAGGGTGCTCTGGGCAAGGGCGGCCGCGTCGACCTGTTTGCGGGCGAGGGCCGCTTTGCGCAGGCGCAGGTTGCGCAGCAGTTCCATCAGCGGTTCGGCGGGCGGACTGGTCAGAGCTCCAGTGCGATCGCTGTCCCCGCTGCCGAGGCCGGCGCGCAGTTCCCAAGGCTCGCCTGCGGCGAGTTTGGTTTGGCGCGCCCAATCGAGCAGGGCCGCGCGGGCGGCGGGGTCGAGCTGGGCGGAACCGGGGCCGAACGAAACGGTGTAGCGAGCATCCCCGAGGCGCGGCGCGACGGCTTCCATCGGTCGTGCCACTTCGCGCTCGGTCGAAGCGAGTTGGGCGAATGCGCGTTTGGCGCTGGTGGCCAATTGGGAGGCCCCGGCGGCATTCTGGTTGAGTTCGAAGCGCAGCGGCAGGTCGAGTCGACCGTCGGCATCGCGCAGGTCCTGCAGCACCTGGCGCAACTCGTGGGGAAGTCCCAGGTCCCGTTGCACCCGCGCTTCGGACTCGGCCCGGGCCACGAGGTGATCGATGGTCAGGCGGGCGTCCACGGCGAGCTCCCCGTCGCGGAAGCGCAGGGTGTTGCGGCCGTCGAGCAATCCGTCGCCGACTTCGATGCCCATGGGGGCGAAGAGTCCGCGCAGGGGGGCGAGTTCGAGGGCCGACACGTCCACCTGCAGCCAGCCGTCGAGTTGCTCGCCGCCGAGCAACCGGCCGCGCAATTCGAGTCGGTCGTAGGCGCTGCGGGTCTCGAGCAACGGATCCCCGCCGCGCGAGCCGGATTCTTCGGCGCTGCGCAGGGGGGCGCGCACCTCGCCGGCATCGGCGGTGAAGTGCACGCGCACGGGGCGCGTCCACGGGCCGCCGCCAAGGTTCCAGCGCAGCACTTCCAGTTCGCCGTTGCGCACGGGCAGGGGGGCGGCGGGTTCGAAGGTCTCGTCGCTGTGGTCCCAATCGAGCCCGCTCATGCGCAGGGCTTCGATCGTGCGCTCGGGCGCGCTTTCGCCCGCGGCGCGCGGCGCTTGGGTTCGGGGCAGGGTCAAGCCTAACACGTGCAGGCCATCGCGATCGCGTCGCGTGCGCAGGTCCACGTCATCGAAGTGCATGCGATCGATGCGCCAGGCGCCGCGCCAGGGATCGACGAGCGGTGCGGACAGATCGAGGCGCGCGCAGCGCACGAGGGGCGGGGAGATGCGGTTCGGTTCGAGCACCACGTCGGCGGCGGCGAGTTCGAGCGGGAAGCCCGCAGCGCGCGCGGTAGCCCAGCGGTTTTCTCCGGCGGGCAGGGGCAGACTCGCTTGCAGACGGCCGCGGAAGGCGCCGCCTTGAATCTCGGCCGCGCTGGCACGACCCGCGCCACCCCCGAACCATTCATCCAGGGCACGCCCACGCAGGCCTTCGACGTTCCAGTCCAGGCGCGCGAGCGGGCGGCTGGCGAAGGGCGCGAGGGCCACCGCAGCGCGCCAGGTTTCGGCGGCGGGTTCGAGGCGCCCTTCGGCCTCCAGCTCGAGCGGCCGTTCGCGGCCTTCGCGGGAGCTCCAATCGATTTCGGCGAGGTTCGTCAGGCTGCCCACCAAATGCATGGCCGGCGCGCCCGCGGCGCTGCGGTCGACAAACGCCCAATCCTTGACGGTGATCGCCTGGCGGCCAAGCACCCAGTTGCCTTGTTCCAATCGGTCGAGCCAGTGACCCGATGCGGCGGGATTCGCCGCGTCCACGACCGGGTTCCAGGTCGCGCCCGCGCACCACAGACCCCCGTCCTCCAGGCGTTCGAGGGACCCCACGAGGTCTTCGATCTCGAACCGCTCGATGCGATTGCCGCTGGAGGCGCCCAGCTGCGGCGCCTCGAGCCGGACTTGGGCGGCGGCGAGCAGTTCCCGATCCCCGGCAGCAAGCTGCAGGTTCTCGAACTCCATGCGCAGACTGCGGCCCGCATCGGCGAGCGGATGCAATTCGCCTTCGCCGCGCAACTCGAGGGAGTATTCGTCTTCGGTGCAGGTGAGGCCCGCCGGCAGCCACGGTTGCAGCCAGGGCCGATCGAGGCCCGCCACGCGCAGGTCCCCGGCGAAGCGGCTGCCCTGTTCGTCGATGGCCCAGGTGCCATCCAGGCTCGCCGCGCGCAAACCGGGGTGGAAACTCGCCTCCCCGTGCACGGTGTGGCCCGCCGGACCCGATTGCCATCCGCCGCTCACCTGCCAATCGCATTCGAGCGGTTCGGTGCCGGAGAGGTCCGACCAACGGCCGGCAGCCCCCTCGATCTGCACGCTGCCGAAGCGGTCGTGGGCCGCGCTCCACCAACCCGCGGGGTCGGTGCTGCTACGCCAGGTGACGCCGGCGGTCTGCCACCGGCCATCCCCGAGGCGCGCAACCGCGAGCCGTGGATCCTGGAGTTCGAAACGATCGGCACGCCAGGCCTCGCCCTCGGCTCGCAGGCCCGAAAGGTGCGCTTTTGCGAGGCCCAAGCGTTCCCCGTCGGCTCCGCTCCAACGCACATCGGAAAGTTCGAAGTCCACCGGCGCGCTGGTTTCGGCCCCATGCCAAATGGTTTCGCCGCGCAGCGCGAGATTGGTGCCGCCGAGTTCGGCTTCGAGGCCGAGGCGTTGCAACCAGGGCTGTAGACCTTCCTGCTCGAGCCCATCCGCTTCGATCTGCCACGCCACTTGGCGCATGCGGCGGTCGGCGGCGAGTTGCACCTGGCCGCTGGCGCGCACCTGGTCGGCGTATCCGGGCACGGACAGGGTCCAGGATCCCAGGTCCCATTCGGCCGCTTCGCCCGCGGCGGGGGAGACGAGCGGGCCCGCTTCGGCGCGCGTGATGCGCACCGTCTGCTGCCAGGCCGCTTCCCGGGCAAACGCGTCGGAGAGGTCGAGCTGCACCTCGCCGAGTTTCAGGGACGCGATCGAAAGGTCCAGGGGCGGGCGCGCGCCGTCGCGCTCGTTGCGCGCCGTGGTGAAGGCGAGACCCGGCACGTGCCACCAGCCGAGGTTGCTGCGGCCGGCGTGGACCAGCGCGCTGTCGATCTCCACCGATTGCACATCGACGGTGCCCGGTGCGGCGGTCAGATCGCGCACCGCCAGGAGGTGCACGCGGCACGGGCCGTCACCGCTTTCGAAAGCCAGTTCGCGCGCAGTGACGTTCCAGCGCGTCGCGTCGTCGGCGGTGGTCCAGTCCGCTTGAACCGTGCCCGCCAGGGAGCCCGGCCGCAGGTCGCAGCGCATGCCCATGGGCGCGAGGTACGGATCCAGGCCGGCGAGGGCCACGTCCTCGCCGCCCAGGGTCAAGGAAAGGCTGCCGTTGCGGCCCGGCTGCAGGGTGCCTTGCACCGCAAGCCGTTCGAAGAGTCCGGCGCCAGCGAGTTCGAGGTCGAGGGCCAGCGGGGCGAGCCCACCGTCGCGCTGCCAAGCGAGGTTGCCGAGGCGGCCTCCGATGCGGCAAGTGCTGCGCACCTCCGGTTCGGTGGTGGCGTCGGTCCAGAGCACCTGGCAATCCTCCGCGACCAGGCGCGTGCCTTGCACCGCGCGCAGCCACGGGAGCGGATCCGCATCCGCGACTTCGGACCGAGCCGGTTGCAGCGACGCCACCCGCAAGCGGCGATCGGCGCTGCGGGCCACCTGCATCTGCAAGCCGCGCACGTCGAGCGTATCGGCATTCCACGACGCGGCCTCGCTGCCGGTCAGTTCGGCGTGCAGCTCCTCGAGGATCATCGCCGGTTGGTGATCCGCTTGCAGCGCGAGCTCGCGCAGCCACAGGGGACCCTTCCAACCGGCTTCATCCGCCTCCAGGTTGCTCTGCAGGTGGAAACGCAGGCCGTAGATGCTGCCGGCGCCGGCCAGCCCGAGTTCGGCCAGAACGGGGTCGAGCAGCGCACGGCGCAGGCCGTACATCTCGACCGAAGCGGTGACCTGCCGCGTCGAACCTTCGGCGAGCCAGGTGCCGCCCACGTGCAATCCGTCGAGGGCGCCCTCGGCGCGCGCCGAGAGCTCGATGCGCAGGGGCGTGTGCGCCATGCCCAGGTCGCCGACCGCCAAGTCGAGCACGCCGCGCCATTCGCGCGGGGTCCCCGTCGCCTGGTCGCGTACGGTCAAAACAAGGTTCTGCAGGCGCAGTTCCTCGCATTGCAGTTTGGAGAGTCCCTCCGAGCTCCCTTGCCAATCGCCCAGGTTCCAGCGGCCTTCGGCGTCCCGCTGCACGGTGAGTTCGCCGCCGTCGGCTTCGGCCCGGAAGACCTTGAGTCGTCCGCGCAACAGGTCAGAAACCGACACGTGCAGCACCGCGTAGTCGCAGGACATGGTGCTGTCTTCGGGCGCGTCGAGTTGCCGCGCTTCGAGGCCGCGCAGAGTCACCTGGCCGCCGAGCAGCGACAGGTCGAGGCGTTCGTAGCCGACCTTCCAGCCCACGCCGCGCGCCCAACGTTCCACCGCCGGCGGCAGCCAGAACGAAAGGGTCAATCGGCCGATCACGAGCAGGGCCGCGAGCACCCAGAAGCCGCGCATGAGCATCGGCTTCCAGTTGCGGGCCTTGCGGCGCTTGCGCCGCGGGGCCAGGTCCAGATCGAAGTTGACGATGTCACTGGCCATCGGGCTCTCCTCCGGTTTGATCGAGTCGGTCGCGCCAGCGTTCGAGGGCGTCTTGGCGCACGCTCGAGCGGGACAGGGGGTCGAAGCCGTGGGGTTCGAGGCCTTGGGCCTTCAGCCATTCGAAGGCGCGCAGGCGCGCGGCGCGCCCGGTGTCTTCGAGGAAGATGCGGTTTTCGTCGCGCAGGCGGTGGGTCAAGTCGGCCTGGTCCTGGGCCAGCGCGAGAATCTCGAGCAGCACGTCGGGGTAGTACGCGAGCTGCCCGGTCTGGCGCACGAGGTACGAACGCGCGGCGGGATCGGCGTTTTCCTGCACGAGATGCGCCGCGGCGGCGAGGGCGCTGGTCTCCAGGTGCAGGGCGAGGCGCCGCGGCTTGTCGCTGAGCGCCTTGCGCCCGGTGCCGCGACCGAGTTCGCTGGTCCAGCGGGCCAGGTCCTCGTCCGTGCAGAGCAGCGCCCAATCCTGGGCTCGCCCGGCGCCGAGTTCGCTCGCCACGGACACAAGCGTGTAGCGGTCGGGCGATTGGCGCAGGCGTTCGAACGCCGCGTCGAGGAAGCGCACTTGGCTTTCGCCCGCGCTGGGCAGTTCGAGGGGTTCGGGGCTCGCCGCGGCGGGCACTTCGGCGGCGAGGGCGCGCACCTCGGGGCTGTTCGCTTCTACGGCCCACGGCTCGAGGGTGAACCCGAACCAGGTGCCGCCGATCTCGACGGCGAGGGAGCGCGCGCCTTGTTCCGGCTGCCAGCCATCGGCCAGGTGCATCAACTCCAGGGTCTCGCCGTCGCTTTCGACCGCGACCGTGAGGGGGTACCCGCGCGACGCGCCCAACGGCCGTTCGATGTACAGGCACAGATCGCGGGTCTGGCCCTTGCCGCGCAGGGCGAGCCGTTCGGTCTGGCCGGCGAGCATGGCCAGGCGTTCTTCACCGACCGCCGCGGGCTCGGGGTAGCCGGGGGCCGCGTACCAACGGGACTGGGCGAGCAGGGTGGGGCCGGGCAGCAGGGGGTCGCTGCGGCGCGGATCGACGACCATCGAAGCCCGTTCGACCAGGGGGGTGCCGCCTTGGGGCAGAGCGCCGGCCTGGGAGAAGGTGCGCACCGTGAGGGTCCACGGGGTGCTGCGCGCGGCGCTGGCGGCCATGGCGGGAGCCGGGCCGCCCAGCGGGGAGCCGAAATAGTGGCTGCGCACCAGGGTCGCGTCGGGCGCGGCCACAACGGGGGCCCGGCCGCCGCCCGATTGGCAGGCGGCGACGAGGATCAGGGCGCCAGCCGCAAACAGCGGGCGCAGACGGGAAGCGGGATCCAGCATGGGGGCGTTGGGTCGGGGGAACGCGCGTGTGGGGGGGCTGGAAATAGGAAAGGGGATCAGGCGAGGGCCCAGGATATGCTGCCGGGGTGCTCCACGCATAGGGAGAGCACGTGGCCTTGTTCGATGCGCTGCTCGACCAGCCAAGAGCGCTCGCCGTGGATCAGCTCGAGGGAAGTGGGGCTGGGATTCGACCGCACGCGGCAGCCGGAGAGGCCGGCGACGCCGACGCCGAGCCACTTGAGCAGGGCTTCTTTGGCGGTCCAGAGCCGAGTGAAGGCCAAGGTGTCGTAGGGCTCGAAGAGCTGCCGCTCCGGTTCGGAGGCCACGCGCTGCCATTCGGCCACTTGGGACCAGCGCAGGGCTTCGACGTCGATGCCCACGGGGCAGGGCGCGAGGGCGGCGGCCACCATGGTCGGGCAGTGGCTCTTGCTCACGTGCCAACCGTCCCGCGGCTGTGGGGCGCCGAGGGCATTCCGCTCCGGGGTCCAGGGCTCGAGGCCCTGGCGGAGCATGGCTTCCTGCAGCAGCTCGGTGGTGCGCTGCGAGAGTTCCCGCCCGGGGGGGCGCGGTGCTTCGGGCTCGGCGGGAAGGGGGCGGAAAAGGGCCAGGACTTGCAACGGGCAGGCTTGGGGCCGGTGGGCGGGTCGGGGTTGGCAGGTCCCGCCGGGACCGGTCGCCCAAGGTACCCCGCGGCCCCGCTTTGCGCCTTCCAAAACCGGAGGGGGCCAGGATGCGACAGGTCCCCCAAAAAATGCCCGCCTCGCGATCTCAGTCTGGGCCGGCGGGTCCTAACCTATGCCGCGAATCTGCGCCCCCGAGGGGCCCACCCAAGGATACCCATGCGAAACCTACTGTTGCCTGCCCTGCTCGTTTCGACCACCATCGCCTGCCAGAACGCCTACTACGCCACCATGGAGAAATTCGGCGTGGACAAGCGCGAGATCCTGGTGGACCGGGTGGCTTCGGCCCGCGAGGGACAGGAGGAAGCGAAAGTCCAAATCCAGAGCACCTTCGAGGCCTTCCAGGAGCTGACCGGCTTCCAAGGCGGTGATCTCGAGGCGATGTACAAGAAGCTGAAGGGCGAATACGAAGACGCCGAAGACGCGGCCAGCGAAGTCACGGATCGCATCGAGAAGATCGAACACGTGGCCGGCGCCCTGTTCAGCGAATGGGAGACCGAAGCGTCCGAGATGAACGATCCGGGCATGCGTCGCCAGAGCGAGCAGATGATGCGCGACACCCAGAAGCGCTACGAAGACGTGGTGCGCGTCATGCACAACGCCGAGGACAAGATGCAGCCGGTGCTGGTCAAGTTCAAAGACCACGTCACCCTGCTCAAGCACAACCTGAACGCCGCCGCCATCGCGGGCCTGAAGGACAACGCCCTGACGATCGAGTCCGATGTGGCCGACCTGATCCGCTCGATGCAGGCTTCGATCGAAGAAGCCGACGCCTTCCTGAAGGACATGAAGCCGGCCGAGTGACCGGCACCTGGGCCGCTTGCGGGCGGCTAGAACAAACGCGCGGCGGGTGTCCTGGTGGGCACCCGCCGCGCGGCGTTAAGGGCTCTCGAACGGCCTACCAGAGGGCGCGCACGGGGTCGGCGTCGACCCAGAGCACGGCGCCCGAGTCCGCGGCGGTGGTGCTCTTGCCGGATCCGACCATCAGGCGCGTGCCATCGTTCAGGAAGCGCACATCGGAGGGAACGTCGTCGCAGCCCTGGGCCACCGAGCCGTCTTCGATCAGGAAGCCGGTGAAGTTGTAACCCAGGTCGAACAGGCCGTTGGCGAGCAGGCGCCACGAGCACACGTCATAGTCGCCGCGGGCGTTCTCGCGCCAGCCGATCGCCAAGAGCGAGTCATCGGGCAGGATGCGCACGGCGGTGGCCCGGGACGGTTGGCCGAACAGCACGTTCGAGTTGGCGGTCAGCGAGCTGCCCATGTGCACGGCCCCGGTCTGGAAGCTCGGGTTCGAGGCGTTGCCGATGAAACTCGTGTCCGCGCTGCCGTCGGGCAGGAAGCGCCAGAAGGCGGCGCGCGGGAAGGTCTGCACCGGGTTGAAGTGGCCCGGCAGGGGAACCATCTCGCCGGCGACCACCAGACGGCCTTGGCTGTCCATTCGCAGGGCGTATCCCGCGCCAGCCCCGGTGTTCGCGAAGTTGCCGCGGTTGAAGGCGACCCCTTGGGTACCGAAGTTCTCGTCGAGCAGGCCCGCCGCGGTTACATGGGCCACGAACAAGTCGGAAGCCCCGGAGGCGCCGTTGAACGCGCTGCCGGTCACATAGACCCCACCATCGTTGTCCGCCAAGAGGGCGCGGGCATCGTCATAGTGCTGGTTCGGATCCACGCTGATCATGCGCACACCGTCCTGGTCGAAGGTGTCGTCGAGCACGAAGGTATCGGGCGCGAAGCGGCGCAGCACGGTGCGGGCGAAGGGCGCATCGCCGATGGCGCTCAGGAGGTACAGCGAGCCATCGCGGCCCTCAACCAGGTCGCGGGCGTATTCGGCTTCGGTCACCAGGGCGGGCACGGTCCAGGTGTCTTCGAGCACGCCGGCCGCGGTCAAGCGCAGCACGTGCACGGCGGGGTCGGCGTCGAGCGCGTGGTCGCGGCCGGCGGCCAGCACGAAGATCTTGCCGCTGGAGTGCGAGATCACGCGCAGGGGGGTCAGGAAGTCGCGGCCGTCGATGGCCTCGAAACGCGCCTCCCCCGTGGACTGGGCAAAGCCGCTGTCAAACCCCTGGGCGGAGTTCAAACGGCGCAGCACCAGCGCCTGGCTGGCATCGCTCAGGTTCGTGGCGCGACCCAGCATCAGGCTGGCGTCGCCGGCTAGGGCTTCGATGTCGGTCCAGGCGGCGATGCCGTCGGCCGCGGCGGGCTCGCGCACCTCAAGGAAGCCGCTGCCGCCCGAGAAGTACTGGGGCACAAACGGGTAGTCGCGCGTGGCGGAGTGGCCGTTGTTGTGGGCTTCGACGGTCAAGGTGCGCTGCACGGTGCTGTGCACCTTCGGCGAGATGTAGCCGACCAGGTAGAAGCTGTTCGCCAGGTTGCGCACGTTGGTGCCGACCTGCTGGAACACGGTGTCGAGCGAGTCGAGGTTGTCCGCGAGCAGCCAGCCGTTCGGGCCGATCGCGGCCAAGGTGGCGGGGTCGATCTCGGTGCCCACGCCGATCGCCTGGGCCGTGTAGCTGTTTGTGCCGTTCGTCAGGCGGGCTACGGCTTCGGCTTGGGTGTGCACGCCGGCCTGGTCCGTGCCGTCGGTGAACGTCACCAGGGTCAGCGACTTGAATTCGACGTTGCTCGTCTCGTCATCGAAGCCCGCCAGGTCGAGTTCATCGCAGCCTTGGATGATGGCCCCGTACAGGTTGGTCGAGGTGGAGGTGACCTGGATCAGGTCCACGTTCTCCACCGCCTCGATCAGGGCTTCGCGGTCGTTGGTGAAGCCCAGCTCGCTCAGGTCGTCGAGCAGGGCGGGTTCGATGTTCACGCCGCCGAAGAACCAGCTGATGGCGACGTAGTTCTCCTCCTGCAGGGTGACCTCTTCGATGAAGCGCCGGGCGGCGGCGATCTCGGCGGCTTTGCCCGCGGGGGTCGACGCCACGCTGCCCGAGAGGTCGAGCAACAAGTGCGAGTAGCTGCGGAAGACCCGCGGGCGCGGCAACAACTGCTGCTGGCTTTCGGTCGGGGAGACGAGCTGGCCGTCTTCGTACAGGGTGAAGTTGTCGATCGTCAGGTCGGCCACCGGGCCGCCCGCGTTGTCGACGACCTTCACCAGCACGCGCATGCGGCCCGGCAGGTCCACCCGCAGGGCATTGGCGTTGCCGTCGGCGTCCAGGATCTCGGCGGGATCCCCGGTGGGCGTGGTGCCCGGATTGGTGCCGCCGCCTCCGACGACGCTATGGCGGTGACAGGCCGCCAGGGTCAGGGCGCAGGCGGCCGCGAGCAGGGACTGCCCGGCAAAAACGAAGTTCTGGCGCGAGGCCATGGAGATTCCCCCCGGTATCCATGGGAACCGGTCGCCAAACCCCCCGTCTGGCCGTACCCGGATCCCTCGGCGGGCATTTTGCCAGAGCGGGGCGCGCGGTTGCGAGGCTGGGGGCGGGCAAGGAGCCCGGGGGCGGGGCCTTTGCCCGCTGGCGGGAAGGCGCCTGCCCGAGCGGCGTTGCCCGGGCGCTAGCGGCTGGGGTCGGGGCGCGTGGCGGGTTCCACCAGCTCCCGGTGGAAGTAGCCGCTGGCCATGCCCGCGTCGACCACCAGGCCCTGGGCGTTGATGCCGCTGGAGCGGGGGCTGAGCAGGAAGAGCGCCGTGTCGGCCACCTCGCGGGTGTCGAGGCCGCGGCCGCGCAGGGTGGCCTTTTCGGCGAACAGCCAAGCGTCGGCGTAGCCGGGGATGCCGGCGGAGGAGCGCGTCTTGAGCAGGCCGGCGCGCACGCTGTTCACGCGCACGTCGCTGCGGGCGAAGGAGCCCGCGAGGAACACCACGGCCGAGTCGAGCGCGGCTTTGATCGGGGCCATGTAGCCGTAGTTCTCGGCGGCCATGGTGGTGGTGGAGATCGAGATCGTCACCAGCGAGGCGTCGGGGGCGAGGTGCGGGCGCAACGCGCCGGCCAGCTCGACGAAGCTGAAGCACGAGACCTGCATGGCCCCGGCGAAGTCGTCGCGGTCCGTTTCGACGAAGGGGCGCAGGCCGCGTTCGTAGTTGGCGAAGGCGATCGAATGCACCAGGCCGGCGATGGGGCCGTAGGGGGCGATCTCTTCTGAGAGCCGTTCGATCTGCGCGCGGTCGCGCACGTCGCAGACGAGTACCGGGGCGTCGCCCACGAGTTTCGCCACCTCCGCGCGGCGCTCCTCGGTGCGCACGCTGTAAATCGGCCGTGCTCCGGCGGCGGCGAGGCCCTGGCCCACAGCCCAGGCGACGCTGCGTTTGTTCGAGAGGCCCGTGACGAGCACGGTTTTGCCGGCGAGGCCCAGGAAGTCCGCGCTCACTGGCTCTCCTCCGCGATGGCGAGCACGCAGGCGAGGCGGGCGACGAGTTTGCCGTCCTGCGTCGTGACTTTGGCTTTCAGGTAGCGCGCGTTGGCGAGGCGTTCGGTGAGTTCGACCCGCGTGCAGAGGGTCGTGCCCGGCGCCACCATGTGCTTGAAGCGCGCGTCCTCCACCCGGCTCAGCACCGGCAGGCCGCCGCCGAGCGAGGTGAGCCCTTCGCTCTGGTAGATGAGCAGGGCGCCGCACTGGAAGGTGTGTTCTTGGATCAGCACGCCGGGCAGGATCGGGCGGCCGGGGAAGTGGCCGCGGAACACGTCCATGTCCGGCGGCACCGTCCAGCGGGCTTCGAGCCATGCGGGGGAGGCATCGGCGTCCCCGCCCGTGACTTCGTCGACGAACAGGAACGGGTCGCGGTGGGGCAGCAGCTCGCAGATCGCTTCTTTGTCGATCGGGGTGACCGGCATCACAGGCCTCCGGTGACTTCGAGCACGGTGCCGTTGATGTAGGACGCCTCGTCCGAGGTCAGGAACAGCGCTGCGCTGGCCACCTCTTCGGGGCGGCCGAAGCGGCGCATGGGCACCTGGGCCTGGTAGTCCTTCTTGAGCTCCGGCGACAGGTCCGCGAGCAGATCCGTGTCGATGAAACCGGGGCTGATGCAGTTGACCGTGATGTTCTTGCGTGCCACTTCCTTCGAAAGCGAGCGCATCAGGCCGACCTGGCCGGCTTTGGAGGCGCCGTAGTTGCCTTGGCCCGCGAAGCCCACGCGTCCGGCGGGGGAGGTGACGAACAGGATGCGCCCCTTGCGTTGGCGCATCATGTTCTGCACGGCGAACTTGCTCATGTAGAAGCCGCCGGTGAGGTTTGTGTCCATCACCCGCTGCCATTCGGTCGGGTTCATGGTGGCCAGCAGGTTGTCGCGCCGCAGGCCCGCGTTGTTGATCAGCGCGGTGACCGGGGTGTGCTCCATGTCGTTCCAGAAGCTCTGGCACGCCTCGTGGTCGGAGACGTCGAACGAGTAGAGATGCAGGCGCTCGAGGTTCTCCCCGGCGAGTTCGCGCAGTTCCTCCGCCGCGGCTTCGTTGCCCGCGTAGGTGGCGTGCACATGCGCGCCTTCCGTCAGGTAGGCCAGGGTCATGGCTCGGCCGAGCCCGCGGGTTCCGCCGGTCAGCACGATGTGTCGGTCTTGGTAACGCATGGGAGTCAAGCGGTTCCGGGCAGCAGGCTGGCGAGGTGGGTGTCGACCTTGTGGGCGCAGATCGCGCCGTAGTTGGCGGCGCCCAGCCAGCCGGACATGATGATGCCCACCGAGCCCGTATGGTAGAGGCCGGTGACCTGTTCGGAGAGGTTCATCGAATAGGGCAGGCCTTCGAACTTGGTGCCGAAGGAGGTGCCCCGGGGGTGGTCGGTATAGAACTGGAAGGAGAGGGGCGTGGCCGCCTCCACGTGCTCGACCTGGCTGCGGATGCCGGGCAAGTACGATTCGAGCGCCGTCAGGGTGTCCTGTTCGAGTTTTGTGTTTGTTCGCCGCGTAGGTGGCTGCGTCCATGGCCGCCCAGTCCTCAAACCGCGCGTTGGTGCTGGCGACGATGGCGTAGCGGTCGTGCCCGGGCCGGCCTTTCGGGTAGTAGAACGAGTAGGTGCGGCTCTCGCCGTGCAGATCGCACAGGGCGTGGCTGTCGAAGGTCTCGCGGGTCGAGGTGAAGAACAGGTCGCCCATGAAGGGGATCTCGGCGCCGGCTTTGAGGCCCAGGTACACCTGGCACGAGGAGGTGTTGAGCCGCACATCCCGGGCGCCCGCCGCGAAGCTCTTGTCGAAGTGCTGTTCGCCGACCAGGTCGAAGATCGTGCTCTTGACGTTGGCGTTGGAGATCACGACCCCCGCGCGGATCTCCCGTTCGCCCACGCGCACCCCGCGCACGCGCCCGTTCTCCACCAGGATCTGGTCCACCTCGGCGCGCCCGAACAGGTCGACCCCGCCCGCGTCCAGGCAGTGGCGCATGTCCCGGATCAGACTTTCGGTGCCGCCCACGAAGGTGTAGACGCCCTTGGCCATGAAGTTCGAGAACACGATGCCGTAGCTGATCGCCGGATCCTCGAGCGACGAACCGTTGGCGTAGCTGATGGGTTCCATCAGCAAGCGGTGCACGTCGTTGCGGCCGGGGAAGTACTCTTCGAACAGTTCGCCGGTGGTGCGGCCGTCCTGGTCGTAGTAGTTCATGCGGCGCAGGGTGTCGTAGAAACCCTCCACATTGGCACGATCGCAGCCCAGCACAGTGACCAGCTTGTCCGTGAAGTCCTCGCGGGTGAACTCGGTTTCGAACTGGAACTGGGGGTTGTCGAAGCGCACGCCGTCCAATTGCACGATGCGGCTGGCGATCTGAGGGCTCCAGTACTTGCGGCAGGTTTTGATCATGCCCGCCGGGAAGCCGTGCAGCGAGATGTCGAAGATGTGGCCGCCCTTGCGTTTGAACCACGTGGCGAGCCCGCCGAAGTTGTAGTGCTGTTCGAGCACGCAAACGCGGTGGCCGGCGCGCGCCAGGATGTTGGCCGCGGTCAGTCCCCCGAGCCCCGAGCCGATCACGATCACGTCGTACTCGGCCTGGGCCTTGGCCAAGGGGTCCTTTTTCAGCGGGCGTTTGCCGTCGCGGTGCCCGGCGTAGTAGTGCTTGTCGCGCATGGTCAGGATGCGGAGGCCGATTGGCCGAGGGCGTGGTGGTTGGCCATGGCGATGCCGCTCAGCATCGCGCCGACGATGCCCAGGAATCCCTGGTCGGTGCCGCACAGGTAGAGCTGATCGAGGTCCGTGCGCCCCTCCGGGGACTTGCGCGGGCTGCCGTAGACGACCCCGTTCACGTGCCCGGTGAAACGCGCGATGGTGCGCGGCGTGAACGTGTCGGTGAAGATCGTATGCGGGCGGATGTCGGGGGCGAAGGGCCGGATGGCGGCGTGGCCTTCCTGCCAGGCGCGGGCCTTTTCGGCGGCGTAGGTGCCCTCGTCCATGCGGAACCAATGCTGCGGGTGGGCGCGCAGGGTCAGGCGCAGCGCGGGTTC
>JAWKUI010000011.1:0-105060 GCA_041398705.1 Planctomycetota bacterium | reverse complement strand
ACGAAGTGTGGTTCACGCGCGAGGACTTCACCGGCAACGGCATCCCGGTCAAGCTGACCGGCGTCGCCTCCACCGGCGGTGGCACCCAGATCACCGTGAACGTTCCCGCGGGCGTGCGCCCGGGCGACATCCTGGTGCGCAACTCGGCCCTCACCGGCCACTCGGCCCTGTCGAACGCCTGGCCGTTCGACACCGATTCGGTGCAGTGCCCGGGTTCGGTCCAGATCTGCGCGGGTTTCCCGAACTCCACCGGTGCCGCCGGCCAAGTGTTCATCTTCGGCTCGCAGAGCGTCGCCGCCAACGACACCGTGCTGACGGCGCAGTCCCTGCCGGTGGGCCAGTTCGCGATGTTCCTGTACGGTCAGGGCACCACCATCGTTCCGGTCGGCAACGGCTTCCTCTGCTTGATGGGCTCGCAGTTCTACCGCCTGCCGATCGTGCAGGTCGACATGTTCGGCCAGGCCTCCTATGACCTGGACCTGAACAACCTGCCCCCGGGCGGCGCGATCTCCGTCGGCGAGACCTGGAACTTCCAGCTGTGGCACCGCGAGAACGGCGGCCAGAGCAACCTCTCCAACGCGGTGTCGTACACCTGGTGCCAGTAGGCTCCGGCAGGACACACCTGTTCCCATGCGGGGGTCGGCGATGGTTTCGCTGGCCCCCGCTGCATTTGGGGTGCTGGCGTGCGATTCCGAACGCTCACGAACGCACGAATCGTTCGTAGACGGCGGGGCTGGACGGCCCCACCGCCAGCTGCTTTGATGGAAGCCCCATGAACGGAACCGAGCCCACCCGAACCTCCATCGGCCTCTGGCCCGCGCTGCTGCTGGCCTTGGTGATCGGTCTCCTATATGGCATCCCCGTTCACGATCACGGCTACATCTACGACGACTACAAGCTGATCGAGACGAACGGGCGACTGGCTGGCCCCTGGACGCCGTTGCAGCATTGGTGGCAACCGCTGTGGGAGCATTCGGGCACGAAGGACCTCGGCATGACGGGGTACTGGCGACCGCTGACGCTGCTGGTGCTCGCCTGGTCGAAGGCCCTTTCCGCGGGCGCCGCATGGGGCCCGCACCTGGTCTCGGTGCTCGTGCACTTCCTCGCCAGCCTGGGCGCCGCCTCGCTGGCCTGCCGGCTCGGCCTGGCCCGCTGGCCCGCGTTCGCCGCCGCGCTGCTGTTCGCCGTGCACCCGGTCCAGGTGCAATCCGTCGCTTGGGCGTCATCGATCAACGATCCGCTGATCGGCATGTTCGGTTTGTGGGGCCTGTCGTGGTTCGTCGCGGCGGTGCGCGGCCAGGGCACCCGTTACGCTATCCTGTCCGCCGTCGCGTTGCTCGGCGGCGTGCTCAGCAAGGAACAGGCCATCGGCATGTTGCCCCTAGCCGCCCTGCTCGCTTGGCTCGAAGGCCGGGGCCGCGGTCGCGCCGCCTGGCTCGCCCTCGCGCCGCTCGCCGTGGTGGCTCTCGCCTGGTACGGCATGCGCGTCGCGGTCTACGACTCCTGGTCCGGCGGGTTCCGCGGCGCCATCGCGGACTTCGCACTGAGCGGCGCCCGCCCCATGACGTTCCGGATCGAACTGTTCGGCGGATTCTGGAAGCTGCTGCTCTGGCCGGTGCACCTAGTGTTCTTCCGCACCGTTCGACCCAACCTGCCCTCCGGCGATCCGGAGTTCCTCGCCGCAGCCGTGCTTTCGCTGCTGTGGCTCGCGGCCATGGCGATGAGCCTTCTCCGCCGCCAGCGCCTAGCCGTGTTCCTGCTGGCTTTGCCCGCTGTCTGGCTCGCCCCGCAGATCCTGAACTACGAAGCCGCCGGCGCCTTCCCCCTCTCCGACCGGTACCTGTACGTGCCCGTCTTCGCCGTGGCGTGCGGCGTGGCCGCGCTGCTCGGCCGCTTGCGTGCCCCCATCGCCTTGCCAGCCGGCGTCGCCGTGCTGGTCGGCTTGAGTGCGTGGAAGAATCTCAGCGAACTTCCCGAGTACCGCGACGACATCCCGTTCTTCGAGAACGCGATCCGCGACAACCCGGACGCCGCCGTCGCTTGGTGGAGTCTGGGCCGCGAAAACCTGGATCTGTACCGCATCTCCCAGCGCAAGCCCTATCTCGACGAAGCGATGGCGCAGTTCTGGAGCTGCCTGACGCTGGGCCGCGACTTCGGCAACCGCACCCCAAACCTCGACCTGGACCGCCCCGTGGCCGAGCGCATCGCCGAGCTCGAGAAGCTGGTGCACGGTTCGACCCCCATGCCGCCGCTCGGGGATCGCATTATGATTTCGGGCGAGGACATCCTTCAGGCCAACCTCGGCCAGGGCTGGGGGTTCATCGCAGCCGCCACGTTGCCCCCGGATTACGACGCGCAGCCGGCGGTGGATGCCTTCCGCCAGATCACGCAAGTGCGACCCGAGCGGGTCGAAGCCTGGATCGGGCTCGCCATGGCGCTCGACGCGGCGAACGACCTTGCCGAAGCCCGCAAGGCGGCTGCAAAGGCCATCGAAGTCGACCGGCTGAGCCCCGATGCCTGGTCCACCCTGGGCAAGCTGCAACGGCGGGAGAAGCTGTACCAGGAAGCCGCGAGCTCGTTCGCCGAGGCCGCGCGCCTGCGGGTGGGGTCGCTGCGCGATCATCTTGAACAGATCCGATGCCTGCTGGACGGCGGCCAGATTCCTGCTGCCGAAGGCCAGTTGAATGAACTCGCGAGGCAGCACCCGGACGACCCCGAGGTCACCTTCTTGCGCGGCATGGTGGCCGCCAACCGGGGCCAGTGGCCGATCGCCCTCGAACACTTCGACCGCCTGTTGCACGCCGAGCCGATGAACGCGCCGGCGCACCTGCAGCGCGGCAAGGTACTCACGCAAATGGGTCGGACCACCGATGCGGTGCAGGCCCTGGCGCGCGTCTGCGAGCTCGATCCCAGCAACTTCGAGGCCCACGCCCTGCTCGGCGAGATCTTCCTGCTCGACCCGGGCACGCGGGGTCAGGCCCAGGAGTACCTGGAACGGGCGTACGGCCTCGGCGGGCCCGGCCAAGATCGCCGCAAGGTGCAACTGCGCCTCGCCGAGTGGTACCTGGACGATGCCGACGCGTTGTTCGCGCACATGCTCATGGACGAGCGCCGGCACGAGTTCGAAGCCTGTTTGCGTTGGATCGAAGTCCTGCAGCGCAAGCCCCGCTGGTCAGGCGTGCCCGACCGCAAGGGTCGCATGGCCGCCGTGCAACTCTCCGCCGGCAACTGCCTGGTGGCCCTGGGCGCCCCCGATCGGGCCGAAAACGCCTGGCGCGAAGCGATCGAGCTCGACCCCACGCAATTCTGGGCCTACAACCACCTGGGCGAGATGCTCTACGGCCAGGAGCGTTACGCCGACGCCCTGCCCTTCCTCGAGGGAGCGCTGGCCCGCATCGAACAGGTATCGGAGAAGCAGAACCTGCGCGGCGCCATGCGCATGCGGCTCGGCGATCTCGCCAAAGCGGCCCGCGAACGGGGCCCGGACCTGCAGGGCCCGCCCCTCGCGCCGCGCTAGGCCGCGCCTAGAAGCGAATGTCGGAGGCGCGGAACACCGGCCCGTCGATGCAGCACTTGGCCACGGGCCACTCGCCGAGGCTGCCCGCTTCGCACGTGCCCACCGCGCAGCCGTTGCAGATGCCGACGCCGCAGCCCATGTAGGTCTCGAGCGAGACCCAGGCGGGGAAACCGCGGCTTTCCGCGAACTTCACCACCGCCTTCATCATCGGATCGGGGCCGCAGGTGTAGACCGTCGCGCCATTCTGGCCGAAACCGCCATCGACCAGGGCCTGCGCCGCTTGCACCACGTTGCCGTGGAAGCCGGCGGAACCGTCGTCCGTCGCCGCCACGATGCGCACGCCCAGGGCCGAGAACAGATCGAGGTCGTACAGGAAGTCCGCGCTGCGGCCGCCGTAGACCAGCACGATGCGCGCCGGATCGACGCCGTTGTGCAGGGCCTGGTGGATCGCCATGAAGAAGGGCGCGCTGCCGATGCCGCCCGCCACGAGCAGCACGTCGCCAGGTTCGCTGCCGAGGGCCGGCCAGCCGTTGCCGAGGGGACCGATCAGGGTCAGGGCGTCGCCCGGCTCGCACAGGGACAGGGCCTGGGTGCCGCGACCATGCACCTTGACCAGGAACTCGAACTCGTGCGTGCTGGGTTGGCGGTAGATCGAGAAGGGGCGCGGGATCAGGGGCGAAAGCGCGTCCTGGCGGCGCAGCATGAAAAAGCGCCCGGCCACCAGCTCGGGGATGGCCTGGGGCGTCTGCACCGCCAGCACCAGCGCATCGCGCCCCACGGGGCGATTCCCCACGCAGATCGCCTTCTGGACCTTCACATCGGGTGCTACGGCTGCCATGGGGGCAGTGTATCGCCGGGGGGGCCGGGGCCCAGGAAATTCGGCCCCCGCCGCCGCGCGCCCGCGCTTTCCCCCCGCGCGCCCCTCCGCTACCCTTTTGCGCTCCCATGAGCCTGCTCATCCTCAAGGACCTGAAAAAGCACTTCGGCGGCCAGGAAGTGCTGCGCGGCGCCTCCCTGACCATCGACCCGGGCAGCAAGGTGGGCATCGTCGGCCGCAACGGGGGCGGCAAGACCACCCTGTTCCGCATGATCACCGGCGAGGAGGTGCCCGACTGGGGTCAGGTGATCCTGCGCAAGGGCACCCGCCTGGGTTTCGTGCCCCAGCACCCGAAGTTCGAAGGCCAGACCGTGCGCCAGTACGTGGAGAGCGGCCTCGAGGAGGCGCGCCAGACCGCGGCCGAGCTGCAGCGCGTCGGCGAGGCCATGGCCCACGCCGACGGAGAGGAGCTCGACCGGCTCATGCGCGAGCACGACCGGCTCGCCCACCGGGTCGAAGAACTCGGCGGCTGGGAGACCGAACGCATCGCTGAAACCGTGTTGTCGGGCATCGGCCTCGCGACCGAACTCTGGGAGCGTTCCGCCGACACCTTGTCGGGCGGCGAGAAGAACCGCGTGGCCCTGGCGCGCGAACTGGTCAGCGGACACGACCTCTTGCTGCTCGACGAACCCACCAACCACTTGGACCTGGAGGGCATCGAGTGGATCGAGCGCTACCTCAAGGGCCTCGCGGGCGCGGTGCTCGTCATCAGCCACGACCGACGCCTGCTGGAGAACTCGGTCGAGCGCATCCTCGAGCTCGAACGCGGCGAACTCGCCATGTATCCGGGCAACTACTCCAAGTACGTCACCCTGCGGGAGGAGCGCTTCGAATCCGAGATGCGCGCCTACAACCAGCAGATGGAGATGATCCGCAAGGAGGAGGCGTTCATCAAGAAGCACATGGGCAGCCAGCGCACGTCCGAGGCCAAGGGCCGCGCGAAGAAGCTGACCCACGTCGAGCGACTGGAGAAACCCGCGCACGACGTGCGCAAACCGCGCATCAAACCGCCGGAGGCGGCGCGCGGGGGCGAAAAGGTGCTTTCGACCGAGAATCTGGCCGGCGGGTACGGGGACAACCGGCTGTTCCAGGGCGTCAACCTGCGCATCGGGCGCGGTCAGCGCATCGGCATCGTCGGTCCGAACGGCGCGGGCAAGTCAACGCTGCTCAAGATCCTGGCCGGACAACTGGCGCCGCTCGCCGGCGAAGTGTTACGCGGCCACGGCGAACAGGTGGCGTACTACGATCAGAACACCTCGCACCTGCGGCCCGATGGCACGCCGGCGAGCGAGCTGTTCCGCCACTACCCCACCCTGACCGATCCCGAGATCCGCGGGCACCTGGCCTTGTTCCTGTTCCGTGGCGACGAAGTCGACAAGCCGATTTCCTCGTTGTCGGGTGGCGAACGCGCGCGCGTGGCCCTGGCGATCCTGGTGATGAGCAAACCCTCGTGGATGGCGCTCGACGAGCCCACCAACCACCTGGACCTCGCCAGCCGCACCTCGCTCGAGGAGATGCTCTCGGAGTACCAGGGCGCACTCGTCTGCATCAGTCACGACCGTCAATTCCTCGACGACCTGTGTACGCACACCATCGAGGTGGGCCCCGACGGTGTGTTCGAGATCGACGGCAACTACTCGGCCTGGCGCCGCTGGAAAGAAGCGCAGGCCAGCGACCAGGCCGAAGCCGACCGCATCGCGCGCGAGGCCGCGAAAAAAGCCGCCGCCGAAGAGGAGCGCAAGCGCCAGGCGGCCCAAGCCAAACCCGCGGGCAACAAGCCGCGCAACCCGTACAAGTTCCAGAAGCTCGAAGAACGCATCATGGCGCTCGAAGCGGAACTGGCGAAGCTGCACGCGGCGATGTCCACCGAGGCGGTCTACTCGGACATGGACAAGCTGACCGACACCCAGTACCGCATCGCCGAGGTCGAGCGCGAGCTGGAGCAGGCCAACGAGGAGTGGGCCAACTGGGAGTGACCCGCGGGCCCGGGGCCACCCCGCCGCCGCCCTTCGGCCGCCGCTGGCCCGGATCCCCTTGAAACCCGCCCCCCGGGGCATGCATCGCGGGGGGCAGCGGCTATCATCTCCCGGCCGATTCTGGCCCTGGAGACCGCCGTGCAAGAGTTCATCGCCGCCATCGAATCCGCCCTGAGCGCCGAAACCGGCCTCGAGTCGGGTTCCTTCCACCTCGAGTCCCCGCGCAACCCGGACCTGGGCGACTTCGCCTTCCCGTGTTTCCTGCTGGCCAAACGCGACAAGGCCAACCCCGCCCAGGTGGCGGGCAAACTGGCCGAGGCGCTCAATGCTCGCCTCGCGGGCATTCAGGCGGTCGCCACCGGCCCCTACCTGAACTTCAAGGTGGACCGCGACGCCCTGGCCCAATCGGTGGTCGGCGGCATCCGCACGGCGGGCGCCACCTACGGCGACTCCGACGAAGGCAAGGGCAAAACCGTCGTGATCGACCTGTCGTCGCCCAACATTGCCAAACCCATGTCGGTCGGCCACCTGCGTTCGACCGTGATCGGCGCGGCGATCCAGCGCCTGCACGACGCCCTGGGTTACGAAACCGTCGGCATCAACCACATCGGTGATTGGGGCAGCCAATTCGGCAAGCTCGTCGCCGCGGTGGACCGCTGGGGCAACACGGTCGATCTCGAAGGGGACCCGATCCGCTCGCTGCTCGCCCTCTACGTGCGGTACCACGAAGAAGAGGAAAACGACCCGGAGCTGCAGGCCGCCGGTCGCGCCGCCTTCCAGGAACTCGAAAGCGGCGTCGACGGCCACGTGCGCCAGGTCTGGCGCAAGCTGACCGAGCTGTCGATGGAGGAGTTCAACCGCACCTACGCGCGCTTGAACGTGACCTTCGACGAGATCCGCGGGGAAGCCTTCTACGAGGATTTCCTCGCCCCCACCATCGAACGCATCGAAAAGGCGGGCATCACCGAACAGTCCGAAGGCGCGCTGATCGTTTCCCTGACCGAATTCGGCGAAAACGTGCCGCCTTGCCTGCTGCGCAAGTCCGACGGCACCACGCTGTACGCCACGCGCGACATGGCCGCGGTCTTCCACCGCTGGGACCTCTACCACTTTCACCGCTGCCTATACGTAGTCGGCGGCGACCAACGCCTGCACTTCCAGCAGATCAAGTACGTGCTGCAGCGCATGGGCCTCGACTGGGAACCGCGCGTCGAACACATCGCCTTCGGCATGATGCGCTTGCCCCAGGGCAAGATGAGCACGCGCAAGGGCCAAGTCGTCTTCCTCGAAGACGTGCTCGACCGCGCCGTCGAAGAAGCCGCCAAGATCATCGCCGAGAAGAACCCCGACCTCCAAGACGCCGCCGGCATCGCCGAACAAGTCGGCGTGGGCGCCGTGATCTTCAACGACCTCAAACGCGAACGCCTCAAGGACATCGAGTTCGTCTGGTCCGAAGTCCTCTCCTTCGAAGGCGACACCGGCCCCTACGTGCAGTACACCCACGCGCGCCTCTGCAGCATCCTGCAAAAGGCCGATGCGGGCGCCCTCGCCATCGCCCCCGACTGGTCCGCCCTCACCGAATCCGGCGCCCTACTGGTCAAACTCGGCCAATTCCCCGCCGTCATCCGCAAAGCCGCCGACAAAGCCGAACCCTCGGAAGTCACCCAGTACCTGCTCGGCCTCGCCCGCGAGATGAACTCCTGGATCGCCGCCAACCGCGTACTCGGCCAAGAAGCCCCCATCACCGCCGCCCGCCTGCAACTCGTCGACGCCGCCCGCACCGTGCTCGCGCGTGGACTTGGCTTGCTCGGCGTGGCAGCGCCGGAGTCGATGTAGGACCCGCTTTCGCAGCCCCCGGATCCACGGCATCTACGGCACGTGGCCGGGCCTGCGAACAGCAGTCCCCCCTACGACTCGGCCAGCAGGCGGTCGATCCAGGCAGCCAGGTTCTGGGCTCGGCCCGGCCTGGGTGTTTCCTTGCTTGCCGTAGACCCAGCACGCCGCGCCGCATTCCACCGTTCGCGCAAGATCGGAAGCTGCTCCGGTTCCGGCCGAATCCAGCCTTTGGTTCCGTATCGCTCCCGGAGCCCTTCAAGCCGGAGGAGCGCCAATTCGGCGACAGCCGGATCCGGGTCGGACAGGCCGCCCAATAGCAGGTCCAGACCATGTAGACCCTGCAAGGCGTGCGTGGATTTCAGTGCAAGCCTTCGATCGTCGGCTTCTGCCGACTGCGCCAATTCCCGGATCCATTGCGCCAGCAGGGACGACTCCGCCTGGGTGTTCCCCCGCTGAAGGGTCCGGATGCAATACGCGCGCACTTGCCGATTCGGATCGCGCAGGCCGACGCTCAATCGTTCCGCGCGATCGGCCATCGTGGCACGTGTGAGTGCCATCAGCGCTTCACGCCGAACCCTCCACGATGAGTGACCGGTCAGTGGCAACAGCAGCTTGCGATCGGATTCTTCGAGCGTCCCTCCAAGGGCGCGGATCCAACCCGCCTGCATCGGCTGCACACTTTGGATCCGCTCCCGCGCGTGTGCGCCCAACTCACCCGGCCACTGTTTTTCGTGGAGAAAGGCCGCTACGGCGGCCGCTTGGCGAGGTCCACCCAGGGCGCACTGCAGAAGCTCGGACCTCAATGTGGCGATTTGCTCCCGCGTCAATGCCCGCAGACAGGGCACGAGCACCATCGGGGACGGATCGGCAAGCCAGCGCCGCACCGCATCGAGTCGCAAGCCTCCCTCAGCATCGATCTGCCTCGTAAGGGCTGCGCGCCGGATCACGGGATCGGAGTTCGACTCACATTCCTGAACCCAACTCTCTTGGAATCCATGGGTGCGACGCAGCATCTCCAACCAGATCCGGCGAGCGAGGGGACTTCCCACCCGGCAACGGGCACGCACCCCTTCGGCGTCGTACCGAACGATCTTAGCTGCGAGCCCTACAAAACAGTCGCGTGCATGGGATCGGCAACTATCGGCCAGCCGCCGCCACAGGCGCGGATAGCGCTGCGCTGCATCGATCAGCGCATCTACCGGAAACGAATGCAGGACCTCCTTGGCAGCCTCCGCAACTTGGGGCACCCATTCCCCTGCGCGCAGCAGCAAGTAGGGAGCGGTGGATTCGGCCGGAAACGCAGCGAGAGCCCGCACGGCTTGCTCCCTGAGAAAGCCGTCGCTACTCAGGGTGGCCAGGGCGACAAGGCGATGGGGTGGATCCGAGGGCAAAACGAGAATGGAAGAAATGACATCCTTTGCCGTGCCGGGGCCATGGATGTAGAGGCGTGGACCATCGCTTGTCCAGGATTCGGGGGGGTCGACAGTCACGTTCGCAAGCCAGGCGAGAGGATTCGCTGCAGGCTCCGCCGCGCCCGTTGGAGTTTCTCCAGGTTCCGCCCACGGAGACCGGGACACTGGCCCCGGTTGTGCGTTGGGTCGTCGTCGCCGGCTTCGGAGCCATCTCGTCAAACGTTCAAACATGTGCGCATATGCTGAGGCCAGACATTCGATCCGTTCGAACGCGAAACGCAGGTTGCGTCGGGTGCCAGGGCTCCCGAATGGTTCTGGCCTCAATTGGCCCAAGGTAGGGCCTCATTCGAGGAGCTGCCACCCGGGAATGGTAGAATCCCGACTTGCCCGGCTTCGGCGCCCTGCATCGAGCCGGATCCACTTCTATTCCTCACACAAGATGGACAAGAACCTTTATCTGATTTCCCTTTCCGAAGGACCCGGCACCTCGTTTGGCGATACGGCATTCGGCGAACAATCGCTACCGCAACAGATCTTCAGTTGCGTTTGGGAGTTGGAAAGCCAAGTGAACATGAGCGGCTTCCGCAGCTTCTTCGAATCCGCCGAACCGGATCTCATCGGGGCCACGTGCGGTGCGCTCGTGACGATTGGAGCTTCGAATTGTGCACAGATCGTGCGGGCGGCACAAAACGTTGTATGCCCGGGTCCCTTGCCGGAAACGCAGGAGGCCATGGAGGAAATGATTGGCAGCTTGACCGAGGATCAGGAAGCCACTTTGAACGAGCTCGACACGGCGTTCTACGGCTATCCCGATGATCTGACCCAGCTGCTCTATGCCTTCGTTGAGAAGCACCCCGAACACTTCGGGGAAACTCCCGAGCTTTGATCGGGCACCAAGTCAACTGGAGCCCGAAGGCGCGCCCTCGCGGCCGGATTGTCAGGGGGCATGGAACCCAACTCCCCCCGGCAGGCTCGCTCCTGGCATGAAGTGACGGTCCTGGTTGCTGGATCCGCAAGAATCACGCAAGTTCAAGATCCGTGGGAAGTCGGCCCTGTAACCCCCGAAGCCTTGACGGGTATTCGGGACCACGGAGTTCCTTTGCATCCCGGTGTATTCCCTATGATGAGTCGATTCTTGCGCCGATTGGCCCTGGTCTGCCCGCCCCTGTTGGCGAGCTGCGCCCTGAACCTAAGTTCCGAATCCGCTGCCCCCGCGGAGTCCACCCAGTCCGTATCCCCGGGCCTTGTGGCTTGGCAGGATCTGGAGGCCGCGCGGGAAGCTTCCCGGATAAGCGGCAAGCCGGTGCTGCAGCTCGACATGTTCGGAAGGCTCGACGAAGCCCTCTGCTGAAGCAACGCGCGCATTGCGAGGAGCGTGCTCTTCTCGGACCCTGAACTGGCAGGTTGGATCAACGAACACTTCGAATGCGCTTGGCGCTCCTTGGGACCGCCGGCGCGCGTGCACATCGATTTGCCGAATGGCGAAACACTCGACCGCACCCTCGGCGGCAACATTCTTACTTGGGTGACGACCCCGAACGGCGCGGTTCTGGATGTACTTCCTGGTGTGATGGATCGCGAAACCTACAAGCGGCTGCTGGCCGCTTGCCTGGAAAAGGGTGAAACTGTGCCTCCGACCCGGGTAGTGAAGCTCGAGATGGGCCGCCCCTCGCTTAGACCTCCCATCACTCGGGCAATGCAGGCCAGTTCGTCCTGGGGAGTCGCCTTGCAGGCGGAGTTGGCGAAGGTGCCCACCGAGGGACTGGATTCAAACAACCCGTTGGCCAAACTCGAGCGCGTGCCGGCTTTCCGGATATCCACCCCGCTGCCGCGCATCGGGACGTTTGAGGTCTCGTTGAACAAAGCTACCGGCGAAATGCCGATGATCGACCTGTTTGATCGGTCCGGACCGAGTAGCCGCCTCGTCGACATGGACCTGGATTCCCGCATGGCGGAGGGCACCCTGCATCCACAAGCTTTGGCGATCGCCTCGGCTTTCCCTGCCTGCCCCCCCGAAGAGCTCGCACCTGAGATCTACCGCATGGTGCTGCACTTCGATGTGAACGATCCGTTCCTCGGCCTGGGAGCCGGGTTGGAGGGGGCGCTTTCCGAGTAGCCCGAAGCCCCGTCCCCTTCGCAAGTGCACCGCGGGGTGCCCGGAATCTCCCGGGCAACCCGCGCGCCGCTTGTAGCCTACTTCACCTCGGGATCCCGGCTCCATCCGCTCTCCAGGTTCCAAGCAACCGCGGAGCGAGGGCGTTTGTTGAATCGCACAATCACTTCCAAGACTTGATCGGGCTTCAGCGCCGGGAAACAGGTGCAAGCAAAGGACCCTCCGTCGATCTCGATCTTGGCGCCAGTGATCGCGCCCTGGCCCGAATCGCGCAACTGCAAGGTCACGGCCTTGAGCTCGATCCCCTTGGGCAGGGTGCCCATCGCGTTCAAAGAGGTGAGAAGTGCACCCCCCTTGTCCTCGGCACTGCGCAGATACATCACCAGGCGATCATGCGCGGGGAATTCGAGCATGGCCTTTGCTTTTGGCCCCGCCGCGCTCAGGCGCAGGGGCAGGAGCGCGTCGGCGAAAACCCCCGATCCTAGCGGCTTGTCGAAGACCGCCGGGGTGCAGCCGATGCGCAATTCGCTGCACGTACCCGCGTCGGCGATTCCCAACGCAAATGCGAGCTTCTCGCCCGGACCCAGAATCCCGAACTCCTTGGTGAACGGGACCCAGACCTCGAAGCCGTCTCCCCTGGCAGTGGTCTGGGGTTCGTAGTCCAGCATCGTGGACGTCTCCTTGCGCCAGACGGTAATGGCTCCCTTGCTCTGCGGCGGCTGCTTGTCCGGTTCCGCTTCGCTGCGGGCATCGCCCAACACGTGGAAGGTGACCCCTTGGATCTCGCGATCCATATCGTTCTGGGCATCGCCAAGAACACCATCCACCTTGTCGCCGATCGCATTCGCGTCCACGTCCTGCCACTCGCCGCCACCGCGCAGTGCAAACTTCTCCAGGAGCACCTTGTTTCCACGGGACCAGGCAAAGGCGGACGCAACCAACCCTGTCGCAACCAGTGCGACCATGACTTTCGATTTCATCGGATTTCGGGAATAGGGAAAGTCGCCCCGGCCCTCAGGGCGGGCATCTCGGATGCCTCGCAAATCGTACTGGAGAGCCCCGGATTCTGCAGCGCGGGCCCGCTATGGTTCCCCGCCCCCCATGGAGGCCACACCACTCGGCATGGGCGCTTGCCTGCGGTCCCAAGCTGGCCGGGCAGGGCACCAACTTTGTCGAAAAGCTCGAAGCAACCCCGCCTCGGGCCCTACCGAGCTAGGAAATGCAGGGGGCACCGTACGAGAATCCCCCCGCCACAAATTCGCCGGCCCCCGGGGTCGCACGGGACCTGGGCGCAGGCTATACCTTCCCCCGAATCAGGCAGACTCCGCCATCCTGCGGTCGCCTTGCACCGGGAGACCATGGACCGCGAACGCCGTATCGGCCTGATGTTGGCCGTCACCACCGCCCTGTTGTGGGGCACCTTGGCCATCGCGATGAAGTATGCCACCGACCGGGTGGCGCGCGTGGACATCGCGTGGTTCCGCTTCACGTTTGCGGCCGTGCTGCTGGGGATCGGCATCGCCATCAAGGATCGCAAGCGGCTTGTGATCTTGCGGCGGCCTCCGAAGTTGGGTCTGGTGGCGGCGATGGGTCTGACCGGCAACTACCTCGGGTACCTGGCGGGCCTGCACCGTACCACGCCGAGCAACGCACAGATCCTGATCCAGACGGCGCCGTTGATGCTCGCGTTGGTGGGCATCTTCCTGTTCAAGGAACGGCTCAACCGTCAGCAGTGGATCGGCGTGGCGATTGCCTCGGTCGGCTTTCTCGTGTTCGCGTGGGATCAAAGCAACGGGAACATCGTGCCGAGCGCCCAGTACATGCGTGGCAACGGGTTCATCTTCATCGGCGCGGTGACGTGGGTGGTCTACGCGGCGATCACGAAGTGGATGACCGGGCACGGTTGGCAGCCGCAGGACTTGAACCTGCTGATCTATACCTTGCCGGCGCTGACGCTGTGGCCCATGGTGGACTTCTCCGCCCTGAGTGAGCTAAGCCCGCGCATGTGGGTGTTGATGTGTTTCCTCGGCGCGAACACCTTGGTGGCCTACGGTTGCCTAGGCGAAGCCTTCAAACGCCTGCCCGCCTACCAGGTCAGCCTGATCATCTCGATGAACCCGCTCATCACCCTGGCATCGATGGCGATCCTGGGGCTTTGGAGCTTCGACTGGCTGCCGAAAGACCGCGTTGGACCCATGGGATACGGTGCCGCCGCCCTGGTGGTTTCGGGCATCGTCACCGTGCTGAGCCGGGCCACCCGCAAGGCCCCGGCCCCGGCGGCCCACACCCCTGCAGCCCTGAGCCGTTGGTAACGTTACACCGACCAGGTCATCAGTCCCATACGCGGGTGTGCTTCGCACGCCGCGAATTGTGGGACTGATCGAACCTGGTTCGGTATGTAACGTTATTCCAACGGCGGCGTTGCGAATTCGATAACAGTCCGGAACCGGGGCACGGGGTGCAATTCCCTCAGATCATTGGGCATTCCCGCCGATCAGGGGATGAGGCCCTATTGGGCCCACCCCATGCCGCAGCACCCGATCAACCCCGTGGACAAGGCCGTACCCAACTTCGATGTGGGCGACCTGTTCTTTTCGATCACCGATCCGACGGGGAAGATCGAGTCGTGCAACAATGTGTTCCTGCGCATTGCCGGGTACGAACCGGCGGAGATCCTGGGCGCGCCGCACCGCATCATCCGCCATCCGCATATGCCGCGGGCGGTGTTCCGGGTGCTCTGGAACTTCCTACTGGCCGGGCGGCCGGTGGGCGCGTACGTGAAGAACATGGCGAAGAGCGGCCAGTACTACTGGGTCTTCGCCCTCGCTACGCCGATCCGGGGTGGCTTCCTCTCGATCCGCCTGAAGCCCACCAGCGGCCGGCTCGCGATCATCGAACCGCTCTACAAACAGATGCTGGCGGCCGAAGCGGCGGCGGGGGGGCGCATCGACGCGCAGATCGAGGCGAGCACCGGAGTGTTGATGGAAGCCCTCGGATCGCTCGGAATCGCCAGCTACGAGCGTTTCATGGCCGATAGCCTGCGGGCCGAGGTGGAAGCCCGCTCCGCCGCCCTCGCCTCGCGCCAGGGCCGCCGCGTGCGCGGGCCCGAGCGCGTAGCTTTCGAAGGCCTCCCCCTCGTCGACCACCTCTCGACCGCCGCCACCGCCGGGGCCGAGACCTTCTCCGCCGTCAGCCTGGACATCCAACGCGTCGCGCTGAACTCCGCGATTTCCGCCGCCAAACTCAAGGAATCCGGCGCCCCGCTCGGTGTGCTCAGCGGCGAGATTGCGCGCATCGCGAGCGAGATCGAGAACCAGGCGAACGCCCTCGACAGCGCCCGCAGCGACCTGGTGCCGGCCTGCGAGGCCATGTACTTCCACATCTCCTTCGCCACCCTCGCGGCCGAGATGCTGAACTCGTTCCGGGAGACGCTGAACTCATTCGGCCGCCGCGACCTGGCCGCCGAGGCGAGCCACTATGGCAAGAACCTGGACGAGCTCGTGCTGCCCCTGAACGAGGTCCTGCAAAGCGCCAACCGGGGCGCCGGGGACGGCATCTACGCCCTGCGCCAGACCCTGCGCAGCTTCGATGAAATCGCCACCCGCCTGCGCCGGGCCCTGATCAGCACCCGCATCGGCCGCGTCACCGGCCGGGCCATGGCCTCGAGCATCCCCGGCGCCGGCGACTATTCGCTCTTGCTCGACGAGTTCGCCGACCGGGGCGAATCGGGCCGTGAACAGGTCGACCACCTGCAACTCGCCTCGAGCTCGCTCGACCAGGCCATCCACACCTGGAACCTGGGCGGCCGCTAGGGAAATCGGGCGAAGCACCCCCTCACCGCGCCCACTCCCTCCAGCACCTCGCCCGCAACTGGAGTCCATCCGGCAATTCTTTCCGTAACTCTCTTATTTTCCGACACTTATCTCATCGCGAAACAGCCCCCAGTTAAGAAACACCCTAGAAACGCCGGGCGCTGGTCAAGACTCCACCCCGACCATCCGAAAACCCTAAGTGGACGGGTGTCTGGTTGCGTTTCCCTGGTCGCACCACCCGGTGGAGGAACCTGTGCTCGAGCGATACATCCGTGACGTCCCCGATTTCCCGAAACCCGGGATTCTGTTTAAGGACATCACGCCGCTCCTGCAGAACGCCGAGGCGTTGGACCATGCCATCCGTGGCTTGGCCGAATCGGTGGACCCGGATTCCTACGACCTGGTGTTCGGCATGGAGTCGAGGGGCTTCATCTTCGGAACCGCCGTCGCCCATTTCGCCAAAAAGGGATTCGTACCGATCCGCAAGCCGGGCAAGTTGCCCTGGCAGCGGGTCTCGGAAACCTACGACCTGGAGTACGGCACGGACACCCTCGAGGTGCACGTGGACGCCTGCGCCAAGGGGCAGCGCGTACTGCTGGTCGACGACCTGCTGGCCACCGGCGGCACCATGGGTGCTGCGGTGAACCTGGTTCGCAAGCTGGGCGGTGTGCCCGTTGCGGCTGCGGTGGTCATCGAGTTGGGGTTCCTGAACGGCCGCGATCGCCTCGAAGGCCTGCCTGTGCACGCCCTGCTTCACTACTAGGGCCTGCACCCCTAGCGTTCGCTTCATCGCCATGAGTACTGACAATCAACCCGCCAACACTTCCCAATCGGCTCCCGGGGGGCCGGTGGAAGAGCTGCCGACCGAGGAGATCTGGGGGATCTACCGGGCTACCCGGCAGGGAGGCGCTTCCCAGCGCAAGGAGCTCGAGCACATCCGTAACGTGCTCATGGAGCGCCACTATCCCCTGGTCAAGTACATCGCCGAGCGCCTGCTGCAGACCCTGCCCAAGTCGATCGAACTCGACGACCTGATCAGCGCCGGCCTGTTCGGCCTCATGGACGCCATCCGCGGCTTCGACCCCGAGCGCGGCATCAAGTTCAAGACCTACTGCACCACCCGTATCCGCGGCTCGATCCTCGACCAACTGCGCAGCCAGGACTGGGTGCCGCGCCTCGTGCGCCTCAAGGCCAGCCGCATCGACAAGGCCCTGCAACGCCTGACCGGCGAAATGGGCCGCGAACCCACCCACGCCGAGCTGGCCGACGCCCTCGAGATGGACCACCAGGAACTCTCCCGCGAGATCCAGGCCGGCTCCGCCAAGGCCATGTACTCGCTGAGCGACAAGTGGGAAGACCGCGACGACGACTCCTCCATGGAGAAAGTCGACGTGCTCGAGGACAAGCGTTCCGTCGATCCGATCGGCGAACTCAACAAACAGGACATGATGGGTTACATCACCCGCAGCCTGACCCACAAGGAACGCTTCATCATCGAGCAGTACTACCAGGTCGGCCACACCATGCGCGAGATCGGCGAAATGCTCTCCCTCACCGAGAGCCGCGTCTGCCAGATCCACAGCAACGTGATGGCCCGCCTCAAGAGCATGTTCGGCAGCAAAACCACCACCATGCTGCTCTAGAACCCGCATAACCCCCCTCCCAGAAGCCCCCCAACCGGTCCCTCCCCGGTTGGGGGGCTTCCCTTTTCAGGCAGCATTCGTCAAAGGCCCCTGCCGTTCGCAGCATGGCAGGAGATCGAGCAGGCCTGCAGCACCGCGGCATCGCCGCAGACCCGCGAGCGGACTGCCCCTGACGCGCAATCTCCAACGAAAGAGGGCCCCCAGGCGGCCGACGAGCCCGCTTGGGGCTGGTTCGCCGGGATTCCCGGGGGCCCTGGAAGGGAACGCGCCATTTGGGCGCGAAGGCCGTCACGAAATCTGGATTTTGCGCGGCTGGTGGGTCTCGGCAGAGGCCTTGGGTGCCCGCAGGTGCAGGATACCGTCTTTGAAGGAAGCCTGGATGTCAGACTCTTGTACACCCTTTCCGAGCTGGAAGGTGCGCACGTAGCGGCCGTAGCGGCGCTCCTGGCGGATCCACTTGCCTTTCTCCTCCTTCTTGCTGTCGCTGGAGGTCTCGGCCTCGAGGCTCAAAACGCCGTCCTGGACATGCACGTGGATGTCCTCTTTCGCCACTCCAGGCAGCTCGGCGGTGATTTCGTAGTGGCCGTCCAGTTCCTTCACATCCACCCGGGGAGTGAAGAAATCTTCGCTCGCGCCGGGGCTGAGGGACGGCAGGAATTCGCCAAAGAGCCGGTCCAAGCCAAACCACTTGTCTTGGGGGATGAGTGTCATGGGGATTCTCGTTTGCACTGTGGATGAGATCGCGGCGGAACGCCGGGCGAACTCCGCCCGGTTCCGACCCCCCCCAGAGCGATGGGTGCCGATGGCCCCGAACTGGCGAATCCCGCCGGATTGACGAGAATCAAGGGGAGAGGCCCAAGACGGCAGGGGCCGGGTTGCTGCGACTCGGCAATTGCCAATGCGACTCGATTTCCAGGCAGGGTCGTTGCCCCTACACTCGGCGTCCCCCTACCGATGAAGCACTCTGTTCTGATCCTCGTTGCCGTTCTGCTCGCCGCTTTCTCTCCCGCCTGCGATCGCCCGGACCGGTCGCAGCCTGCGGGTGCAAGCACGCACAGCCGCATCGTGCCCGCCAATGGCGCTGCGCTCGATCTGCTTTCGGAGTTCATCGGGCCGGAGCGCTTGGTGGGCCTGCCGCGCACGGTGCTTGAGAATGCCAACGTGGAGGGCGAAGGTTGGGCGGCGCTGCCGACCTTGCCCGGATTGAGCGTCGAAGAGTTGCTCAGCCGCGAGGTCGATTGGGTGGTGGCCCACGATTGGCAGGAGCCGGCGATGCGTCCGGTGCTCGAGTCGGCGGGCATTCCGGTGTTGTTCCTGCCCACGGTGGCGCGCATTGAAGATCTCGACACCTCCCTGCGAACCCTGGGCAGTGCCTTGGGGCAATCGGAACGGGCCGAGCAGGTCCTTGGCGATCTGCACGCGCGCCTCGACCGCTTGCAGCAGCAGGGCGTTGCGATCGCAAACAAGAGCGCCATGGTCTATTCGAACTACGGCGCGGGGGGCGGTACCGCGGGTTCGGACACGAGTTACGACCTGATGATCCGGTGGGCAGGACTCAAGAACGCCGCCGCTGAGGCGGGCATCGCAGGACACCGGGATCTGGACCTCGAGGGTCTGCTGGCGATTCAACCGGACATCCTGATCGTGTCCAAGGGGCCTGAAGGGCAGAGCCCGGCCCTCGACACCCTGAAGGCGGCCCTCGACTCCGCGCCCCTGCATGCGTTGACTTTGAATCGCATCGTGCATCTGCCCGGTTGCCTGCTCACCACCACCTCCCAGTATCTGGTGGATGCTGCGGAGGAGCTGCAGCGTCAGGCCCTGCAGTGGAGCTGGTAGGAAGTCGCAGGCCGGATTTCCGGCTTTTCGGGAACCATCGAAGTCCGGAAGGGCCCCAACCCAGTCGGAAGCCACTCCTTGGCTTTCCACCTGTTCCGCTACGCGGTGGGTGGGTAACCCCCATGCCTCGCGCGGCGCCACGGGCTCCTTCCCCGCGCGGCACCGCCGCCTGACAACGGATGCAAACATGGCAAAGGTAGTGGTATTGGGGGCTGGCGTGTCCGGCCATACGGCCGCGAGCTTCCTCCGCAAATGGCTCGGGGACGGTCATACCGTCACGGTCGTCTCTCCCAAACCCACCTACAACTGGATCCCTTCGAACATCTGGGTCGGCATCGGCCTGATGAAGCCGCAGAAGGTGGTGTTCGAGCTCGCACCGGTCTACCGCAAGGCAGGCATCGAATTCCAACAAGCCAAAGCCGTTGCGATCCATCCCGAGGGCAACTCCGACAACGCCCAGCCCTACGTCGTGGTCGAATCGACCGTGGCCGGCCAAGAGGGCAAACGCGAGAACCTGCCCTACGACTATCTGATCAACGCCACCGGGCCCAAGCTGAAGTTCGAAGCTACGCCCGGCCTCGGCCCCGACGGCGGTCATTCCTTCTCGGTCTGCACGGAAGGCCACGCGGCGGAGATGTCGCACGCGCTGGATGAATCCGTGGCGCGCATGCGCAAGGGCGAGAAGCAACGTTTCCTCGTCGGCACCGGGCACGGCACGTGCACTTGCCAAGGAGCTGCGTTCGAATACATCGTCAACCTGGAATTCGAGCTGCGCAAGCGCAAGGTGCGCGACAAGGCGGAGATCGTGTGGTTGTCCAACGAGTACGAACTCGGCGACTTCGGCATGGGCGGCCTGAACCTCAAGTACGGCGGGTATGTGACGCCGTCGAAGATCTTCACCGAATCGCTGTTTGCCGAACGGGGCCTGAAGTGGATCACCCGTGCGCACGTGCAGGAAGTACAGAAGGGCGGCGCGTACTACGAAACGCTCGACGGCGGACAACACGAGGTCAAGTTCGACCTGGCGATGCTGCTGCCGCCCTTCTCGGGAGTTGGCCTGGCCGCGTTCAACCGCGCGGGTGAGGACATCACCTCCACGCTGTTCGCGCCGAACGGGTTCATGAAGGTGGACGCGGACTACTCAGGCAAACCCTACGAGGAGTGGAAAGCCAGCGACTGGCCGCGCAGCTACCAGAACCCGACCTACGACAACCTGTTCGCCGTGGGCATCGCGTTCGCGCCCCCGCACGCGATTTCGAAGCCGCGCAAGAGCGTTAACGGCACTCCGATCAACCCGACCCCGCCGCGCACTGGCATGCCGTCGGCGACGATCGGCAAGGCCGTAGCCAAGACGATCGTCGATCGCATCGAAGGCAAGAACGCCGCGCCGCACTATGCGTCGATGGCGGAGATGGGCGCGGCGTGTGTGGCCTCGGCGGGGGCCAACCCGTTTACGGGTACGGCCGCGTCGATGGTCGTGTATCCGATCGTGCCCGATTGGGAGCGGTATCCCGAGTATGGCCGCGATACCAAGTTGACGTACGGGGAGATTGGTTTGGCTGGCCACTGGATCAAGATCGGCCTGCACCACATGTTCCTGCACAAAGCGAAACTGCGTCCCGGTTGGTCCCTGATTCCCGAGTGATCGGCGAGGAGATAGTTATGGAAGAGAAGAAAGCGGAAATGGCGAACGGGCGGGTCCTTTGGCAGCCGGAGGATGAGGCGGTGTTTGCGACGAAGCCGACGGGGTGGACGCGGTTTTGGAGGGTGTTTGCGCCTTGGCAGGCTTGGAGGTTTTTGGTGATTAACTTGAAGATGTTGAAGGTGATTTGGTTGGGGCATCGGCACGGTTGAATTGTGTTACGTACGGAAGCGGGTTTAAGTAGTCACGTTATTCGCCGCGTACGCCGCCGAAATCGGCGGCGTACGCGGCGAATAACGTGACCTTAAACCCGCTTCCGTACGTAACACAATTCAACCGTGGGGCGGGGGGTGTTGTGGGGGAGGGGGAGCGGAATGTGAGGGGGGTGGGGCGGCGTAGTCGCCCCACCCCCCTCACATTCCGCGCCTCCTCCGCCGCAACACCCCCCGCTCCACGCGCGTATCGCGTCCCTGGATCTGCGCCAAATGGAACAACTCCATCGCCGCGCGCAGGTCGGGGACTCCGCCGACGCCGTCGCGCAGCATTTCGGCGCGCATGAACAGCGCGTCGGGATCCTCTTCGGCCACGGCGGGCTCGAGCCATTCCACGGCGCGATCGAACTGCGGCGGTTCGGCCTCCAGGCAGCGCTCGGCAAGCAAACAGGCCGAGGGGCCGTGGCCCAAGCCAGCGGCGCGTTCGAGGTATTCGAGGGCCAGAGTTTCTTCGCCGCGCTCTTCGAGCAGCCACGCGAGGTTGTACAGGGCCTGGGGCTCATCCCGCTCGGCGGCTTGGCGGTAGAGGCGTTCGGCGAGTTTCGCGTCTTTGTTGCGACCTTCGCCGTAGAAGGCCATCGTGCCCAGGAACGTCCACGCTTCGGGCAGGTCCCCCTGCGCGGCGCGTTCGAACCATTGGGTCGCGCGATCCAGGTCGCTGTCGACCCCTTCGCCGTAGTAGTACACCTCGCCGAGCATCATGCAGGCGGCGGCGTCCTCGTCGGCGAGGGCTTCGAGCATGCTGATGCCCCGGGCAGGATCCGCGGCGACCCCTGCGCCGTGGATCAGGTGTTTGCCGAGCCAGCGCCGGCTCACCGAGAAACCGCGCTCCGCGGCCTGGCGGCGATAGTCGTAGGCCAGCTCCAGGTCCTGCGGCACCCCTTCGCCGTGTTGATAACACACGGCGATGTTCTCGAGGCCGGCTTCGTTGCCCGCTTCTGCAGCCCGTTGGTACCACTCGAAGGCAAGCTTGAGGTCCCGCGGCACACCGATGCCGTACCGGTGGTAGTAGCCCATCCAGACCATCGATTCGTCGTGGCCGAGGGCGGCGGCCCGTTCGTGCCAGGATTGGGCGCGACTTTCGTCGTCGCGCAGGTCCGACCAGGCGCAGGCGAGCAGGTAGGCGTACTCCGGATCTTCGGTGCTCGCGAACAGCTCCTCGGCTTCCGCGAGACCCGCTTCGAATTCGGCGGGCATGCCCTGACCATAGATGCGGCACCCAGTCAGATAGCGCCGCGCATCGGTGGAGCCGCTCTCAAGGGCGCGGCGCAACCAGAGCACAGCCTGATCGTCGTCCCCGGCGGTGCCCTCGCCGTTCAGATAGCAGTAGCCGACCGCGGTCTGGGCTTCGGCGTGGCCTTGCTCCGCGGACTTCAGGAACCAGCGCAGCGCCGTGCGCGGGTTGCGCGGCACCCCCAGCCCTTCGGCATAGGCGCAGCCAAGCTCGTACTGGGCGTCCGGCACCCCATCGAAGGCGGCCTGCCGAATCTCTGCGATCTCTTCCCGACGACTCATTGGGAATTCCAAGCCCGTACCGGGCGGATCCGGGGGAAGGTGTCCGGCTGCGGCCGGCACGTTGCCAAGAGCATCATGATCCCTCCCAATCCGGGTCCAGCGGTGCGAGTCCCCGGAATCCCGCTTGGGCCGGGGGGCCCATCCCCCCGCTTTGGGGTTGAGCCTGGGCGCCAGGGTCCCGATAGGGTTCCCTGGCGGGCAAGTTTCTATGGTACCGGGAGAACCGCTTCAAGGGCGCACCTCATGTTCCGGCTGCCGTCATTTCCTGATGACCTGGCAGCCCGCCCAGCCCTATGCCTGTCGGGCCTACGGCTTCCGCTCGCAGACCATGCCCGCCGCCGTCGTCCTGCGGGAATCGGGCAAGCCGTGCGGCCTGCGCGAAGAGCGCCCCGCCCCGTCCCAACCTGGGTCTTCGGGCAAGTCCTGAAGCGGGATCCCGGGCTGGCTCCGCCGCCCAACCGGATCCGCACTTTGTTCCGGCGGCGCGGCAGCATCGGTTCGGGGCCCCATCTATGATGGCCGCGTGAGTACAGCACCCAAGGGTTGCCAGGTCGCAGGCCCCAAGACCCGCCAGGGCATCCGCGCCTCGCGCGTCAGCCGCTGGCGCGCCGCGGTCCTGATCGGCCTGCACGTTCTGATCGCGATCCACATCGCCCATTGGATGGAGACCGGTCGCACGGTCTCGCCGCTCGAGCCGAGCGAAGCAATGGAGTTCAGCAAGCGTTCGGCGATCAATGCCGGCTTCCTGTTCTTCCTACTGATGATCGGCAGCACCTTGATCCTGGGTCGCTTCTTCTGCGGCTGGGCCTGCCACTTGGTGGCGGTGCAGGACTTCTGCGCGTGGATCATGAAGCGTTTGGGCATCACGCCGCGTCCCCTGCGCTCACGCCTGCTCGCGTTCGTGCCGTTCCTCGCGGGCTTCTACATGTTCCTCTGGCCCTTCTTCGAGCGCATGCGGCTCGATGTGGGCGAGATCCCCGTGACGCTGGAGCTCGAAAGCACGCAGTTCTGGGCGACCTTCCCCGGCCTCGTCATCTCGATCGTGACCTTCCTGGTGGCGGGATTTGCGGCGGTCTACTTCCTCGGCGCGAAGGGTTTCTGCACGAATGCCTGCCCCTACGGCGCGTTCATGGACGTGGCCGATCGCTTCGCACCGCTGCGCATCCGCGTCGACGATTCTTGCGAAGGATGCGGCCATTGCACGATTGCGTGCACCAGCAACGTGGCGGTGGCGGTGGAGGTGCGCAAGTACGGAATGGTGGTGGATCCGGGCTGCATGAAGTGCCTGGACTGCGTCAGCGTGTGCCCCAACGATGCCCTGCACCTGGGTTTCGGCAAACCCGCGATCGCGGTGCGCGGCAAGAGCCACCGTCGGCCGCGTTTCACTTGGGGCTGGGAGCTGCTGCTCGCGGTTTCGTTCGCCGCCGCGTTCTTCACGTTCCGCGGACTGTACGGGCAAGTGCCGTTCCTGCTTTCCCTGGGCATCGCCGGCGTGCTGGCGTTCTTCGTGCTGCGTACAGTCGAGCTGTTCACCAAGAACCGCGTTGTGATCGCACCGTTCGTGCTCAAGGACCAAGGCCGCCTCACCGCGTCCGGCAAAATCGCCCTCGGCTGTTTCGCTATGGTCTTCGCCTTCTGGGGCCACTCCGCGTGGATCCGCTACGAGGATTGGCAGAGCAAACGGGCCTATGCCCCGCTGGTGCCCGTGCGTGATGCGTGGTTCACCACCGATCGGCCCGCGGTGACGGATGAACTCACCGCCACCGCGCGCGAGGTCGTGCGGCAGGCGGATCACGTCATCGAGGAGGGCCTGTGGGAGACGCCGCGGGTGCGGGTCGAACGGGCCTGGGCCCGCATGGTGCTCGGCGATGTGCAGGGGTTCCGCGAGGACATGGCCGTGGTTGCACGACTCTCCTCGAAGGACGTGAACTGCTTGGTCGAACCCGCCCACTCGCTGCGGGCCGAGGGACGGACGGCGGAGGCCCTGCCCCTGTACCGGGATGCCCTGCGCCGGGGTCCCGATCACATGGACGTCATGCGGTACCTGGTGGATGCCTCGCGGGAGGCTGGCCAGTGGGAGATCGCCCAGAAGGCTTTGGAGGATCAGGTTGAGAGGCGGACCTGGGATGCCCCGGCTTGGGAGTTCCTGGGGATCGTACGGGCGAATCAGGGGGACCTGGAGGGGGCCATCGCGGACTGGAACCGGGCCCTAGAGCTGGCCGGACCCGCCCGGGGCCCCTGGCGGCGACTGCTGGAGGCGTGGTGGAACCAGGCCGAAACCGAAAAGGTTGAGACCCTTTTGAACGGCGTTATCGAGGAAGATGACCACCAGATAGACGCCTGGATCGCCCTCGTCTCGATGCAACGGCAGCTGGGCCGGGCCGAGGAAGCGGCCAAGACCCTGGAGCGGGCCCTGGCCGTCGAGCCTCAAAATGAGAGGCTGCAAGCTCTCGGCCGCTGAGCACGCAACCTATTTCCGACCCGACCCGTCTCAGGAGGGTGGAATCCAGCCCCCAAGTGGAAGCCTTGAGCTAGACTTTGAGGCTGAGGGGGTGGTCGTACTCTGCCAAGCTGTCCCCGGCCCTCTCCACCGTCTCGATCGCTCGACAACGAACCGAACCTCTGCACATGCGAAACACTCACATCCTCCTCGCGGCCGGCCTGGCTATGACCCCGGCCGCGCTCGCCCAAGACGTCGCCGTCTCCAAGGTGGCCGGTGGTAGCGATTACGCCTACTACGGCACCTCGGCCGGCAAAGTGGCCTACTCGCTGGCCACGACCTCCTGCAACGTTGGCAACGTCCTGATCAACTGGACGCCGAGCAACCACCAGGCCCCCGCCATCTCCACCACCATGTTCCGGATCTATGACAGCCGGATCGAGATGCTGGGTTACGCCTGGCTGAAGGACTCCTTCTGCGCCGTCAGCGAGCCGTCCTGCGGCAACTGCCAGGCGACCCCCTGCTCGACCCTCGGTATCGGCTGCGCCGACACCTACGGTTCCGGCCTGAACGACGGCGCCCAGGGCGTTTCCCGTTTCAACCTCAACCCGACCACCGGCACCTGGCCGGCCAACTGGGTCACCGCCTCCGGCGCTCTGCCCCTGCGCGGCCGTATCCAGTTCCCGACCACCGAGGCCGCGGACTCCAACTCGATCTACATCTCCGAGGCCCAGTACATCAGCGAGCACGACCAACTGGCCGGCAACGCGCGTAACAACGCCTCCTGGCAAGAATTCCGCTTCGTCAACGGCTCGCTGAGCAACCTGGCGAACGTGGGTTCGATCCACATGTTCGACCCGGCCATCTTCGCCTGGCAGAACGAGTACCCGGACGTCTACATCGACGAACTGGTGAACACCGATGAAGGCGGCGCCGGCGTGCACGGCTACGTCTTCGTGGCCTCCAAGGCCACCGATCTCGGCGGCGGCAACTGGCGCTACGACTACGCCATCCAGAACTTCAACTCGAAGCAAGCCGTCGGCTCCTTCACCCTTCCGGCGCTTCCGGGCCCGCTGAGCAACGTCAACTTCCGTGACGTGGACCACCACAGTGGTTCCCCGTGGGACAACACCGACTGGGGTTACTCCAACGCGGGCGGCGCTCCGGCTTGGACCGTCACCGAGACCTACGCCCAGAACGTGAACGCCAACGCCATCCGTTGGGGCTTCCTGTACAACTTCAGCTTCGAAGTCGCCGCCCCGCCGGCTCCGGCTTACGCCAGCGCCACCCTGGGCCTCTTCGAGCCGGGCACCAACAACAGCCTTCAGGCTGACGTGATCATCCCCGACGGCAACGCCTGCCTCGGCGGCTCGATCAGCTCGTACTGCACCGCGAACGCCAACTCCGTTAGCGCGAACGGCGCCGACCTGCAGATCACCGGTACCCCGAACGTGGCCGCCAACGACCTGGAATTCCTGGTCACCGGCCTGCCGGCCAACCAGTTCGGCTACTTCCTGATGGCCCCGAACCAAGGCAACTCCACCCTCGGTGGCGGCAGCCAGGGCAACCTCTGCCTCGGCGCCGGTATCGTGCGCTGGAACGAGACCCAGTACATCCTGAACTCCGGTCTGTTCGGCTACGTCAGCCTGACCCCCGACCTGAACAACGGCCCCTACGGCTACGTGTTCGGCCCGGGCGAGACCTGGAACTTCCAGTACTGGTACCGCGACCTGAACCCGGGCAGCACCTCCAACACCACCGCTGGTGTGCAAGTGCAGTTCTGCCAGTGATGAACTTCGGACCGGCCGCCTGACGGTTGGACCGATACCCAATCAGGACCGGCCCGCCCCTTTCCGGGGGCGGGCCGGTCCCTTTTTGTGCCGATCCATCGCTCCTTGTTTTGCGCGGCCATGGCTCCCACCGAGTCATCCTTTGGCAGGGACCCCGCTTCGGGCTGGGTTTCGGTTGCAAAGGCCCGTAGAGCCGGGAAACTTGTTTGACCCCCTGCCACCCGGGCCCCCAAGCCCAACCCTCTCGCTTTGCCCATGAAAGTGCCCCTGGAAGACCCCAACGGCGGATTGATGTCCGTTCAGACCTGGCTGCTCGACGAGGAGTCGCGCCACCCTGGGGCCACCGGCCGTCTGACCTGGATTCTGTCCGCGATCACGCTGGCGTCCAAGTACATCGCTGCCCGCTGTCGGCGCGCGCGCCTCGAAGACGTGCTCGGCAGCCTGGAGTGCGAGAACGTGCAAGGCGAGGTGCAACAGAAGCTCGACGTGATCGCCAACGAGACCCTGCTGCGCTGCCTCGGCAATCGCGCCGGCCTCGCGATCGTCGCTTCCGAAGAGAACGAAGAACCGATCATCCTGCGCACCTCGAACGATCCGGAACGGCCGTACATCGCGCTGTTCGATCCGCTCGATGGTTCGTCCAACATCGACACCTGCGGCGGCGTGGGCACGATCTTCTCGATCCTCGCCCACGACCGACGCGCCAAGCCGATGGAGAACGCCGTGCTGCAACCCGGACTGCGTCAGGTCGCCGCGGGTTACGTGCTCTACGGCCCCTCGACCATCCTCGTGATGACCACGGGCAACGGCGTGCAGATGTTCGTGCTCGACCCGTCGATCGGCTCTTTCCTGATGGTTGAACCCAACCTGCGCATCCCGAAAGCCGGCAAGGTCTATTCGATCAACGAGGCCTACGCGGAGACTTTCCCCACCGGTTACCAGAACTACCTGGCCTGGGCCCACAAGGAGGGCTACTCCAGCCGCTACGCCGGCGCGATGGTGGCCGACGTGCACCGGGTGCTGATCCGCGGGGGCGTCTTCCTGTACCCGCCGACCAAGAAGGCCCCCAAGGGCAAGCTCCGGCTGATGTACGAGGCAAATCCCATGGCAATGCTGGTCGAACAGGCTGGCGGCAAGGCCTATTCTGGCCTGGAGCGCACCCTCGAGATCCAACCCGCCGACGTGCACGACCGCGTGAGCGTCATCATCGGAAGCCCCGACGAGGTGGATCACGTCATGAAGCACCTCTCCTGACCCCATGAAACGCCTCGCGATCACGCTGGGGGCCGGGCTTTGCCTGGCCCTGGGAACGGCCCTCTACACCCGCGCCCAGGACGCGCCCCCGGCGGAACCCGAGTACCGCTCCGGGTCCGTGCTCGCGTTGAACGACTGGGGCGCTTTCGAATCCGCGATGGTCGAGGCCCTGGCCAGCACCGGAACCCCCGATCCGCTGGTCGTCATCCTGCCCCAAGCGAGCACCGCCCCCGACGCGGGCGCGGCCGAAGTGAAGCGTTTCGCCGACCTCGGCATGCAGTCGGTGCGGCTAATGACCGAACTCGTCGGGGACGAAGCGCTGAACACCTTCGACGCCGCCGATGTGATCTGGTTCGCCGACGGCGATCCGGACCTCTTGATGAAGGAGCTGGCCGCCGCGGCCGTCGCGCACCGTTTCCACCAGTGGCGGGTCAGCGGGAAGATCATCGGCGCCGCCGGCCCGGTGTCCGCCGTGCTCGGCTTCACCTACATCCACGATGCGCACGACGGCCACGACCACAGCCACGAGCACGGCGCCGACGGCGAAGAAGAGAAACCCCTCATGACCCACCTCGCGGTCAAACCGGTGCGCGGCCTCGGACTCTGGTCGGGCTTCATCGTGCCCGACGCCCTGGTGCGCGACCGCTTCGCCCTGACCGCTTCGGCCGTACTCGATCAACCGCGCCTCCTGGCCATGTGCCTCGGCGAACACGGGGCCGCGCGCATCCAAGACGAGAAGATGTTCTTCTTCGGCGACGGCCCCGTGCTCGTCTACGATGCACGCAAGGCCAAGAAAGTCTTCATCGACGAAAACGCGCCCCACTCGGTGCGGAACGCCAAACTGCACTGCTTCGCCATCGGCGACGAATTCAACTGGATGGATCTGGAGTAATCCCCATGCCCAAAAACATCATGGACGCGCCGCACGGGATGAACCTCGTCATCCACTGCAACGACGGCGCCAAATACATCGGCCGTTTCGACCAATGCAACGGCTTCGAAGTGCTCATGCACGACTGCGACGTCTGGGACCCGGCGAAACCCGCCTCAGACGACGTGGACCACTGGATCCGCGAAACCGCCACCTACGGCGTCGACGTCAAACACCGCGACCTGCGCTTCGACGCCCACCGCGTCGAGTCCTGGCAGGCGCTGGGATCGATCGAAAAGCTGCGTTAGCGCGTCTGTGTCCCGGATACGAATGGAGGCCGGCACCCTTGGGCGCCGGCCTCCGTTTTGTTGGGCTCAAGTACTGGATCAGACGGTCCAGGTTTCGCCGGAGTAGAGCAGGTCCTTGAGGGTGCGTTTGCCGCGCTTCTCGATGGCGGCTTGCACCTGCAGGCGGACCTGGTCGTCGTAGGCGGGAGCTTGCACCTGGCGGAAGATGCCGAGGGGCATCGGGAATCCTTCCATCTCGTCGATCGAGGCCATGATGTAGCCGGGGCCGGAGCTGCGGGTGGAGGGGTTCCAGGTGTCGGCTTCGGCGGCGGAGCACATTTCGACTTCGAGACCGTTGAAGCGCAGGCCCTTGTCCTTGTCGGCGCCGTAGAGGATCGGCTGGCCCGGCTCGAGGGAGACGGTGCGTTCCATGCGCACGGCGCGTTCCATCGACTCCTTGTAGAAGTCTTTGTTGAAGATCACGCAGTTCTGCATGATCTCGACGAAGGCCGTTCCCTGGTGCTTGTGGGCCGCCTCGAGGGTGGCACCGAGGTGCTTGGGATCGGCGTCCACGCTACGCGCCACGAAGGTGGCCTGGCTGCCGAGGGCGAGCTGCAACGGGTTGAACGGCCGGTCGAGCGAACCCATCGGCGTGCTCTTCTTGACCGTGCCCTGCGGCGAGGTCGGCGAGTACTGGCCTTTGGTCAGACCGTAGATCTCGTTGTTGAAGACGAGGATCTTGATGTTCGGGTTGCGGCGCAACACGTGGATCAGGTGGTTGCCGCCGATCGACATGGAGTCGCCGTCGCCGGTGATCATCCAGATGTCGAGGTCGGGGCGCGCCACCTTGAGGCCCGTCGCAATCGCCGGCGCGCGGCCGTGAATCGTGTGGAACCCGTACGTGTTCATGTAGTACGGGAAACGGCTCGAGCAGCCGATGCCACTGACCACCACGGTCTTGGCGGGATCGGCCCCCACGTCCGCCAGGTGCTTCTGCACACTGGCCAGGATGGCGTAGTCCCCGCAGCCCGGGCACCACCGCACTTCCTGATCGGACTGGTAGTCTTTGCGCGTGAGTTTGGGAGTGTCTTGGATCGACATGACGCGTACCTAGGCCAGAAGGCGGTCGAGTTCCGCCAGGATCTCGTGGGTGAGGAAGGGCTGCCCGGTGACCTTGGACAGGGAGACGAAGTTGCGGCTCGGGAATTCGCTGCGCAGCACGCGCGCCAGTTGCCCCACGTTGTTTTCGGGCACCAGCACGGTCTTGAAGCGCGCGAAGATCTCGTCGAGTCCCGGCGGCAGCGGCCACAGGTGACGCAGGTGGAGGCGGCTGACCTTGCGGCCTTTCGCGGCGCTCTCCTCGAAGGCGCGGGTAAGCACGCCCACCGTCGAACCCCAACCCAGCAGCAGGATGTCGCCTTCGGGCGCCCCTTGGATGCTGGGCGTCTTCAGGGACTTCGCAATGCCTGCCACCTTCGCGTGACGCTCGTTGGTCATGCGCTGGTGGTTGTCGGGATCGTAGGAGACGTTGCCGGCACGGTCCCGTTCGAGACCACCGATGCGGTACTCCAGACCCGGGGTGCCCGGCACGATCCAAGGGCGTGCGCCTTTCTCGTCGCGCGAGAAGATGTCGACCTTTTCCGGACCGGTGTAGAACTTCGCCGGGAACTTCGGCAACGCGTCGAGGTCCGGCAGCTTCCACGGCTCAGCCCCGTTGGCGATGAAGTTGTCGGACAGCAGGATGACCGGGGTCATGTACTGCACCGCGATGCGGCAGGCTTCGACCGCCATGTCGAAGGCGTCGGAGGGACGCGAGATCGCGAGCACGGGGATCGGGGTGTCCCCGTTGCGGCCGAAGATCGACTGCAACAGGTCGGACTGCTCCACCTTGGTGGGCATGCCCGTGGACGGACCCGCGCGCTGCACGTCGAGGATGACGAGCGGCAGTTCAACGGCGACGGCGAGGCCCATGGCTTCGGTCTTGAGCGCCATGCCGGGTCCCGAGGTGCTGGTGACGCCGAGCGCGCCGCCGTAGGAGGCGCCGATCGCCGCGCAGATGGCCGCGATCTCGTCTTCGGCCTGGATCGTCACGACGCCGTGGGCCTTGTAGCCGGCCAGGGCTTCGAGCACGGTGGACGCCGGGGTGATCGGATAGGAACCGAGCACGAGGGGCAGGCCCGCCAGCTCGGCACCGGCCACCAGGCCGATGGCGGTGGCTTCGTTGCCCATCACGTTGCTGTACGTGCCGGAGGGCAAAGACTCGGTCTTCGGAACCTCGTAGTGCCCTTGGAACAGCTCGTGGATGTCGCCAGCGTTGTAACCCGCGCGCAGCGCCATCTTGTTGGCTTGGGCCAGTTCGGGCAGCTTGCCGAACTTCGCGTCCAGCCACTGCAGCGTCGGCTCGAGCGGCCGGCTGTACAGCCAGTACATGATGCCCAGCGTGTAGAAGTTCTTGCAGCGCTCCTTTTCCTTGGCGCTCAAGGGCGACTCGGCCAGCGCCTCTTTGACGCGCTCGTTGATGTCGACTTGGATCACGCGGTAGCCGCTGACCGTGCCGTCTTCGAGCGGGTTGCGCTCCAGTTTGGCTTTGCGCAGATCCTGTTCCTTGAAGTTGCCGGTGTTGACCACGACGGTGCCGCCGGTCTTGAGCGCCTTCAGGTTGACCACGAGCGCGGCCGGGTTCATCGCCACGAGCACATCCGGCGCGTCCCCGGGGGTGTGGATATCGCTCGAGCTGAACTGGATCTGGAATCCGGAGACGCCCGGCCGGGTGCCGGCTGGGGCGCGGATCTCGGCGGGGAAGTCGGGCAACGTGGCGAGGTCGTTGCCAACCAGCGCACTGGTCATCGTGAACTGGCTGCCGGTGATCTGGATGCCGTCCCCGGAGTCCCCCGCAAAGCGGATCACGACTCGATCGACCTGTTGGAGGGGCAGTTCCGGACTGGTTTCCTGTTGGGGGCTCATGGGCTTGCCTGACGCCACGCCTGGGGCGCGACTCTGGGTGGAGATCGCAGAATGCCCCGGGGCTGATTTCCCGGGACACCGTTTGCGGCTGCCATCTTATAGACTCCCCACTCGCTGTGCCCAACCAAACCCCCTCCAGCCCCCCCGTTTCATGCTCCCCACCGTGCTTTCCGCAGCGGCCCTGGCCGTGGCCCTGCTCGCCCTCCTGCGCCGCAACGCCGCCCTCGCCGCCGAAGCCGATCCGGGCCGCGATGCCCGGCAGGCACTCGGTCGCGACATGCAGAAGCTTGAGGCCCAGCTCGCGCTGCATCAGCGCCTGCTGGAGCGCCTGGCCGAAGGGGGCAACCTGACACCCGAAATGCTCGCAGAAGGGCAGTTCTGGCAGGATGTGGATGGGGCGGCGGCCCAGGGCATGCACGCGGACGGCGCGGCTTGCTGGCTCGACGTGCGCACCTCTGGTGAGGTGGCCCGGGGCTGCATCCCCGGCGCCCTCTGGATCCCGATGGACCAGATCCAGGCGCGGCTCGCGGAGTTGCCGCGGGACAAGGCCCTCGTGGTCTATTGCGCCTCGGGCGGCCGCTCGGTGGCGGTGTGCGAGTTCCTGTCGCAACAGGGGTTCCCGCGCCTCTTCAACCTCGAGAGCGGCATCGGCGGCTGGGCCGGCCCGATCGCCCCGCATCAGGCCCCCGGATCCCAACAAGGCTGAGCCATGACCTCCCCCGCCGATCCCCTGCGCGTCGATCTTGAGTTCGCCATCGCCGCGGCCCGCTGGGCAGGCCGCCGGGCCCTGCGCCTGGCCCGCTCCGGGCGCTGGCAGGCCGAAACCTTGGGGGACGTGGGCGACCAGGCCTGCGACGCCCTGCTCCAAGGCCTGATAACGGGCAGATACGAGGAAGATGGGCTGCTTTCCGAGGAAACCAAGGACACTGCCGAGCGCCTGGCCAAGAGCCGGGTGTGGATCGTGGACCCCCTGGACGGCACCAAGGAGTACCGCAGCGGACGGGCCGATTGGGCGGTGCACGTGGGCCTGGTGGTCGACGGGGCCTGCCACCTCGGCGCGGTGGCCCTTCCCGCCCAGGACCGGCTGATCTGGGGGGTCTGCGCCCCGGGCCAGGCGGCGGCCGGGGTCGAAGGCCAGGGAAGCCTGCTGGCCGGCGACGAACCGCGCACCGGGCCCCTGCGCCTGGCGGTCAGCCGCAGCCACACGCCGCCTTGGGTCGAACGCCTCGCCGAAACCCTCGGCGCCGAACTCGTGCCCTGCGGCAGCGTTGGCAACAAGGTGTCGCTGCTGCTCGACGGCCAGGCCGATGCCTACGTGCACCGCGAAGGCCTGAAGGAATGGGACACCTGCGCCCCCGAGTGCATTGCGCGCGCGCTGGATTGGCACGTTTCGCGCCTCGACGGCAGCACCCAGCGCTACAACCAGCGCGACGTGCACAACAACGAGTTCCTCGTGTGCCGGCCGGCGGATCGGGATCGGCTGCTGGGCGCGCTGGCGGACTTGGACCTCTAGGGCGCGGGATGGCGCTCAGGCGCCGTGAATCAAAGCCCGCAACTCGCCCAGCACCGCGGACAGATTGCTCGCCAAGGCGGCGGGCAGGCGAGGTTGCAGCGCAGCGACAAGTTGTTCGGCGAGCTGCAGCGTCTGCTCCGGTCCGCGGCTGAAGTGGCGCCAGACCTCGTCCGGATGGGCGGCGGCGCGCAGGGCCTGAACGAGGGTCGAGAGGTTGTGTAGCTTGTCTGCGCCCTTGATGGTCGCCGCCTCGGCGCTCATGCGGGGCACCTTGGAGACCGCACCCTGTTTGCGCTCCTCCCAACTGCGTCCTTTGTCCTCGGTGAGCTCCCCCACGTAAGCCGCCACGCGCGGGCCGAATTCCGCCTCGAGCCGCGCCAGCGTCCAGTCGTCGCAGTCCTCGACCACATCGTGGAGCAGACCTGCCTGCACCACATCCACGTGCATGCCCAGGCTTTGCAGGCACAAGGCGACGTGCAGCGGGTGGCTCACGTACGGCGTCGTGCTGCCCTTGCGGTTCTGGCCTGCGTGGGCGGTCAGGGCCACCACGATGGCGCGCTCGACTCCAGCATCGATCAGGGAACGCTCCGAGCTTTGCATCAGATGGTCACTTTCAGGGGTTTGAGGGCCAGCACGCCGGCCACCATCGAAGACACCACGAACCACAGGAGCACAGCGCCCGGGCCGGATCCCGGCAACCAGCCGAGTTTTGCGTTTGGATAGGTGAATTCCACGCGCGTGAGGCCGGCTCCCGGCAGCGAATCCTCGGCCGGCCAGAGCCAGGCGTCCAGACCCGAGGTACGCACCCCTTGGATCGGCACCCGCGGCGAACCGAATCCATCGGGGGTGCCCGCGTACAGGCGTTTCAGCACACGTTCGCCGCCCACCTCAACCTGGATCTCGTTCAAGCCCGCTTGGGTTGCGCGCACTTCCTGCCAGGCACGGCCTTGATCGGTGGTCACCACCAGGGGCGATACGGCGAACAGCCCACCGGGGAGTTCGACTTGCGCGCCACTCGACAGCGCCGGATCCCAGGTCAGGTTCAGGGTGATGCCGTCTCCGGCCAGGCCCGAGTTTTCTTCCCGGATCGGCACGGGATCAAACCCGTAGCGCACGACCAATTGCCCAGCCAGAACCACGAAGGGCAGGGACAGGGGCAGGAACGGCAGCAGGTTGAGCAACAGGTAGCGCACGTTGAGCAGCAGCACCTTGCCGATGGCCCGGCTGACGAGTCCGAGATCCTCCTGGTACAGGCGGATCTCGATCATGTGCCCCTGGATGCGCGCCTTGGCGTTCCGGATCGCCCGCTGCGGGCTGATCCACTTGAAGATCCAGAGCGCCAACACGCCGAACACCGCGCCGACCAGCAAGATGACCCACGGCACGCCGATTCGTTCGATCGGTGCGAGCAGCACATCGAACAGGCGCGTCACCGAGTGGTGCAGGGCATCGAGCATCGCGGGAGGCGTGGGTCAGGAGATGTATCCCAGACCGCGCAACTTGTTGGTGATGTCCTCGTCGGACTGGGCGTCCTCGAACTGGGCCACTTCGCGTTCGAGCACGTGGTGGATGAATTCCTCGTGCGAGGCATATCCGGCCACCTCGGCGATCTTCTTGATGCGCTCGAGCAGGTCCTTGTCGATCTTGATCTTGTTGCCGCTACCAAACATTTCTGATTCTCCGATGCGGGCCCCCTACTCCAGGAACGGCGTACCGTCGATGGCTTCGGGGGGAGTCACATCATATTGGCGGAACAATTCCGCCGTCACATCTTCGAGTCCCAAAACGCCGCGCCCTGGGACACCGTTGGTGATCAAGGTGCCCTGCACAACGCTGGGGTGCATGAGGTGGTTGCCGTTGAAGGTTCCGCCGAGGTTGTCGCGCAGCACGGCAAACGGGATCCGGCCGAGCGAGGACTCGTCCGAGTTGCCATAACCCGCGTTGTATCCCACAACCAGGTCCGGAGCTTCGGTGCTGCGTGCGCCGGAGTACACTGCATCGGCGCGATCGGCGTGCAGCACGATCTGCGTGCCGCGCCGTTCCGGTGCATCATCGCGCAGGGCCTCGAGTTCGCCCTTCAGCTTCTCCAGCAACGCGTTTGCCGATTCCCCCGGCTCCACGATGCCCTGCGCCTCCCGGCCGCGCAGGTTCAGGTACAGGCCGTTGAAGCCCATGCCGTAGGCCACGGTTTTCGACCAGTCGACGGCATCGGCGAGCACCACGGGGCGGAAGTCGGGGTCATCGGGACTCACCTCCGGCTGCAGACCGGGTTTGAGCACGAGATACCCTTGCTCATACAACCAACGGTTCAGGCTGAAGAGGCGATGGAACGGCGCAAAGCCGTGGTCGCTCATCACCAGGATCAGCGTGTCTTCCCCCACCTGCTCGCGGATGCGGCCGAGGATCGGATCCATGCGCAGGTAGAGGTCGACGAGCACATCCTGCCAGGTGCTGCCCGGACGTCCGGACCACCACGAGGAATCGCGGGCGGAGAGTTCCGGGTCGTAGTCGGGGTGGGCCGGGTCGCCGAGGCGCCAGATCATGTGGCCGCACAGGTCGACGGTGGAGTAGTAGAAGAAGAGCACTCCGCCAGCATCGCTCGCCATGTAGCGATCGAGCGCGGTCTCCAGCATGCGCCCGCGCTCGCGGAACACGAGCTGCGTCTGCGCCATGAATTCCTCGTCGTCGAGGAATCCCTTCTTCAACCCGTTCACGTCCTCGGCCATGCCCTGGGTGTAGTAGGGACCGATCGCCTGCGCCAATTCCGCGCTGTAGGGCCCGGGATCGGTGATCGGACTGGCCGGATCCTCCGGATCGATGTTGACCGGGGACGCGTAGAGCTCGAGTTCGGGCGACAGGCTGCGCAAGTAGAAGCGCACGATGCCGCGCACCTTCTGGGCGCCGCCAGGCAGCAGCGGGAATTCGACCTTGAGGAAGCGACTCCACTGGCCGGGAACCAGCACAAGCGATTGCCCGCCCAGCTCCAACGCCAAACCCCGTCCGCCGTCGTCGACGAATAGATCGAGCGGCGCAGTGGAGCGCCGTGCATCGTCGCGGAACGGATTGTCGGGGCCCAGCAACACCGTACGCACGCGGCCGCTGCGCACGTCGATACGCACGCTCTTGCTGTCCCCGAGCAGCTCCAGCGGCGGGTTCGTGCTGTACAGGGTCGGTTGGCCGTAAGCGGAGTCGATCGCCGGCGTCAACATGCCCGACATCGACAGGCCGCGGCCGGGTTCGACCGGGAAGTTGATCGGCATGCGCCAGACGTCGCAGGGCACCCCCGCATCGCCGAGCACGGACCAGAAGGCCTTGCCGCTGCGGTGGCTCTCGCCGCCGTGGGTGCTGGGTAGTTGCCAAGGCCCGGGCAGGGGCCATGGGCTGGACTCCATCGGCGTGAGCGTGCCCGGCACCTCGCGGTAAGTCTTGGGATCGCGGTGGATGAAGTCGTAGACGCCGTGGCCGCCGGGATTGCGGCCGGTGATGAAACACGACCAGGCGACGGGGCTCTGGGGCGGATAGGACGTCTCCAGGCGGCGGATTCCGCCGCCTTGGCCGATCAGCCGCCGGAAGTTGCCCATGCGCTCGGGGAAACGCTCGATCGCCTGCTGCAGGAGATCCGGATCGAGCCCGTCGATGCCGAGCACGACCACGCGTTTGTGCGAAGCGGTGGACCCGCCCTGCGAATCCTTGGCGCAGGCCACCAGCGGCAGCAGCGCGAGGCACCAGATGGCGCGCTTCACCGCTGGACCTCCGTCTCGTGCAGCACCTGTTGGCGGTAGTCACTTACCGTCTGCGTGGCGGCTTTGCTTTCGACCGGACGCGGGCCGAACAAGGGCCGGCCCATCATGTAACTGGGAATCTCGATGCCGAACAGATCCAACGCCGTGGGCGCGATATCCATGAGGTTCGGCGTCGCCGTGTTGATCGCGCGGTTGCACCAGAACACACCGGGCACTAGGCGCGGATCGACGCAGTGGTCGCCGGACCAGGATTTGGTGTTGTCGCTGAAGACCTCGGCCGAGACCGCGCCCGTGGCGCAATCCCAGGAGTGGCGATAGCCGCGTTTGTAACCGATGAGCACCTCCGGCGCGAGGTCGGCATAGGGGCCGGCGTGTACCTCGGCGGTCACGAACACCGAGTTCATGATGGGCTCGCCGGTGGCAGGATCGCGCAGTTCCATCAGCTTGGTGCGGATCTCCTCGCCCAGGGCGCGGGCTTCTTCACCCGACTCGACGATGCCATTGCGCTCGCGGCCCTTGCGATTCAGGAAAATGCCGGTGAGGCCGAGGGTGAACGCGCGGGTGCGATCCCAATCGACGTTCTCGAACCAATCGCCGGACGTCTGCGCGCCATCCTTGAGCACCAGATAGCCTTCGTCGCGCAACCAGGAGTTCAGGTTGACCCCGCGGCGGAAACTGCAGAAGCCGTGGTCCGAAATCACCATCAACACCGTCTCGGGATCATTGCCGAGTTTGGCGCGCACTTCGGCGAGGAAACCGTCCATCGCCTGATACATGTCGGCGATCACGTTCTTGTTGCGCTCGGTTTCCTTGCCGACGTTCGCGGGGTGGTCAGGCTCCAGGTACCGATAGAACATGTGCGACACCCGGTCGGTGGTATCGAACACGCAGGTCACGAAGCCGCTGGGCGTCTTTTCGATCGCATCCCAGAACATGCGCTTGCGTTCCTCGAAGATGTTCCAAGCCTGCTGGTGGAACGCCTCTTCGTCGATCACGCGCTCGTTCAAGGCCCAGGTGTCCTCCGCCAGCCCCAGCGTGGCGAAGGGGCCGAGGGTCTTGGCCAGGTAGATCGAGTAGACCAACGGGTGACTGATCGGCAGCGCGGGCTTTTCGGGATCGATATTGATCGGCGTGACGTAGAGGCCGAAGTTCCCGTCTTCCCAGGTCTGGATGTAGAAACGCGCGATGCCCTGGCAGCCATCGAAGGGCACCTTGATCCACGGCGTGTACTCCTTCGGCCCCACTTCGACGGTATCCCCGCCGACTTGGATGCGGGCGCGGCGTTTGGCCCCATCCAGCTCCACCGTGAACGGGCAATCCTGGTGACGGCCGTCCTTGCCGAGCGGGCCCTTCAGATTCGATTCGATGCGCCCGTCGCGCACGGTCACGCGGAACTGCTGCCCGCCGGTGTGTTTGCCAGGGGGGCGTTCCTGCGTCGAGTAGAAGGAAAACGAGCCCTGGGTGCCCTGTATATCCGGCACGCACATGCCCGAGAGCAGGGTGCCATGCGGGAAGGCCTGGGCGGGATACGTGATCGGAACGCGCAGAATCGACGACCAGACGCGGCCGGCTCCGAGCAGCTTCCAGAACGGCTGGCTCTTCTGCAGGATCTTGTGCACGGGCTTCGATCCAAACGGCACCCGCGCAAAGCCGAGATTGATCTCTCGCGGCATGCTGCGGGTCTCGGTCGACGAGAGCACCGGCATGTACGAACAGGGATCCCGGGTCAGGAAGTCATAGATGTTGTGCCGCGACGCGTCGACGCCGGTGGCGAAGGTCGACCAGGCCACCGGAGAAATCGACGGCAGCGAGGTGTTCAAGTCGTGGAAGCAACCTTCCTTCGCCAGCGCTTCGAAGTTCGGCATGCGCCCTTCGGCAGCAAAACGGCGAGCCAAGCCAGGATCGAAACCATCGAGCCCCAGGACCACGAGCCGTTTGACCTTGGCCGGACCTCGGCGCCGTCCCCCCACCAAGCGCACGACCGCTTTGAGTGGCCAGATGAGGATGATGCCCAGGGCCAGCAGAAATGTTCCGAGCAGTACGAGCAGGGACCCGGCAGCAGCGAAACCGGCACCGGGGCCGATGTAGGCCAAGGGCAGGATGCAGGTGGAAAACGAAGGGTCGGCGGACATAGGGAGGGGCCACGTAATTTAGGCCAGAAGGGTCCCTCCTGCTTGAACTTTCTTGGGGCTCCTGGGCTGGGAACGCCCTTTGTCAGGGGATCGTCAAGCCTCGTTGAAATGCGCGCAGCCCCGTGCATCCAAAGGAAACACGGGGCTGCGCGGGAGAGCCTTCGTCCTACAGCCGGGGCGCGGGCGCCCAAAGCGAGCGGCGCATGGTCAGGCGGCGGTCATCGGACACGCTGAGCATGCGGCGGCTGCGTCGATCGTAGTTGATGCGGATGCCGCTCGGGGCAAGCACCCCGATGTCCGCTGCCACCAGGCCGCCGTTCACCAGCAGCTTGCCATCGACCCCGGGCTGGCTGCGTTTCGGCACCATGCCGAAGATCGCGTTGGCTGAGTACAGGGTGGCGTCCATGATCACCGGATCCGAAGCCGTGCGGCCCGAGAATTCCCGGTCCACCAGGGCGGAAAGGGCCCCCGCCGTCAGCCAGTTCGACGTCGGCGACAAGGTCTGTACCACGGCTTTCGGGTTCCCGGAACTATCGTAGAGGAACGGATCGCTGGTGTTGCTGACGTTGGCCAGGGTCAAACGGCCATTGGTCCAGTTCTCCGCCCGCTCCGGGGCGTGCCAAAGGCCGGTTGACGGCACGAAGTAGCCACCTTTGTTGTAGATGGGTACCGGCGCACCTTCCTTGTACGCGTAATAGCGCGGAATGTAGTCCGCTCCGGCGTATTGCGGGTTGTCGTGCCAAGGCGTAACCCACTGCCAGATATCCGAGGTCTGATCCTGCCAGTATCCCGCCCCATCCGGGACCGACCGATGCTTCTCGACCGAATCCGTGCGCACGTAGACGTACGCCATCTCATTCACGAGGGTCGAACCGGTTTGCAGCCATTCGTAGGTAGGCTCCTCGTGGCTGCCCACCCACACCGTCTCGTTCCAAGGGGAACCATAGGGCGCGGGCGGATCCGCCGGGTGGTAGATGGTTGTGTAGTCGTCCACCGTATGCGTCCCGGTCTCCACCCAACCGTACACCGCCTGCAGGTACTGGTTGCCGGTGGGTTGCCATTCGTAGACGTCCACGTCCTCGTAGTACGTCTCGTCCATCATGGGCTGGATCCACACCGACGTGGTGTTCGAACCCGTCATCTGGTACACGGCTTTTCCAGGCAACTGCGGCTGGGTCTTAATCCACTCGCCCCGGTTGAAGATGGCCAGTTCGTCCATGATGAAGTTGAACTGGGTGGCGGGTGTGCCATCCACAGGCGTTCCGCTCGTCACGTGACTCGGGTCGCCGAAGGTCACGTTGCCGCCCGCCGTCACCGCCACCGCGTTCAGCGTGCCATCGGTCGCCACACCGAAGGTGCGGTTGCCGCCGCCATCGACGCCGTCCGCGTACTTCAATTCACCCGGAATGAACACGTTGCCCGAAGCCATGATGGCCCCGGACCCCTTGATCACGCCGGCCAGTACCACGTCTCCGTCCACCGCGATGGTGCCGTCCAGCACGATCGGGTTGGCTTCGGTGCCGTAGAGCACGACGTTGCCCATGGTCAAGTTGCCAAGCGAACTGGAACCCGAAGTCAGAGCGGCGTCGAACGCGCCAAGGCTCGAGATCGTGCTGCCATAGGGCACCACGGCCACTTCTCCGCCGCTGATCGTGCCCGTCGCGGAACCCGCGGTGGCCATGAACTCGTTTGGGTCGAGGATGCGGTTGTCCGCGTACTGCGGAGTCGCCACGCCAGAGATCGAATCGAACCCCCCGTTGTCCGGGAAGGGTGACGGGAAGTAGTCCGGCAGGTCGCCGTCGACCATGCCCGTAACGCCGTTCGCTAGGTAGTCCAGGTAGAGGTTCTCGAGCGCCAGCGGGTTGACCGCATCGGCCGGGCTCAGGTTCTGCTGCGTCATGCCGCCGAAGGCGTCTTCGAGCAGCTTGCCGTCCGTGTCGAAAGAGTAGCTCTTGAGACTGAGCGAGCTCCAGTTGGTCAGCGGGTCGCCGTCGTCCTCCAGCGCATTGCCCCCGAGGTATAGGGTGCCAGCAATCGAGGATTCGGGGTTGGAGCGGATGTGGATGCTTTCGATCGAACCCACGCGCACGCGGTCGAAACTGCTGCGCTCGCCGGGGTTGTTGTTGTAGAAGCGCTCCGCATCGTCGATCTGCGCGTGGCAGAGGATGCAGTTGACGTTGTTTGCCAGCAGGGCGTACTCCAGACCTTCCCAGGCGGGACGATCGATCTCGAACGATTGCTGCAGGGTCGCCTTGTTCTTCTCGCGCCCCATCACCGCATCGGGGGCCATCGAAGCCTCCACCATTACGGTCAGGCGCGAGGAGTCCCAGCTATCCTCGCGCAGCACCTCCAGGCGGGTCAGATACCCCGCCCCTAGCGGATAGTTGCCATCCGGATCGACGCCGAGGCCGACTCCACCCAAGAAGTCGCTCGGCAGCGGGTTCGCCGCCCCCGATTGATCGGTGATGCCGATCCCGTCGAGGTAGAGGCGGAAGTTCCAGGGCTGCAGGTTGTCCGGCCCGTACATGACCTGGAATCCGGTCCACAGGCGGTTGGCCGCGAGTGAAATAGCCGCTTCCGCGACCGCTTCGACCTGCGCGTCGTCCTCCTGTTCGTCGGTCCAGTGCTTCTTGTCCACGGTACCGCCCAGCAGACTCAGGAAGAGCACGCCCAGGATGGCGAGCACAGAAATCGCAGCGGCGAGGGCAAGGCCTCGGCGCTTCGGAGAGCTGCGATGCAGGGACTGGATAGATTTCATGGCGGGATGGTTTCTGGCAGGTTTCAGGGCAGGGGTGTGCGGACGTGGCGGCGGATCTGGAGACTGGAATCGGAATCGATGTCCATCAGATCTCGGCCGCGCGGGTCGTAGTTGATCTGGGTGCCGCGCGGGGCGAGCAGACCCACGTCGGCGGCGACGATGAGGCCGTTGATCAGCATCGTGCCGTTGGTGCCGGCTTGTTTGTCATCCGCCACCATGCCGAAGATGCTGTTGTTGCTATAGATCGTGGCATCCAGCGTGAACGGTTGCTCCTCGTCGCGTTCCTTGGCCATGTCGCGGATGAGCTGCTTCATGCGCACCGCATCGATCCAGTTGGCTTTCGGGGAAATGTTCACCACGGTGGCAATCGGGTCCCCATTCGCATCGAACAGGAACGGATCGGTAGGAACCGAAGTACGCGGCAGGTTCAGCTTCGAGCTGTTCCATCCCCCCACAATCTCGTCGGCGATCCACAGGCTGGAATCAGGGTCGAAGTGCCCCTGCTTGTTCGGGATCGGCGCATAGGTCCCCTCGGCGAACGCGTAGTAGCGCGGCACGTAGTTCGCTCCCTGGAAGTACGGGTTGTCGTACTGCGGCGTCTGCCACTCCCAGATTTCGTCGACATGCTCTTTCTGGGTGTACTCGCCGGTTTCGACCCAGCGGTTCTTCTTGACCTGCTTGGTGCTGACCAGGACCTTGACCTCTTCATCGACCCAGTAGTAGTAGTCGACGACCTTTTCCTGCCACTCCGAGTAATAGGGCTCGGCCATACCGTTGTTCACGGTGATCCACTTATAGGCGGTCTTCTGGATCTGGTTGCCGGTCTTCTGCCACTCGTAGACGTTCTGTTCTTCCCAGTACGTCTCCTTGACCTTGACCGCGACATCCTCGTACCAGACGTTCTCCCCGGTTTTCACATAGACGGACTCACCAGGCAGGGTCGGCTGGGTTTTCATCCACTCCATCCGGTTGAAGGTGGCGGCCTCTTCCATGAGGAAGCTGAAGCTTCCGCTGCCCCAACCGTTCGTATCGTTGCCCTTGCCCCAGCTCGGCCGGTAGTAGTCGCCAATGACCACGTTGCCACCCGAAGCGATCGCCAGGGTGTTGCTGGAGCCATCGGCCCCGGTACCAAAGGTCCGACCACCGGCAGATGTGGCGCCGTCCATGTATTGCAGGTCGGATGGGATGTAGACGTTGCCGGACACGCGCAAACTACCCACGCCCTTGACGTAGCCGCTGATGATCAAGTCGCCATCGATCGCCACGTCGCCGTTCAGGATCAGCGGGTTGTCCTTGGTGCCATTCAGGTACACATTGCCATCCGTCTGGCCGCTCAGGGACGTCGCGTTGCCCGCGAGCATCGTGTGCAGGCGGTCGTCATTGGTGATGCGGCCGGTCCAGTCCTTTTTCATGACCGAGACCGAACCGCCGGACACGGCCCCACCCGTCCCAGCGGTGGCTGCAAGGAACTCGTTCGAATCCACCTTGCGGTTGCCGCCGAATTCAGGGGTCGGCAGTTTGGTGAGCGGGTCGATGCCGCCGTTGTCCGGGAAGGGGGACGGGAAGCTCGACGGCAGCACGCCATCGATTTGCGCCTCGTCCCCGCCCGCCAGGTAGTCCAGATAGAGGTTCTCCATCGGATCCGGGTTGAGCGCGCTGGCCGGGTCGAGTGCGTTGTAGCGGAGCTTGCCCCAGGCATCCTCGACGAGCTTGCCTTCTTCGGTGAACTCCGCGGACTGCAAGCTTAGGCTATGCCAGTTGTCCAGGCGGCTGCCATCCGCCTGCACGGCGTCCCCGCCGAGGTAGATCGTGCCAGCGATGCGCGAATCCGGCTTGCTACGCACGTGGAAGGTTTCGATGCTGCCGAGTCGCACGCGATCGAAAGTTCCCATCTTGTTGGCGTCGTTGTTGTAGTAGCGCTGCGCGTTGTCCACGTTGGTGTGGCACAACAGGCAGTTCACGTTGTTCGCGAGCAAGGCGAACTCGGTGCCTTCCCAGTCGCCAGCGCCGATTTCGTAGACGTGCTGCACGCGGAACTCGTTCGCGGGCTCCCCGGCGGCCACCGAACTGCGGTTGCTGGTCGTGCACTCGATGAACAGACGCACGCTATCGAAGGAATCCTCGCGCCGCACGCTCAGGGACTCCACGTTGACTCCGTCCACGACGAAGTCACCCTTCTTGTTCTGCGGCAGTTTGGCCAAGCCGCGGTAGTCGGAGAGGGCTCCGGCCCCAACCCCCTGCGTTTCCAGGAATCCCTGGAACCCAAGCAGTCCACCGCGACCATTGGCCGTCCGGTTGTAGTTGGTCCAGAGGTCGCTCGCGACGAGGGCAACAGCCGTCTCCGCCGCAGACTCGACCTGGAAGGACTCCACCTGTTGGTCGGTCCACTTGGAAGTGTCCACCACGGCGGAAAGCATGGTCAGCATCATGACCCCGACCACGGAGACCGCGCAGATCACGACGATCATGGCGGAGCCACGCCGGTGGGCGCGGTGGGAACGGGAGATGCGCTGGGACGGATCCGTATGCGGCACGGCTCCGGGCGGGCGATTGGACATGGAATTGGGCCTTTGCCTCCGGGGGGAGGCGTGCACGCCCTGGACAGAGAAGGGCATACGTCGGCGTTCATCGACCACTTCGTGGATAGGGGTTTAGCCCTTCCCCGAAAAACCGACTTCCTACGCCCCAGCCACCCCCAAAGGCGACACGAACCCCATTTCCGGGTCGATTCCCAAGGCGGGGCATGGCCCGGAAGCGAACCCCCAAGGACCCCATCAGTGTTTCCGCATTCGTGCCGACAACGGAGCGGATTCCCTGAGACACACCCATGAAACGCCGTCCCTCCGCTCGCACCCGGCAACTCGCCCAGGCTGGCTTCAGCCTGGTCGAAGTCATGATTGCCACCTGTGTCCTGACGATCGGGCTCCTGGCCCTCTCTTCGACCTCGGTAGTCATCCATTCCCTCGATCGCGCTGACGAAGCCCGCCGCCTGGCCACCATGGCCACGCAGGACGTGGTCGAGCGCATCAAAGCCAACTCCGCCCGCGCCATGGAGGCCACGGGCGGCTGGACCGCCAACATCCTGCCGGTGATGCAACCGGGCGGGATCGTCGGCGACACCTTCAACGTGCAGGGGCTCGACCCCTGGAACGGCAACCCTTCGGTGGGCACCGTGCAGATCATCCTGGACGAAACCACCACCGATGCCGACCTGGGCATCACCCTTGGCCTGCCGCGCGACCTGAACGGGGATGGCGACGCCGCCGACACCGACGTCAGCGCCGATTGCACCCTGCTGCCCGTGATCGTGCGTACGCGCTGGTCCAGCGCGGGCGGCCAGCGCCAGGCGACCCAGGCCTTCTACCTGACCAACATGTAGTCCATGAAGGTCCAGAGCGTACACAGGCCGGGGACTCCCCGGCCGCGGCCCCGAGGCGGTTTCACGCTGGTCGAGATCATGATCACGGCCACGATCCTGACAATCATCATGGCGTCGATGATCGTCGGCATGCAGCGTGAGGCGAAGAACCTGGGCGAGCTGGTCACCACCACGCACCGCGAGCGAGCGGCCCAGGTGGTCATGCACCGCATCGAGCAGGAGCTCGAATTCGCCGCAGGCAGCGCTGCCGCGGGATGGCTATCCAGCGCCGCCACTGCCGCCGGGACCACCGCCACCTTCGACAGCAGCCTCGGCATTCCTCCGACCGGCACCCTGCTGTTCGAACCGGGCACGGTGAGCGAAGAGCGCGCCGACTACACCGGCCTCGATCGCAGCACCCATACGATCACCGGCATGACGCGCGGGGTGCAGTGCACGGGCGGGTTCGGCCACCCTTCGGGAGTCCGCGCCTACTGGGCCGGTAGTGCCGTAGCCCTTGAAGACCAGGCCGGTCCGCCCGCAAGCCAATGGGACGGTCAGGCCGCCAGCCCGAGTGGGCCGATCTTCTTCCGCGGCGACGGTACGGGCTTCTCGTTCCGGGTGCCCACCGACCCCGCCGGCGGCACCAACTACTTCGACGCCACCGGCATCCGCTGGGGCTCGGAGGTGGCCGGAGCCCCCTCCCTCAATGGCTGGTCTGCGCTCACCTTCCGCGCGTCGCGCCAGCTCACCGAAGTCCAGGCCAACCGCGACCTGAACCTGGACGGCGATACCGCCGACACGTTTGACGTCGGCCAGATCATGCTGCTGCGCTGGGACGCCATGGCGAACGGCGCGGCGGACACCGAAGTGGCCCTTTGCCCGCCGATCGTACTCCAGGAAGTCTGCAACTACGGCGCGGACCTCAACAACGATGGCTTCGAAGATCCCATGTTCCTCTGGGATCCCACCGACGGCAGCCTTCGCGTGCAACTGTTCATCGTATCCGGAACGCACAACGGTCGGGCCCAGCTCAGCCGTACCGCCACGACCATCTATCTTCGCAACGGAGCCCTCTGATCCCATGTCGCACACTCCCCGCAAGAAGAAACTCAACAAGCCCAAGCTGCAGCTCAAGATGATTGGCGTCTTCCTCGCCATCTCGAGCTTCGCCGCCTTCGGCCAAGCCCTGCTGCTGTCCCAATCCCTGATGGAAGTGGGCCTGCGCATCGAAGACACCCAGGTCGCGCGCACCGTCCAGGACGCCATGCCGGGTCTGCTCATGCGCAACCTGCTCTGGACGGCCCTGTTCCTGCTGCCCTTCATGCTGGTGGTCGGCGTACACGTCACCCACCGCATCGCCGGTCCCGCCTACCGCATCGAGAACTACCTGCGCAAGGTGTCCGAAGACGGCGATATCAGCGAGCCGTGCCGGGTGCGCGACCAGGACGAACTGCAGAACCTGGCCGGGTCCATCAACCAAGCCTTCACCCGCCTGCGCAACCGTGCTCAGGAAGAGGCCAGCGCCCCCGCAACCGAGCCGAAGCAGGCCCAGGCCTAGGAGATCCCCATGCAGCAAAAGAAGCATCTGCGCACGCGCAAACTCATCGACAAGTCCCTGCAGCTCCGGCTGGTGGGCGCCTTCGTGGCGGTCGGCTGTGTAGCGACCCTCTTCCAGGTGGTCCTGCTCAACCAGTCGATGTTGAGCCTCTCCCAGAGCATGCCCTCCAACGGCGACCTGCTGCTGGCCGAGACCCCCGGGGTTTTGGCCCGTAGCGTGCTCATCACCTTGGGAGTGCTCATCCCCGCGATGACCCTGGTCGGCATCCTGGTGACCCACCGCATCGCCGGTCCCGCCTACCGCATGCGCATGTACTGCAACGAAATCGCCGCGTCGGGGGAGGTCACGTACAAGTGCCGCATCCGTCAGCACGACGAGCTGCAGAGCATGTGCGAAGTGCTGAACGAAGCCGTCTCGGCCGTGCAGCGAGCCGCGGGCACCCCGTCGCAGACCCCGAGCAATCCGTCCGCCAAGGACGTCGAAACGGCCCCGTCGCTGGTTGCGGATCAAAGGAGCCAGCCAGCCGACGCCGAGGCCAAATAGGCAGATCCGCCGCCATTCTGGCAGCAAATCGCCGCGCGGGCCGGGGGACCTCCCTCGGCCCGCGATCATTTAATCCGTTCTCCAGCAGGCACTTACGACTTCCCCGCCGCCGTTGGCATCCGGTTTGCTTTCTCCCGCCATGGCCCACACCCGGGCTGACAAGGAGATACGAACCATGGTGCAATCCCACAACAACCCCTTCTTCTTCCCCCTGACCCCCCTGCTCGACATCCAGCGCAGTCTGGGCGAGGGAATCCTCGGCACCCTGGCCGAGGGCGTGCGCCCGGGCGTGACGCGGGGCCACCTGTTCCAGGATCCCGACGGCGCCACTTGGGTGGCCCAAGTCGCCGGCGTGCGGCCCGGAGATCTGGAGTTCACCGTCGACGGTCGCCAGGTGAACCTCAAGGCCCTCGCTGCCGCGGAAGAGGGCGCCGAAGCCCAAACCTCCTTCGAGCACAACCTGCGCTTGCCCTTCGAGGTCGACTCCGAAGGCGTGCAGGCCAATCTCCTGCACGGCCTGCTGCTGATCCGCCTGCCGCGCAAGCAGAACACCGGCTCCCGCCGCATCCCGATCTCCGGGAACTGAGCCGCGATCCAACTATGCCGCCGGGGGTGGGTTCCGCATGGAACCCACCCCCGGCGGTCGTTTGGGGCCAGCCGACCTACAGCAGCCCGCGCCCTTCGAGGTAGGCGAGGATCTTGCCCGCCGACTCCTCGAGGGATTCCGGACCGGTGAACACTTCGATCTCGGCGTTCTTCGGCGCCTCGTACGGGTCGCTCACGCCGGTGAAGTTCGGGATCTCGCCCGCGCGGGCCTTCTTGTACAGGCCTTTCGTATCGCGCTCCTCGACCACCTCGAGCGGCGCGTTCACGAAGACCTCGATGAAGTCCACGTCGCACATCTCGCGGCATTCCTTGCGCACGGACTCGTACGGGGAAATCGCCGCGGTGATCGCCACCACACCGTTGCGCGCCAACAGGTTCGCCACAAAACCGATGCGGCGGATGTTGGTATCGCGGTCTTCCTTGGAGAAGCCCAGGCCCTTGCTCAGGTTGGTGCGCACCACGTCGCCGTCGAGCACCTCGACGCGCTTGCCGCGCTGCCGCAGCAGGGGGGTCAGGTGGTCGGCGAGGGTCGATTTTCCGGCACCGGACAGACCGGTGAACCACAGGACGAAGCCTTGATTGCTCATGGAGAGGGGGGTTTGCGAAACAGGGGGATCAGCGGATCTTGCCCTCGAGATAGGGCACTTCGAAGCACTTCTCGTGCATGATCGGACCGTGACCGAAGTAGCCGTTCTCGCCGAACAGCTCGCCGTGGTCGGCGGTCACGATGATATGGGTGTTCTCGGGCACCATGTCGTAAAGTTCGGTGAAGACCTCATCGAGATAGCGCACCGTGTCGATCTGCCGCGCGCGCAGCTGATCGAGTCGGTCCTGATCGAAGAACTGGAAGGACTCCTTGAAGCGATCCTCCTGGCCTTCTTTGCCCTCGATCTCCGCATTCATCTTGCGGAAGACCCCGTTGACCCCGCTGATGCGCGGCCACATCGAGGAATCCTCGTCGGGGCGCGCGTAGGGGTAGTGGGTCTCGCCCACGTTGAGCATGTAGAACGACGGCCGCTCGCTCGAGAACTTGAGGGTCGGCAGCATCGCCCGCATGTCGTTGTGATGCTCCATCAACTCGAACGAGTCGAAACCCCGGTTGATCGCCGTGCGCGGGTTGAGCACCGGCAGCGAAACGCGCGCGTGGGTTTCGTAGCCGAGTTTGCCCTGCAGGAACTCGGGGAACCAAAGCCCGGGGACCATGGCACCGAAGTCGATGCCCTTCGCCCCCAGCCGCTGGTTGTAGTTGAAGAAGTCCTCCTTGTAGTACTCGGAGGCATAGACGTGCTGCGGCGAAGTGTGCGGCAGGAGGCCCGTCAGCAGGTTGTAGTGGCTCGGCGCGGTCCACGCAGCGTAGGTGTAGCGCTTCTCGACCTTGCCGAGTTTGCCGATCACCTTCGGCTCCGCCGCCATGTACGAGTCCCAACGCAGCGAATCGAGCACCACGATGATGAGGTGGTTGTCCCCCTGGGGCTGAGGCCGGGCGGCGGTGCGCAGGGGCATGCGCCCAGGCAGGGCGGCCGGCTGCGCTTTGGCAGCCGGCTTCTTGCGGGAGAACCAACCCATCGCCGATTACTCCTCTTCGCCTTCGGCGGACTCTTCCAAAACCGGGGCGGGTTTCGCCTTCGCCGCGTAGTAGTCGACCAGGATGCGCGCGGTGCTTTCGCGCATGATGCGCGGATCGGGCACCTCACCGGCGACCAGTTGCTCGCGCACCTTGCTGCCGGAGATGTTGACCGCGGTGTTGCCCTGGTTTTCGGTCACCAGACCCACGCGGCCGATTTCCTCGAAGTACGCGGCGAAACCCACGTTGACCGTGCGGATGCCGAGTTTGCCGCCGAGGTTCTCGAAGATCTGCTGGGCGTCGAAATCGCCCCAGATCGGCGAACCGTCCTCGAACGGCGCGTCGGCGTGCTTGCGGCCGACGATGAAGTGGCTGAAACCGAGGTTCTGGCGGTAGATCGCGTGCATCACGGCCTCGGCGGGGCCGCCGTAGAACATACGCATGTCGAGCCCGACCAAAGCCAGGTTGTCCTGCAGGCTCTGGCCCTTGGACTGCCACAGTTCCTCGTCGCTGTCGCCGACGCCCAAACCGCCGCCTTCGACCAACGCGCGGTAGGTCTCCATCCGGGTGTCCGCGGGCACGTCGTCGCCTTTCAGCTCGCCGACCAGCGGGTTCAACACCACGCCGGTTTTCTTGCCGGTGGCGCGCAGGATGCTCTCGGCGCCGTACACCAGGGCGTATTCGTGGGCGCGGTGCAGCGGGTTGCGCGTCTGGAAGGCCACGGACTGCTCCCAGCCGCGGCTGTCGATCAGGCTGCGGGTCTGCTGCGGTCCGAGCACGTACTTGGCGAACGGACGGTGATCCTGATGCGGCAGCAGCAGGATGTTGCCACCCACCAGGCGCGTGCGCTCATCGGCCAGCCAAAGGCGCGCGCCCGGGTGATCGGTGCGCTCGGTGCGGTACACCGCCTTGAGCATCGCTTCCTTGTCCCACGCGTAGCAGGAGCTGACTTCCAGGTGGCCGAAAACCTGCCCCTGGCCGTCCATCAGCGCCACTTCCTTGCCCGGCTGGCACAGGGCCGCCTCGGCATCGGTCACCGGCAGAACGATCGGAATCGTCCACGCGTACCACTCGCCGCCGCGGTTGATCGCGCCGCGCTCGAGCACGCTTTCATAGTCGCTGACGCCCATCGGGCCGGTCAGCGGGCTGAGCGTGCCATCCGCAATGCGGTAGAGGGTCGTGCGGTCCACATCGCGGACCTGGATGGACTGCAAACCGGGCCGGGATCCGGCCGACAGGTCGATGCGGTAGATGGGCTGATCGAGCCCACCATGGACCTTGCTGGTATGGGATGCGGTCATGGATGACATGGTCGAGGTCTTGGGTGTTGCGGCGGGTTACAGGTAGCCGAGATTCTTCAGTTTGCGGCGGATGGCTTCGAGTTCATCGGCGGAGAACTCCCCATTCTCGGGCCGCTCGGTCGGAGCGGCCTGAGGCGCCTCCCCCATCAGGTCGCGCAGCACGAACACGATGAAGTCCGTGGGCGAATCAAAACCCGACTCCTCCACCACCGCCTGGATTTTGCGATAGAGGGGGCGGGGGATCTTGATTGTGACCTTGCTTTCGCGCATGGGGCTGCAGATGGCCCGGGGCCGACCCGCGAGGGGGACCCGGACACTCCAATCGTACTCCTATAGGAGTGTCGCAAAAGTCAATTCTGTGCTATCTTCGGCGCCAAGCCATGAAGTACCCCCTGATCCGCCCTTCCCTGGCCAGCCTGGCCTTGGCCGCCCTGCTGCTGCCCGCCTGCGGTCCCAAGAACCACGCCGACGCCGGCTTTGCCGCCCTGCGCGACGGCCACTATGACCAGGCCGCCGAGGCCCTGGCCAAAGCCGAAAAGGCCGCCCCCGCCGGCAGCCCCGAAGCCCGCCAGGCCGCCGTCGGCCACTGCCAGGCCCTGGCCCACCTGAACGCGGACCAATGCGTGGCGCGCCTCGAGGAACTCACCAAGCAGGCAGGATTGGGCCTGGAAGCCAGGGACTTCGAGACCGTGGCCCAGGAACTGATGTCCGTGCAGGCCTGGCCCCAGGCCGCGAAAGCCGTGCACCTGGGCCTCGTCGCTTTCGCCGACAACCCGCGCCTGCCGCAGTTCATGACCAAGCTGCAGACCCTGGCCAAACAGGGCGATCAGCCCGCCCTGGCCACGACCCTCAAGGGTCTGGGTTACGGCGGAGAATGATTCCCTCCCAGCGCACGCGGCCCCCCGGATCCAAGCTGGAACCGGGGGGCCGCGTGCATTTGCGGACCGCTCAATCGCCGCCGAGCAGATCGCCGAGCATGTGCAAGCCGAATCCGCGGCGCACCTCGCCACGACCGCCGCCCGCAGCGCCCATGACTTTCGCCGCAAAACGCGAGAAGGGCGTGGTCTGGATCCAAACCCGGCCGGGGCCCTTCATGTAGGCGAAGAACATGCCTTCGCCGCCGAACAGCATCGACTTGATGCCCTTGACCATGCGGATGTCGTAGTCGACCGACGGATCGAAGGCCACCAGGCAACCCGTATCCACGCGGATCGATTCCCCCGGGCCGAGCTCCTGCTCGACGATGTAACCACCGGCGTGTACGAAGGCCATGCCGTCACCGGACAGGCGTTGCAGGAAGAACCCCTCGCCGCCGAGGAAGCCGGCGCCGAAACGCTTGGTGAAGGCCAAGGTCACGGTGACCCCGTCCGCGCTGCAGAGGTACGCATCGCGCTGGCAGAGCAGGTCCCCTTTCGACAGGTCGATCGGCAGGATCTTGCCGGGGAAGTCCCCCGCAAACGTCACCCGCCGGATGTCGTGCGCCTGGTTCTCGAAGGTCGTTAGGAAGAAGCTCTCCCCCGCCAACTTGCGCTTGAGGCCCGCCATCATGCCGCCCCCGGTCGAGGTCTGCATGTCGATGCCGTCTTCCATCCACATGAAGGCACCGGGTTCCGCCCGCACGGCTTCGCCCGGATCCAGGGAGATCACCACCGCCTGGGCGTCGTCCCCCAGGATCTGATATTCGATTTGGTCGGCCATGGGCGCAGTGTACGCGACCCGGTTGGGGTCATTCGCCGGGCTCAGAGGATTTCGGTTCCTCCCCGGGCACCGGCCAACCGCCGCCCAGGGCCCGGTACAGGTCCACGTGGGCCCGGGCCCAGGCGATGCGCGCCTGGACTTCGCGGTCCTGCAGGCCGTTGCGCGCCCGGCGAGCGTCGAGCACACCGTCGATGGTGCTGAGGCCCTCGCGGTACAGCACCTGGGCGCGCTCGAGGCTGACCCCGGACTGGTCGACAGCCTGGCGCAACGCGCCCAGCCGCTCCCATTCGAGGCGCGTGCCGCGGCAGGCGTTCACGACCTCGTGCAGCGCCCGGTTGACGAGCCCCTCGTACTGGGCCCAGGCCGCTTCGACCCGCGCTTCTTCCACGGCGACCTGATCGCGCAGCGCACCGCCGGAGAACAGCGGCATCGTCAACTGCGGACCGACGGAGTGGAACAAACTGCCGCCCTCGAACAGGTTCTCGGGTTTGGCCGAGAGCAGACCGAGGTTGCCGGTCAGGCTCAGACTCGGGTACAGGTCCGCTTCGGCCACGCCGACGAGCGCGGTCTGCGCGGCCAGCGCGCGTTCCGCCGAACGGATGTCCGGACGGCGCCGCAACAAATCGGCGGGCACCACCGCGTCCAGGCCCGCTTGGGGTTCGGGCAGCACGACCTCGGCGCCATCCGCCACCTGCAAACGCGCCTCCAGCGTGCCCGGTTGAGCTTGCAGCAGAACTTCGATCTCGCTGATCAGGTTGATCTCGAGCCGGTCGAGTTCGGGCAGCGCGGCTTGGGCACCGCGCCACTCCGTACGCGCACGCAGCACGTCGAGCTCCTGCACCAAGCCGGCTTCGAAGCGCGCCTGCGCGGTTTGCACACTCTGCTCCAGCACCGCGACCTGTTCGCGCGCAAGCACGCGCCGCGCCTGCACCTCGCGTAACCGCAGGTAGGCATCGGCGACCTGGCCGGTCAAGCTGACCTGCACGGCCCAGAGGTCATCGCCCCGGGCTTCGAGCCCCGCCGCATCCGCCTCGATGCGCCGCTTCGCCTGGCCCCAGAGGTCAAGCTCCCACGACGCGGACAACGCCGCCACGTACTCGTCGGTTTCGCGCGGTTGGCCGGGAAACAGCCCGAATTCGGTGTTCTTCGAGATGCCGCTGCGCTGGTAGTGCGCATTGCCCTCGAGCCGCGGCCGCCGCAGGGCCCGCGTCACACCGAGCCGCGATTCCGCCTCGGAGATGCGCGCCAGCGCCATGCGCAGGTCCATGTTGTCCCGTTGCGCCCGCTCCACCAATTCGTCCAGGAGTTCGTCCCCGAACACCCGCCACCACTGCGCGAGATCCACCGACGGCTCGAGGCCGCTGCGGTCGGAGGGCAGCGAGGTCGGATCGGCGAGGAACGCGACCGGCAATTCCGGCTCGGGCGCCTGGTAATCGGGGCCCACCACCTTGCACGCCGGCAAAAGGACCAGCGCCATCCAGTTCAGGTACTTCATTGGGCCACCTCCGTGGCGCGGCGGCCGGCGAGCTTCTGGTCGAACCAGAACACGCCATAGAGCAGAATCGGAACCAGGATGAGGGTGAAGAAGGTCGAGACGAGCAGGCCACCGACGACCACGGCGCCCAGGCCGCGGTACAACTCGGAACCCGAACCCGGCATCAGCACCAGGGGCAACATGCCGCCGACCGAAGTCAGCGTGCTCATGGCGATCGGACGCACGCGGGTGCTCACCGCGTGGGTGATCGCCTCGCGGAGGTTCTTTTCGCCATGGTTCAGGAAGTTGAGCGACTGATGCACGATGAGGATGGCGTTGTTCACCACCACCCCGGCGAGGATCACGAATCCGAGCACGGTCAGCACGTCCATGTTCTGCACGGGCAGGTACGGGTTGCGCACCGAAGCCACGTGCACGAGGCGCAGGGCCGCGAATCCGCCGAGCGTAGCGAAGGGCACGCTGACCAGGATCACGAGCGGGTACACCCAGCTCTGGAAGAGCACCACCATAAGCAGGTAGATCACGATGCTGGCGAGCACCATGCTGCTGGTGAGGGTGCCGAGCCAGGTGCCGTCTCCGAACAAGGCGCGTTGGATGTCCTTCAGCTTGCCCGCCGAGCCGGCCATGTTGACCTCCACGCCCGCAGGAATCACCCCGGCCTGGCGCAGCCCATCGACCTTGGCCTGCACGGTGTCGATCGCTTCCTGCAGCGGCAGGCCCGGCGGCGGCGTGACTTCGAGGGTCACGGCGCGCTGCCGGTTGACGTGTTTGATCACGTCAGGCGACGAGACACGCACCAGATCGGTGACCTGGTTGAGCGCCACGACCTGGCCGGTTCCGCTCACCAGCGGTACCTGCTGCAGGGCTGCGATCGGATTGTCGGAGATGCCCCCGGGGCTCAGGATCTTGACGTCCTGCAGGTCCCCTTCACTCGCGTATTGGCGCGGCAGGATCAAACCGTCGGCGTTGGCTTGCATGGCAAGGCCCACGTCCATCCGGCTCATGCCCGCTTCACCAAGACGCTCGTCGTTCGGCACCAGGCGCAGCTCCGGCGTAGGCGTCGAGAAGTTCATCGGATCCGGGCGCACGGCCCGCTGCCCGAAGGACTCCATCAGCGCCCCCATCAACGCACCAGCGCCCTGCTCCACGTCGGAAAGTAGGTTGCCCGACATGTCGACCTTAACCGCCGAACCCGTCGTGCCACCGTTGTTGAACAGCGGCATCTGGAACGCAAAACCGAACACGTCCGGCACGATGTTACCCGCCACGTTGAGCAGCGGAATCAGGTCCGCCACGCGGCTCGCGTCGTGGGCGATCGCGCCGTGGAACATCATCCCGTTCCAGCCGACGAGGAAGTAGTGCTCGATCGGCGGCGGCATCACGGTGCGCCCGGGATCGCCGGGGCCCATGGGCGGCACGTGCAGTTCCTGGCGGCGATCCGGCAGGTGCGGCTCGCGGCCTTCGGCCGTGTCGCCGATCGGGCGTCCTTCGAGCACGCGCTCCACGTCATAACGCGGTCCCGCCACTTCCCACTGCGGCCGGATCATGCCTTCCACCTGCTGCCCGATCTCGGTCAGTTTGTTGATGCTGTAGGCCGGCGGCGGCATCAACATGCCGAAGACGATGTTGCGGTTGCCCGCGGGCAGGTAGTCCATCGGTGGCATCAGCTTCCAGATGCCGAAGCCGGTGCCCACGATCAACACCAGCGCGGACACCGCGCTGAGTAGCTTGGAGGACATCAGCCAATGCACGAGGTCGCCCGGCGCCCGCACCCAGAATGGTTGGTGAGCTTCGGGATCCTCGGACGTCGCCACGTTGCGCGGACGTTTCCCCCCGAGCAGCACGTTGGCCGCCGACGGGATCACGGTCACGGAAACGATCAGGGACAACCCGACCGACGCCATGATGGCCAGGGCAATGTCGCGGAAGAGCTGGCCCGCACTGTCTTGGATCAGCAGGATCGGCAGGAACACCACCAGGGTGGTCAAGGTCGACGCCACCACGGCGCCGGCGACTTCCTTGGTGCCTTCCAGCGACGCTTCTTTGATCGGTTTGCCGAGTTCCAGGTGTCGGAAGATGTTCTCGATCACCACGATCGCGTTGTCCACCACCATGCCCACGGCGAATGCCATGCCCGCCAGGGAGATGATGTTCACGGTGCGGCCCATGGCTACGAGGATGGCGATTGAAGCGATCACCGAGATCGGAATGGCGAGTGCGATAATGCCCACCACGCGCAAGCTACGCAGGAAGAGCAGCAGCACCAGGATGGCGATGCCACCCCCGACCACGATGTTCGAGCGCACCAGGCCGACGGCCTCGTTGACGTACTCGGTGGCATCGAAGTTGACCACGAGCTGCAGGTTGCCGTTGATGCCGCGCCGCCGGGCCTCCTGCTCGAGCAGACCGCCGGGGGCGTTCAGCTTGTCGAACTCGGCTTTCAACCGGTCCATGGTCTGCAGCATGTTCGCGCCATGCTCCAACGTGAAGTTGAAGAAGGGCATGAAGTGGCCGCGCGAGCGGGCCCAGGTGGTCAGCTCCTTGTAGCCTTCGCGCACCTCCGCGATGTCGCCAAGCTGCACCGTACCGCGCGCATCGCGCCGCACGACCAGGGCCGCCACTTCGTCGATGTTCTCAAAACGCCCCACCGCGCGCACGCGGATGTCGTTCTTGCCGTCTTCGAGTTTGCCACCCGAGTAGTTGTCGTTGTTGCGGTCGATCGCCGAGCGCAATTCGGCATAGGTGATGCCGAGACGCGCCAATTCCGCCGGATCAACGACCACGTGCACCTCGCGTTCGCGGGTGCCCATCATGCCGACTTCGCTGACCCCTTCGATGCGTTCGAGGCGCGGCAACAGGCGCCGCTCCATGAATTCATGCAGCGTGGTCGCGTCGAACTCGGGATCCGAGCAGGCGAACGCCACCCACGCCATGTAGTCGCGGCTTTCGGGGTCGAGCCCCTCCACCACGGGCTTCAGCACGCCTTCGGGATACCCCGGCACCTCTTCCAGGCGCTGGGCCACCGCCGATTGCGCCAGGTCGATGTCGGTCCCGGTCGCGAACTCCAGGCGCAGACTGCCCGCCCCCGCGCGACTCGTGCTGGTCATCGAAACCAGGCCCGATAGGTTGCCCAGCACCTTTTCCTGGGCATCGATCACATCGGTTTCGATTTCTTCCGGGGAGGCGTTCTCCCAGTAGGTCTCCACGTTGACGACCACCGATTGCACCTCGGGGGTCATCTGTACGGGAACGCGCAGAAAGGCCATCAGGCCAGCCATCAGGGCGAGAACCACCCCGACAGCGACGGATTTCGGCTGTCTGACAGCCAATTCGATCCACTTCATAGGGAGGGTCGGCTCAGCCGTTGCTCGAGGCCTGCGCTTCGGATTTGCCTTGTCCCTCGGGCGCGCCGCCTTGGGCGCCCCGGATCTGCGGTACGAGTTCGGTGCCCGGATAGGCCCGTTCGTTGCCTTCGACCACGATCTGGTCCCCCGGCTTGAGCGAAGTCGGATCGAGCGGCGCGATGGAAACCCCTTGCGCGCCCCGGAACAGCAGCGTCACCGGCACCCACTCCGCCCGGTTGCCTTCACCCACCTTCACCAGCATCGTCTGCGGGCCCCGCTGGATCAGCGCGTTGGGATGCACCACGAGGCGCGCCTCGCGTTTGCCAACGGGCACCATGGCCGCGATCGACATGCCCGGCTGCAGGGTCATGCCCTGGGGCGAATCCAGGTCGAGGATCAAGGGCAGGGTGCGCGCGGTCAGGTCGACCTCGGGCACCAACCGCGGGCGGCGCGCCGGCACGTCGATGCCGAGGGCCTCCAGTGTGATGGGCATGGTCTCGCTGCCGAGGTCCACCCCGGTGGCGAACCGCTCGGGCAGGGTGAGCCAGGCTTCGAGGGTGCCACTCGACACCAGCGTCACCACCGGCTCGCCGGGGCGGATCCACTGGCCGATTTCGGCGTGGCGGGCCACGACGCGGCCGGCAAAGGGCGCGCGCAACACCGCATCGTGGATCCGGATGTCGAGCAGGTCCCGGCTGGCTTCGAGCGCCGCAATGGATTGCTCGGCGGCCTGCAAACTCGCCTGGGCGCCAAGCAGCGCAGTGCGCGCGCGGCGCAGGTCGCGGGAGGAAACCGCGCCCGAATTCCCAGCGCTCTCCAAGGCGGCCAGGTCGGCGCGCAGATCATCGACTTGGATCTGCTTCTCCTGACGTTGGGCTTCGCCCAAGGCCAGTTGCGCCTGCAACTGGACCCGGCTGGCTTCGAGTCGGCGCGTATCGACGCGCGCCAGGGTCGCCCCGGCTTCCACCGCATCTCCTTCGCGCACCGCCACTTCCAGCAATACACCCTCCTCGAGGGCGGCCATGACACTGGTGGAACGGGCGCGCAGGCTGCCGGTGACCCGCTCGAATTGCTGGGTCGGGCTACTGGCCAGGGGTTCGACGAGGACGGGGGTTTGGGCCCAAAGGGTGGGCGCCCAGGACAGCGCAAGGAGGCTGCCCAGGAAGAGGAGCGTTCGCATGGGGATCGGGAGCTGGGGGTCCTGCGTTACAGAACCGGGAGGGGCCGCTAAAATAGGCCATTCCTGTCCCATGCCCACCCATATGGTTCGCATCTCTTTGCTTGCCTTGCTCGCCTGCGTTCCGCTGGCTTGCAGCTCCTCCACCGCCAACCCCACCGACCTGCCCCTGCGCCGGGGTTCGATCGAATTGCACGAGGCCGGCAGCCTCAAGAAGGGTTTCCTGACCAAGCCGGTCGAGATGCGTGGGCTCAAACTGAGCCGGTGGGTGCAGCTGTACCCCGATGGCAGCCTGCACGGGGGGCACCTGGTGGCCGATGCCGACCTGGCGGGTGTGAAGATTCCGGCGGACTCCCATGTCTGGTTCGACCCCGAGGGGCACCTGGACTTCGCCTGGTTTTCCAAGCCGGTGAACTTCGGCCAGGTCACCGTGGCGGGGGGTCCAGTCTCGAAGATCGAAACCCGCTTCTATCCCGATGGCACCCTGAAGACCGCCTTCCTGCGCGCCGACCAGGTTGTCCAGGGGGTTCCGTGCAAAGCCTCCCCCGAGAACCCGGTGACCTTCGACGAGCAGGGCATCCTGGTGGAATGCACCCTGTCGAAGAAGTTCAACTGGGAGGGTCAAGCGCTGAGCAAGGGCACCCTCTGGCGCCGCTGATCCCGGCGCTCACAGGGTGCGGCGCGGGGGCAGGATCGCGCTCGCGGTGAGCAATCCGCCCACCAGCGCCGCCCCCACCATCGTCATCCGGAACGCTTGGGCCGTGCCTTCCATCGGGTTGTCGCCGAGGAACAGGCCTAGCGCCTTGTACCCTACCGTTCCGGGCACGAGCAGCAGGATGCCGGGCATGTGCGCCAGGGACGAGGGGCGGTCGAAGATGCGCGCGTAGGTGTTGCCCACGAGGCCCACGGCCAGGGCACCGACGAACGGCCCGAGGTTCGGCCCAAGGATCGGCACCCCGGCCATTGAACCGAAGAAACCCGCGAGGCCCGCGAGGTACACCACCCACCACTCGCGCACGCGCACCTGGAACAACACGGCGAAGCCCATCGGCGCGAAGGCCATGATCGCGTACCGCACCGGATCGCTGAGGGGACGATGCACGGTACCGGCCAATTGTTCGTTGCCGAGGCGCCAGGCCAGGGCCACGCCCAGCACGATGGTCAACATCGTGGCACCCGCGCCGGCGAGGCGCGCGACGCCCGACACCAGGTGCCGCGTGGCGAGTTCGAGCATCGCCACGGTGAACGACAAGCCGGGGATCAGGATGATCAGGGCGGAGAGGGTGACGATCTGGTAGTCCACCGGCACGACCCAGCGGTTCCAGGCAAGGCCCGCCAAACCCGCCGAAAACGCCAGCCAGGCGTCGGATACGTCCACCCGTTCGGGTGAACGCGCCACGAGCAGACCGAGGACGAAGAGCAACAGCCCGAGCACCGCCGCCGCCAGGCACTCCCACAATCCGCCGCCGAGGAACACCGCCGCGCAGCCGGCCGACATGCCGAACGCCGCCGCCGAAGCCACCGCCCCATAGCGGCCCTTGCTTGCGTCGATCTCCTCGAGCCGTTCGAGGGCCCGCGGCACGTCGCACCGCCCGTCCTCCAAATCCTCGAGCAGTTCGTCGAGTTCGATCAACTTGCCCAGGTTGCTGCTGCCCCCCGGGTGCACCCGCAGGAGGCGCGTATGTTCGCGCGTGCCGCTGCCGAGCGACACGATCAACGACGTCGGCGTCGCCAGAAACTGCGCCTGGAGCTGCAATTGCGCCGCGACCCGCTGCAACAGGCGTTCGAGGCGGTGCGAAGGCGTGCCGTAACGGTGCAGGACTTCGCCTACACGCAACAGGAGCCGCTGTTCCAGCGGCTCGGGCAGGTCAATCGGGGGCGCGTTCACCGGTGGATCGATCAGGGGGCCAGGCGCACGTCCTTGGCGGTCATCCGATAACACCCCGAAGCATACGCCGCATCATTGGCGATCACTTCGATCTTGAAGTGTCCCTGCACCAAAACCGGCACGAAGGCGTAGTACTCGCAGGACTCGCCTTCCTCCATGTCGACCATCACCCACTGGTCCGCCTGGGGCGCGCCGCCGAAGCAGCAGGCCAGCATGTCCCCGACGAGCAGGAACGAGTGGACCTTGCCCTTCTCTTGCTTGCTCGGGATCATGTACCCGCGCAGCACCTGATCGGTGTCGTGCAAGGCCTGGATCGCGGGCGGAAAGGCAAGTTCCTCCTGGCTGTAGTCCTCGGGATAGAGGTGCGCATCGAGCAGATCCTCCATGCCCTCCTTGCCCAGGGCCTCGAGCGAGAGGTCCTTGAAGGTGACCCACTTCTTCTCGGCGGCCTCCCCCGGCGCCGTGGCTTCCGGGCCGGCGGCGGGTTTGGGGTCGACCTTCGGCGCGGAATCGATCGCAGCCGCCTGGGCCCCGGGATCCACCGAGGTGTAGTCGGTGTCCGAGGAACCACAGGCACACAGGGCTAGCAGCAGGGCGGCGGAACGCAGGGGGGTCGGCATGGGATCAGGCGGCGCTCTGGGACAATTCGCGGCTGACGTCGGTGGAGTAGGCCTTCATGGCCGGCACCAGGCCAGCGATGGCGCCCACGACGAGCATGCCCAGTGGCGTCCAGAGCATGGCAGGATGGTACACCATGGTGCGCAGCACCACCCCCGTTTCCGAACGGATCACGGCCGCGGCCCCGGCCATGATGCCGAAGTAGACCACGAACCCGAGCAGGGCGCCGCCCAAGGCGATCGTGCCCGATTCGAGCAGGATGACCCCGAGCAGGGTGCGTCGGCGCGCGCCCAGGGAGCGCAGGATCGCGAACTCGCGGCGACGCTCGTTCATGGTGTTGTACAGGCTCGCGAGCAGCGAACCGGCCGCCACCACCACCACGAGGTAGGCCACCAGGATCAGCACGCGACTGACCCAGGAGATCTGCTGGAAGATGCTCTGCACCTCGGTCGCGATCGGCCAGGCGAGGGTCGCCTCCTTGCCTTCCTTGTTGTACCGCGCCTGCATCATGAACCCAGCCGCGGGGTCCTTGAGGCGCAGCATCACTGCGCTGACTTCCTTGTGTTCGTCCGGGATCGCTTCGCCCGCGTGGGCTTCGAAGTTCTCGCCCGCCCCACGCAGGTAGTGCCCGTCCATGCGGAACATCCCTTCGATCGGGATCCAGATGACCTTGTCGGCAGGCGAGTTGGTCGGAGCGAGAATGCCGACCACCACGTAATCCTCGTCGTGCACGTGATCGGAGCCGGCATCGAGCGAGTGCGTGGGCTGGAACCGCGAACCGATGCGGAGTTTGGTCTTGTGGGCCACGACCGAGCCGATGACCGCCTCGCGCAGGTTCGGATCGAAGACGCGGCCGTCGCCGGGCAGTTCAAAAATCGGCTTGCCCTCCATGCGGTGTTCGGTAAAGAACTCGGGCACCGTGCCGACGATGCGATAACTCCGGTAGTTGTCGCCGACTGCGTAGGGATAGGCCTCTTCCACCGAGGGATTCGCGGCGATCTCCTGATAGGCCTTCCACGGCAGGTTGCCGGGGGACGTGTTCAGGTGGAAGACGCTGTTCAGCACAAGCTGCGTGCTGCTGCCGCGGGCGCCGAGCACCGCGTCGAAGCCCAGGCTGCCGCCTTCGAAGGCCTCGGAGCTCTGCCGCGCCACCGCGAAAACCGCCATCACCAGGCCGCTGGCGAGGGCCGCCGAGCTGATGGTGACCCACGTGGACAACGCATGCTGGCGCAGGGAGCGCCAGGCGATGCGGAACATCGTTCCCAGGGGCACACTCACGCGCGCACCTCCGTTCCCGGTTGGTTGATCGAGTCGAAATCGCGGCGCGTTTCGAATTGCGCCAGCACCGCGGGATCGTGGCTCACGAGCAACAGCGCCGCGCCGTGTTCGGTGCACAGGTCGCGCAGGAGCCCCAGGGCTTCGCGCGCGTTGCCCGGATCGAGGTTGCCCGTCGGTTCGTCGGCCAACACGAGTTTCGGCCGATTCGCCAAGGCCCGCGCCAACGCCACGCGCTGCTGCTGGCCCACCGAAAGCTGGTGCGGCCGATAGTGCAGCCGTTCCCCGAGCCCGAGTCGCTCGAGCAGGGCCCGCGCCAAGGCCGGATCGGGACCAGGCCCGAAGGCCATGCCGAGCACCACGTTCTCGAGGGCGCTATAGGCTCCCAGCAGATGGAAGGTCTGGAACACGTACCCAATGGTGCGGGCACGCAGGGCATCCCGCGCCGCCTCGGGCAACGCGGTCACTTCCTGACCGTCGAGCATCACTCGGCCGCTATCCGGCCGCACCATGCCCGCGATCACATTCAGGAAGGTCGATTTGCCCGATCCACTGGTGCCGGCCAGGGCCACCTGATCGCGCGCCGCGAGCCGGAATTCGGGGATCCGCAACACCTCGTGGCGCGCCCCCTCGGGGGTGTCGTACGCCTTGACCACATCTCGCAGTTCCAGCAGGTCCATGGGGGCCTGTTATAGCCGCTCCCCGCGCCGATCCAGTCCACAGCATCGTAATGATGCGGTTGGCCGGCCCCGGGACACCCGGGTTCCGCGCTCAGAAGGGCAGGAATTCCGCGTGCGCGGTTTGGCCCACCAGGACTTCCAGGGTCTGCGCGGCGGTCAGGTCGACCCATTCCGCAGCACTTTCGCCGGAAGGCCCCTGTAGGTGCAGGCGATAGCTTCCCGGCAGCAGGGCGGGCATTTCGCTCACGCCGGCAGCGCCCGTCCGGGCACCGATGGCGGAGACAACCGCTTCGCGGCCCTCCACCGGGGTTTCGCTGCCGTCGCTGGCAAGCGGCACCGCCAGAACACGCAGGCCCAGGGCCGGATCCAGATCCTCGGGAAGGGTCCAGCGCACCTCGGCACGGCCGTGGTAGGGCACCCGGAATTCGATCGAGCGGGGCAGGGGCGACTGCACCGATTCGGTGTACCGCACGCCGCCAAGCAGCAGGGTCACGTCGAGGATGCCCTGTTCCAGATCCAGCAGGGTCTGGTCCGCGGCCCCGGCCGGCGTGGCGCGGAAGGCCTTGCCATCCGAACGCCGCACCGCCTGCACCTGGCCCCCGGTCACCGGCTGGTCTTCCCCGTCGATCACGAGAATCGCCAGGTCCGTGCCGCGATCGAGCACGAACTCCGCCGGCTGATCCGAACTCGAGCCCGGGCCGTTCAGGATGCTGAAGTCCGGGATGTCCACCGAAACGAATCCACGTTTCTGCAGGTGGATCGCGTATTGCGTGGCCACCAGATCCGCGAAGCCGACGTGGCCATCCAGGCCGCTGCGGGCGGAAACGCGGCGTCCGTCGATGTCCTGCAGGGACACCTCCACATCCACCAGCACCGTGCCCGAACGATCGCGCACGTACCCGTGGAAGGCATGCAACCGATCGGGGACCTGGATGCGCTCTTTGCGTTGCTCCCCATCGAGCAGGCCCGCGATGCGCTGGCTGTACAGGGTCTCGCCCAAGCGGTCGAGAACCTCGACGCTCAAGGCCACCCCGGGCTCGATGCCGGCGATCTCAAGGCGACCGCTCCCATCCGCCACAAAACGAGCGCAGGGGCCCTCAGGTCCCTCTTCCAGTCCGGCGAATCGGCCCACCATCGCGGCGCGATCCAGGGCGGCGGGAGCGTACCCCTCACCCGCCCGGAACAACCTCGGTGCCGCGGTCACCCGCAGCAAGGCGGAAGGCATGGACAACCCCTCGCTGCCCAGCACCAGAAGATCGATGCGCGCCGCGGCTTTCAGCTCCACTTGCGCGGGTTCCCCGCCCCGCAGGCCCTTCAGCCCCACGGATTCGAAGCCGGCCGCGACAATGCGGCACTCCTGGATGTCGGGCGGCAGAAGCACCATGCCCCACCCGTCGGCGTCGCTGTCCAGCCCCTCCAGCAGTTCGCCCATCCATTCCCCCCGGGCCCCCTCGACCGGTTCCCCCTCGATCGTCAGGGCGCGGAATTGCACTTCCAGCGCCTGACGCAGTTCCAGATCGCCCAGGTCCAGGGCGGTGCCCACCGCCTGGCCCGCAATCTCGCGCCGCACTTGCCACGCGCCTTCCTGGTCGTCCGCTTCGACACGCAAGCCCAGGGTGCCGTCCGAATCGAGCAGGAACTCGAATCGGCCCGTCGCGTCGCAAAGGGTCTGGACCGGGGTTTCAGCCCCGTCCGCCCAACACCGCACACGCGCCCCCTGCGCGCTGCGGCCATCCCCGCCCAGCACGCGGCCAGAAACCCGCGGCAACTGGCGCACCGCCAGCATCGCGTGGGCCTGGGGCGCGGCGAAGTAGGCGTAGCGACCACTCTCGTCCCGGCGATCCGCCCCCGCGATGGCCACCCCCTGCGGCAACCACACCTTGCCACTCCAGGTTGCCGGCAGATTGCCCACGGTGAAGGCACCCGCGGCATCGGTCGTCACGTGCACCACGGCCGGATCGGCGAAGTGCTGGGCCACGGGCTCGGGCAACGCGGTCTCCCCCCAGAGGCGCACGTCCGAGTCGATCGCCAACTCCAGGTCGGCGAGGGCCAGTTGGCTGCCCGCAAGCACGCGGCCCGAAAGCTCGGCGTTCCACGGCAGGAAGGTATCCACGCCCTTGGCGGTCAACTGCACATCGACCGGCTGCACGAAGGTGCCCTCGCGGCGCACATAGAGCGTGGCGCGCGTCAGGGCAGTGGTGAAGGAAACAAGTCCCTCCGCATCGGTCCAGGCGACCGGCGGCGCGGGGCTGTGGTCATCGAGAACGACCTGCATGCCCACGATCGGCTCGCGGCCGGGATCGAGGAAACGCACGCGGCGTTCGGTGGGCGCCACTAGGTTGCGGTCGTTGCCCTGCAGCGCGACGCGCACCGGCTCGGCCGTACCCGACGCCGCATTCACCTCGTCGTTCGAGATCAATTCCGCGTGGCGTTCCGCCGCAAACACCATGCGCAAGCGGCTCAGCAGCATCGGCCCGAAGTAGAGCCCGCTGATCAGCGCCAGCATGCCGGCCACGACCTTGAACGCGCCGATCCCACCGAGGATCGTGCCCGTACCGGTGGCCGCCCCCGCCGCACTGGCCCCGGATCCGATGCCGAAGCGCGCCAAGGGCACGAGCGCCAGGCACCAGTTCTCGCGCGACCCGAAGCTGTCGTCCAGGCGCTCGCGCAATTCATCCAACCCGCGCTTCAGGCGCCAGCGCACCGTGCCCGGGGGCACGTCCTGGTGGCGCGCGATCTCGGCCGAACTCATGTTCTGGAAGTAGCGCAGCATGACCGTAGTGCGGTACGGCTCGGAAAGCTGCAGCACCTCGCCCACCAGGCGGCGCTGGGTATCGACCTCTTCCACCAGGTCGGCGGTGGAGGGCAATTCGTCCCGCAGGGCCACCTCGTTCTGGCGGCGGGCCCGGCGCCCTTCCCCGCGGGCGCGCATGCTGGCCAGGCGGCGCACGACCCCGGCGAGCCACGGGCGGGCCGGGCGATCGGGGTCCGGCGGGCTCTTCAGCGCGGCGATCCAGGTCTCCTGAACCAGGTCATCGGCGGCCTGGGCATCCCCGACGAGCTTGCGGGCCAGGGCCCGCAACCAGTCCTGGTGGGTGAGCAGACGCTCGAGATCGGGATGGCTGCGCACTCTATCCATGGCCCAGGGAATTGCCGCCGGCCCGCCTGGCGTTGGTGCGCGGGCCGAAAAAGCCCCAAAAGCGGGGCCGAAGGGGTCGTTCTAACCCATTCCGGGACCCATTTGGGGCGGCTGCGACGGGAATTCCAGCCTGGGGCAGGGGGCCAGCGCCCCAGCCCGGCCTCAGTCGGCCTTGCTGCGCTTCTCGCGGGCCATCAGCTCGCGGGTCAGGAAGTCGAAGGCCTCGTCCACCGAATCCGTCTTGAAGAACAGGTTCAGGTCCCCGGGGCTAATCGTGCCAGCCTCGACCATCGGCTCGAAGTGCAAGATGCGGTCCCAGAAGGACTTGCCGAACAGCACCATCGGCATGCGCTTCTTGATCTTGGCGGTCTGGATCAGGGTCACCGTCTCCATGAATTCGTCCAGGGTGCCGAACCCGCCCGGCATGACCACGATGGCCTTGGCCAGGTAGTTGAACCAGAACTTGCGCATGAAGAAGTAGTGGAATTCGAGCGACAACCGGCGGGTGATGTACGGGTTGTCGTTCTGCTCGAACGGCAGCGAGATGTTGAGGCCGATGTTCTCGCCGCCCGCCTCGGAAGCGCCGCGGTTGGCCGCCTCCATGATCCCCGGGCCACCGCCCGAGCAGATCACGAAACGCCGTTCCGCGTCGCCGAGCTTCTTCGACCACTCGGTCAGGCGCCGGCTAAGCTCGCGGGCCGCTTCGTAGTAGAAGCTCATCTCCAGGGCTTTCTCCGCCTTAGCCACATCCCCGCCGGTGGCTTTCGCCTCTTCCAAACGCTTCTCGGCCTCTTCGCGCGACAGGATGCGGGCAGAGCCGAACACGACCACCGTATCCTTGATGTGGAACTCTTCGAAGCGGCTCTCCGGCTCGATGTACTCGGCCAGGATGCGTAGGGGGCGGGCGGCCCGGGAGTTCAGGAATTCGGCGTTGTGGTACGCCTTCACGGCGGCATAGCGACTGCTCATGCGAGTACCCTGCCGATCCGCCCGCGCCGATTCCAGTGAGGAGGGCCCCTGGTCCCACCGGCAGCCCTGATTTTGAACCCACGGGGCCAGGTCGCCGTCCAACAGAGACACCCGGAACGGACAAGCAGTGGACCCGCCGGTCGGAGGGGGGCACCGAGCCGGTCGATCCCCGGCCCGCGACCCCGCTGTGGCCGGTTTCGGGTCAGGGCTATAAGGCCTCCCGGGTCCCGGGTACACTGCCCTTCCCCTCGCGCGCATGAAAGAAACCCTGCAAACCACCCAGTTCCCCATCTCGGGCATGAGTTGCCAGGGTTGCGCCAACAGCATCCAAAGGTTGCTGGAGGACATCCCCGGCATCGCCCACGCCGAGGTGAGTTTCGGAACGCGTACCGCCACCATTCAGACCGATGGTCTGGTGGAGGAACAGGCGCTGCTCGCCGCGCTCACCAGCAACGGTTTCAGCGCGCCGTCCGGCATCTTCGGCACGCGCGCGATCGCGGCCGATGTGCAGTACCAGGAGGAGCAAGAGAAGAGCCTGCTCCAGCGGCAATTGCGCGACCTGGCGATCGCTTCGGTGTGCACCGCCGCGAGCATGGGGGCGATGTACGCGGGCGCGCCGCATTGGCTCGGCGTGCTGCTCGTGGCCCCCGCGCCCCTGTACGCCGGCCGCCACGTAGCGTTGGATGGCTGGAACGCCCTGCGCCGCCTTGCGCCCGACATGAACACCCTGGTGGCCCTCGGCATGGTCGCCACGTTCCTCGCGGGCCTCTCCGGCCTGATCTGGCCGCAGACCTTCGGTTCGTTCGCGCACCACGTGCACGCGGCCGGCCTGATCCTGACCTTCGTGCTGCTGGGCCGCGTGCTCGAATCCCGCGCCCGGGGCAAAGCCTCCGAAAGCGTGCGCAAGCTGCTCGACCTAGCGCCGAAGACCGCGCGCCGCATCGATGGCAGCCAGGAGTTCGACATTCCGCTCGACGCGGTGCGCGTCGACGATCACATCCGCGTGCGCCCGGGCGAGAGCGTTCCGGTCGACGGCGTGATCCTCGAAGGGCGCTCCACGATCAACGAGTCGATGGTCACCGGCGAACCCATGCCGGTCGAGCGCACGGTCGGCGACACCGTCTGCGCGGGTACCCTCAACCAGCTCGGCGTAATCACCCTGCGCGCCACCGGCGTCGGCGCCCATTCGAGCCTCGGCCGCATCGCCGCCGCCGTGCACGAAGCCCAGTCCTCGCGCCTGCCCGTGCAGCGCATCGTCGACCGCGTCTCGCGCGTCTTCGTGCCGACCGTACTGCTCATCGCGGCCCTGACCGGTTGGTACTGGCATGGGCAAGGCGGCTGGGAAACCGCGGTCTACTACGCCGTCGCCGTGCTGGTGGTGGCCTGCCCCTGCGCCCTCGGCCTGGCGACCCCCATGGCGGTGGTCGTGGCCAGCGGCCGGGCGGCCAAGGAAGGCCTGCTCATCCGCGGCGGCGAGACCCTCGAGCGCATGGCCGACGTGGACGTCATCGCCTTCGACAAAACCGGCACCTTGAGCGAGGGCAAACCCAAACTCACGCGCATCGTCGCGCAACGCACCGGCGAGAACCTCGACACCTTGCTGCAGCGTGTGGCGTCGGTGGAACGCATGAGCGAGCAGCCGCTGGCCCGCGCCGTGGTGGACGCGGCGGTGGCGCGCGGGCTCGAGAGCCTGCCCGTGACCGACTTCGAAGCCCGCCCGGGCGAAGGCGTGCAAGGCATGGTCGGCGGCCAACGCTACTGGATCGGGAGCTGGAACGGCGCCGCGGGCCGCGGTCACGACCAGGGGCAGATGCACAAGCTCGCGGGGCCGATCCTGCAAGAGCAGGGCACCGTCTCGATGGTCGAGGAGAACGGGCGGTTGTCCGGGGCCTTGGGCTTCATGGACAAGCTGCGGGGCACCAGCCTGCCGGTCGTGCGCGACCTTCGCGACCTGGAGCTGCAACCGATCCTGCTCTCCGGCGACGACTTCCCCGTGGTCGAACGCGTGGCCGCCGCCCTCGGCATCAAGAACGCGCAAGGCCGCCTGCAACCGCGCTCCAAAGCCGCCGCCCTGCATGCCTTGCGCGACAAGGGACACGTGGTCGCGATGGTCGGCGATGGCATCAACGACGCCCCGGCCCTGGCCGCGGCGGACGTCGGCGTCGCCATGGGCGGCGGTACCGACATCGCGCTCGAAACCGCCGACTGCGCCCTGCTGCACGACAACCTCGACCGCCTGCCGGTGCTCGTGCGCCTCTCGCGCCGTACCATGCGCACCGTGCGCCAGAACCTCTGGCTGGCCTTCGGCTACAACGCCCTCGCCATCCCCCTGGCCGCCGGCCTCTTCCAATCCACCCTCGGCGTCGCCCTCGCACCCCACTGGGCCGCCGCCGCCATGGCCAGCTCGAGCGTGCTCGTCGTCACCAACAGCCTGCGCATCCGCCGCGCCAAACTCGACTGAGCCCCGGGCCTCCGCCCACAACGCAGACTCCCCGCAGCGGCCCACCGGCACCCGCTGCGGGGAGTCGGCTTTCAGACCCTCAACGGCTCACGCCGCCACCGCCTGCGGACGGCGCAGGGGCAGGCGGATGCGGAACTCGGTGCCCCGGCCTGGAGTGCTCTCGAAATCCAGGATGCCGCCGTGTTTCTTGACGATCACCGCGCGCGCGATGGCCAAACCTTGGCCCGTTCCCTTGCCCACTTCTTTGGTCGTGAAGAAGGGGTCGAAAATGCGCGTCTGCACGTCTTCAGGAATGCCGCCGCCGGTATCGCTGATGCGCACGATGGCGTGCTCCTCGTCCTGCTCCGTGCTTACCGTGATCGTGCCCAGGTCACCCGAGTCGGCCACTTGATCGGCGATCGCGTGGGCGGCATTGACGAGGATGTTCAGGAAGACCTGGTTCAGTTCCCCAGGTAGGCAGGGCACCATCGGCAGGGCGCCGTCGAAGCGCGTTTCCACCTCGGCCACGTATTTCCATTCGTTGGTGGCCACCGCGATCGTGCTCGCCAGGGCGTGGTTGATGTCCACGTCCACCGCGTCTTCGCTGCCGGGGTGCGAGAACTCCTTCATCGCGCGCACGATCTTCGTGACCCGCTCGATGCCGTCGAGGGACTGGACGATTGCGTGGGGAACTTCGTCGATCAAATAATCCACGTCGGCCTGCTCGAGTTGCTCGCGCAGGGCATTGGTGATGGCGCAGGGCGAATCGGCGTCCTGGGCCCGAGCGCAAAGCTCACGGGCCGTGCGCAGGATCGGCATGAGATCGTCAAAAGCCTCCTGGAGGAAGCGCGTATTGTCCCCGACATACTGCGTCGGGGTATTGATCTCGTGGGCGATGCCCGCGGCGAGCTGCCCCACCGCCTCCAACTTCTGAGCACTCAGGAGCTGAGCACCGAGTTGATCCCGCTCTTCCTGGGCCCGCATGCGCTCTTCGACTTCCGACTTCAGCGAAGCGTTGCTCGCCCGCAACTCCGCCGTGCGCAGTAGAACTTCGTTGGCGACCTTGTCCGCGGTGGTTTCGACCTCTGCCCGGTGTTTGGCGATCGAGCGCAATTCCTCCTGGCCGCGTATGCACGCGATCACCAGGAAGAAGTTCTCGAACAGCAACCACGCCGCATGCTCGACCCAGCGCCACGGAGAGGTGAGCAGAACGCCGAAAACCGATTCAGGCCAATAGAGGCTGCGGAGAAAGTGGTCGACGGCGGTCACCACGGACGCGGTCACCAGCACCTTCCAATCCCGGTAGAAAGCAAGAAATGCCATCGACCCGAAGATGTGGAAGTGGGTTTCGATGCGCCCACCGGACAGGTGGATCAGCAGCGCTGAAGTGAATGCTTGGCCCAGCGCAATCGAATGGCGCGAAAGCGCGGTGCCGGGTTGCTGCACGGCGATGACCACGGGGATCACCGTAATGAGTCCGCCCAGGAACAGGGCCACCCAGAGGTGCGGGTGTGCCCCCGAGCTCGCTCCTTCCCAGGTGCGCGGAGAAATGAATACGGCGCAAAGGATGCCCGCGACCCACTGCGTGATCATCAACTTGATGAACAGCTTGTCGGTGTGTACGTGGATCGCGCGTCGATGCCGAGCCAAGAGCGCCTCGGTGCGCTCTGCGACTTTTGCACGGTTCTCCGGGGAATTCACGGCGAGGCCTCCCATTCCCTGCAGCATTCACAGGAACCGCCTTGCAGCGGACAACCGAACACCGGCGTGTGCGCCACAACCTGACCGCTCCCGCCGTACAGGCTCAAGAGGCTCTCCCGGCCAAGGTTGTCGCCTTCGTGGGCGCGGGCGGCAGTCACCCCGCCCTGGAACTGAAGCCGCCCTTCCTCCGAGTACAGCACCACCGCTCCCGAAGTATGCGCCCCGAAACGCGCCGCCATGCGCCCTTCAGGATCCGGAATAGGCTGCAACCCGGGCAGGCCCTGGAGCAGTTCCATCAACTCCGTCTCCCCCCACGCGAGGTCTTCCCCCGGCGGGACATAGAGGAGGGCCACACCGCGAAGCCGCCCGCCGGTATCGGCGTCCAACCGCTGGAGCTCCCGGAGGCTGGCCACCGAACACGGGCAGCGCGGGTGAAGGCAAAGAACCAGGGTGGGGCCGTCGGACTCGGGGACCAGCCCGGTCTCCGCCGGCCAGGTGCGGGGGGCAGGCCCCATGGGGCCGGGGGTGTTGCTGTAACGCAGCAGCCAGAAGAAACCGGCGCCAACGGCGACAAGCCACAACGGCAATGCGAATGCCCAGAGGCCTCGGCGGAGTTGCGGCCGATGTCGTGCGGGCGGTTCTGTTTCGGATTGTGCCCTGAATTCTGCAAGGGGATCGACCATCCAATCCTGCATCGACCCCTCGACCGGCTGTCTGGAGCCGGACTGTTTCAGGGTTCCAGATACGGAATCGGAAGCAACGACCCGTAGCGAATCGTGATTCCGGAATCGGCGTCAGACCCGCTCAAATCGGAGCAGGGTGCGGCCTTTGATGTACGCCGCACCACTGTCGTTGACGCTCAACGCTTCGTACAGGCCGCGCTTGACCGACAGCTCGTCGCGCACCCCCTGGGCATCGGCCAGGGTCACATAGAACTTCGTATCGAGCCCAGGCGGCCGCCCCGGTCCGTTGGGCCGGTCGTTGTGCCGTTTTGAAACCACGACCGCGGCGCGCGATTGGGCCGGTCCTTTCAGATCGTGGTCGTTTTTCGAGCTACGGCTCAGCATGAAGAGCGCAAAGGCCCCAATCGCCGCCAGCGGCCCCACGCCGATCTTGTCGACCCAGCCCTTCACGTCTTCGGTGCGGAAACCCTGCTTGTACGCGATCAACCCGAGCACGCCGAGGCCGATCAGCACCGCCATCTTGCGCCGCCCGTTCATCTTGTGCGCAAGGACTTCGCGGCCGTGCACCTTGCCCCCCATCGCCTCCTGATAGCGCGGGTTCTTGCGCAGCTCCTTGAGCCGCTCCTCGATCTCGCCATCGCTCGGCCCCGCCGCCAATGGCAGCTCGTCGCGGGTCGGGCCGGTGGCGCCGAGGGGCTCCTCCCCTTCCCGCAGCGCGCTCAGGGGCGCACCGCACTCCGCGCAGAAACGCGCGCTGGCGACCGTGTTCTTGTAACCGCAGGTCCTGCAGGGGATCGAAGCCTGGCTCATGGCTGCAGAGCATAGCCCCTGGCCGGGGTCCGCGCCTATCGCCGGGCGGCCGGGAAGGGCTCCCTCCCGACCTGAATCCGCTTCAGCTGGTCTTTTTCTGCAGCCGCAGGGCAGCCAGCAGGATTTCCGGGTGGCCCGGGTATTGGGCCATCGCCTGCTCGAGGTAGTTGAGCGCCAGGCGCGGGTTGCCCTGGTCCTCGGCGTAGTTGGCGGCCTGGATCAGGTCGCTGAGGGTCGGCACCGCGGGCGCAGGCGGCGGCTCGGGGGCCGGCTCGGGCTGCGAGTAGACCGGAATCGGAGCCGGATTGCCCTCGGCCTGGGCCAGCTCGTCGTACGGCACGCCCGGGTAGCCCATTCCTTCGATCGATTCCCCGTACCACGCGTCCATCGCACCTTCCGGCGCGAGTTCCGGGGCGGCCGTCGACGTTCCCGCCTGGTGCACCGGCTGGTGGCTCATCGCGCGCAGCAGCAAACCATCCCACGGCTCGTGGATGTTGCGCTGCACCGCCGTGTTGAGCAGGGCATTGCAGGTCACCTGCCCGGTTTTCATGTTGGCCAGGCGCTCGAACGCCTCGGATCCCGCCCCATCGCCGTCCTGCGCGCTCCAAAGCTGTCCGCCGAGCACCAAGACGCGCCCTACGAGCTCCGCCCCGGTTTCGCTGTCGAACAGGTTGATCTCCACCGTGTGCCCGCCCACGCACGCCAGGCGCACGTAGTCGTAGAACCCCATTTCGTGGTTCTCGGGGTCCTCCGCTGCATGCTGGCGGTTCAGCTCGTCGAGCACGAACTGCAGCAGGGTGTTCAAATCGAAGGGTTTCGCGAGCAGCGAGATGTTCGCCCGCTCGGGGATGTACGCACGATAGGTCGGCAGATAGCCCGAAACGAACACCACCGGTACTTCCAGGCACGCGCGGTCGAGTTCATCGAGGATCTCGAGGCCCGAACGGTCCGGCAGATTGAGATCGCACAGGATCATCGCCGGCGGATAGGCGCCAAAGGACATCGCCGCTTCGGTCACCGAAGCGCAGCCCAACACGCCCACGCCGATGCCATGGGTCAACGCCTCCGCGAGGATCTCGCGCAGGGGCGTATCATCTTCGATCACATAAACAAGCGACATCAGACGACGTTCCTCCCCGTGCCGTCACGGTGCCTGGATTGTTGCATGCAGCCCATCGCGCTCAGTCCCCCTTGCGCTCCCGCTGCACGATGTACTGGGACAGGGCCTTGGCCTGGCTTGCATCGTCATGGCCCTTCGCAAACGCCATGCCGTACCGCACCTTCTCACCCACCAGGTGCCGGTGCTGCACGATCGCCACAAGGTTGCTGCACGCCTCCGGCCCAAGGGTCGGGAAGCGCAGTTCCACCTGCACCCGTCCATCGCCGGACAAAGCCGCCTCGACCTCCCGGCTGACCACCATGCCCACACCCGCGGTCGAAATGTCGCGGATCTGCGCCTGGTGCCAATGTTCGCCCCCGAGCGGCGCCACCATCGCCACCACCGGATCCTCCCCGCTGGGATGCACCCGATGCGACACGCGGAAGGGGAACAACCCCTGCAGATGGCTCGGAATCCGGCTCAGGAACTCCGGCGTCAGCGTGTACCCAAACCGATACGACCGCCCGCCGTGCAGCTCGCTGCGCTCCAACGCACAGGCCGGCAACCCCGGCAGATGCACGCTCAACCCCCGGATCTGCACATCCAGCGGCGCCCCCAGGGCCAGGTTCGGCAGGTCCGCACCCCAGAACTGCGCACTCAAGGTGCCCCCGGTGAACTGCACCAGCGCACCTTCAAACACCTGTCCCTCCCCTACCTTCACGCGCAGGGTCAAACTGGTGGACGCGATTTGCGAATGGCTATCCATATTGGGGTCTCCAAGCGAAACAAAGGGCCTGTCGCTGTATCGACAGCCCCCCCAGCCGCCTGAAGCCCCCCCAAAGCGAATTCCTCCCACCCCCGCCCCAGACCCGTTTCCGGGCCGCCGCAGCCTGAAATCCGAAACCCCCGCGCCCAGCCCCGAGCCGGGCTGCGAGAAGTCCCGCCCCTAGAACCCCACCGACAATCCGTTCGACAGGTTCGAATGCCCGGCCCCGGCACCGCTATCCCGGTACCAAAGCTGGAAGTGCCAGGTGCTGCCCGCCGTGATAGCCGGGCTGCCCGGCAGGGGCAACACCGCGGGCACATCATAGCCCACGCCAGCGAGCGAAGTCCCGGCCGCATTCACCAGCCGCCCATCGCCGTCAAACACGCCAATCGAGTTGAGGGCCCCACCGACCACGTTGTAGCGGCCCAGGATTCCGCCGCCTGCCACATCGAGGCACAGCAATCCGTCACCCAACACCACCGGATTGCTCGCATTCGCCGTATCGCCCACCAGGAAGTACCCAAAGTCACCGATCGGCCCTCCGACCGCATCCAAGTGCAACCCCGAGCCCACCGGCGACACGAGCCCCGAGACCACCACCGGGTTCCCCGTCGAGTTGATCAAGGCGGGGTCGCAGAAGACCGTGCCCAAGCTGTCAGGAACCGTTGCCTGCACCGCCATCTCCATCTCCGCATCGAGCGGAGTCGTGTCCTCGCTGCTCAAGACCGCGCCCGTCTGCAGATCCAGTTTGACGAACTGCCCGCTGCCACCCCCGATGTACATAGCCGCGTACAACTCATTGGTGGACCAATCGAAATCCATGCCTTGGGCGAAGTTCGCCGGCAGGCCATAGGACCCGATCGTTGTACCCGCCCCCGTCACCGGATCAATCCGGCAGAGCGTGTTCGTGGTGAGATTGTTTCCATAGAGGCGCCCGTACCGGTCGCATGCGATGTCGACTATGACTCCAAGAGTGTAGACCGGTCCTACCAAGGAAAAGTTTCCCGACGCGATGTCCCCAACATAGAGCGCGGAACCAAACCCGCCATTAATCCCCCCGATTGCATACCAAGTTTGCCCATCCGGATGGGCAGTGAGCCCAAAAACCGTAGAAATGGGCAAGTTGGTAAAGACTTGTCCCGTAAACCCTCCAGTTTGCGGATCTATGCGGCCCAATTCGGAAGTTAGATAGTCAACTCCGTACACATTTGTTCCCGAGGCATCGAAGTCAATCCCGAAAATATCTCGGTGAGCCACAAACGTTTGGGTCCAGCTTGCGACGAATGCGGCCGCATTCGATTGAAACCAACGGTCATGCGGGTATGCACGTACATCCCACCCGAACACGGGACTTTGTGCATACGCGGACTGCACTCCTTCGCCTGAAAGCAGCAACACCGTTACTGCAATCTGCGACATCGTCCGGCTCCAGGAATCGTTTATCAACGTCACAACAAGCTCCAGTTCAGTGTTCCCCAGCACAATCCTGCCGTTTGTCACTCGAAAGCAAGGGTCACCGCTGGCGTAAAATTGCTAGTTGCCTGACCGACCCAATCGCGATACCAGGCCTGGAAGTACCAAGTCTGTCCGGCCAGGATGGGCACGCTCGGCTGGTAGGGAATCGCTCCTAAGTCCACCTCTATCTGCCTTCTTCCATTGGCTCCCGCGACTCCAAAGTAGCTCGGCCCCAAGAACCTTGCGATTGGCCCACTAAGACATAGATTCCCCATGCTTCCAGACGGATTCTGCCAGAAGCCCGGCGCCTGGGCGGCAAGGAACAAGCAGGGTTGCCCGGCTGGCAAGTCGGTAGCTCGCAGGTACAACTGACCTTCCGATGCGATGCGGGTTCCAAGGAGTTCCAGTCCACTGGGATTTCCCGTGGAGTTTTGAACCCCTGGGCATACGGTGTCCCCCATTGGCAGATAGAAAATCAAACCCGCCCCCTCTCCATGAGAGTATCCAGGCGCACCGGCACCACCGGGCTCCCCAATGAGGGCAAAGTCCCGTTCGAGGGCCACCGCTTCACCAAACGAATCTCCCAATACCCGGTTCGACGATTCGAGTCGAAACTCCAAATCAAAGGTACCAGCAGCATTCCTACTGTAGAGATAAGCACCACCTGCTGCAGGAGAACCCATCATAGCTTCAGGGTCACCTACCAGCAGGCGATCTCCTTCCAAATCAATGCTGTGACCAAATAGATTAAAACCGCCAGAGATATCCGGAGAATAGATCGTTTGCAGCAATGACCACACCCCACCCGATTCCCTGAATACGTGCACAAGGCCAGGCATTAAGTAGCTGCCCGTGTCGTCAAGTCCAAGCACCAGGGTGTCACCATCAAGCTTGATCTCCCAGTTGGTATCGTTGAAGAAGATCGGAAACGGTTCCAGGATCTGCTCTACCCCCCAAACCCCGAGCGTGTTACGCCTCAGAAAGGTCAACCGCTGGTAGAGCCGACTGGCATATACCAGGCGGTCCCCGTCCACGGAGAAGATCTCGCCCGCCAATAGGCTGGCCGGTCCGGAAGGACTGGGGGGCGTGTATACATCCTCGAGGCCCCAAGCCCCTCCTGATTGCCCAAAGAAGAAGAATCCCCCATCCTGGGTTCCGCCCCATCCGGCCGCCCCCACTATGAGCTCCCCTTCGTTGTAGGCGACCTCAGTCCCAAAGGCCGCAAACTGAGATGCCAGGGGAGGGCATACGACAATCCCTGAATTCACCCACGACTGGCCATTGAATTCCACTGTGCAAACTCGGCCTTCTGGAAGAAACTGATCAGGGTAGTACGCATCCTTCAATACCAAGACTCCGTCGGTGATGGACAAACCAAACTCGGTCAGGCCTTGCCCAGCAAATGGGTTCGGCGTTGTGATCGTTTGGAAGAAGCTCCATCCCCCAGGCCCACGTCGATAGGCATCGACGATTCCACACCCCTGTGGCAATCCCGGGTATAGCGACCCAACCGTCCCGACAAACAACCAGTCCCCTTCTGCCGCAACGGCCATTCCAAAACGCTGTGCCGCACCTGGTGAGAGCGATACCAGTGACTGGTCCTCTGTGCGGGTTTGCGCGGCCGAACAGAACAAGAGCCACGAGGCACAAGCGAACCACGCTGTTTTCCCGCAATACGACATGGAACCATCCCTATCTTCGCTCTGGACAGAGAGCGTACCTATTCTCGCTCTTCCTGAATCCGACCGCTTAGGCCCCCTCCACCGCAATGGAGGGGGCATGCAACCTAGATTATCACCATTTTGGTCACTGGCGCTCAAGTGCTCCCATATCGATATACGAAAACGCTGGAGTGCCAGAAGATGCGTTGTTGCCAACGCCCGGTATATCCACGTACCGGCTGATACCAGCTCCAGGCGCTTGGAAGAACGATCCCGGCAGGTCTACAGCGTAGGGTGTGGGCTCCGAGGCGAACCCTCCATTGAGATCCAAATCCGCGATGTCCTTGGTTAGATCTTGTACCCCGTCGCCAGTGTCGAGGCACGGGGTCCCCAACCTGAAGGCGGAATCTATCGGGTGGTGTATCCGTAGCAGTGTAGATTCGATCAACCCAGCTGTGTGGTTGCCGCTCTTTTGGAATCCCTGCCCCAATGGGGTCCAGGAAACTCACGTGATAGGCAACCTGCCGATAGTCACCTTTCCAACAACCGCTGCAAGCGCTCCTCGTACCGCCGGGCGAGGCGGGTGTGGCGGTTGTCGTCGTGGGGGACGCGGGTGCCGTCGATGAAGACGTGTTCGACGTGGGCGGCGGTGTCGAGTAGGTGGCCGTCGGTCACGACGATGTCGGCGCGTAGGCCGGGGAGCAGGGCGCCGAGTTGGTCTTCGAGGCCCAGGATCTGGGCGGGGTAGAGGGTGACGGCGCGGGCGGCTTCTTCGGCGGGTAGGCCGAAGGTGACGGCGCTACCGGCATGGAAGGGCAGGTTGCGTTCGTTTTCCGGATCGCCGTTGAGGATCGCGAAGGGGATGCCGGCGCGGGCGAGTAGGGCAGGGGTGGAGTAGATCGAGTCGTAGGGATCGAACTCAGAACCCGGCAGGCTCCAAAGGGGGCCGAAGACCACCGGCACGCCGGATTCGGCGATGGCGGGGATCACCTTCCAGGCCTCTTCGGCGCCGTAGAGCACGCCTTTCACTTCGCTTTCCTTGGCGAACTTCAGCGCGCGCAGGATCGTCGCCGCGTTGCCGGCGTGCATGGCCACCGGGCGTTCGCCGAGGGCGAAGGGCACGAGGGCGGCGAGGCGCGGATCGAAAGGCGGGGCGGCGGCGGTGCCGTCTTCGGCGGCATGCACCCGCCGGCCATAGTGGCGCGCCTCTTCGAGCAGATCGGCGAGGTCCTTCCACGCCTTTTCCGGATCGCGGTCGCGATTGCCGCGGCGACCGAAGGGCCCGCCCGGGCCACCCGGACCGCCGCCTTCCTTGATCTCGCGGTTCGGCACGTTCGGCATGCGCAGGTGCAGCATGTCGCGGTCGAGGGTCAGGAGTTCCTCCCACGTGTCCCCCGCCAGATCGATCACGGCGGACTGGCCCAACGCGGGGCCCCGGCCACCGGGCACGACCTGCGCTCGGGTGATGCCCGTCCAACGCGCCACCGGGATGTGCGCGCTGTCCGCATGGATCGCGGGGGTCACGCGCAGGTCGGCCTGGTTGTCGCCGATCTCATCGGCGTCGAGGGTCGCACGCACCGAGCCGATCTCGTACAGACCGAGCGACGAGTTCATGGCGATCATGCCCGGCCAGAGGTGTTTGCCGCGGGCATCGATGGTGGTCCATTGCGTGGTGTCGAGCCCCGGGGCAAGGTCGATCTGCGTGCCGACCGCAGCGATGCGTCCGTCTTGCACGACCAGGTCGCAGTTCTCGATGGGCTCGCCCGCCATGGTGTGCACGGTACCCCCGGTGAAGCGCACGGCCGGACCCGCATGCAGCTCGCGCGCGGGGGGCATGTCGAGCGTGCGCGGCGTCGGCTGGGCCGGATTCGTATCGAGGCCAAAGGCATCCACCCGCGCGAATTCGATCTGGCCGTCGACCATGGTCCACTCGACACGCGCGAATCCGGACATCGGATCGGCGTTCAAGAGCACCAAGTCCGCATCCTTGCCCACCTCGATCGAACCGACGCGGTCGCCGATGCCGAGCTGCTGGGCAGAGTACAGCGTCACCATCGCCAAGGCCCGCACCGGGTCCATGTTCGCGTAACGCAGGCTCTTCGACGCCTCTTGGTACAAGCGCCGCATCATCTCGTCGCTGTCGGAGTTGATCGACGTCAAAACGCCGGCGCGCATCATCATGTCGGCGTTCTGCGGAATCGCGTCGTAGGCTTCGACCTTGTACGACCACCAGTCGGAGAAGGTCGAACCGCCCACCCCGGCCTGGGCCATTTCCCAAGCGACCTTGTAGCCTTCGAGCACGTGCTGCAGCGTGGCGATCTGGATGCCGAACTGCTGGGCGGTGCGGATCAGCATCAAGATCTCGTCGGACCGGTAGCAGTGGCTGTGCACCAGGATCGAACCGTCGAGCACTCCCGACAGGGTCTCGAGGCGCAGGTCCTTGCGCGGCGGCGCGGGGTCTTCCCCTCGGGCCACCGCCGCGTGATAGGCCTTCCATTCCGCCTGATACTCGCGGGTGCGGGTGAAGGCGCGTTGCAGCACCGCTTCGACCCCCATGCGCGTGGCGGGGAATCGTTCGCTGCGCCGGAAGCCGTTCGACTGCTTGACGTTTTCGCCGAGAGCGAACTTGATGCCCTGCGGAGCGTTCGGGAACACCAGGTCGCTCGCGCGGCGCAAGGTACCCCAGCGCAGCTTGAGTACCTCATCCTGGCCGCCGATCGTGTTGGCCGAACCGTGCAGTTGCCGGATAGTCGTCACGCCGCCCGCGAGGGCGCGGTACAGGTTGATGTCGTCGGGATCGACTTCGTCGGCGATGCGCACCTCGGCCGTGATCGAAAGGGTGCCTTCGTTGATGCCCCGTTCGATCGCCGTGTGGCTGTGGTTGTCGACGACACCGGGCACGAGGTGATACCCCCTGCCGTCGATGCGATTCGCATCGGCCGGCATCGGTCCGTCGTAGCCGCCAACCCCGACGATCTTGCCGCCCATCACGTACACGCTGCCGTCAAACGCCGGCCGCGTCGCGGTGTGGATCGTCACGTTGTCGATGACGCAGGCTTTGCCCACCTGGAAAGAAGGCTCGCGCGTGGCATCGGTCTCGATCGGGTGTTCGGTCTGGGCAATGGCCAGGGCCGGAAGCAGGCAGGCAAGCAGGGGGAGACGGATCATTGCGCACCTCCTTCGGGCTTGCGCGTGGCGGTGAACGGGAAAACGATCGGGCCTTCGGGACCAGCGCCGTTGGCGCTACCCGTCAAACTGCCCTCCTCGAGGCGCGCCTCGACGGTCAGGGTCACGGTGCTGCCGCGCACATCCGAGTCGGTTTCGAAGCGCAGGGTGCCCTCCTCGAAGGTGGCTTCGAAGCTGCGCTCGCCCAATTGGGCGCCCTCGTTGGTACCTGTCCAGGTACCCCGCAGAGTTTTGGACTCGTCTTCGGTGAGCACGATCGTCACATGCAACTCGGGCCAGCTGTCGCCGAATTCCAGATCCCAGGTGCCCGCCAGGGATTCGTCCTTGGCCGCGTCCTTGCCGCCCTTGCCTTCTTTCGGCTCGGGGAAACGGGTGGCGATGCCATCGACAAACGCCACCGCCACCCGCGCTTTCTGGGCGAACGGATCGTCGCTCCAGAGGTTGAAGGTGGCGGCGCGGCCTTCGGCCAGGGCGCCCAGGTCGCGCGTTGCGCCCAGCAGCCGCGCGCTGTCTTCGGAAAGGATTTGGATCAGCTCGGCCGAAGCCATGCCGTTCTCGGTGAGGGTGCGCAGGTTCTTTTGCAGGCGCTCGAGATCCCCGTCGCCCGTACCAAACACGACTTGCACCCCAGCTTCGCGCAGACGCAAGGCGTTGTCGCGTTGCAGTTCCCAAAGGCGGCGGCGTTCGCGTTGCAACGCCAACGGCTCGGTGTAGGTGTAGGGATCGGATTCCTTGACCTTCTCGTCCTTCTTGGTCTCTTCGGGCTTCGAACCTTCCGTCTCGGGCCCTTCCGATTTCTCCTCGCCCGAAGCAGCGCCGCCCTTGCCTCCGCGCTCGCGGCCACCTTTTTTGTCCTTGGGTTTGTCCGGATCGTCGGGTTCGTCGCTCCAATCGAGGGTCAGCACCACGGGGATGTGCCGCTGGGCAAGCTCGCCGGCCACCTGCCACGCATCGCGGCCCCCCGCGATTCCGATGTGCAGGCCGAATTCATCGGCCAGGGAAATCCAGCGCAGGATGTCGCGCGCCGTATCCGCTTCGCACAAGAGCGGCAGTTCGCCGGCGAGATAACGCCGGCCCTCGATCAAGTCCGGATCAAACGCGGCGCGCACCACGTCCTGGCCCGCGGCACGACGCTCCGCCAACTCGCCCTGCCAGCCCGCATCCATGAAGAACTGGCGGAACTGCGCGTGATAGCCCATCAGCGTGCTCGGATACCCTTCGCCCGAAGCGCGGAACGACGCATGCCCCATGACCTCGGGGTTCAGCACCGCATCCCGTCGCGCCCCCCCGTTGAGCAGCACCAATGCGCTGCGACCCGACAGGATCTCGCCGTGCGGCGCGGCCAACATCGCCGAGAAACCGCCTTTCAACCGCGTTTCACGGGCTTTTGCGTCGATATTCCAGAAATCCGCCGAAAGCAACGCGGGCCGGATGCCTTTGCGGTTGGCCAAACGCATGTCCACCCGCACATCCTCGCTGGTATCGAGGGGCATGTCCTGCTCCACCTGATTCTCAGGCAGGGTCAAACCCTCGCGCCCGAACGCATCGACGAATGCCGGCAAGGCGATGAGCTGGCTGCCGTCGAGCACACGATACGCGGGACCGGGCGAGAAGTCCTCCGGCTGCACCGCTTCGATACGCCCGCCTTGCAGCAAGAGCGTATGGCGCGGCGCGTCCTTGTCGCACGCCATGCGCACTCCGGTGATCGCGTAGGGTTCGGGCAGGGTGAGATTGCGCTGGGCGGCGGCGGGCAAAGCCAATGCCGCGGCCAGGGCGATGGGAATCAATCGCATGGGAAGGGGGTCCAGGAACGGATGAGCGGGCAGAAGCGGATTCTAGCGATGCACGCGATTTTCCGCTTGGGTGCACGGGCTCTGCTTACGGTAAGCAAACGCTTGGGCATGGCTTGGCCTGGGCTGGCGAACACCGCTTAGCTGCCGCCCGTAGACTCGCCATGCCGCCGTTCATTGCGCTTCGCGATGAGCGCCGTGAATCTCCCACTGGGGATACATCGAAGAGCCCCTTGCTTTCCCCCCAAAGGGTGCAAGGGCTCGCAGGCTTCCGCGATCCTCCGGGCCGATGAACCCCGATACAGCGAGGTAGGGGAACAAGGGCGAAATTCCTCTGCCCTGGCCGCAAGTCGCATCTTGGCTTGCGCAAGCCGAACGAGCACGAGTCAAGCTACCCCTGCGGAAGCCCCTGGAAACCCAAGAGGAGCCGCCACGAACCCAATTCGGCAAGGAACCCGATTCTTCGATCGCAATCAGAGCGCTCGAAGCCATTCGGGCACAAACGGCGCCGAATCTGGATCTTCGAGCACCGCGTCGAGCACCTCAAGCAGCGCGTCCTGGTCCTTGGGCAGCGTGCCCTTGAGCGCCAGGTAGTTGCTGGCGTGATTCGAACGGAAGATCGACGAGCGCAGTTCCAATCCACCGAGGAACGTGCGCAGTTCGGCCGCGAGCTCGACCGGCGAGAGTTCATCGATTTCGCCACGATTCGCCTGCTCCCACATCGGCGTTCCGGGCACCGGCGTCACGACGAGGGTGCTCACGAACTTGGGCTGGATGGCATTGACGACGCGCGCGGAACCAAGGGCGTGGGCCTCGCTGCCCGCACGGTTGCCCGCCCCCAGCAGGATCATCGTGGACAGTTTGACCCCGGCTTCGTGGGCCTTGTTCGCCACCCGGATCATCTCGGCGCCATCGACGCCCTTGTTCAAGAACTCGAGGGTCTTGTCGTCGCCCGATTCGATGCCCAGGTAGTACTGGGTCAGCCCGGCTTCGCGCAGCCCCGCCATCTCCTCCACCGAACGGATCGCCAGGGCCTGGGGCGAGGCGTAACACGAGACCCGGGCGAGGTTCGGAAAGGCCTCCCGCAGGGCGTCCAGCACCTGATGCAGGAACGAGGCTTTGGCCACCAGGGCGTCGCCGTCCGCCAGGAACACCTTACGCACCCCGCGCAGGTGCCGGGCCGCCCAGGCGATCTCCTCGCGCAGCTCGGCGATGGGCCGCACCCGGAAGCGCTTGTCCCGATACATGCCACAGAAGGTGCACTCGTTGTACGAGCAGCCCAGGGTGGCCTGCAGGATCAGGCTGTTCGCCTCCGACGGGGGCCGGTAAAGGGAGCCTTGGTATTGAATCACGGCCGGATTCTACCTATTTGCACCCCAACAGCCCTGCCGTGTCCGGTAGAGTTTCTGCCCCCAACCGGCCCGATCCCCCCCACCCAGCCATGAGCCCCACCATCGACGACGTCTACGGCCAACTGCGCCAGGTTTTCGACCCCGAGATCCCCGTCAACATCGTCGATCTCGGCCTGGTCTACGACGTGGCCGTCGAAGCCGAGATCGTCAAGATCCGCATGACCCTCACCTCGCAGACCTGCCCCGAAGCGCAGAACATCCCCGAGATGATGAAGCGCCGGGTCAACACCCTGCCGGGCATCGAACACACCGAGATCGACATCGTCTGGGAACCCCAATGGGGCCCCCACTGCATCAGCGAAGAAGGCCGCAAGATCCTCGGCATCGAAGACTGATCCCCGGACCCTCCGATCCCACCGCGCCCCGGCCAGCCCGCACCCGCGGCGCCCCCGGGGCGCCTTCGTTTCTGGCGCGCCCGCGCGAGCAACCAAGCCCCCGCGTTTCCTCGACGAAACCCTGTGCCCGCCGGTAAACCCGTTCGGCCCACGCACTTTCTTGCGGTTGCTCCCGGCTCAGTCCAGAGGTCGCGAATCTTCCGCCACCGCCTCCCTCCGCAGTCGCCCCAGGATCATCGCCAGGGCAATCCAAAGGGCCAGGCTGCCCAGGGTCAACCCACCCCCTGCGTTCCAAAGCCGCGCCCCCTCGCGCCCCATCAACGCACTAGTCGACCCGGCAATCGCGAACGCCGCAAAACCCCCAAAGAGCCACTCACCGCGCCCCCGCGCATGGGCCAGCCAAGCCGCAAAACCCGGCAACATCCACACCAGGTGCGCTTTATGCACCAACGGACCCACCAGCAGCCCGAAACCGAGCACCAACCCCGCCTCGGCCAACCACAGGGAGGAAGTACGCGGAACCCGGGAGCCCCATACGAGGCGTACGAGTATCCCTAGCAACACGAGTCGTAACGCCAGCACCCCGTACCGCACCCGATCCGGATCCAGCGAAAGCACATTGCACCGCAGCGCCAACCCCTCCTGCGCCGAAGCAGGCACATCACAGAACCACCGATACATCGCCGCCGGCAGACTCTGCCCCGCCGGAAACTCTCGCGCTTCAATCAATGCGCGTCCCCCGCGCATCATCGCCCCGACGTCGCCACCCATCCAAGCCTGCACCCCCGCCCAGTATTCGTGCCAACCCAACAGCAACACCGGCAGCGCCACCACCGCCAGTCCGGTGACTACCGCCGCGATTCCCGCTGCTCGCCAATCGCGCCGTAGCAGCCAATACAGAATCAACACCCCAGGCAAAACCTTTGCTGCCGTCGCCAGTCCTGCGAACCCGCCGGCCCAACCCGTTCGTCCCCGCTGCCAGGCCCAAAGTGCCCCCGCCACCAACCCAAGCACTGGAAGATTCGCCTGCCCATACCCGAAGTTCGAGTCCACGAGCCGAAACACAACCACCAGTGCGAGCCCAAGCACCCACGCAGGTCGACTTTGCCAAAGCCTCCCCCCGCGCGATTTCCGCTCATCGCTTGAGTCCAAGGTTGCGATTACCCAACGCCCCACCACCACCAACCCAAGCGCCAACACCCCAAGCCAAACCGCCGCAGCCACCTTCCAGGGCAGCCAAGCGAGGCCCGCCATCCCCACCGCAAAGAACGGCGGATAATAGTACCCCTCGACCGCATACGGGTGATGGCCCGCCAACACCTCACGCCCCGCGTGCCAGTAAAACAAGAAGTCTGCACCACCACCGCGCACGACCTTGCCGTAGCCGCGGGCCAACAACGCCATCAGCAGGAGAAGAATCAGCGCCCGCCAACCGAACGGTGAGGCCGCTCCATGTCGTGAGCCCTGGACGGCTCCGGGCGGAAGTGCTTCTTCCTTCGTCATTGCCTGAGGATCCTAAGCTCGTCCCCGGGGAATGAGTATCGCAAAGATCACACGAGCACCAGCTCGGTGGCCGGCCGCCTCGCAAAGCACCCAATCGATCTCCAAGAGAATGGACGATCCGGTCAATTGGCGGATTGGGAAAAGCCTGGAAGGTCTCCGGCACAGTGGACCCTCCACAGATCGGGTAGTTCCACGGGAGATTCGCATTCTACCGGCTCAATGATGGCCTTCGCTGCGACAACCCGCTCAGCGGCAGCCATGCAGCCCCTTGCCGCAAATGCGGAAAGGCCTTGGGCATGGCTCAATCGTCTGCTTCTCGTGATTTGGTGATATCCTCGGGCGCGCCCCCCTCCGGCCCATCCATCTGCCAACGCAGCCAGCTCCGGATGGTTTGCCAGCGGCGATCCAGCGTGCGTTGGGGGATTTCCAGCAGCTCGCCGATTTCGGCCATTGGCACGCCGCAGTAGACACGCAGGTGCACGATGCGGCTCCATTCGGGGTTTTCGACGGCTAGGCGATCGAGGGCGGTCTCCATGCGTTCGAGATCGATGCCTTCGTTTTCCATGCTGGCGACGATGCGGTCCAGGTCCACGTCGACCCGTTGGGCGGCGGAGCGTTTGATGGCGTGTTTCGACCGGTAGTGGTCGATCAGCACGGTTCGCATGACTTTGGCGACCGAAAGCAGGAAGTGCTTGCGGTCTTTCCAGCGGTTTTCGCCGGATCGCAACAATCGCATGTACGCCTCGTTGATCAACGCGGTCGCCTGCAGGGTGTGCGAGTTCGGCTGGCCGAACATCACGCCGCGGGCGATGCGGTGCAGGTCTCCGTAGAGGATCTGCACCAATGCGTTCAGGTCGGATTCCGCGGCAGGAAAGTCGGGGTCTTCGACGCCAGCGGTGCTGAGGCCGGGGGAAGCGGAGGGACCTGGGGTTTCGTGGTGGAATGAAAAATCAGGATCAATATCGACAGGCATAGGCCCAAGCAGACCCGCACACCCCGATTTCCGCAACGGGGCATAGGGCTGAAAGGCGAGAGGAGTCTGTGCCATGCCCTCCCTGAACGGAAGTTGCCGGCCGCTGCGCCAAAAAAAAGGCCCGGGACCTGCCCGGGCCGTGCCCTACTCGATCACGCGCATGCCGTCGGCGGGGCCGGGGGGCGGGGCGTTCGGGTTGGTCTTGAGCTCGATCTTCCAGGAGAGCAGGCGGGCTTTGGCGCCTTCTTCCTCGGCCAGTTTGATGAAGCGTTTGGCTTCGGCTTCGTTGCCGGCGGCTTCGAACCCCGCCGATTTGCGCTGGTAGAAGATCGACAGGCTGGTGTGGATGAACGGGTCTTCCTTGTCGAGTTCGGCCACGGCTTGGCCCACCGCGATCGCCTGGTCCAGGTCGCCGTTGTGCATGTGCGCCGTGGCGAGTGCGTTCATCGCGTCGGTCCAGCCCGGTTTGGCGTCGACGGCCTGCTGGAACAACGCCACCGCCGTGGCGTTGTCTCCATTCGCGTAGGCCGTCATTCCGGCTTTGTAGTGTTCCAGGGGGGTGCTCATGGCGCGCTCATTCTAGCGGGGCGGACGCGCTGGCCTGCCCCGAAAAGCTTTTGGCCCCTGTGCCCCGGTTTCCCAGGGCCCAGGGGCCAAAAATCGCGGCGCGGGCGCCGGTGGACCTACATCACCGGCTCGATGCCGAGCTTCGCGAAGCCCTTGTCCGCGAAGGTCTTGCGGAACAGGTCACGCAGCTTGATGGCGGCGGCGTCGTAGGCGTCCTTGTCCTTCCAGGAGTTGCGCGGGTTGAGCACCGCGGAATCCACGCCCGGGCAGGACTTCGGCATCTTCATGTTGAAGATCGGGTGCACTTCGTATTCGACGCCGTCCTTGTGCAGATCGCCGGCCAGGGCCGCGTTCAGCAGGGCACGGGTGTCCTTGATCGAAATGCGCTTGCCGACGCCGTAGGGGCCACCGCCCCAACCCGTGTTGAGCAGGATGCAGCGACCGCCGTGCTCTTCCATCTTGCCGGCCAGGCCGCGCGCGTAGACGCTCGGGTGCTGGCTCATGAAGGGCGCGCCGAAGCAGGCGCTGAAGGCGGCTTGCGGCTCGGTCACACCGACTTCGGTGCCGGCCAGCTTGGCGGTGAAGCCCATCACGAAGTGGTACATGACCTCTTTCGTGTCGAGCACGGCCACGGGCGGCAGCACACCGAACGCGTCGGCGGTCAGCAGCACGATGGTCTCCGGGTGCGGGCCCTTGGCGCCAGCGGCGACGTTCGGGTTGCAGTCCAGCGGGTAGCTGAAACGGGTGTTCTCCGTGATCGACTTGTCGGTCAGGTCGAAGTCCTGCGGATCGGTGTCTTCGATGCGCTTGCCGGGCAGGGCGGGCACGTTCTCGATGATCGTGCCGGGCATCGAAAGCGCCGCAGCGATCACCGGTTCGGCTTCCTTATTCAGATCGATCAGCTTGGCGTAGCAGCCGTCCTCCAGGTTGGAGATGCCGCTCTTCGTCCACGCGGTCTCGTCGTCACCGACCAACAAGCGGTCCGGATCGGCCGAAAGGGTGGTTTTGCCGGTGCCCGACAGGCCGAACAGGATCGCGCCGTCGCCACGCTGGCCGATGTTGGCCGAGCAGTGCATCGACATGTGACCCTGCTCCGGCAGCAGGTAGTTCATGATCGTGAACATCGACTTCTTGTTCACGCCGCAGTAGTCCGCGCGGCCGACGATCAGCACGATGCGGTTCTTGAGGTCCACGACCACCGCGCGCTGGCTGAGGGTGCCGTCCGTTTCCGGGTTGGCGTGGTAGCTCGGCACGTTCAGCAGGGTCCAGCGCTTGCCGTCTTCGCCGGCAACGCCCGGAATGCCCTTCGGGAACATGTTGTGCACGAACATGGCGTGGGTGGCGTACTCGCCCACGAAGCGGAAGGGCACCGCGTACTCCGCATCGGAGCCACAGTACACGTCCTGCACGAACAGGCTCGCCTTCTTCTTGTTCAGGTGCGCGCCGACGTTCTTCAGCAGCCCCGCGAACTTGCTCGGATCGAACTTCTGGAAGTCGGCTTTCCACCACACCTTCTCGTCGAGCTCCGGCCACGCCACCCCGAAAGTGTCCTTCACCGGGCGACCGGTGCAGGAGGGGTCGGTGTAGAACACGAGCGGACCGTTCTTGCCCAGCTTGGTCGGGTAGGCCTTCTGCTCGTCGTCCGGACCGTCCTTACGGATCCGGCCGCGGTCACCGGCAATGGCAGCATCGAACAACTGATCCTTCGAAAGGTTGACCTTGTAGGTCACCTCTTTCAGGCCGAACAAACGCTCAAGATCTTGGGTGTGTCCCATACGCAGGGAAGGGGGTCAGGCGCCCGACGGGGCGCATCAAACTGGATTCTGGCGCGCCAGGGTACCCCCGGGGCCGGGCATGGCCAAACCCTATCCCCGCAAAGCCCCTTCCTGAGCCAGCCCCCCGCCGCCCCCCTTTCAGCAATGTCACGGAGGCCCCCATTGGCCCCTCCTGAGGCGCTCTCCCCCGCCCACGACCGCGCAGTGCCCTGCCCCAAACCAGGATCCCCCTGACCGCGCCCGCTCGGTGAATAGCCCGCCGCTTTTTGGGTAGGTTGCAGGAGAGAGTACGAGCCCACCATGACTCCATTGATCGCCATCCCCCTGGTCGTCGCTGCGTTCCTGGGCCTCCGCCTTTGGGCGGGAAGCCTGGATCACGCACGCATCCGCGCGCACTACCAAAGCCGGGGCTGCGAAGTGCTGACACTCGATTGGAACCCCTTCGGCCGCGGCTGGTTCGGTAGCCAGAACGAGCGCATCTACTTGATCCGCTATCGGGATCGGGAAGGCAACACATACGAGGCCACGGTCAAGACGTCGATTCTGGCCGGTGTGTATGCGACCGACGAACGCTTGCTGCGTTCGAAGGAAGCCGGTTCCCAAGTCCCGACAGCTCCCGAGCCGCCTTCGGAGCCTGGCGACGCTTCTGAAGTCGCTCGCTTGCGAAGAAAGATCAACCAACTGGAAGCCGAATTGCGCGCTGAGCGGGACCGAAGGCGCTGAAGGGGCATCGAACGCGCGCAACCGCGCCGGGACGCGGGTCCGGAAGCGAGCCCGCTTTGCGTAGTTCCTACAGCTGCGACCTATTCGTCGATTCGACGGGGAATCCGCGCCTCCGAGAAGGCTTTCGCCATGCCATCGAAGGCGTGTTATCGCCCGAATCGCCGCCCGGCCCGGCTCAGGACGTCACGCGGCCCGCGTACCAATCCATGGTCTGCCGCAGGCCCTGGCGCCAGTCGAGCACTGGCTCGTAGCCGAGTTGGGCTCGGGCCTGGGAGATGTCCGCCAGGCTGTGCCGCACGTCTCCGTCGCGCACGGGGCCGTAGTCCGGTTTGCGCTCGACGCCGATGTATTCGGCCATGACTTGATAGAGGTCATTCAGGGAAACGCTCTGCTGGCCGCCCACGTTGAAGACCGCGCCGGGTTCGACGTCGGCGTCGAGGGCCAGGAGGTTGGCGTGCACGACGTTTTCGACGGCGGTGAAGTCGCGGGTCTGGCCGCCGTCGCCGAAGATCGTCACCGGTTTGCCGGCCAGTAGGCGGCTGGCGAAGATGGCGATGACGCCGGTGTAGGGGCTATCGTCGGCTTGGCGGGGGCCGAAGACGTTGAAGTAGCGCAGGGCGACGGTTTTGAGGCCGTAACACATGCCGTAGACCCGCAGCAGGTGCTCGCCGGCGATCTTGCCCGAGGCGTAGGGCGAGCAGGGTTCGGGCACCATCGTCTCGCGCTTGGGGACCTCGGGGTTGTCCCCGTAGGCGGCGGCGGAGGCGGCGAAGAGGAATCGCTTCACGCCGGCGGAGCGGGCGGCTTCGAGCAGGTTCTGGGTGCCTTGCACGTTGACCTGGTAGGAGCGCACGGGTTCGGCGACGCTTTCGGGCACGGAGACCTGCGCGGCCTCGTGCAGCACCCCTTGCACCCCCTGCATCGCTTGAACGCAATCCGCGGCGCTGGCCACGTCGCCGGATAGGTACTCCACCGGGGCCCCGCTGCCGTAATGGCCCACTTCGAGGTGATCGAGGTTGTGGTGGGCTCCGTCGGGAACGAGATCGAGCACGCGCACCCGGTCGCCGCGCTCGACGAGGGCGGTGGCGAGGTGCGAACCGATGAAACCGGCACCGCCGGTGATGAGATACAGACCCATGGCAAGCTTGGCAGGAAAGTCGGGCTGGGGGTTCCGGCTGACAAGGCTACGGCCCCCCGGGTCCCGGGGCCACGGTGGAGCCCGGGGAATGCGCCCCCGCCGCCCGGCCTGACTCAGCCCGGGGCGCGCCGTCCCAGGGTCAGGCGCCCAGCCGGCTGGCGTGGCACGGGGCGCGTGCCCGGCGTACCATGGCCCGTATGAGCGCTCCGAGTGATGGCAAGACCGCAGGATCCGGCATCCTGAAGCCCCTGCTGATTCTGCTGGTCGTGGCCGTGATTGCCGTCCTGATCTACAGCCTGATCAGCGGGGATGCGAACTCCCCGAGGCCCTACGATGGCTTCCAGTAGGCGCCGGTGGCTGGGCGCCATCCTGGTGCTCGGCGCCCTGGCCGCCGGCGAGTGGGCAGCCCGCAGCCAAACCTGGTCCGCCCCCCGGTACAGCTCCTTCCTGCAATACCAGCAGGTCTTCCCGCCCGCCCTGGAGCCCGCGGTCACCCCGGACGGCGCCCCCGCGCGCCGAACCCACGACCCGCGCCACCCGGTGCAGTGGTTCCCCGCGAGCAAAGCCCCCGGCGACCTGCGCGTGCTCTGTTTCGGCGGTTCCGCCACCGCCGGCCTGGGCCACTCCCCCAACGTCACCTTCGCGCACCACCTCGAGCGCCTTTTGACCCTCGCCTTGCCCGACCGCCACGTGCAGGTCGTGAACCTGGGCACGGTCGCCATCAGCTCGCGCCAGGTGCTCGAACTTGTGACCGACAGCCTGGAATACGCCCAGCCCGACCTCGTGGTGATCTACTCGGGCAACAACGAATTCCTCGAGCCCCACGCCATCGAATACGCGCGCCTGCACGGCACCTGGAACGCGAAACTGCGCACGTTTCTGACGCGTTCCGCCCTGGTCCGCGGGCTCGAGCGGGCAATCAAGGGCCCGCCGGAACCCAAGGATCTGCCGGATCGTCGCCATGCCCGCGAACGCAGCCTGACGCAGTCGGAGATCATCGAAGATGTGCGTTTGTCCGCCGAGCAGATCGATGCGGTGTTGACCGAATACACGGACAACCTGCGGGCCGCGGCGCGGGCGTGCAAGCAAGCCGACGTGCCGGTGCTCGTGTGCACGGTGGCGGTCAATTGGCTTTGGAGCGGCAAACGCGAACGGGAGTACCCCTGGCAGGGCGACCGGGCCGCGGCGGGCGCACGCCTGGCCGAATTGCGGGCCGCGGGGCCGGTGAACGATGCCCGGGCGGCCTGGCTGGATCTGGTCGAGACCGCGGATGTGCAGGGATTCTTGGGCGAGTCCGAGGCGGCGGCGGCGACCTTGCGCGAGGCGCTCGAGCGGGATCCCCACCAGCGGCGGGCGACGGTGGCCCAGGGCGAACGGCTAGTCCGGGGGCTGGCGGAGGATGGTTTCCAGGCCTTCGACACCACGGAGGCGCTGCAGCGTTCCGAGGGCCGGACGGCGATCGGCTTCGACATCTTCTACGACTACGTGCACTTCACCCCCTACGGGGCGGCTCGTTTGGCCGAGCTGATGGCGCGGGAAGTCCTGCGGCGCGAGGGGCTTGGCACCGCATCCCCTGCGGCCATGGACGGTTACGCCCAGACGTACGGTCAAGAAGTCGAGCACCAGGCCGGGCAGGTGTCGGCCCCCGATTTCCTCGAGCCGGACCGCTTCCTCGGCATCGGTTTCGATGCCGGGCGGCTGACCTCCACCGACCTCTGGAAGTACGAGGCGACCCAGGAGGAACTGGAACGGCGCGTCCAGGAAAGCCCGGGGGATGCCACCGCCTGGGTGTACCTGGGGGACCTCTTGTCCTTCCGTCAGGGCCAGGAAGAAGCCGCCAAAAAAGCCTGGGAACGGGCCAAGGAGGCGGGTTTTGACGCCCCTTGGCTGGCCGGCGCCCTGCAGGAACTGCTCGGTCGACCGCAGGCGGCAGGAAAAAATCCGTGACGCCAGGGGCGGAATAACCCCCTCGACTTTTGCGGCAACGCTATCCTTGGCGCAGTGGTGCGAGGCGTAGTCCCGCGCCCAGTTCCCTGACAGCTTGCCCGCTTCCGTACCCTTTGAGTCGATCGGTCAACTGCCTCTCCTATCTGTAGTAATGAACCGATGAGCAAACGACTCTTTGTCGGAAACCTCTCCTGGAATACGACCGACGACATCCTGCGCCGCGCATTCGCCGAAGGCGGCCGCAACGTGGAAGATGTGCAAATCATGATGGACCGGGAAACCGGTCGCGCCCGAGGCTTTGCCTTTGTTGAGATGGCCACCGCGGAAGACGCGCAGGCCGTGATCGATGCCTGGGATGGCCAGGATCTGGATGGACGCCCGCTGCGCGTCAACATCGCCCAAGAGCGTCGTCCCCGGAGCGAAGGTGGCTTCGGCGGCGGCGGTGGTGGCGGCGGCTACGGTGGTGGTCGTCCCCGCTTCCAAGGCGGCGGCGGCGGTGGTCGCGGCCGTGGTCGCAGTGATCGCGGAGACCGCGGCGGCCGTGGCGGCTGGGACAACGACGGTGGCGGCGGCGGCGGTGGAGACCGCTGGGATGGCGGCGGTGGCCGCAGCGGTGGTGGTGGCGGCCGTGGCGGTCGTCGCCGCGGCGGCGATGATCGCTTCTCCGAGGACAACCACGATTACGACGATCGCTGGTAGTCGATGCGGCCGGTTCCAGCTTGGAACCGGTTGACGCACAAACGAGCCGGCCCGCGGTCATCCGCGGGCCGGCTCGTTTTCCAAGGGGAAGACCGTCAGCGATTGCGCACGATCTGCGCGACCCGCTGCGCCAGGGCCTGCAAACCCGTCGGCCCCGGATGCCCGGGATCCTTGCCGTCGAAGGCATTGCCCTGCAATCCGATGAAGACATCGCTGCAATCTTCCATGCGAATGCCCGCGGCTTCGCACCGGCGCCGCAGTTCCCCCGCGAGCGCGCTCTCCCCCGTGCCCGCCTGCACCATGGCAAGGGCCTCTTCGGCGGGCATCGCCTTCCACTTCTGATACTGGCCGGCCGACGGGAAGTAGAGCACAAGGAACTGTCCCCCATCCGCGCGCACCATCGCGTCTAACCGCTCCAGCTCTGGCATCACCAATTGCCAGTACGGCTCGGCTGCCTCCCCATCCGCCGCCCGCGGAATCGCGTCGGCATCGGCTAGGTAGGTCTTCATCAGCTCCAGACGCTCCGGCGGCATCTCGATGATGTACCCCGGCAGCTTCGGCAGCCATTTGGTCGTGATCGCCCACCCGATTGCCGAGGTGCCGAACCAATGGAAGAACGCGCCGTCGCTGTAGCGCAGCCCGCCATCGGGCGGCTGCAGATCGTTCCAGGTGAATCCGAGCAAGACCACGTCGGGCGCGTAGTCCCGTGCGATGTGTTCGTAGGCGGCCGCCTCATTGGCGGGTGCCCAGCCCGGATAACTCACATCAAAAACCTCCCAGGATCCTTGCCCGTGTTCCAGCGCAGCCTGCAGTTGCACGGGATAGGTCTGGTCATCTTCGACCCCCAGACCGAAGTTGTAGGAATCCCCGAGGGTGAGCACCCGCGTGATGCCCGGCGGCTTCTCGCGCGCCGGCAGCGGTCCGCGGAAGCCCTGGCCGTTCAGGTGCATCAACACCGTCGGCTCCAGGTCGCGCCCCAGCTGCCAGCGAGTCTGGTGCGGCCAGGAGCGGAACCCCACGTTCCGGTCGTAGTACATGGCCGCACGCTGGGTGTAGCCCTTTTGCCGCAGCACCATTTCCAGCGCGGTGATCGCCACCCCGGCGACCACCAGGGCCAGTAGGAGGCGCCGCAGCCAGCGCGGCCGGGGTTTTGCTTGGTTCGCTTGCATGCGGGCAGCATCATAGCGCCCGTCATGGCCTTCACCACGCAACGTCTGCGCCTGTGGGTCGCCGGCCCGACCGATGCCGGCGACATGCTGGACTACTACCAGCGCAATCGGCGACACCTGGAGCCCTGGGAACCCGCCCGGCCCGATGAGTTCTACAGCCTCGAATGGTGGCGCCAACACCTGGAATACAGCGTCGAAGAGAGCACCCGCGGCTACGCGCACCGCATGGCGATGGCCCTGCGCAACGCGGAAGGGCCCACGGTGATCGGCGTGCTCAACATCTCCAATATCATCCGGGGTGTTTTCCAGGCTGCATCGATCGGATACAGCATCGACGCCGATTGGACCGGCAAGGGACTGATGAGCGAGGCGATCGGCGGGGTGGTGCCGTACTGCTTCAACGTGCTCGGACTGCACCGCGTGATGGCGAACTACATCCCGAGCAACCTCGCCAGCGCGCGCGCGCTCGAGAAGAACGGCTTCGAGAAAGAAGGCTTTGCCCGCAAGTACCTCCTGATCAACGGCGACTGGCGCGACCACGTGCTCACGGCACGCATCCGCGATTGAACGCGTGAAGTACGTCGAGATCATCGCTGAGGATTCCAGCACACCGATGCTGCGGAAGGTGGCAGAGAAGCACCACGCCGTGGATCTGCACCAGTGGCCCGCGGGTGAAGACGGCATGCGGGTCAGCCGGTTGCTGGTGCAAAACGATCAGTTGCAGGGCACCCTCGACACCCTGCAGAATCTGCTTGGCGCTCAAGCCACCGCGCGAGTGATCGTGATGGCGGTGGAAACCACGGTTCCGCAGCCTCCCGAGCAGAAGCGAATCGAAGAGGAGAGCGCCACCGCCACGCGCGAAGCCCTCTTGCAAGCGGTGGAACCCCAAAGCCGCTTCGACCGGGATGCGATGATCCTGACCGTGCTCTCGACCATCGTGGCCACCATCGGCCTGCTCGAGGCCAGTTCCGCCGTGATCATCGGCGCCATGGTGATCGCGCCGCTGCTCGGCCCGAACCTCGCGCTTTCCCTGGGTACCGCCCTTGGCGAAAGCGGCCTGATCCGCCGTTCGGCGCGCAGCCTGGTGCTCGGCGTCGGACTGGCCGTACTGCTTTCCCTCGTGGTCGGACTCATTTGGCCCGGGGACTTCGACGGCAACCAGGAGATGCTTTCTCGCACCCAAGCGGGTCCCAGCGCGGTGATCCTGGCCCTAGCTTCCGGTGCCGCGGCGGCCTTGTCGCTCACCACCGGCCTTTCGAGCGTGCTCGTGGGCGTGATGGTCGCCGTGGCGCTGCTGCCCCCCGCCGCCACCGTCGGGCTTTACCTGAGCCGCATGGACGCAGGCGCCGCCACGGGCGCCGCCTTGTTGCTCGGCGTGAACATCGCTTGCATCAACCTCGCCAGTAAACTCGTGTTCGTGCTCAAGGGCGTCCACCCGCGCCGCGGCGTCGACAAGGACCGGGCGCGCACCGTGCTGCGCATCTACATCGTGGGTTGGATCGGTCTGCTGGTTTTGCTGCTGCTGGCGATCTTCCTGCGCAAGCCGCTCCAGGGCTGAAGCCCGGCGCGTTGGCTCAGCCGTTGCTGCCCACGCGCCACTTGACCCCGATCAAGCGCGCCTTGAAAAACGGGAAGTAGTCGGGCGTGCCGATGTGGTTGCCGCCTTCGACTTCCGTCGGGATGCGGATGCCGTCGTAGTCCTTGAAGGCCGAAGGCACACCGCCGAAGGGCTGCAGGCGCCAGGCGCGCTCCTTGTTCTCGTTGCTCCAGCGCTGGATGCGCACCTCGGTGGGCTGACCCGCGGGGTCGACGGTGACGTCCACCGCCTGCTCCCACTCGCCGTAGCGCACCGTGGCCCGGGCCGTGTCCTCGTTCACCGGCTCCCAGCGCACGTCGGGGCCGGGCAGCAGGGCGGCCGGACACCACAGGGCGGATTCGGCGACGAGGCGGCCGACCGCGGAGCGCTGGTGATCTTTGTTGCCCCCGATCCGGGCCATCGGCAGCAGGCCGAAGATCCAGAAGCGCGTCCAGGAGGTCTGGGGGTGCAAGCCATCCGACCCGGCCACCGGGCCGCAGCGCATCTTCCAGACCAGGCCATAGCGGGCGGCCAGGATCTGGGTCGCGTACATGTCCGCGTGCTGCCCCCCCGGTCGGAAGGTGATGCCGCCCGTCATCTCGAGCTCGACGGTGGTGCACAGGGTCACGCCGGGGCTCAGGCAGTACCGGAAGTAACGCTGGGCCGGAGCGGGCAGGCCCGCCAGGCAGGCGGGGTCGAAGGTGCCTTCCGGCGCCCCTTGGGCCCAGAGCCGCTTCCAGGTGGCCTGCTCGAGGCCTTCGTCCCGCCGGCGCCAACGGCGCAACAGCAGGATGGGGGTCCCCAGGAACAGGGCCAGGACGAAGAGCAGACGCGTCATGGCGGACATCCTATGGGCTCAATATGAGAGGGTGCGGAGGTTTTTTCCCGGTCCGCGTTCGGTTCGGGCCGGGGTGCGGCTGAGTGGGGTACAGCTGAGAGCTGTGCTGGGGATCCGACTCAGAGGTTTGAGAGAACCACGAGTCAAGAGGCCCGCCGGTGGAGAGCCGGCGGGCCTTTTTTCATCTCCGCCCCATCGCGGGCAACCGGGCGACTTGGCGCCGGACAATCCCCCACTGCGGAACCCACTTGGGCGCTTCACGCCGCGCGTTCGGGGCAAAAAAAAGCAGCGACCCCCGGGGTCGGGGGCCGCTGTCTCAGAGTTTCCAACCTCTCTCCTGGTTCCACCCAGGAGGACTCTCCTGCTTCCGGGGGATTGAGCGGGAAACGGGTCGGAACCGAACGCGGGCGATCGGAACCAGGCGAAAACCCGGTCCCGATGCGGGACATCAGCGACCGAACAGGCCTTCGGTCTCGCGCTTGGCGATCTGCTCAGAGTTCGTCCAGATGGTCTCACCGGTTTCGATGTTGTCCATGCGCAGGAAGAACTGATAGAAGACGTCGCGCGTCTTGGTGCCAAGGCTTTCGATCGAACCGTCCTTGGTTTTGACGATGTCGCGCAGCGCGCCGTAGACCACGACGTCCGCGCCAAGTTGCTTGCCGAAGGCTTTGGCCATCTCCGGATCGACACGACCGGAATCCTGCTGGAAGCGGACCTGGTCCCCGATCTCGTCCTGACCCTGCTTGCCCGCCACGATGCGGAAGCGACCGTCCTGCATCAGGCCGTTGAGGATCTCATCGCGGATACCGCCCATCGAGATGTGCTCGTGGGTTTCGTTCACGATGTTGTCGAAGTAGAGGATGATGCGCTTGTCTTCGGCCTTGCCGGTGTGGTCCATGTGGGACAGGCCCGGGGACTCGAGCAGCGAGTTCACCATGCCGGTAGCGAGGCGGTTCAGGTCGCCACGGCCGTACTTGATGGAGACGGATTCGTCCTGACCCGGATCGACGTAGTGCGAGGGGCTCGAGCAGGAGAACAAGGGCAGGATGAGGAGCACGCAGCTCCAGAGCGTGTTGGGTTTCATGGAGTCGATTGGGAGTTCGGGACCGGGGCCGCCTCGGTCAGGGACTTCCCGCCGAGAACGTGCACGTAGACCTGGGGCCCGAGTGTGCGGGCCAACAAGAAGATGGTTTCCCCCGGCTCCATCTCATAGGAGCCGAGGCTTACGGTTTCGCCCCCCACGGCGCGCAGGGTGAGGTTCACCTCACCCGGCTGGGGGAAGACGCGGGCCGCCTGCCAGGTGTCCGGCAAGGTGGTCCAAGAGCGCAGATCGGCCCGTTCGGTGGCCATGGTGAAGATCTGGGCCAGAACGAACGCGCCTTCGCCGTGATCCTTGCGCATCTGGTTGGCGAATTGGCGCTTGAGCAGACCGCGCACCGCGGACTTCAGCGAGAGATACGCGAGTCGGTCGCCGAGGTTCTTGGTGGCGACGGCGGTGACGTCCTCGACGATGACGGACGACGCGGTCACGCCCCCGGCAGACAGTTCGAGGTGGGAGGTCGACGATCCGCGGGCCTGGAAACTGGGCACGGCCCAGGAGAAGACGCCGTCGGAGGTGGGTACGTCGAGGCGCCCTTCGACTTTGATCGGACCGCGGCCGACGCCGGCGATCAGGATGATCTGGGCGGAGTTGGCGGGCACGTCCTCGGCGGCACCGAAGCGGTCCATCAGCTCCGGATAGGACGATTCGCGGTGCATCTGGCGGACCAAACGACCGGCGGAAGGGCCGGCGATGGCCTCCCCAACGCCTTTTTCGAGCATCGCGTAGTAGTCGACGAATGCCTGGTCGGGCTCGCCGCGCAACTCGTAGCCCACGGCCGACAGGAAGTGGGCGAAGCCGCCGGCTTTGTATTCCGTTTCGTAGAGGCCTTCTTCGGCCACCAACAGATCGTTGGCGCGCCGCACCTCCACGAGCAGGTCCTCGATCGAGCCGGTGGCCAGGTAGGCCAGGCCCAGGCACGAGTGCACCATCACGCGCTCGAAACCCTCGCCCTTGTAGTCCTTGGCGGTTTCGGACACGACCATCGAGGTCAGGCTCTGGGCCAGGGCGCTCGGGTCGAGCAATGCCTGCATCTCCACGTCCTCGGCGAACTGCGCGGCGGAGGTCAGGTGTTCGATGGCCCGCGGAAAGTCCCCGCCCGACAGGGCCGACAGCCCGGCTTCGGCCCCCGAGAGGAAGGTCGACCCGGTCATGCCCTTGTCGGCATACAGGTGCTCGGCTTCGGCGAAGCGGCCGCTCTCGAACAGCGTCAGGGCGCGGCCCGTCTTTTCCGTATAGCTACGGCAACCGGGCAGCAGGCACGCGATCAGCCCGATCAGGCCGAGAGCGCGCCGCATCGAGCGACTGTCTGCGGGAGAGTACATGGGGGTGGATTCCAGGGAGGCCATTGCAGCCGCCCGGGGGCGGATACGGCAACCTGTGTGGGGCATTGAGCAAAATCCGGGCCAAAGGCGGCGGGGCCGGGGAACCCAGGCCCTGGGCACGGCCCACCGGGGTCCGTACACTCGCGGGCCGAGACATGCCTGGTAAAGCAACCTCCCAGCAAAGCAGCCCGCCCCGCAAGCCCAAGGTCACGATGATGGACCAGTTCCAGCGGGCCAAGCGGGAGCAGCCGGATGCTCTCCTGTTCTTTCGGATGGGGGATTTCTATGAACTCTTCGGCGAAGATGCCGAGGTTGCGGCCCGGGAATTGGGAATTGCGTTGACCTCGCGGGCCAAGGGCTCGGACGCCCTGGCCATGGCCGGGGTGCCGGTGAAGTCCATGGAGGGGTACCTGCTGCGGCTGGTGCGGCGGGGCTTCAAGGTCGCCATCTGCGAGCAGATGTCCGACCCGCGCACGACCAAGGGCATCGTGGACCGGGCCATCGTGCGGGTGGTGACCGCCGGCACGCTGACCGAAGAGGACGCCCTCGAGTCCCGCTCGAACAACTACCTAGCCAGCCTGTTCCCCCAGGACGGGGAGATGGGCATCGCCTGGGTGGACCTGTCGACCGGCCGCTTCCAGGTGGCTTCCGTGCCCCTGGAGAAGGCGTTCGACGAGCTTTCGCGCATCGCCCCCGCCGAGATCCTCTGGGACGAGGACTGGACCGAGAGTCTCGGGGAGATCGGGGTGCAGCTCCTTCGCGAGTTCGGCGACCAACTCAGCCCCCGCCCCGCTTGGCGCTTCTCGCGCGATTCGGGCCTGCGGGCCCTGCAGCGCCAATTCCAGGTGAAAAGCCTCGAGGGTTTCGGCATCGAACACGAAGCCCCCGTCGTGCCCGCAGCCGGGGCCCTGGTCGAATACCTCGAAGAGACCCAACGCGGTCGTTGCGAGCACATCCTCAGCATCGAGCTCGCCGACCACAGCCGCTGGATGACCTTGGACCGGGCCACGCGCTCGACCCTGGAGCTCTGCGAGACCCAACGCGGCGGCGACCGGCAAGGCAGCCTGCTCGCGGCCATCGACCAGACCCTGACGCCGATGGGCGGTCGTCTGCAACGCGAGTGGTTGCTGGCGCCCCTGCGCGACGTGGAGGCGATCCTCTACCGCCAGCGCGGCGTGGGCGAGATGGTCGATCATCCCTTCCTGCGCGAGGACGTGCGCCACATCTTGGCCGATGTGCTCGACATCGAGCGCCTGGTGGCCAAGATCTCCACCGGACGCGCAACGCCGCGCGACCTCCTGGGCCTGGCCCGTTCGCTCGGCGTGGTCGCGCCCCTGCGCGAACGCCTGGCGGAGGTCTACAGCAAGGCCTGGGGCGAATTGCTCGAGCGCCTCGATCCGCTCAGCGCCCTCGTCGAAGCGATCACGACTACCCTGGTGGATGCGCCGCCGCTTTCGATGAAAGACGGTGGCTTGATTCGCACCGGCATCAACGCCGACCTGGACGAACTGCACCAGATCGCGGGCGACGGCAAGGCCTGGATGGCGCGTTTCCAGGCCAAGGAGATCGAGCGCACCGGCATGCCGGGGCTGAAAGTCGGTTTCACGCCGGTATTCGGCTATTACCTCGAGGTTCCGCGCGGTCAGGTGGATCGGGTTCCCGCCCACTACATCCGCAAGCAGACCCTCAAGAACGCCGAGCGCTACATCACCGAGGACCTCAAGGAATTCGAGGACAAGGTGCTGCGCGCCGAGGAACGCTCGAAGGACATGGAGTACGACATCTTCGTGTCCCTGCGCGACCAGGCGGCGGCTGAAGTGCCGCGCATCCTGGGCACGGCGCGGGCTTTGGCGGAGGCCGATGTGCTGGCGGGCCTGGCCGAAACCGCGGCGCGCGGGCGGTATTGCCCCCCCGACGTGAACGAGGGCTCCGCGATCGAGATCAAGGACGGGCGCCACCCGGTGATCGAGGCGTTGCTCGATGGCGAGGCCTTCGTGCCGAACGATACGCAGCTCGACCAGAACAAACACCGCGTGGGATTGATCACCGGCCCGAACATGGCCGGTAAGTCGACCTACATCCGCCAAACCGCTCTGATCGTGCTCTTGGCGCAGATCGGCTCGTACGTGCCCGCCCGCAGCGCCACCGTGGGCCTGGTGGACCGCATTTTCACGCGCCTGGGCAGCGCCGACGACCTGTCCCGCGGGGCTTCGACCTTCATGGTCGAGATGCTGGAGATCGCCAACATCCTGAACAACGCGGGTGAGAAGTCGCTGGTGATCCTCGACGAGGTGGGCCGCGGCACCAGCACCTACGACGGCCTGGCCCTGGCCTGGGCGATCGTCGAACACCTGCACAACAAGAGCCGCTCGCGCACTTTGTTCGCCACGCACTACCACCAGCTCACGGAGCTGTCGGAGGAGCTGCGCGGGGTGCACAACCTGAACATCGCCGTGCGCGAGAAGGGCGACGAGATCGTCTTCCTGCACAAGATCGTTCCGGGCGGCACCGACCGCAGCTATGGCATCCAGGTGGCCCGCCTGGCGGGAGTGCCGCGGGACCTGGTCGAGCGCGCCAAGGAGATCCTGGCCGACCTCGAGCAGCACCGCGAGGCCCACTCCGACGTCATCGTCACCCCCACCGGCGAACTGCAACTGGGTCTATTCGATGAAGCCCCGGCCGCGCCCGCCGCCGCTCCCGATCCCTGGGCGGCCCGCATCGCAGCCCTCGACCTGGATCAGATGACGCCCTGGCAGGCTATGCAGTGGCTGCATACAAGCCAGCAGTCCCTGATTGACGATAGCGTCGAATGAATGACATTCATGCGCGGTTTGCCAGTTCGAAATGCAGCCGTGCACCGCTAACTGAACTCGGATTCGGGGGAGCTTGATATCGATTTGCAGGGCCCGGCGCGGCGCCGGACGCTGCGTCGAAAAAGCGGCAGCGAGGGTTCTTGATGGGCTCCAACCCCTTGCTGCATGGCTGTTTGGGAGCATCTGGCCGGAGGGCTGGACCCGAGCACCGTTGCAAATTGAATCGGTTTGGAAGCCCGCTCTGGGCGCGATCGACATTCCGCAATTCTGACGGAACCGCCACCGAATCCTGGGCACCAATACTCACAGTAAAAAACCCCGGGCGGGCATTCTGCTTGCCTGAAAATGCGCTATCTTCTCCAGCCCGCGACTCGTCGCGGGAGGACTAGGAGCGTCACCTGCCCAGCATTAGGAGCTGCTGTGCAGGTAGTCAGAACTCATTACCAACACCATGGATCAGACTATGAAATCGACCGCGAAGGTCGGCGTTTTCGTGGATAGCAACAATATCCGCATGAATGGCGGATACGGCATGCGTTACGACGTGCTGCGTGAATACGCGGTGCGCGACAGTGCCGAGTTGATCCGCCTGAACGCGTATCTGTCGTTCGACCGGCATCGCGCCGAGGAGGACGAGGTCTACCGTCGAGGTCAGGCCAACTACACCGACAACCTGCGCGACTTTGGCTACAAAGTCCTGCAGAAGAAGGTGCGGCGGTACGACAACGGCGAAGAGAACACGGTCACCAAGGCCGATCTGGACGTTGAGATCACCGTCGACCTGCTGACCCAGGCCAAGAACCTGGACCGCATCGTGCTGGCCACCGGCAACGGGGACTTCGTCCAGGTTGTGCGCGCCCTGCAGGACATGGGCAAGCGGGTCGAGATCCTCGGCTTCGACAACGTGTCCGGTGACCTGCGCCGCGAAGCGGACCAATTCACTTCGGGCTACCTAATTCCGAGCCTGCTGCCCTTCCGCGACCGCGAGAAGGGCGCCGACGACGAGGTCTGGGGCACGATCGGGTCGCGCGTGCGTGGCGTGTGCTACTCGCACACCGGCCGTGGGTACGGCTTCCTGCGTTACATGCGCGTGCTTTCGCCGCGCCTGTGGTCCACCAACACCCGCGCCGAAGATTCGCCGTACGGGAGCGCCTTTGTGCACGACTCGGCTCTGCCCGAGGGCACCGATTCGCGCCGCCTGCCCAGCCGCTCGACGATCTTCGAGTTCGACCTGGTGGCCGGCGAAGACCCGAACGACACCTGGCAGGCCCAGAACGTCACCCTGGCCAGCCGCTGATCCAATGCGCAGCGCACCGCCGGGCCTGCCCCCTTTCCGGGGCGGGCCCGGCGTTCGTTTGGAAGAACCTCAGGTGCGCGCATCCGGCGCCCGGCCCAGCAGGTGCACCGAGAGGGCCCCATGGTCGGAGTGGGCTGAGGGCAGCACCCGGGCGTTGCTCCAGGTGAGATCGCGCACGTAGACGTGATCGAGGGGCATGCTGCGGTCCCCCAGCGCCAGCGAAGCCACCCAATGGCCGGTCTTGCGGTGGCTGGAAGGCTCGAAATCGACGGGCTCGAAGCCCTCCAGCAGATTCTCGATCAGCCGCAGCCGGTCTTCGCGCCAAGTATTGAAGTCCCCGCACACCACCGCTGGTCCCTCGTGCCCCTGGATGCGCTCGGCGATCATCTCGAATTGCTCGCGCAGCATGTACTTGAACACCGGCTGGAAGTTGAAGGCGTGCACATTGACCACCAGCAACGACTCATCGCCGAACTCGTATTCGGTGGCGAGGGCCATCTTGGGGGTCACGATCCAACCCTCACGCCAGCGGGTGGCCAGCGCCTGACCCCGGGCCCGCGTCGCCGCCCGCGCCAGGGTCGCCACCCCGTGGAAGTCCTCCATCCGGCCAAACGTGCGGAAGCTGCGGGCGAAGTGCACCGATCCGGGCACCTCGGGCAACAGGCTCGGCCGGGCTTCCTGCACGCAAATCAGGTCCGCTTCATCGAGGTACTGCTGCAATTCCTCGCGCACCCGGGGTCGTTTGGCGAGGTTCCACGAAAGCAACCGCACGCCCTTGGCCGGGTCGAGTGCTCCCTCCCCGTGCCGCAGGAGATGCGGCCGCTGTTGCAGCGCCTTGCGGCGGCGCCGCCGCTCACCCAT
>JAWKUI010000010.1:0-177045 GCA_041398705.1 Planctomycetota bacterium | reverse complement strand
ATCCAGTGAGCATCACCCAGGCCACGGACAATCCGGCCGAAGCTCAGGCATATGCCGACTGGTTTGGCACCCAGTGGGATCATCACCGGGGCCAGGCCGGGAACGCTAGCGCTTTGCGGACCGCCCTGTCCCAAGTGGCGCGCCATCACCCTCCGGCACTGATCTACACACACGTTCTCAACCTCCTCTTTGGCAGTACCGACCAGGCCTTGGACGAAGAACAGGTCGTGAACTCCGCTACAGGCATCCGACGCACCCATATCTGGAACAAGCTGTACAAGTTCCAAAAGGACGCGGTTGTAGGTGCCATTGACAAGATCAATCGCTACGGCGGATGCATCCTAGCTGACAGCGTAGGCCTGGGAAAAACCTACGAGGCCCTTGCGGTCATTAAGTACCACGAGCTACGCAACGACCGCGTGTTGGTCCTGTGCCCGAGGCGCCTGCGGGAAAACTGGACCATCCACACCGCCAACGACCGCCGCAACGCCCTCGCTGCCGACCGCTTCAACTATGACGTTCTGAGCCATACAGACCTCTCCCGCGATTCGGGACAAACCGGCGACCTTGACCTCGCCAACTTGAATTGGGGCAACTATGACCTCGTGGTCATTGACGAATCCCACAACTTCCGGAACAAGAAGACTCCAAAGAAGAATGGAGAGACTCGGTACGGCCGATTGATGCGTCGCATCATCCGGGAAGGCGTGAGAACTCGTGTCTTAATGCTGTCTGCAACCCCGGTCAACAATCGCCTCGCCGACCTTCGGAACCAGGTCTACTTCGCGACGGAAGGTGACGATCGAGCCCTGGAAGGCATCGGCATCGAGAGCATCGGCGAGACTACTCGCCGTGCCCAAGCGCAATTCAAGAGCTGGCTAAAGCTAGAGGATCCCGAGCGCACCCCCGGCAGGCTCGTAGAGATGCTTGGATTCGACTATTTCACCCTACTCGATGCATTGACCATTGCCCGCTCTCGCAAGCACATCGAGCGCTACTACGGCACCAGCGAAACAGGGCGCTTCCCTGAGCGCCTGCGCCCGATCAACATTAAGCCCGATGTTGACACAGAACAACGATTTCCCCTCGATCAAGGCAATCAACCGTGAAGATCCAGCGACTCACACTGGCTTCCTATCGTCCGATCAGCTATGTGCTCCCGCATCGCCTAGAAGCTTACAACGAACTCTACAGCACGGAGGTTCGAGGAGGAGAAACAATTTTCCTACAAGCCGACCGCGAGAAAAACTTGGTCAACCTCATGCGCGTCAATCTGCTCAAGCGCATGGAGAGCGCCGTTCCGACATTTTCGGTCACCGTCGAAAGAAGATACTCCGCGATATCGACTCTCTGCTTAAACATTGGAGTCGCAGCCGGACATAGACAAAATCGACATCAGCGACATCGATCTCGATGACCCCGAAGTACGAAGCCCTACTCGTTGGACGCAAGATCAAAGTTCTCCTGGCGGATGTGGATCTGATTCGGTGGAAGCAGGATCTACTCGAAGACCGCAACCGCCTGGGTACCTTGCTGTCATCCGCGCGCACAGTGCAACCCGTACGGGACGCCAAACTCGCAAAGCTGAAATCGGTCATCAAGAAGAAAGTGCAGCACCCGACAGATCCAGGAACACAAAGATCATTGTGTTTACGGCATTCGCGGACACCGTAAACTACCTGTATTCTCACCTCTCGGACTGGGCCCAAACCGAACTGGGCCTAAACTCAGCCCTCGTCACGGGGAGTGGCAGGAACCAATCAACAATTCCTGGCCTCCGTAGAGACCTAAGCTCTCTCCCCTTACCGCTTTCTCGCCCATATCGAAGGCGGCCCGGAAAATTCCAATCCGAGGAGAAAATCGATCTCCTGATCGCCACCGACTACATCTCCGAGGGGCCAAAACCTCCAGGACTGCGACTGGCTCATCAACTACGACATCCACTGGAACCCGGTTCCGGATCATCAGCGCTTCGGTGCCGTATCGACGACTCAGCTCCCCAACGAGCGCATCCAGCTCGTCAACTTCTGGCCGAACATGGAGCTCGAGGTATCTCGACCTCGAGCAGCGCGTCAGCGGCCGCATGGTGTTGCTCGACATCTCCGCCACCGGCGAGAGAACCCTGATCGAGAAGCAGTCGGGCGATCCGATGAACGACCTCGAGTACCGCCGCAAGCAGCTCCTCAAGCTGCAAGACGCGGTGATCGATCTCGAGACCTCTCGACGGGGTGTCGATCGCCGACCTGACCCTCACCGACTTCCGCATCGACCTGCAGAGTTCCGGCGCGAACACGGCGACGCCCTCGACGCCGTTCCGCTCAGGCCTGCAGCATCACCACCAGCCGTGACGCCGACATCGAACCCGGTGTCATCTTCTGCCTCCGTGCCGAGGGCCCCGCTGCGGCACGCGCAGCCCGAGCCCGCTACTCGCTGGCACCGCACTACTTGGTGCATGTGGGAGAAGACGGCACGGTTCTCCTCCCTACCCGCAGACAAAGCAGATCCTCGATCGGCTCAAGCGCCTGTGCATCGGGCGCGACATCCCGGACGCGAGCGCCTGCGAACGCTTCGATCGAGGAGACGGACCGCGGCAAGGACATGCGCAAGCCACAGCAGCTCCTCGCGACAGCCGTCGCCTCCGTCGTCGGCAAGACCGAGGAGCGTGCTGTTGCGAGCCTCTTCACGCCCGGCGGTACGCACGCCATGCGCGGAGGTTCGCTGGGAACGAAGACTTCGAGGTGGCCGCCTTCTTCGTCGTGCTTCCTGGAGATACCGAGTGAACGCGGCCGAGTTCATCGACGCGCTCTCCCTGCCCGAGAGCTCCCGGGTCGACCAGAGAGTGCCGAAGAAGACGCTCGCGGAACACGCGGCGGGAAAGCAGCCTCGCGGCGGCAGATCCAGGACGGCATCGAAGCGATGCGCTGGGTCGCGGCTCTCAAGCCGTCCAACTGCGGCGTGCCCGCCTACGCGGACGCGACTCGGGAGTATCTCGAGATCGCCGTCCTGGACATTGCAGCTTCGCCCAGCGGCGAAAGCGACACAGCTCCTTCCGTTGATCCACCGTACCATCCCCTACCCCACCTTCCTGGTGGTGTCCCACGAGGGCTCGGTGTCGCTGTCCCTGGCCCACAAGCGATGGTCCCAGGCAGAGAAGGGGCCAAGTGGTCGTCGACGGCGAGATCGTGGTGCTTCCGCTCGACACAGAGGCGTCTGACGACCGAGGCCCCTTCCTCGAGGCCATCGCCCTGGTCAAACAGCCCGCGCCACGTTATACGACCTCTATCAGGGCTGGCTCGACACGGCTCTCTCGATGCGGGCGGCGGCCATGCTCGGTGGCTTCCGCCTACCGCGCAGCCGCGAGCACGCGGCGGAACGCGCCGACGCACTTCGCGAGTGCAGCGCTTGGAGTCGAGATGGCTTCCATTCGCGCAGCGGCAGCGCGCAGAAGCAGCTTCCGCGACGCGTCGGGCTCAACCTTCAACTGCAACGCACTGGCAGACGCGCACAACGCGGCTCGGGCACGACTATGAACACGAACGAGGATACCAGCATGAAGAAGCTCACACCCGAGGACTCCGGGGACCACTCCGCCGACTTGGTCGCCGAGAACGTGGGCTACCTACACCGAGCTCTTCCCAGAGGCTTTCACTGATGGGCAGCTACACCTGGAGGTCCTGAAGCAGCTCCTCGGCGAGACGGTCCCTGATCGTGAAGAACGATACGGCCTCAATTGGCACGGCAAGCGGCGCGCGCGACAGCTCGCGCTCACCCCGAGCACGGGGACGCTTCGCCCGTGCCCCGAGGGGGCGTTGACTGGGACACGACGAAGAACCTGATGATCGAGGGCGACAGCCTCGAGGTTCTGAAGCTCCTCCAGAAGGGCTACGCTGGCCGGGTCAAGCTCATCTACATCGACCCGCCCTACAACACTGGGAAAGACTTCGTCTACCCGGACCGACTTCCGCGACAACATCCGGAACTACCTTGACGTCACAGGCCAGGTGGCGGGAGCTGACGGTCGCATCTCGTCGAACCTGGAGACGTCGGCCGGTTCCACACGGCATGGCTCAATATACTCTACCCGCGCCTGATGCTGGCCCGGAACCTGCTCCGTGAAGATGGCGCCTTGTTCATGAGCATCGACGACAACGAAGTCGACAACGCTCTGAAGCTAGGTCAGGAGATCTTCGGCGAAGAGAACTTCGTCGGCCTCATCGGTGTCCAACTGAATCCTCGCGGCCGTCACCTGGACCGCTTTTGGCTCGGACACACGAGTACCTGTGTGTCTTCGCCAAGAATGCTGACGCGCAGGCGCTTTACTCTATACCCAAGGACGAACGCATGACCGCCGAGTATCGCAAGGAAGATGCTCGCGGGCGTTATCGTGAGCTTGAGCTCCGCAACCGCAACCCGGCATTCAACAGGGGAACACGTCCGAATCTCTACTACCCCATCTACGTGAACCCCTCGACTGGTTCCGTATCTATCAACCGCGACTCCGAGTTCTCTGTCGAGGTCTTTCCGCTCAACTCCTCTGGCGGCCACAGTTGTTGGACCTGGGGCCGCGACAAGTTGGTCGCTGACCGCGACTTGGTCGGTAGCCCGTGAGGTTGGGACTGGCGGCTGGCGTATCTACCGCAAGGACTACCTACTTACCGAGGATGGCCCAGTCCGCAAGGACTCTCCCGAAGTCCCTCTGGCTTGATAAGCCGATCAACAACGATGCAGGCAAGAAGGCCATCAGAAGCTCTTCGGCGAAACAGTGTTCGACTTCCCCAAGGCTGTAGCACTGGTAGAGAAGATCTTGGACGTTGGCTGCGACTCAGGGAATCGTCATGGACTTCTTCGCTGGTTCGGGAACCACAGGAGAAGCCGTCATGTCTCGCAACGTCACTGACTCAGGAAGTCGCAAGTACATCCTGGTGCAACTTCCCGAGCCTCTCGATCCCGAAGGAAAAACGCAGAAGGCTGCGGCCAAGCTGTGCAGAGCCTGAAGAGGCCTTAGACTCTCGGAACTCACGAAGGAACGTCTGCGCCGTGCCGGTCAGAGGCTACAAGAGGCGACTCCGATGTTCTCTGGAGACCTTGGCTTCGCATCTTCAGATTGGACCACTCCAATATCCGTGCCTGGGACCCATCCCCTGATAATCTCAAGGTCGCCCTCTTCGACGGAGTCAACACCTGCAAGAAGGGCGATCCGAGCAGGACGTCCTCTGCGAGCTCCTCCTAAAGCTTGGGCTCGACCTGTGCGTTCCGATCGAGGACCGCACGATTGCTGGCAAGACCGTGCACTCGATCGGTGCGGGCACCCTGTTCGTCTGCCTGCCGAAGAAGGTCACTTCCGACGAAGTCGAGGAACTCGCACTCGGCATCGCCGGTTGGCGCAAGGAGTTGAAGACCGCCGGTGAGACCACCGTGGTCTTCCGAGACAGCGCCTTTGACGACGACGTCGCCAAGACCAACGCATCGGCGATCCTCGAGCAGCACGGCATCGAGAACGTGCGGAGCCTGTAGCCCATGGCCATGAAGCTCCACTTCGAGCCCAACCTCGACTACCAGCTCCAGGCCATCGAAGCCGTCTGCGACCTCTTCCGTGGCCAGGAGACCTGCCGCACCGAGTTCACCGTCACTCGTGTTCCGGAGGAAGGGAAGCCTTTCCTCCCCGGGATGGACACGGATCTCGGTCTCGGCAACCGCCTGTCCCTCCTCGACGACGAGATGCTCGCGAATCTCAACGACGTGCAGCTCCCGCAACGGGCTCGCACAATCCGGAACCCTCACCTCCGGTGACTTCACCGTCGAGATGGAGACCGGCACGGGCAAGACGTACGTCTACCTGCGGACAATCTTTGAGCTCCACAAGCGCTTCGGCTTCACCAAGTTCGTGATCGTCGTTCCCTCGGTTGCCATCAAGGAGGGCGTCTACAAGGCCCTCCAGATGACCGCGGACCACTTCAAGGGCCTCTACGCAGGCACCCCCTTCGACTACTTCCTGTACGACTCGTCGAAGCTCGGCCAGGTGCGCAATTTCGCCACCAGCTCGCAGATCCAGGTCATGGTCGTGACCGTCGGCGCTATCAACAAGAAGGACGTCAACAACCTCTACAAGGACAGCGAGAAGACCGGCGGGGAGCGGCCCATCGACCTGATCAAGGCAACCAAGCCGATCCTGATCGTCGACGAGCCTCAGTCCGTCGACGGCGGGCTCAAGGGCAAAGGGCGCGAGGCGCTCGAAGCCATGGACCCGCTCTGCACCCTGCGCTACTCGGCAACCCACGTCGAGAAGCACCACATGGTCTACCGCTTGGACGCGGTGGACGCCTACGAGCGCAAGCTGGTGAAGCAGATCGAGGTCGCTGCGGCCACCATTGAGGACGCCCACAACAGGCCCTACGTGCGGTTCATTTCGGCGAGCAACCGCCGCGGCGTCATCTCCGCCAAGGTCGAGCTCGACGTCGAAAGCAAAACCGGAGTTCGACGCCAGGAGGTCACCGTGCAGGACGGCGACGATCTCGAGCAGACGACCAAGCGCGCCGTCTACACTGACTGCCGCATCGGGGATCCGCGTTGCCAAGGGCTCCGAGTCCCTCGAGCTCCGCGTGCCAGGGAGGCGAGCACTACCTCGCCAAGGGCGAATCCTGGGGGATGTCGATCAGCTCGCGGTCGCTCGCGAGATGATCCGCCGGACCATCCGTGAGCACCTCGACAAGGAGATGCGGCTGCGGCCCACGAGGTATCAAGGTCCTCTCCTTGTTCTTCATCGACGCAGTCGCTCGCTACCGGAGCTACGACCAAGGCGAAACCCACTTAAGGGCGACTACGCTCGAATCTTTGAGAGGAATACGCCCGCCTCGCCAGGAGCGAACACTACAAGACTCTCTTCGCTGACGTCGACATCTCGGCGCGCTGCCGAGAAGTCCACAATGGCTACTTCTCTATCGACCGCAAGAAGGTCGGTTCCAATACCCTTGAGGTGTTCAAGGATACTAGTGGCAGCACTCTGGCCGACGATAGCACCTACAGCTTGATCATGAAAGACAAGGAGCGGCTACTCAGTTTGGAGACGCCCCTGAAGTTTATCTTTTCTCACTCTGCCTTGCGCGAAGGATGGGACAACCCCAATGTATTCCAGATCTGCAACCTCCGCGAGATTCGTTCGGAACGCGAACGCCGCCAAACCATCGGCAGGGGGCCTCCGCCTATGCGTCAACCAGGTTGGCATGCGGGTGCGGGGATCGGAGGTGAATACTCTAACAGTGATAGCAACGAGCTACGAGGAATTCGCGGCAAACCTCCAACGCGAGATTGAGGAGGACACGGGAATTCGCTTCGGCATCGTCGAGCCGCACCAGTTCGCCGCAATCATAACAACGGACCCTGAAGGCAAAGAAAGTCCCCTTGGCACCGAGCATTCAAAGGCAATCTGGGAGCACCTTCTTGAGAACAACTTCTTGGACAACAGGGCCGAATCCAGGACTCCCTCCGGGTTGCTCTCCGGCAAGGAACTCTGGAGATTCCACAGGAATACTCCGCCCAGAAGAATGACATCATCGAAACCCTCCGGAAACTGTCCGGGTAAGCCGACATCAAGAACGCCGATGATAGGCGGCAGGTCCGCCCTCGACCGGCGATCCTGGATAGTAAGGAGTTCCGCGCTCTTTGGGACCGCATAAGCACAAGACTACCTACAAGGGTGGAATTCGACAACGAAGCCCTGATCCGGAACTGTGCTCTTGCACTCAAGCACGCCCCCATCGCGAAGTCTCGCCTCCAGTGGAGAAAGGCGGACCTGGCCATTGGCAAATCGGGAATCGACGCCACCGAGAAGGCGGGTGCAGCTTCAGTAACCCTAGATCAATCCGAGATCCAACTCCCGACTTGCTAACAGATCTCCAAAGTCGCCGCAACTTACAAGAAAGAGCATCTACCGCATTCTGAGTGAAAGCGAACGCTTGCCCGACTTCAAACGCAACCCCCAACAGTTCATCGAACGCGCTGCAGACGCGATCAGCCGATGCAAGCGCAAAGCCCTCGTCGACGGCATCAAGTACCAGCGCTTGGGTGACGATCAGTTTTACTCCCAATCGCTGTTCATGCGAAGGAGCTTACTGGTTACCTGAAGAACATGCTCATGGACACTCATCGCTCTGTATACGAGCATGTGATCTTCGACTCGCAGGTTGAATACGAGTTTGCAACCCAGCTCGAACACACCGATGGCATCAAGGTCTACGCCAAGCTACCGTCCTGGTTCAAGATCCACACCTCTCGGAACCTACAACCCTGACTGGGCAATCCCTAGTTGATCAAGGTGACGGCGAAAGGCTATACCTGGTCGTCGAAACGAAATGGACCCGCTACAGAGGACCTCAGAGCAAAGAGAAGGACAAAATCCGCTGCGGTGAAGCGCACTCGAGGCCCTCGCGGTCGAAGAAACTGGGCCCAGTACGGTAGCTAGAACACTGGCGGAAGCACTAAACGACCGTGACTGATTCCAGACCAGAGGGCCGGCCATGCCTAGTGCCTCATGCGAACCTTGCAGCCAGCCGCTCCTTATAGCCGCACCTACGACACCCCTCTTTGCAGACATTGCGATGTCCTCATGGTATATGCCTGTAAGGAGTGCCAAGTAGGGCAGATGCCTCGATCATCTCGACCAAGGACTGATTCGAGGTTTCTTGACCCGCCAGGAAAACTTGGCACCATTGCGTCATTGGCGAAGTGTGCTGCCGCTCAATCTTACTTGCCGCGCAGGTAGCAAAGAATTTTCAATCAACATCTCAAGACAACCATGGACAACGAAGAAGCATCAGAAGTAGCTGCGTCCCCGAGTGTTATCCTTCAGGCCCTAGATTGGGCCTACACGCGTGCAGTTGACGGAGCACCGGGGCTCGATTCGGCAGCAGGGATGGGTCAATTCTACTTGGGTACCCCGGATCTTTGATCGACCAAGTCAATCGACTTATCCGTTGGCAAAACACAACAGCAACCTCGGGGTTCGTGGCGGGATTGGGTGGAATCCTGACCATGCCTGTAGCCATCCTGCAAACATAGCAACCGTTCTTTATGTGCAGATCCGAATGATTGCCGCAATTGCCCATATGGGTGGCCATGACCTCGGGGATGACCGAGTTAAGTCCCTCGTTTATACGTGTTTAGTAGGCAATGCGGCAAAAGATGTCAATCAAAGAGGTCGGAATCAAGACCGGTACCAAGATGACAACCCAAGCCATCAAGAAGATTCCGGGCAAGGCCATTACAGCTCTGAACAAAAAGGTTGGCTATCGCCTACTAACCAAGTCCGGGCAAACCGGCACGATCAACAGGAAGGCCGTCCCCTAGTGGGGGGCATAATCGGGGCCACCTTTGATTCGGTCGCAACGAACACTATTGGCAACATTGCGCGGTCCACATTCATTCCGGAGGAATCAAATTCCTAGTTGTGCAGTTGCCTCTCTTAGGCCTCCGAGGTACCCAACGTTGTTTCGGCCCCGTCATGGGCACGATGTGCGCTTGAGTATCGAATCTGGTTCCCCGCAACACTGCTCGCGGACCGAGAGGAACAGTCCGCCCCACCCCCGATGGCCTTGCACGCCCGCGCACGGCCGGCTCAGGTCTTCCGCCTCCCCTTACGCCATCCCCTAAGTGCTTCGGATCTCATCGGGAAGGTGGTTGATTGGCACCCGAGGGGCCCCTCAGATTACGACTGATACTCAACATGTTCCTCAGCGGGAACGGGTTGGGCGGGCTTGAGCTCCACCACCGGCTCGCCCGACTCGGGATCGGTTTCGCGGGGGTGGGTCGGACTGGCGGGTGCTGATTTCTTGGTTTGGCCCGTGGCGTCGGGGGTGAATTGGTCGACGTTTTCGAGTTCGACGGCGACGAAGTTGGAGACGCCTTTGACTTGCATGGTGACGCCGAAGAGGGCGTCGGCGGCGGACATGGTGCCTTTGTTGTGGGTCACGACGATGAATTGGGTCGTGTCCGTGAACTGGGTCAGCATGGCCAGGAAGCGGTCGATGTTGGCGTCGTCGAGGGCGGCGTCGACTTCGTCGAGCACGCAGAAGGGACTGGGTCGGGCTTCGAAGACCGCAAACAGGAGGGCGAGGGCGGTCATGGTGCGTTGACCGCCGGAGAGGAGGCCGATGGAGAGCATCTCGCGGCCGGGGGGGCGGGCGAGGATTTCGATGCCGGCTTCGAGCACGTCCTTGTCGGGTTCGAGTTCGATGTCGGCTTTGCCGCCGCCGAAGAGTTGGCGGAAGATGCGTTGGAAGCCGGTGCGGACCTCGTGGAAGGTCTCGAGAAACAGGCGGCGGGACTCCTCGTCGATGGTGCGCAGGGTGTCCATCAGGGCGCGGCGGGAGTCGCGCAGGTCGCCCGATTCGGTTTCGAGGAAGGTGAGGCGCTCGGTGACTTCGTCGAGCTCCTGCACGGCGTCGACGTTGACGGGGCCGATCTTGTCCAGGGTCTTTTTCCACTCGGCCACGTGGGCGTCGAGGGCGGACATGGCCTGGGGGTCCGTGAGGAGGTCTTCTTCGGGTTCGAAGTCGCGGCGTAGGTCGTACTCCGGAGAGGGCGAGTTCATCCTGGGCGCGGGTCAGCAGGTCCTCGCGGGAGAGGTCGAGGCGCTGGAGTTCGAGTTGGCCCTTGTTCCAGGACTCCGAGACGGCGTCGAGGTCCTTTTGCACGGCTTCGGACTTTTCGCGCACCTCTTGCGAGCGGGCGGCGTGTTCGCGTTCTTCGGCGCGCAGGCGGGTGAGGTCTCCTCCATCGCGCTGCGGCGTTCGGCCAGGATTTCGGACTCGGTGACGAGGGTCGCGGCCTGGACCTTGCCCTGCTCGGCGTTGGCGATGAAGTTCTGGCTGCGGCCTTCGGCGGTCGATTTCGGCGCTGTCGATCTCGATGCGCTTCTGTTCGGACTGGATGCGCTCGCGCAGGGCGGAAAGCTCGCTGGCGGCCTTGGTCTTGACCACTTCGACCGCGTTGAGCTCGCGGCCCATGGTTTCGCGGCGGGCTTCGAGGTCGATGCGGGTCTGGTCGAGTTCGGAGAGGCGCGCGTTCGCTTGCTCGAATTCGGTGGCGGCGGATTCGACCAGGCGCTGGGCGCCGGCGAGTTCCGTGGCGAGGTTTTCCTTTTCCTGCGCCAGGCGGCCGCGGTCTTCGGCCAGGCGTTGCACCGACTTGTCGAGGTCGGCGAGGCGCGCGGCTTCGGCCTTGGCGGCGCTTTCGGCTTTGGCGTGCTCGCTTCGGGCGGTGTCGCGTTCCTCGTGCAGGCGCGCGAGTTCGGTGCCGTAGGCGGCGACCTTGGCGGCTTGCGCGGTGAGTTGATTGCGCTGCTCTTCGAGGCGGCCGGCAAGAGACGCAATGCGGCGCTCCATCTCCCCGCTTCGCTGCGGCGGCCGACGGCGCCTTGGGTCACCTCGCGATAGCCGCCGAGCACGCCGGCGGCGTCGACCAGCTCGCCCTTGGGAGTCACGAAACGCCAGGCGGGGTTCTGGGCGACCAAGGCCAGGGCCATGTCGAGGTCCGACACCACCACCACGTCGCAGCACAGGGCGCGGGCCAGGGCGCGCATCTCGGGTGCGCACTGCACCAGGTCGGACAGGCGGCCTTCGACGCCGTTGCCGTAACGGGCAAAGAGCGCATAGTCGGAAGGCGACGGGCACACGGGGGCGCCCAGGCCGGGCGGCACGACGACCGGGATCTGGCCCAGCTTCTCGCGGCTGGCCCAGTCGACGATGGCGCGGGCCACGTGGGCGTCCTGGGCCACGATGGTCGCGGCCCGTTCGGCCAGCACCACGTCGAGGGCGCGGGCCAGGCGCGTGTCGATCGACAGGTGGTCGGCGACGACGCCGCGCAGGGCCTCGCCGGTGCAGGGGCCCTCGCCGGCGGACAGGGCGTCCATCAGCTTCTGGGTGCCGCCCGAAAGCTCTTCGCGCTGGCGCTCCAGGTCCAAGAGGGACTGCCGGCGCGCTTCGAGCGAAGCCATCTCGACTTCGCACTCGTTCGCGGCTTTGGCGAGGCTTTCGCGCTCGGCTTCGGCTTCGGCCAGGGTGACGGCGAGGCTCGCGACCTGGGCCTGGGCGGCTTGGAAGCGGGCGCTGTGCTGCTCGAGGCCGGCGCGCGCGTCGGCCAGGCGCTGCTGGGCGGCGACTGCCTCCTCTTGGGCTTGCTCGAGGCGCTGGCCGCACACGCGCAGGCGTTCGGCGGCGGGTTCTTGCGCTTCTTCGAGGTGCTGGGCGCGGTTCTGGGTTTTGGTGCGCTGCTGCAGGGCAGCGAGCACGGCCTCGTTGGCTTGCTGCACCGCGGTACGCGCGTCCTTGTACGCGGTGGCCAGCTCCTTGTGCTCGCGCGCAAGGCGCTGCACGTCGGCTTCGGCCTGGCGCGACTTGGATTCGAGGCCGGCGGTGGACTCCACCATCTGGCCCAGCTCGCGGCGGTGCGCAGCGAGTTGCTCGCGCAGGGTTTCCGCACGGCCGGCTTCTTCTTGCGCGGACGCGAGCCAACCGGAGACGCGCAGGTTCAGCTGCTCGCGGCGTTCGGCCAGGGCGCGCAGGTCCCCCTCGAGGCGGCCGGCTTCGCTGGAAGCCTGGTCCAGCTCCCCCACCACGCGGGTGCGGGCGTCTTCGGTCTCGTGGCGCGCGGCTTCGAGCTCGCTGCGCTGCTCGCGCAGGCGGTCCTGCTCGTCGCGCAGACGGTCGAGTTCGGGGCCGAGTTCGGCCAGCTTGAGCCCGATCCCGTGCAGCTTGTGCCGCAGTTGTTTCGTGCGCGAGTCGGTCCACTCGCGGCGCGCTTCGACGTACCGCTCGGCTTTGCCCGCCTGGATCTTGAGGCTGCGCTGGCGCGTGCGCAGCTCGCCCATCACGTCCTCCAGGCGCTCCATGTCCTGGTCCACGCGCTTCAGTCGCAGTTCCGCCTCGTGCTTGCGCTGGCGATAGCGGCTGGTGCCGGCGGCTTCTTCGAAGATCGCGCGGCGCTGCTGGGGGTTGGCGGACAGCACCGCGTCGATGCGGCCCTGCTCGAGCACGGAATAGCCCCGGCTGCCCAGGCCCGTGTCGAACAGCATGTCCTTCACGTCCTTGAGGCGCACGGGCACGCCGTCGATCAGGTATTCGCCTTCGCCTTCTTTGAACAGGCGGCGGGTGATCGCCACTTCGGAGCCGCGCTCGAGGATCGTGCCGCAGTCGTTGTCGAGCACCAGCGTCACCTCGGCGACCCCCAGGGCCGGCCGGCTGGCGCTGCCCTTGAAGATCACGTCGGTCATGCCCGCGCCGCGCATCGACGTCGGACGGGTCTCGCCGAGCACCCAGCGCACGGCGTCGACCACGTTGCTCTTGCCGCAACCGTTCGGACCGACGATGCCGGTCATACGGTTGCCGGTGAAGTCCATCACGGTGCGGTCGGCGAAGGACTTGAAGCCGAAGAGTTCGAGGCGCTTGAGCTGCATAAGCGGAGCAGGGGTCCCGGTTTGGAGTATGGACTCAGGAACGGTGGCCGGGGCCGGGCAGGGGCGAAGGGTTCGAAATGGAGGCAAGCCGGAGGCCCGGCCGTGACCCTGACTGGGGCACGGGTGCCGGTCGGGAGGGCGATCTGGCGGCTTGCGAGCCCCGACCATCCATGAGGATTTGCGCCAGCTCGCACCGGCGCTTGCCGGCGTTTTCGGCCGGCAAATGCCGAGAGACCGGCGTTTGCTGGCGGCGAGATCTAACTTCGCGTCCTCATGATAGGGCGACCATCCATGGGTGCGCCACCTGCATAGGTCGGTCTGCCGGTGCTTTGCGGCGATGCCCCGCAGTCGAGGCCATGCCTCGGCGAGGACGCCGGATTGTCGCAAAGCGCCGGCAAGGGCCGAAAGGCGGGCTCTGCCCGCCGGCCTGGGCGTGTGGCGTGAATCCTCATGGATGGTCGGGGCTTAGTCGAACAGGGTGCGCTCGAGGGCATCGGGCGCGGCCTGACTGGGGGTTGGTTGGGCTTCCGTTTCGGGGTCCGGGGTCCAGTTTTGCTTGCGCAGGGCCGTGAAGCGATCCCAAAGGGCGAGTTGCGGGCCGCGCCAGGGGCCTTGCCCACCTGCGGGACCGCTCGCGGCCCCCAGGCGACCCGATTCCCGCTCGCCGGACGCGAGCAGGGCGCCGCAGCGCACGCCGACCAGCAGGCGGTCGAGGAAGGCGGCGGCGTCGTCCAGCGAAGTGCCCAGCGAGGCACGCAGGGCGGCGGGCGGCAAGAGGCCGGCGGCGTAGCGGCGGGACAGGGTCTCCCCCTCCGGCATCGGCAGGTCCTCGAACAGGCGCGGTTGCTCGTCGCCGCCGCGGCGTTGGTCGAGGCGCGCGAGGCGGCCGGTGGCGGCGAGGCCGAGGCTGCCGTCGAGGTGGATGGCGAGGTGCTGCTCGCGGCCGAAACGCACGATGGCTTCGGCCAGGAAACCGAGGATGCGAGCGCCCTGGTCCGCGCGCAATTCGCCGTCGCCGAGGATGCGCAGGGCTTCCCACAGGCCGATCGGCGCGACGGCGTATTGCAAACGCGGGCGGGCCCAGCCGCGGGCGGGTTCGAAGCCGGCTTGGAAGGTGGCGAGTTCGGAGATGGCCTGCACGGCGCGGCGCAGGGCCTGGACAAGGCCCTCCAGGAAACGTTCTTCGCGCCAGGAACCGGCTTCGCGGGCGAGGCGTGGCAGGTTCAAGGCGACGGCGCCGCCGCAGGCCACGGCACCGCGTTCGCGGCCCTTGCGGCGCAGGCCGGGGCCCACCTGGCGTTCGGCGGCAGCGCTCTCGCCCCCCCACACCGCGGCTAGGCGGCCGGCGGCGAGCAGCTCGTCGACGGGACCGGCGAGTTCGCCGTCGCGGGCAAGGGCGGCGGCGAGCTGGGCGCCGTCGAGCCAGAGGCGCGGCGGGGTGTGGCCGGCTTGCAGCAGGCGCGCCTGGGCGGCGAGCAGGCCCGCAGTCCAGCGGCCGCCACGCCCGCCCGGGCTCGCGAGTTCGAGTTCGCGGCCGGTGGCGCGGCCGAGGGCCGACGCCGACAGCAGGAATTGTTCGAGGGCCCGTTCGGCTTTTCCGCCGCGGCCGAGGGCCGCAAACGCGGGTTCGAGGTCCTCGAGCACCAGCGACTGCGAGGGCCAGGCGAGCAAGGGCGCGAGGCCGTCGAGCAACTCGAACGGCGTGCGCGCGCTGACCGCGCCGCGGATCAGAAGCTCCGCAGGCAGGGCCAAACTGAGCGGGCACTGCGGCGCGCCGAGGTCTTCGACCGACAGGTCGCCGCCCTGGTGCCACAGTGCGCTTTCGGGGCCGAGTACGTCCTCCAGCGCAAACCGCCGCAGGACCTCGCCGCCCAGCCGCGGACCGAGCCGCGTGGGATCCACGTGGTCCAAGGCCTCGCGCAAGTCGTGCCGCGGAATGCCCACGGGCTTCTGCCGCGCGAGGGCTTCTTCGAGCCCCATCGCGCCCAATTCGTTGTCCACGAACGCGCGCACGAGCGACGAGGTCAACCGCCGCAGGCCCGCGTCGAACACGCGCCGTTGCACGCGCCGCGCGACTTCCTGGGCGATCTCCTGGGGCAGTTCGGCTTCGCGCACCAGCGCCGCCGCGATGCGCGCCTGGTCCCACGGCGTGGCGCCGCTGCCGTCGCGCACCACCGGCAGGTTGCCGCCGGGGCCCGGTTCGGCGGGGTCGAATGCGACCGCCGCCCGCGCCCGGTGGCGGGCGTCGCGCTGCAGGATGTAGGCCTTGGCGAGCGGCGCGCGGCCCATTTCCACCAGGGCCTGCTCGACCAGGGACCCCAGGGCACCGGTTTCGAGGAACGGCTCCGCCTCCCCCGCCGCCATGCGCCGCATCAGGCGCGACGCGGCCGCCAGGCGCACCACCGCGATCACCTCGCGGCAGACCACCAAGTCGCCGTCGCCGCTGCGCTCCACCGCCCGCAGCAGGTCCTCGCACAGGCGCTCCTCATCGAGCACCCGCAAACCGCCATCGGACTGCTGGACCCGGATGCGCGGCATCTCTCGCGCCCCGTCGCTCATGCGCTGGTGCCCTTGGCCCCCTGCCCACGCCGGCCGGATTTGCCGTCCGGCTCCATCATCGGGCGCAGCTCATCCATGAACTGGCCCACGTCCTTGAATTCGCGGTAGACGCTGGCGAACCGCACATACGCCACCTTGTGCAGCGCGCGCAACTCGTCCATCACCAGGCTGCCGATGACGGTGCTGGGCACCTCGCGGTCGTACTCGCTCTTGCAGCGGTTCTCGATGGCCGTGACCGCCTCCTCGATGCTCTCCATCGACACCGGCAGTTTCTCGCAGGCCCGAAGGAACCCCTGCAGGATCTTCTCCCGGTCGAAGCGCACCCGCTCGCCGTTCTTCTTGACCACCCGCAGGGGGCTCTCCTCCACGCGCTCGTAAGTGGTGAAGCGCATGAAGCACTTCAGGCACTCGCGGCGGCGGCGGATCACCTCCCCATCGGCGGAGGTGCGGGAGTCGACGACCCGGTCGTCATCGGTGGCGCAGCGGGGACACTTCATGGGGCGGGGAGGCAGGCGATCGCCCAGGATCCCACCCGATATATGGTGTGTCAACGCCCGGGGGCCCGAATGAGCCACTATCCGTAGGGGGGCGTTGTGGAAAACTCGAATCCCGCCGGATTTCCGGAAGATTTTTCCGGCGTTTCGCCCCCAGGGGTCAATGAAAAGCCGTGGACATAACCTGCCGTCCACATGGTATTCCCGATGACTCGAAATCCTTCCACGGAAGATTCGGGGCGGCGACGCCATGCCCGCAGACTGCCCGGTAGGCCCCGGGACGCGGGTGCGCAGGCCGCCATCCTGGAAGCCACCCGCGAGGTGGCCCAGGAAACCGACTATCGCAAGATCTCGATCGAGATGATCGCTCGGCGCGCCCAGGCCGCCAAGACGACCATCTATCGCTGGTGGCCGAACAAGGCGACCCTCATCTACGAAGCCCTCTTCCACGAGGAATTGCCGTGTCCGGACACGGGTTCGCTGGAGGTGGACCTGCGCGAGTGGTTGGCGACGTACGCGTCCGCCTACTTCGCGTCGGACCGGCGCCACGTCTGCATGGCCATGTGGGCGGACCTCAAGGCCCTCGATCCCAAAAAGAACATGGAGCACCAGGTGCCCATGCATCAGAAGATCCAGGAAGTGCTCGATCGGGCCCTACTGCGCGGAGAATTGAAGGAGCCGCAGAACGGGCAACTCGTGCACGCGATGTTGGTCGGGGGACTGGCCAACCACTGCCTGATCTGCGGGTTGGATCCCGATCCCCCCCACTTGGCTGCGATGGTGCGCACGCTGATCCAAGGCCTGTCGCACTGAAATCTGGCGGTGGATCCACCGGGTCCAACGGAACCCACTGCCCCCCTACTTGCCCAAGCAGAACTGCGCGAAGATGCGATCGAGTAGATCTTCGGCCGTGGTCGTGCCGGCGATCTCGTCGAGCTGATCGCTCGCGGCGCGCAGGTCCTGGGCCACGAGGTCCAGGGGCAGGTCCAGTTCGAGTCCTTCGCGGGCCTGCAGCAGGATTTGAGCCGCCCCCTCGAGCGCGCGGCGGTGGCGCAGGCCCAGGGAGAACGCGCCTTCGCTCGCGCCGCTGCCGAGGAGCTGGGCCACGGCGGATTCGAGGGTCTGCAGGCCGCGGCCCTCGGCGGCGGAGAGGGCCACCCATTCCGGCGCGGCATCGGCCCAGTCCCCTTCGGGCTGTTGCGGCACCCCGGAGCGATCGATCTGGTTCCAGAGCACCAGGGCATCCGCGCGGAAGTCCGCCGGCACCGGCCCCGGCGCGCGCGCGTCCACCACCCAGAGCACCAGATCCGCCGCCTGACGGCGCTCGCGCGCACGCGCCTGGGCCAGGCGTTCCACCACGCGGGCCTGGGCGCCGAGTGTTTCGATGCCGGCGGTGTCCTGCACCGTGACCGCGCCGCTCGCGAGTTCCCACGTGCCCGAAAGCACGTCCCGCGTGGACCCCGGCGCATCCTCGACCAGCGCGGGGATCGCACGCGGACAGAGGCGATTGAACAACGTGCTCTTGCCGACGTTCGCGCGCCCGGCGAGCACCACCAGCGGCGGCCCCACGTCGCTCTCGCGGCGGCTTTGCCAAGCGAGGGCTTCGTCGAGCCCGGTTTGCACGGCCCGAAGGTCCGCGAGCAGTTCCGCGCGCGGCACGTGCCCGGTGTCCGCTTCGTCGAAGTCCAGGCTCGCTTCGCACAGGGCGCGCAGGGCATCGAGCCCGCTGCGCAGGGCGCCGAGGCGCTGCTCCAACCCGCCGACCAAAAGCGCCGTCGCCGCCCGCCGCTGCCCCTCGTTCTGCGCGTGGATCAGCGCCAGCAGGCCCTCGGCTTGGGTCAGGTCCAAGCGGCCACCAAGGAACGCGCGCCGGGTGAATTCCCCCGGTTCCGCGAGCCGCGCGCCGGCCTCCAAGAGCGCCTTCAAGACTGCCTGCAACAGGTACGGATTGCCGGAAAGGTGCAGTTCGAGCACGTCTTCCCGGGTAAACGAACCCGGCCCGGGCATGCACAACACCCGCGCCGGTATCGGCCCCTCCCCCACGCGCAGATCGCCGCAAACGGCGCCGCGCCGCGCGGGAGGCGGCGCATCCAAAAGCCCCGCGGCGATCGCAAACGCCGCGGGCCCCGACAGGCGGATCACCCCGCGCCGGCCCGGCCCGGGGGGCGAGGCGATGGCGCAGATGGTGTCCGCCGCCATGCCCGACTAGCGGCCCTTCTTGCCGCCGCCTTTGCCGCCGCTCTTGCCCCCACGCTGCGCGGACGCCTTGGCTTCCTGCATGCGTTGGGCTTCTTTCATGGCCTCCTGCAGGCGCGCGGCGAGTTTGCTCTGCTTCTTCGGCTGTTCGGTGTCATCGAGCGGCCAGATGCGGCGCACGATGGTGTACTCGAAGATACCGAAGAGGCTCGACGTGACCATGTAGAGCGAAAGACCGGCCGCGTAGTTGTACAGGAACACGCCGAAGAGGATGGGCATCCACATCATCATCTTCTGCATCTGCATGGCCTGCGGGTCGGTCGGCTTGGGCATGACCTTCTGCTGCACGATCCACAGCACCACCATCAGCAGCGGCAGGATGTTGAGCCAATCGAGCACGCCGACGAAGGGCAGGTGCGTGTTCCAGCCCAGGTGCGCCAGGCGATCGGGCATCGACAGGTCGGTGACCCACAGGAACGGCGCATGCCGCAGCTCGAACGCCACGCGCAGGGCGCTGAACAGACCGAAGAAGATCGGGATCTGCACCAGGGGCGGCAGGCAGCCACCGAGGGGCGGGAAGGCGCCCTCCTCTTGCATGATGCGTGCCTGTTCCTCGCGCAGCTTCTTCGGGTCGTTTTTGTACTTCTCCTTGATCTCGTTGATCTTGGGCTGCACGCGCTTCATCTTCGTCGCGTGCCGCGCCATGTGGGTCTGCGAGCGACGGTTGAAGGGGAACAGCGCCAGGCGCACGGTCAGGGTGAGCAGGATGATCGCGACGCCCCAGTTGCCGACCAGGCCGTGGAACATCTGCAGCACCTTCAGCAGGAAGGTGGCGATGCCGTCGAAGTATCCCAGGTCCTTGCGCAAGAGGCCCTCGTGGGCCGGCAGGATCGAGGCGAACTCGTCGCGCTCTTTGGGGCCGCTGTACAGGCGGAACGCGCACACGAGGCGCTCGCCGTCGGCGGGGATGGCGAGGTTCAGGCCCATGTCCGCCACCACGTGACGGTAGGGACCCGCGTCGTACCCCTTGGGCAGGTTCTTCGTCCACGACGGATCCTGCTCGAGGCGCCACGAAGCATCCGCCATCGACGCCCGCGCGAGGTCCCCTTCGGGCCCCTCCGCGGCGCGCAGCAGCATCGCGAAGTACTTGTTGTCGACGCCCGCGTACAAGAGGCGATCCCCCACCGAGAATCCACCGGTGCGCGGGTTGCCTTTGGGGTCGACCATCTTCGAATCCGCGATCCAATCGCCGTCGGATTCACCGCAGGCGCGCGCCTTCGGTTCTTTGTAGTACGGGTCCGCCGCGGCGTTCACCATGCCCATGGCGGGCGTGAGCAGGAACCGCCCGGTGCGGTTGCCGGTTTCACCGGGGCCGCCGGTCAGCGCCAGCTCGACCTGCCATTCGTGTTTGCCGGGTTCGAGGCGCAGGGTCTTCTCGATCAGAAGCCCCGTGCTTTCGACCTTGTGCCAGAAACGCACGCCCCACACGACGCCGTTTTCATTCAGGACCTCGTGCTCCCAATGCACCTCTTCGAGGTTGTAGGGCACGAAAGCCTCGCCCGACGGTCCCGGCCGCAAACTGAGCGAGCCGCGAACGCCTTCCGGAGTGCGCACGGGTTTGACCAGCGGCATCCAGTTGATGGGATCGGTCTTGTCCAGGTCGCGCTGGCCGCTGGTGAAGTAGTCGGCGGTGCGCAGCTCGGCAAGCACGCCGCCCAGGCTCGAGAAGGACGCGCGGAAACGGCCCAATCCTTCCGCCGGGCCGACCACCAGGGTTTCCTCCCACGGCAACGCACCATTGGCGATGGCGGCCTGGGGCTCCAGCGTTGCGCCGGTGCCTACGCCGGCGCCGGCATTCGTACCGGCATCTTGGGTGCTGACGGGGGCGGGCGCCTGGGGGTTGGGGCGCTTGCCGAACAGCATGTTGCTGCCGAGCAGGATTGCCCAGCTCAGCACGAGGAACAGACCGAATCGCTTGAGATCCAAGGGAAGGGGTGGGTTGTGCGGCTTTGTTACCGGCCCTGGGCCAGGCGGTCCGCGAGGAAGTCGGGAAGTTCGGGCACGGCCCGGATCAGGTCCGCCGCCCTTTGGTGGTCGTATTCGAGGCGTCGGAAGTGCACCGTCGCGCCGTCGAAGAGTACGTAGGAAAGGCGCGGATCTTCGTCGCGCGGTTGGCCGACGCTGCCCACGTTGATCAGCACCCGCGGCATGCCCAGGTCCGCCAGGGTCACGTGGGCTCCGTGTTCTTTCGGGCGGCGCACGCGGCCATCGGGGGTGTAGATCGCGGGCACGTGGCTATGGCCGATGAAACACACCGGCCGATTCATCGCCTCGAAGTTCGCGCGCATCTTGCCCACGTCGCGGCCGTCGCGCGGCAGGATGTACTCGCGCACGGGGTTGCGCGGCGAGCTATGCGCGTACATGGCGAGTTCGTCGCTGACCGACGATTGCAGACTGCCGAGGAACTCCCACAGCTCGTCCGCCAGGGTCGCATCGCGGGCGATCTCCTCGCGCGTCCACTCGATCGCCGCCCGGGCCTTCGGATTGAAGTCGTCGGCGTGGAACAGGAGCGCATCCTCGTGGTTGCCGAGCAGGCAGATGCCCGGTTCCAGGGGCGTGCCGCCGGGGTCCGTGGCTCCCGCGCGGATCAGGTTGCGGATGCGCAGCAAACATTGCCGCGGCTCGGCGCCGTACCCCACCACGTCCCCCAGGCACACGATGCGCCGGGCACCCTGGGCAAAGGCGTCCTGGAGGGCCACCTCCAGGGCAGGCACATTGCCGTGCAGGTCGGACAGGATGGCGGTGGTGGGATAGCTCACGATACGCAAACGTCCGGGCGACGCGCCCGGACGCGGCGCAGATTATCGGGGCGCGCCCGGGTCGGAACAAGGCCCGGCTGGCTGGGTCAGGTAGATGGCGCCCACGAAAGCCACCAGGGCGAGGGAAAGCCCAAAGGCCGGGCCCCGCTCGGGAATCATCGCCAGGGGCAGGGCCAGCCCCACCACCGCCAGGGCCCCGATCTTGGGTTCGTAGCCGCTAGCCAGGAACCGGTGCCCCAGGTGCCGCCGGTCCCCGAGCCACGGGGCCTGGTGGGCCCGGACCCGCAAAACGGCCACCCGCGCCAGGTCGAAGGCGGGCAGCACCAAGAGCCAACGGGCGTCGGGCACGGCGAGCATCAACAGGCCCGCGAGGTGCGCTCCCGAATCCCCGAGGTACAGGCGCGCCAACGAGGCTCCCGCGAGGCCTTGCCGCCGCAGCAGCAAGTTGTGCGGCACTAGGCCGAGGAACGGGGCCGCGAGCAGGGGCGGCAGGGCCACGCCGGCCAGGGCGCAGACGAAGCCGTCGGCGTGGTCGAAGGTGTTGACGAGGTTCTGCGCGGCCCAGGCAAACGCCAGCCAACCGAGCCCCTGCGGGCCGAAGGGCTCCACCCCCGTCCTGGCCGCCATCCAGTGCACAAAAAGGCCCGCCGGAAGCAATTGCAGCAGGGATTTGGGCCCGGGGCGAGTTCCCAGAGGTCGTCCGCCAGCCCCAACAAGAACCCGGCGCCCAAGGCGTACCAGGGCAGGTTCAAGTCGCGGAACACCCCGGCCAGCACCAGCGCGCCGGCCACGGCGATTCCGCCCCACGGCGGCACTTCCCGCATGCGCACCGCGTCGGCGACCTGGCCGCGGCGCGGAGCCGGCAGGCGACTGAGGCCCGCCGCCAGGACCATGGCCACGGCCGCGACCACAAGGGGCAACCACTCGCCCACTAGCGCGAATCTCCCGTTCCGTAGAGCCCGCGTTCGAGCACATAGGTTTCGACCCCCGCCGGCAAGTCCGCGAGCCCCCGCCACCCCGCGATCAGGGCCTCGCGCAGCTCCGACGAGCGGCCCGGAGTCGGGGGCAGGTCCATCACACCCGCCGCCAGCCGCTCGAGGGCCCGCGGCGACAGGCGCCCGGCCAACGGCCCGATCAGATCGGCCCCGTCCCCTGCGCGCCGCAGCACGATCGGAAACACGAGCTCCAGGAGCCGTTCGACCTGGTACCACCCCGGCAACCCGGGCAGGTTGTCCCCGCCGAGGATCCAGTAGAGGCGCCCTTCCAGACCGGGGTCGGCGGCCAGCAGGGCCTCGGCCGTATGCACCGAATAGGAGGGTCCGTCGCGGTCGAGCTCCAGGGGCTCCACCGCCGCCCATTCGAGGTCCGCCAGGGCCAGCTCGAGCATCGCCACCCGGTCCCGGGGGCCCGCCAGGGTCTGGTCGAGCTTGTGCGGGGGCCGCGCGGCGGGGATGAACAGCACGCGCTCCAGGCCGAAGGCCTCGCGGGCCCGGCGCGCCACCTCCAGGTGGCCCCGGTGCACCGGGTTGAAGGAGCCGCCATACAGGCCCAGGGGGCCGCTATTGGGTCCGGATTCGGGCTTCATCGGTAACCAGGGGCGGCCCACCGGTTAGGGAAGGGCGGCCGGATTCTCCCCGCGTGTTGGACTTCTGTCCACGGCCGGGGCTAGAATCCCGGGCCCGGCGGGCGGTTACGCCCCCATCCACCCCCCATTCCCCTGCGCCGATGCTTCGACTCACCTTCGCTGCCCTTCTGGCTTCCAGCCTCTTCAGCTGCAACTTCACCGGATCTGGGCAGCACATGGATAGCCACTGGGACTACAAATCGACCCTGCCCCGCATGGAACGGTTCTGGCTCGGCTACGACGCCCAGCAGGATGGCACGTACCGGGACTTCCAGTACAACCGCAAGTTGGACGTGGAAATGACCGTCATGCGTCACTTCCTCAACTACAACCCGGACAACCCCAACCACGATCCGATGCCGTCGCGCCACGCGGCCCGTCCGGATCACAGCCTGCTGCCCACCCCGTGGACCAACCCGCTGCGGTACATCCACGTGGAAGGTGTGCTGCTGGGCGCCGCGGCGATCCCGGTGACCGGTGGTTTCTTCCCGCTTCCGATCGACTCGATCCTGGGCACCGTCGAAGAAGGCGGCTGGGATGAGTTCATGCACAACACCGACGAAGAGCTGGAAGAGAACGAGGTGATCACCGCCTCCGTGCCCGCCAGCCTCGGCGCCAAGGGCGAAGACGTGATGGTCTCCACCGTCACCCAGACGAACGGTCGCTGATCGAAAGGCGCGAGTCGGCAGAACCTGCCCACGCGAAATGCTCACCGGGGCCGGCGGAAACGCCGGCCCCGGTGCATTTGCGGAGGGTTTCGCGCGGGTCCGGGCCCGCGCCTACCAACCGAAGTGCGAACGTGCGGCGGCCAGGCGGCCGGGATCCTCGCCGGGAATCCAATGCACCGCAAACTTGCGGTACCACGTGCGCTGGCGACGGGCGAACTGACGGGTGCGCAAGGCGATGAGGTCGATGGCCTCGTCGCGGGTGAGCGCGCCATCGGCCCAATCGAGCACGGTGTCATAGCCGAGGGCCTGGGCCGCGCCGGGGCCGAACCCCGGACCGCCGCGCACGGCGAGGGCTTCTTCGCGCCAACCGCCGTCCAGCATCTGCGCGGTGCGCAGGCGGATGCGGCGGTCCTGTTCTTCGACGGGGAACGCGAGACCCACGATGCGCGCGTTCGTCTCCCGCGGGCCCGGCTGGGCTTGCCATTCCTGTTGCCAATCGGACAGGCGTCGGCCGGTTTGCTGCCAGACCTCGAGCCCCCGCACCACCCGGCGCACGTCGGCGGGGTGCAGCTTGGCCGCGAGCTCGGGATCCACTGCGGCGAGTTCGGTGTGCAAGACATCGGGTCCGATCTCGGCCGCGCGGGCCTCGAGCGCGGCGCGCAACTCCAAGTCGGGCGCAGGCCCCTCGAACAATCCGCGCAGCAGTGCGGCGAGGTAGAACCCCGTGCCGCCCACGAATAGCGGCCGTTTGCCGCGCGCGTAGAGATCCGCGAGGACCGGCTCCAACCCATCGAGGAAGCGGCGGATGTCGTAAACCTCCTCGGGCCCGACGAGGTCGAGCATGTGGTGCGGCACACGCGCCCGTTCTTCCGCGCTCGGTTTGGCCGTGCCGATGTCGAGGCCCCGGTAGACCTGCATCGAATCGAGCGAGACGAGCTCGGCCCCGGCGGCTTCGCACAGGTCCAGGGCTAGGGCGCTCTTGCCGCTGGCGGTGGGCCCCACGAGGATGCGCAGGGGCTCGCGGTCCAGGGCGGAGGCGGCGGGCATGGGACGGGGAGGTCGGGAAAGGGGGCGGCGGGCCTTGGTCTTTCGGCGCGCGGGCCTATCTTGGTCCCCGGGCCGCCCCGTGTGAACCAGAAGCCATGACGATTTTCCCCCTGCGCCTTGTTCTTGCGTGCCTCACCGGCGCGCTGCCCCTGCACGCGGCATCCACGACCCAGGGCGGCTTGCAGGATCAAGGCGCCCCGCCCGCGCCGATCCCCGGCCAGATCCCCCCCATCGGCAGCGGCCCCCTGCTCGCCAGCGATGGCAAACCCGCCGAACCCGGCCGCATCCCCGAAGGCACCGACCCCGCCGCGGCCGCGCTGTGGCAGGCGCTGCTCGCCGCCGGTCGCCCCGCCGAACAGGCCACCGCACCGCCCGACATCCGCTCGTTCGATCTCCTGTTCCAGGCCAAACTGCGCAAGGAACTCGGCGGATCGAGCAACAGCGAGGACATCCGCTTCCAATTCCTCGAAGGCGAACGACCCAACCTGCTGGCGCGTTTCGAGAAGAGCAAACGCATTTCGCTGCGCGGCCCGCGCGGCGATTGGACCTACGACGGCAAGAACTGGATCGAACTGCGCGGCCGCGAGGATGCCGAAGGGCGGCACGAACTCGACCGCTGGATCGCTATCGCGCGCAACTTCATCGCGCTCACGCGCCCGGCGGGCATCCGCCTGGTTTCGCTGCGCCCGCTGAAGGCGCCGGAAACCGCGACCTCGCGGGTGCTGCATCTCGGCGAACACGCCGACGGGGTGCTGCCGTCCGACGCATTGATTCCGGCCGCGCTGAAACTGCGCTGGCTCGAGGTGGAAAGCCCCGACTTCGAACTGTTCGACTCCGGCGAAGCCCCGCTGGGCGCGCCGAAACCCGTCTACCGCGCCCTGTTCGGCCTCGACGCCGCAGGCCGCGTCGAGATGGCCTGGTTCCAGCGCGGCGCCCAGCGCACGCCCGCCTCGCTGTTCGTGTACCTGCCGAAGTCCGCGCAAGCCCCCGATTGGGTGGCGCTCGGTTCGGGCTACCGCTTGCCGCGCCAACTCCTGTGTTATCGCTCGAACGGCGCCGGCGGATTCGAAGAGCTGCCGGGCCTCGACTTGTGGCTGGTCAGCAAACGTGCGTTCCTGAACCCGTTGAATCCGCCGCTCACCCCCGAGAGCTTCACCCCGCGCATCGTGCCCGAAGCGGGCGGCGACGGGCAGGACGCACCGCGCTGAGCGTTTGTGCCGCCGGCGCGGGTCCCACCGGGTACCGGCGCGATGCGGCTCGCGGGCCATCCGTGTTGCCATTCCCTACGAACGGCAGCGCAGTCCCGACTTCAGCGTGATCCGGACGGCCGATCGCTCCGCACGACAAAGGAACGGGAAGGCCAGGCCTTTTGGGGACAGACGACGGCGAGCGCCCGAATCCCCCCGAAAGAAGGCGGGAACCCCGCGCAACCTCAGCGCCGGTGGAACGCCTTTTCCAGGTCCGCCAGGGTGAACCGCACCCGGGTGGGTCGGCTGTGCGGGCAGGTCTGGTCGCTTTCCAGTTCGGCGGCGCGGCGCAGCAGGCTCTGGATGTCGCTCTCCGACAACTCGTCGCCCGCCATGATCGACGAACGGCAGGCGGCGGAGTGCAGCACCTCTTCGATCACATCCTCGGCGGCGGGCAGCTTGCCATCGCGGCACAGGATCTCGATCAGGTCACGCACCACACCTTCCGCGTCGGGATGACGCAGGCGCATCGGCAGGCCATGCACCGCGATGGTGCCTGCGCCGAAGGGTTCGATCAGGATGCCGATGCGTTCGAGGTCCTCCTGGCATTCCGCCAGGCGCCGCACGTCGGCCTGGGTGCACTCCACCATCTCGGGGATCAAGAGGCGTTGCACCGCGACCGCGTTGTCGCGCACGTCCTGGCGCATCAGCTCGTAGGTGAGCCGCTCGTGCAGGGCGTGTTGGTCGATGATCTCGAAGCCGTCGGGCAGGGCGCGCACGAGGTAGGTGCGGGCGACCTGCAGGAAGGGACCGGTGAAACGGTCTTCGGCCTGCCAATCCTGCGCGGTGGCGGACGGCGCAACCGGTGCAGCCGGGCCCGTGCAGGATTCGGTGATCGGGGCGCTGCGGCCGGGGGCCGCGGGCGCATCCCCATCGAAATGCAGCGGCCGCCCCGGCACATCGCGCACGGTGATCGGCCCGAGAGCGCCTTGGCTCGGGCGGCTCGGCAGGGGCAGGTACGCGGCGCCGGCTTCGGCCTCGCGCAACTCGCGGCGTTCTTTGCTGCGCAGCAGCACGTCGCCGGGGGTTGCCATATCGGTGCTGCGCACGCCTTCGCGCAACACGTTCACGAGGAAACCGAAGATCGGGCGGCTGTCGCGGAAGCGCACCTCGGCTTTGGCCGGGTGCACGTTCACGTCGACGCGCGCGGGATCCATGCGCAGGCGCAGGAACGCCACAGGCTGGCGACCCGGTTCGAGGAACCCGTGGTAGGCGTCCTTGAGCACCCGCAGCAGTACCTTGTCGCGCAGCATGCGGCCGTTGAGGAACCACATCTGGCGCACGGTGTCGCGGCGCGCGAACCGCGGCGGCGCGACGAACCCTTCGAGCTGCATCGAATCGCGCGTCCCGGTGACGGGCACCAGCGCATCGGAGAGTTCCGCGCCGAAGGTGCGCCGGATGCGCGCGTGGAAATCCATGTCGGGTTCCACGTCGAACACGCGCTTCTGGCCGTGGGTGACGAGGAAACCGACCCCGTCGTGGGCCAATGCGATGCGCTGCACCACGTCGAGGCAACGGGAGAGTTCGGTCGACGCGGTTTTGAGGAAGTGGCGCCGCGCGGGCGTGTTGTAGAACAGGTCGCGGATCTCGATCGTGGTGCCCACCGGCCCGCCGGCCGGCTCGACGCCGCTGATGCGGCCGCCCTCCGAACGAATCTCGTGGCCGCCGGGATCGCCGGGCGTGCGCGACAGGATGCGGCAACGGGCGATCGAGCCCATCGACGCCAGGGCTTCGCCGCGGAAGCCCATGCTCGCGATGTGCTCCAGGTCCTCGGAACTCGAGAGTTTGCTGGTCGCATGGCTCTCGAAGGCGAGCGCCAGGTCCGCCGCATCCATGCCGCAGCCGTCGTCCACGACGCGCACGAGTCCGATGCCGCCCTCCTCGAGATCGATGCGGATGCGCGTGGCCCCCGCGTCGATCGAGTTCTCGACCAATTCCTTGACCACCGACGCCGGCCGCTCGATGACCTCCCCCGCCGCAATCTGGTTGCGGACCACTTCCGGCAAGACTTGGATACGCCCCAAAGGTTTCCTCCGAGCGCCCATGGTAGCGGGCGCCCGGCCGCGGTCCTACCCGGCGCACGCGGAGGCCAGACCGGGGCCTGGATGGGTGGCCCCACGGGGTGGCCACCTGGGCTCCTGGCGCGGGCTGGGAAACGATTGGGCCCCGGTGCGCCTTGGAGACTACCGCCGCGCGGAACCGCCCCTGGGGCGCGCTGCGGGGCCCTGGGGACCCTTCTGGCGCCAGCGCAGGGCAAACGCCACGAAATCCGCCGCGTCGACGTCCGCGCCGGTGCGCGAGCGCCGTTCGAGTTCGGCCAGGTCGACGTACATGCGCGCCCAGTCCGCTGCGGAACGCAGCGAGAGGCGCTGCAGGAACGCCTGTTGGGTGGACGGCGCGCCTTTGCCGCCGCCCGCCTCGAGCACCTCGTCGGGAGCGCCGCCGCGGGCCTGGACCTCGGCCGCCGCCGCGGTCTCGCGCAGCTTTGACAGGGTCGCCGAGAAGAGCAGCGCCACCAGAGCCCCGGGGTCCACCGTCCGGCTGCCATCGCGGCCCTGGAAGCCGCCTTGGAAGAGGTTCTCGATGCCCGCCACCGCGCGCGGCGCGTCGCCCGCGAGCAGCGGCTCGGCCAGTTGGAACGGCGAGGTGCTGCCCTGCCACACGATGCCCGCGCCCACGTTGCCCCCGGTGGCTGCCAGGCGGTCGAGTTGCGAGTCGAGGGCGAACAGGTCGTTGCCCGTGGCGGCCACCACGTAGGCGGCCTGCTCGGGCGGCAGGGACAACTTACGCTCGCGCGCGCGGCCCACGAGCCACTGCACCAGCTCGGCCTTGCGGGGATCGGGGTCCCACGGCGGCGGGCTGTCCCAGAGCTTGCGGCAGGTCACGGTCATGGCGCCCGCATCCGTCAGGCCCTTCATGAGTTTCGTATTCGCGCGCAGTCCCCCGGCGAGCAGCACGATGCAGGTGCCGTCGTTCGCCCCGAGCCTGGCGAGGATCGCCTCCCCCAGCGCGTCGCCGCGGCCGCCGCTCTTGAGCATGGTTTCGAGCGAGCGCAAGACGAAGAGCCGCGCGCTGGCGAACAACGCGCCGCCGAGCAGGTCGCCGATCAGGGCCCCCACCTGGAATTCCGGATCGCTGCCATCGAAGCGGCAAATCTCGAGTCCGCGTGTCTCCCCCGCCTGGATCAGCCCGCTGGTGGCCTGGTCGAGGAAGTAGCGTTCGTCGCCTTTGAGCACCACCGCCGGGGGCAACTCCCCCGATTTCAGGCCCGCAAGCAGGTTGCGCACCTGATCCTGGGGCGGGGCTTCGGTCTTGCGTGCCGCGCGTGCCATCAGGCCATCCACCTGCCTTGCAGAAGCCCCATATCGAGCACGAGCCCGGCGAAGAGCAAAACGCCGATCCAACCGTTGAGGGTGAAGAACGCCACGTTCACGCGCGAAAGGTCATCGGCGCGCACGAGGCTTTGTTCGAAGACGAGCAGCGCCGCGGTCAGCCCCACCGCGATCCAGTAGATCCACGACAGGTGCGCGGCGATCGCGAACGCGACCAGCGCTCCCGCCGTGAACACGTGCAGGCCGCGGCTGATCCACAGGGCGCGCGCCACGCCGAAGCGCGCGGGAATCGAATGCAGGCCCGCTTGTTCGTCGAACTGCGCGTCCTGGCAGGCGTAGATCACGTCGAAGCCCGCCACCCAGGTCCAGACGACCAAAGCCAGCAGCAGCACCGGGCCGAGCACTCCGTGCAGACTGCCGCGCACCGCCACCCAGGCAGCCAGGGGCGCGAGGGCCAGGCACAGGCCGAGCACCAGGTGCGCGGAGAAGTGCAGGCGTTTCATGTGGCTGTAGCCGAGGAGCACCGCGAGGATCGGCCAAGAAAGGTGCCCGGCGATCGGCGCGAGCCAGTAGGCGACGCCGACGAACACCGCGCTCGAAAGGACCACGACGGCGGTCACAAAGGGCACCGAGAGTTGGCCACTCGGCAATTCGCGGCCCGCCGTGCGCGGGTTGTCGGCGTCGATGTCGCGGTCCACCAGGCGATTGAAGGCCATGGCCGCGGTGCGCGCGGCCACCGCGCACACCACCACACCGGCCAAGACCGGCCAGTGCGGCATGCCGCCCGCCGCCAGCCACGCCGCCTGCAGGGCGAAGGGCAGGGCGAAGATCGAGTGGCTGAACTTGATCATGCTCAGCACCTTGCGCACGTCGCTGGCCATGGTCAGTGCGCCTCCCCCGGCATCTCGATGCCCGCTTCCGGCGGGGCTTCGGCGAGCCCCTGCCAGCGCTGGCTCAGGTTGTGCTGCACGCCAAGCCGGTCGAGGGCCTTGGCCACGACTTGATCGATCGCCTCCTGCAAAGTTTGCGGCCGGTGATACAGGCCGGGCATGCACGGCAGGATCAACGCGCCGAGTCCCGCGAGCCGCGCCATGTTCTCCAGGTGGATCTGCGAGAGCGGCGTCTCGCGCGGCATCAGGATCAGCGGCCGGCGTTCTTTCAGCGCCACGTCCGCGGCCCGTTCGACTAGGTTCGAGCTGAATCCCACCGACACCCGCGCCAGCGACCCCATGCTGCACGGACACAGCACAGTCGCATCGAGATTCGCGCTACCCGACGCGGGCCGCGCGCCCACGTCTTCGCAGGGGTGCGCGGTGACGTTCTCCGCCCCCGCGCCGATCCATTCGGGCAGCACACGCTCCAGGAACACCCCCTTGGGCCCCGGATCGATGCCCGCCTCGTGTTTCATCACCAGCGCGCCCGCCGGCGTCAGGCTCACGTGCACGGGATGCCCCGCGCGGGCCAGGGCCCGCACCAGGGTCTGTGCGTAGAGGTGGCCACTGGCCCCCGTGATGCCGACGAAAAAGCGCTTCATTGGAAGACGGCCGGACCCGCGCCCAAGCAGAGGGCGAGGTTGAAGACCCCGTGGCTCCAGGCGGCGACGCCGGGGCCGCGCAGGCGCAGAATGGCCACCAAGAGCATGCCCGCCAGGAAGCGGTAGGTGAAGAGGGCGGGCCGGAAAGGCTCGCCGCCGGAGCCCAGGAAGCGCAGCACGGGCTCCAGGTGGAAGGCGGCAAACGCCAGGGACGCCAGGACGGCGGCGAAGAGCTGGCCCCCCACGCGCAGGCTGCGCCCGGTCACGCCGCCGAACGCCAGGAGCTCGGCCACCAGCAGGTACAGCAGCGCGAAGAGCCCCACGCGGAACAGGATCTCCTCCCACGCCGCGCCGCCGAACGCGAACAGGGCGAAGGTGCCGTCGCCGATCGGATGTTCGCCGAGTTTGGGTAGGGCCGGCAGCGCGTCGCCCAGGTGGCCCATCAGAAATACGAGCAGCGGGCCGAGCAGCAGGGCGCCGAGGATGCCCTCGAACACGATGCGCAGGCACATCGGCACGATCGCTAGGTGCCGGCGCGCGCAGTGGATCAGGGCCCAGAAGGCGAACGCGCCGAGCAGGCACCGACGTACGAGATCGAGGTGCGCGGCGGCGGGGCGCAGGGGCAACGTCAGCACCATCTCCGATGCGTTGCGCAGGCCGCCGGTGCTTTGGGAGATGGACACCTCGTACGCCAGCCACAGGGGCAACATCGCGAGGAACCCCATCGGGACCCCGCGCCGCAACGCCGCGGGGGTCAGATCTTCTTCCTCCACCTGGTGCCAGCGATCGGCGAGCCAGCCCACGGTTCAGACTCCTTCCTGCGGGCGCGTGCCCACGTGCAGGCAGGCGATGCCCCCGGTCATGACCTGGTAGCGCACGCCTTCGAAGCCGACCGCCGCCATCGTCTCGGCGAAAGCCGGCGGCGCGGGCCACGCGAGCACCGTGCGCGGCAGGTAGCGGTAGGCGTCGGGATCCCCCGAAACCAGGCCGCCGATGCGCGGCAGGATGTGGCGGAAGTACACGCGGAAGGCCTGCCCCATCGGATTGCGGCCGGGGGGCGGAAACTCGAGCACCAACGCGCGGCCACCGGGCTTCAGCACCCGCAGCATCTCCGCCAAGCAACGCTCCGCATCCGCCACGTTGCGGATGCCGAACGCCACGCTCACCACGTCCATGCTGGCGTCGGGCACCGGCAGGGCCATGGCGTCCCCTTGCACGAACAACCAATCCCCGCCCGGAGTCAGCTTCGCCGGCGCCCGTTGCACCATGGCAAAGGTGAAGTCCGCGCCGATCACGGTGGCGCCAGCCTGCGCGAACAACCGGCTTAGGTCGCCGGTACCGCAGCATAAATCAAGCACGCGGGCCCCGCGCAGCTCGCCCGCTTCGCGCAGCACCGCCTTGCGCCAACGCTGGTCGATGCCCATCGACAGGGTCCGGTTGAGCCCATCGTAGGTGCCCGCGATGCGGGTGAACATCGACCTGACTTGCTCGGGATCGGGCATGGCGGGACAGCATACGCGAGCCCCGACCGCGGCCCTACCCGAAAACCTCCCGCGCACCCGGCCGCCTTCGGCCCGGGACAACACGGGGGCGGACACTCGCGTGTCCCGCCCCCGTTTGTCGCTTGCCGGTTCGACTACTGGCGCCAGTAGTCGGACAGGCCACCGTGTTGGGCGCCTGCACCGATTGCACGCCGACCTGGTACGGGTTCACGTCGACTCGCTGGGTACCGCACCGATGCGCAGCACGTCCACACCGCCCGAACCGCCGTTGGAGTTCGGTACGGCGGCGAAGATGTAGTCGGCTTCGTTTACGTTGACAATCGCTCCGGTGTTCGGATCGCGGCGCACCATGCCCTTGCTGTTCTGCGGCACCGGCGCGTTGGACGTGTCGGCGAAGTCGGACAGCACGTTCGGCAGGCCGCCGAAGTTGCGCATGTTGTCAAAGGCGATGTCGACCGGCACGCCGGTCAGCACGTCCTCACCCACGGAGACACGGATACCGAACTCCATGGCGCGGATCTGCGGGTTGACACCCGCCTGACCCAGCACCTGGGCGCCGGACAGACCACTCTGGATGTAGACCTGGCTGAGGGCACCTTCGCCAATCTGACCCGGGATCTGGGTGATCGGGTCCAGGGGCGCTTCGTGCACCACCCAGGCGGCCGCCGCCAGGTTCTTCGGATCGGGCTGGATCGTCTTCGGGTTGAGGAAGGTGAAGGGCAGGATGCCCAGCACGTCGTCATAACCCCAACCGTTGACCCCGTTCGGGCCGGACTCGTACACGGCGACGGTGCCGGTACGGTTCAGCACGTAGGCGAAGTACACCACGCGGTTGAAGGAGAAGTTGACCATGCGCGGGAACACGCAGACTTCGAACGGACGGTTGAGCTGCGAGCTGATCACGCGGCGCACCTCGAGCGAGGAGGCCGAGATGATCGACATGGAGCTGTCGAGTTCGTTGCAGACCAGGATGTCTTCACTCTCGGCCTGCCACGCAACACCGCGCGGGCCGCGCCCCACCACGGTTTCCTTGACGACCTGGTGGAAGGTCGAGGAGCCCGGGTTGATGTCGATGAAGGCCACCGTGTCGGCGGACTGGTTGGTGACCGCGAGGAAGTCCAAGTTGATCCCGCAGGCCATCGAGGTCGGATCCGCCACCGGGATGCGGTCGACGACCGTCATGCGGTTGGAGTTGATCACGGTGACCTCGCGACGCTGACGGTCGAGCAGGTACAGGAAGTGACCGACCTGCTGACGGATCTGGTAGAGGTTACAGGCGGCCGACAGCACTTGACCTTGGGACGGGCCCATGAAGTACTGGTTCTGCTCCTGGGACAGCTTGCCATCCGGCGGCTGCGGGTTTTGCGGACCCGGGTTGCCGAAGGGGTTGCCCGGCACGAGCAGGTTCTGCTTGATCGGGTTGTTGTTGTTTCCGACCGGCGGCGGGCCGAGCACGTGGTCGACGGAGGTCGGCTCCTGGCAGTTCAGGAACGGCACCACGCACAGGGGCGGGAAGATGAGCGGCGGCGGGTTCGGGTGCGGGGCCCAGGACACGAAGTTCTCGGCACCGGGGCTCACGCCACCGAACTGGTTCTGGGCGGCCGGACCGATGGTGTTCGGACCGCCAGCCACCGCGACGGAGATCTTGATACCGTCCGCGGCGCAGACGTCACCACCCACGAGGGCACCGCCGGACTGGCAGGTGTTCGGGCTGTTGTTGAACACCGAGTCCAGCGAGTGGCCGGCGTGCAGGTCGGTGGCGTTTGCGATGGTCGGCGACTGCACCAAGTTCTCGGACAGCGAGCTGTCGAGGGCCAGGGTGAAGACACCGGCGCTGCCGCCGTCGATGGTGCACAGACCCTGGGACAAGGGCGGAAGCAGACCGGACTGCTGGCTCACGTTCGGGTCGAACGGGAACTTGGTTTCGCCTTCGCGCGGGATGCCCGGGGTGAAGGCCGGGTTGCCGGTACCGGCGCCGAAGCCGTTCAGGTCGAGCACGGCCAGCGAAGGCGCGGCACCCGAACGCAGCAGGTAGATGGCCTCGGGCAGCACCGGCACGTTGGCCAGGCCCGGACCTTCCCCGGTGAAGAACTGGGTGTCGGCGTTCAGGGTGTTCTGGTTCGGCACCAGGACGGTGGGATCGTTGGTGCTGGGGTTGCGCGCCAGGTCTTCCAGGTGACCGGCCAGCACGCGCACCTCGACCCGCGACAGGGAGTCACAGGACTGCAGCACCGGGCCCGCGCCCGGGAAGTGGAACGCCGGGATGACTTCGAAGCGGGTCAGGTCGTAGACGCTGACGGGCCGCACCGTGAAGGGCATCTCGGTGGTGCTGGTGGACGGGCCGAAGGTGACCCGCATCGTGGACGAGGTGTTGGCGGAACCGGCGCCTTCCAGCGTGCCTAGGGAGAGGGGCTGGATCGGCTCGGTGAACTCGGCCACCAGGGTGGTCAGCGGGTCGACGTTGGTGTCGCCGTTGCCGGGGGTGATGGCCGGCGCGTTGAGCGGCGGCGGCGCGATGATCACTTCCGGGCCGAGGGTATCGGTGCCGACGACAGTGGCGCCGAGGGCGGTGTTCGCCAGTTCCTTGCCGTTGGTCGCACGCATCGTGGTGGTGATGCGCATGCGGATCTGCAGGCCGGTCGGGAAGGTCTCGTGGGTGCTCAGGTCGTTGTCCGCGTCCGGCACGAACACGAGGGTGCGAGGGGAAACCAGATCGGCTTCGCCCTGCAGCGCGCTTTCGGTGCCGGGGAAACCCATCGCTCGGCTGTCTTCCACCACCAGGTTGCCGGAACCGTCCGCGGTGAGCCAGGTCAGCAGCTCGACGGAACCCCCTTCGACGGTCGCGTAGGTCTTGCCGCCGATGAGCACGCGGCCGGCGATCGGCGCGGATTCACCGGAGATCGGGTCGATCGCGGTCACGCTCACGGAACCGGAAAGACCGGAGTTGGACTGCGCACCCGGGCTGCCGTCGAGCACCGTGTCGATGTCGATCGGTTGGGTGAAGCGCGCGAACAGATATTGGTTACCCGGACCGCCGTTCGGCAGGATCGCCGAGGTGGGGAATTTCGCCACCGGCAGGATCGGGTTGTCCAGTCGCAGGTTGTCGATCAGGGTCTGTTGGTCGCGCACCTGAAGGATGACCGGCAGGGGGTTGCCAAAGGCATCCAGCTCCTGGATCTGGTGCGGCAGCAGCTGACCGAAGCCATTCGACATGACCTCGAGGTTCATGATGGCTTGGCTGCCACCCGACTTGTCGCTGATACCGCATCCGTTCAGGGTCACCAAAGCCGCGGTGATACCAGCGGCCCATGCGGAGGTGCGCAGAGCGTCGCGACCGGGAAGACGGGTCGATCGATTGTTCATGGGGGAACTCACGGGGGGAAGAAGGTCGGCATTCACGGGAGTACCGACCGTGTAGGGTTGCACAGGGTAAACAAATCAAGTTCCGTGCCAAAATGCCCGCTTGGGCCTGGCGCAGGACTCTTGTCCGATTCCCTTTGCGGGCAACAGGTTAGCCGATGTTGGCCCGGCCGTTTCCATTTGGCTGGCAACAATTGCGGTTTGGCCTCCCGGGAAACCGGGGGATTTCGCACACATCGTGCGGTTCCGATCAGTTCCCCGTCGGGCGAGGGGTCCGCGGGGGCGCCGATCGGGCGCCAGGCCGGCCTCAGGAGCCCCATCCGCAAAACACACATATCCTACTTCCCCATAATACTTTATGGAATATTCCCCCAATCCGCCCCCGACAAGAACCCCACCCCCACGGGCCCCCCTGCTCCCGGCCCATCGCACACCGCACACCCGGGCTCCGCAAGGCCCCCCGGCGTCCCGGTCCTGCGCCCTCCACCCGGAGCTCCCGGGCCTCCCGCCCAGAACCCTTCCCCCCTGGAGCCCGCCGAAGCCCCGCCCGGCACGGGAACTGGCACCGCTCCGAGGTTAGGATGGGCCCATGGGGAGCGACCACGTCTTCAATCCCGGTGCGATGGACCCCTTGCACCAGGATCTGGCGCCCGAAGAGGTGCCCTACGAGAACGCCCTGCGACCGGGCCTGCTCGAGGATTTCGTCGGGCAGGAGCGGGTCGTGAGCGACCTGCGCCTAGCGATCGCGGCGGCCAAGGGCCGCGGGGAACCGCCCGACCACGTGCTCTTCTCCGGCCCCCCCGGGCTCGGCAAGACCTCGCTCGCGCGCATCCTGGCCCGCGAACTCGACTCGCGGCTGCACTCGACTTCCGGTCCAGCCCTCGAGCGCCCCAAGGATCTGGTGGGCCTGCTCACGCACCTCGAAGCCGGGGACGTGCTGTTCATCGATGAGATCCACCGCATCCCCACCACCGTCGAGGAATACCTCTATTCGGCGATGGAGGACTTCTCGGTCGACATCACGCTCGAGAGCGGTCCGCACGCGCGCCTGATCCACCTACCGCTCAAGCCGTTCACGCTGGTCGGCGCCACCACGCGCGAAGGCCTGCTTTCCGCGCCGTTCCGCGCGCGCTTCGGTTTGTTCGAGCGGCTCGATCCCTATCCCGTCGAGGACCTCGTGCGCATCATCCAACGCGCTGCGGGCCTGCTGCAATTGCCCTGCGACGAAGACGCGGCGCGCCACTTGGCAGAGCGCGCGCGCGGCACGCCGCGCATCGCGGGTCGGTACCTGCGCCGCGCGCGGGATCTCGTGCAAGTGGGACGCGCGAAACGCCTCGATGCGGTGATCGCCCGCGAAACCCTCGAACGCCTCGGCATCGACGAATTCGGCCTCGAAGAGATGGACCGTCGCTTCCTGCGCTGCCTGCACAATCAAGGCGGCGGCCCCGTCGCGATCAAGACCATCGCCGCTGTCGTCGGCGAAACCGAAGACACCTTGCAGGACGTGTATGAACCGCATCTCCTGCGCCACGGTTACATTCAAAAGACCGCCCGCGGCCGCATGCTGACGCCGGGGGGCCGCAAGGTCCTCGGCGGCGGCGAAGAATCCGCTGGCTCTTCCCCACTGTTCGACGCATGACGCTTCCCGTTCGCTGCGCCCGCCCCATCGGGCTGGTGCTGCTCGCGATGTTCTCCGGTCTTCTCCTGTGGACCTGTGGAACCCCGCGCAGCACGCGTCTCCCCCATACGCCGCGCGCCCGCACGCCCGTGGAGCTGCCGCGCACGGTTAAGGTGCTGCTCGGCTCGCTCGAAGGCGTGCCGCAGCTCGTCGCCAAGTCCAAGAGCGAGAACCGCCGCTTCCAGCGCCAGGACAACCTCGTGTTGTGCGATCCCGGTTTCGCGCGACCCGTGCAGTTCTGGACCCCCACCGCTTCGTTCGAAGTCGACGGTCGTCACTACCAGGGTCAACTAGAAGTGGTCTGCCGCCCCGAAGGCGGTCTGCGCGTTTACGTGCACGTGGACATGGAACGGTACGTGGCCGGCGTCGTGGCCGCAGAGATCCCCCTCTGGTCCGCCGAACCGGCGGAACTGCGCGCGCTGGCGATCGCCGTGCGCACGTACGCGCTGCGCACGCTGACCGAACACCCCGCCCAGGAACCGTTCCTCTGGGACGGCGTGCAGGACCAGGCCTTCCGCGGGGACTTCGTGCCCGGCCCGTCCGACGGCGAAAAGGCCGCGGCCACCCGCCTGGCGAATGCCGTCGAAGAAACCGCCGGCATGGTGCTGTTTGCTGGCGACAATCTGTACGACGTGCGCTACCACGCCGCGTGCGGCGGCGTCACGGCCAACCGGCAGACGGTGTTCCCACACGCCGAAGCGAGCCCGAACGTGCCCTGCGCTCCCTGCGCCGCGCGCGCCCAGGCGGAACTCACCGCGGGTGTGCCCGCCGAACGCCGGCCGATCCTCTGGACGAGCGAGTTCAGTGCGGCGCAGATGACCGAACTTGCGCGCCGCTACAACCTCGGTCCCGAACTCCTGCTGCTGCAACCCATCGGCCAGGAACCCACCGGTCGCTGGATGCGCGTGCTCCTGCAGGGCGCGCGGCGTTCGGTCGAACTGCCGCTCGACACCCTGCGGCGCGACCTCGGGTACGACAAACTCAAGAGCGGGTTCATCAAGGACCTGGTACCGCTGAGCGGCCTGACCCTGGCGGGCGGCGTGCGCTTCACCGGCATCGGCCGCGGCCACGGCGTCGGAATCTGCCAGGAAGGCCTGCACGACTACGCCGGGCGCGGATGGAGCGAGTGGGATCTGCTCGCCCACTATCTGCCCGGCTGCCAACCCAAACGATTGGCCAGTTATCCCCGCCCCTGAGCCCCGTGCCTTTCTCCTTCCAGATCGAAGCCTGCCCGGCCCCCGGCCGCGCGCGCACCGGATACTTCCACACCCCGCACGGCAGCGTACCGACCCCGGCATTCATGCCCGTCGGCACGCGCGCCTCGGTCAAAGGCGTATTGCCGCGCGACGTGGCCGAAGCGGGCGCGACGATGATCCTCGCGAACACCTTGCACCTGGCCTTGCGCCCCGGTCCCGAGATCGTGCGCGAGCTCGGCGGCCTGCACAAGGTCATGAACTGGAAGGGCCCGATCCTCACCGATTCGGGGGGGTACCAGGTGTTCAGCATGGCGGACGTCAGCAAGATCCGCGAGGACGGCGTGACGTTCCGCTCGGTGGTCGACGGCAAGCCGATGCACCTGACCCCGGAGTCCGCCATGGAGATCCAGTGCGATCTCGGCGCCGACGTGATCATGGCCTTCGATCAGTGCCCCGCCGATCCGCTCGACCGGCGCGGCGTGGAGGAAGCCACCGAACGCACCCACCGCTGGCTCGATCGCTGCGTGCGCCGCTGGCGCGAACTCGGCGGCACCGACCGCGGTCAAGCCCTCTTCGGCATCGTGCAAGGCGGCTGCTTCGAAGACCTGCGCCGCCAGTCGATCGACGCGATCTGCAGCCATGACCTCGTCGGCTACGCGATCGGCGGCATCAGCGTCGGCGAAGGCCGCGAGGCCATCCGCGACGCGTTTGCCATGGCCACGCCGCTGCTGCCCGCGGACAAACCCCGCTACCTGATGGGCATCGGCACGCCGGTCGACTTCTTCGACGCGGTGGCGGAGGGCGCCGACCTCTTCGACTGCGTCACCCCCACCCGCCACGGCCGCAACCACCAGGCCTTCACCAGCCGCGGCAAGGTCAACCTGCGCAACCTGCGCTGGGCCCGCGACACGGGCCCGCTCGACCCCGAATGCCCGTGCGTCGCATGCACCGAGTATCCGGTGGGCGCGATCCGGCACCTGTGCACCGTGGGCGAAATGCTCGGCGGCACGCTGGTCAGCATGCACAACCTGACCTTCTTCCACCGCCTCATGGCGCGCATCCGCGAAGCCGTAGCCGCGGGCACCCTCGCGGAATTGCGGGCGGAGGTGTTGCCGCAAGTCGAGCGGCGATTGCCGGGCGACGAGTAGGCGGCGCATCGGATCTGCCGGCGCGTCGGACCTGTGCCAGCGCATCGGACCTGCCAGCGCATCGGACCTGCCGGCGCATCGGGCCTGCTGGCGCATCGGGCCTGCTGGCGAGTCGGGTCTACCAGTCAGTCCGATCTACCGACCAGTCGGATTTGCCGGTCAGCCCGATCAACCGGCGAGGCGCATCCGCCGGCAGAGCTACATCGGCGCTGCGATCCAACGAGGGTGCGGCGAAGCGACGGGGAAGGCACCAGCGACCGGGACCCTGCGGATCAACGCGTGCGCGGCAGGGCGGCTCGCGGCTCCACGCATTTCCGCGTGCAAGCGCGCCCCCCGCGCCAGTGACCTCCGGCGCCGATCGCGCGACCCCGCAGGGCACCGGCGCGCAGGAGCCAGTCGCCTAACGCGCCTTGAAGTCCGGGCAGGTGATCGCGTTGGGCCGCTCGGGTCGCTTGCAGGCGTTGCCGTAGTCCCAGCGGCAGCGGTCGCAAAGGGGCGCCTTGCCCCCCATCGCGAACAGGCGGCGGAAGAAGTTCGAGAGGGTCTGCCAGAGGCTCTTCATGGGAATGACAAATGGGCCGCACGGCGGCGGGATTCCAGGGTACCAGGGAACGCGCTGCATCGGAGCGGGTGCCCGCGCCGGTTCCGTAGGCCGCGCGCGGCCTTCCCGTCGCCCCCAACGCAGCGCGGCCCGCCCCGGGATCCTCCAGGACGGGCCGCGTGCGGAATCGGAAACGCTCAGCGCAGGTTGGCGGAACCCGCGATGACCTCGATGCGCGCCACGTCGATCAGGCGCGGCATGGCCGGGGTCTCGAGGGTCGGCGGCGCTTCGGCGCGGCGGGTGCTGCCCTGCACGCCGATCTGGTACCCGACGAAGTTCGCGAGGTCATAACGGCCGGACAAGCAGGCGATCTCGGCCTGACGGTCCCCATCCCAACGCACGAAGTAGCGGGTTTCGCCGTCGGTAGTTTCGGTTTCGATCCAACCGCGGGCCTGGAAGCGACCCCAGGTGGCGGTCTGCTTCAGGTCGGCGGCGAGCTGCTCTTTGGCGAGTTGCTCGATGCGCGCGGCCTTGGCGACCTCGTCCTGCTTCATCTGCTCGCGCAGTTGCGCCATTTCCTTGTGGATGCGCAGTTTCTCGAGCTGGCCGAGGGCCAGTTCGCGCACGGTGGTGCCGTTCGGCGCCATCTCGAGCACGCGGTGATAGGCCTCTTCGACCTTCGCGAGTTGCTCGACGGTCACGTTCTTGTCGACGATGGCCTGCTCGAACATGCGGTCGGAGTACCGCAGCGAGCGGATCGCTTCGGGGCGCACCTGGTCCGCGCCGGGCACGGCGGGCTCGGTGCCTTCCTTGCGCGCACCGGCCTCACCCGCCTTGGCGTTCGCCTTGCCCGCGTTGGAGGAGGTCGTCGGCAGCGTGCGTTCGCCGCGTTTCCACTCGGCTTTGGCCGCGTTCACGTCGGTGACCGGGTCCACCATGCTGGCTTCGACCCAGGCATGGGTGCGCTGGGGCGACCAGATCTGGATCCAATCCTCGGCCCAGGCCTTGCCCGCGTCCTGGCGCTGGATCATCAGCACCCGGTCCCCGGTCATCAGGCGGGCCCGCAAGGGCGTGGAGTTGCCGTCGAGCGACGGGCGCGGGCGCTGGTTCACGTGGTCGGAGTTCACGCGCAGCACCTGATCCACTTCGGTCTCGTCGACGTACTTGCCGAACACCCAGACCGAGAAGCCGGCGGGGCTGGAGACCTCGTAGAAGGGGTACGCTCCGAGGCTCTTGCCGTGCACTTCGAGCAGGCTGCCGGCGGGCAGGGCCTGGAGCTCGAGGTAGCTGCGGTCCGAGTAGTTGCGCACGGGGGCAGCGACCTTGGTACGCACGTATAGGGGGGTGGCCGTGCTTCCCTGCGAAGCGCCGGCGGGGGTCTGGGCCGGCGCGGCGGCGGACATGGCCAGGGCGAGGAGCCCCAGGCCCGCGGCGCGCGTCATGCGGCGAATCGGAATCTGCATCGTTGTCGGTTTCCTCAGCGCCGGCGGTGCCTGGTAAGCCGGACCGGCGCTCCCTCCAGGATTTCGGCCCTCCCCCTCCGGGCGGGCGACAAAGGAAATCCCTCTTGCGGGACATGGTAGGCAGGCGGCGGGGGCCCATGCAAAGCCGCGGTCCCGGCCGCTCCCGGAAAAGCTCCCCCGCCCGCCCGATTGGCCCTTGGGGCCCTGCTCCCCTCCCAAATGTGGGCCCGGCTGGGCAAGGCTGGACCTGGGATGCGGTGGCTCCCTACACTGCCGCGCTGCCCTCGCGGGCGGATCCGGGTCTGTAGTTTCCGGAGATCTGGCCCAAAAGGGGCCGAGATCCGACCCAGAGCCGGATTTTCCACCCTGCCCGCTGTCCGTCGCCGGAGCTTTCGGAGACAACATCCACCGGCCGACGTTCGACCGCCGCCCCCCGCAATGCGTCAGTTCCTCCGCGCCAAGATCCACAAGGCCACCGTCACCCAGGCGGACCTGGAATACATCGGCTCGATCACCATCGACAACGACCTGCTCGAGCGCGTCGGCATCGAGGAGTACGAGCGGGTCCTGGTGGTCGACAACACCAACGGAGCGCGGCTCGAGACCTACGCCCTGCGTGGCGAACCCGGCTCGGGGGTGATCTGCATGAACGGCGCCGCCGCCCACAAGGTGCAGACCGGCGACGAGATCATCATCATGGCTTTCGAGTACGCCGACCAGCCCGTGGTGCCCAAGCAGATCCTCGTCGACGAGCGCAACCGCTACCTGTACGACATCGATCCGCACCACGCGAAGGTGCCCCTGTCGAACAAGGCTCCAGAGCGCTGGCAGCCGAGCCAGACCTGAGCCAGACTCCGGCGCGGCACGACCTTCAAGGGGCGGCGCGCCGTCACTGACCCGCGTGCCATGCGAGCACACGCTCGCGGGCCTGCCACAGGGGCAATTGCCAGTGGCCGGCGAGCGGCACCAGGTCCTCGTACTCGACGAAACTCGTCCAGTCCTCCTCGCCGGGGACACGCCGCAGCTTGATGCGCACGCTGTGCCCTTCGATGGTCAGGGTCTGCATGTGCCGTTCGCACTCGGTGCGCTCGGTGGCCCACCAACGCACCCCGAAGGTGGTCGTGTGCGCAAACAAGGCGGCTTCGACCGCGCGGCGCCGCGATGCGGGCACCAACGCGCTCAAGAGCACGCCCGCGCGCTGCTTCTTCATCTGGATGCCCTGGGTCCACAAGTCGAGCACCCCCGCCTCCCAGATCCGCTCGCTCGCAAACGCTAGGTCCTGCGCGGTGATGTCGTCGAGGTTGACCTGCATCTGCCAGACCTCGTCGCCCCCGCCGGCTTTCGGCGCCGCTTCCACCAGCGTGACCCGCAGCAAGTTCGCCGGCCCGACCTCGGGCCCCGGATCCCGCGTGCCCGCGCCGTACCCGACGTTCACCGGTTGTGTCTGACCGCGCGGCATCTGCCAGGTTCCCCAGGCCGACAACAGCGCCGCCCCGGTCGGGGTCACGCGTTCGCCACCCCCGCCACCGTTGCGCACGGGTAGACCCCGCAGCAATTCGAGGGTCGCGGGCGCCGGAACCGGCAATTCGCCGTGGGCGCAGCGCACGGTGCCCGAGCCGAGCAGGGGCGCACTGCAGACGATTTGGCCGACCTCGAGGCGTTGCAACGCCCACGCGGCGCCAACCACGTCCACCAGGGTGTCGACCGCACCGACCTCGTGGAAGTGCACTTCCTCGCGGGTGCACCCGTGCACCCGCGCCTCGGCGTCGGCCAGGGCTTCGAGCGCGCGTTGCACCCGCAGGCGCGCCACGCCGTCCAGCCGCGTGCAGTGATCCACGCGATGCAACAGCTCCGCGAGCCCGCGGTGCGGGATCGTGCCGCTTTCCGGCGTGCGCACGTCGAGGTGCAACCCCATCAACCCCTGGCGCGAGACCCGCCCAGCGTGCAGATGCACTTCCCCCGGCAACAACTCCTCGCACAACCCGCGCAGGTCCTCGAGCGTGAACGCCGGATGACCGAGGTCGAGCAGCGCCGCCAAGAACATGTCCCCCGCCATGCCGCCAAAGGGATCGAGCCACAAGGTGCGCGCCCCTTCGCCATGGATGGCGGTGCGCACCGGCGCCGCAGCGGGTTCGCCGTGCGCGTATTCGTGGTGGGATCCGGCCCCGGATCCGTGATCCGGGTGATGATGGTGGTGATGACCGTGCTGGTGCATGGAACGTCCGCGGCGGAAAAAGGGCGCGCACCTTACCGCGCCGAAGCGCCCGGGTCCTCCCCCTGTCCGGCGGTTCCGTGGTCCGCCCAGGGCGGGGACCGGCTGGCGGGCCCTGCCGCCGCCTGCGCTTCGGTATCGACACTTCCGTTCCCTGTCTCTGTGCCCCAGTTCACAGTGCCCTGGCCCTGGCCCGGCTGCACCCGGGCGAGCACCAACGCCCCAACCCGCCGCGCGCCGTTCCGCCGCAGGACCCGCGCCGCCTGCCCCAGGGTGGCGCCGCTGGTGCACACGTCGTCGACGAGCAACACCCGCGCCCCGGGCAGACGCCTGCGTTCTTCGGGATGCACATCGAAGGCCGCCCGCACGTTCGAACTGCGCCGGGCCGCGAAGAGCGAACCTTGCGGCGGGGTTGCGCGGTTGCGATAGAGCACCGACCGCCACTCGCCACCCGCCACCATGGCCACCTCCCCGGCCAACTCGGCCGCCTGGTCGAATCCCCGCTGCCACTTGCGGGTCGGGTGCAACGGCACAGGAACCAACAGCGTTTCGCTCGGCGCCGGTAGGTGCGCCGCCGCCGACCAACGCTCCGCCAGCGCAGCGCCGAGCAGCGGAAGGAACTCGCGGCGCCCCCCATGTTTCACTGCCAGGATCGCAGACCGCAAGGCCGCATGCCCGTGGTAGTCCCCGAGCACCACCATGCCGTCGAGGTTCCAGTCGCCGATGCGGCAGACCCCACAGCCGCGCCCCGGCGCCAAACCTTCGGGCAAACACGCCGCGCAACGCAGGCAGCGGGGCTGCGCGGGCGCCACCCAGAAGCGATGGGTGTCGCAGACTTCGCCAGCGCCGCACCAGACACACCCCGCGGGCCAGATCCACGGCGCGAGGTCCGCGCCCAATCCGGCGCCGATCCGCCGCGCCAGCCGCCGCAGCTTCGCCCCCCTTTGAATCCGTGTTCCGCTCACGCCCCGTAGACCGGCGACACCGGCGTTCGGTTGCAGGCTGGGTTCAAAAAATGCAGGCGCTTCCGGGCCAAACATGCGCACGCCGCGGGGCCGCATGCTCCCGAGGGTTACCCAGGTGCCATTCCAAACCAAGAGAGACAAACACCCCGCTCGCCCCCACTTCCCAGACGCGAGCCCAACCAGACGGCCCCCCAAAACGAAACGACCGGGCGCCTGGCCCGGTCGTTTTGGTTCGCTAACCGCGGGAAGGTCAGATGCCTTCTTCGAGGGACTCGAGTTCCTCGGGCGCCGAGAAGCGCTGGGCGCGGGCGGTGGGTTTCGGCAGGCCGGCGGCGCTGCGCACCCGGGCGGCATAGGCCACGACGGTGTCGTTCTCTTGCTGCTCGACGCCGAACAGCTCGCCGATCTCGCGGGCCAAGGCGCCGTCGCGCTCGAAGTTGGCCTGGTGCTCGGTGAAGTACTCGCGCACGTAGCGGCGGAAGGCCCACAGGGACCACCACCAGCCGGCGAACAGCATCACGACCACGGCCAGCACGATCGCGCCGACCCAGGCCATGTTGAGGGGTTCGGCCCCCGGGGGCAGGCTCACAAAGTGCCCGACGAGCTGCATGCCGAAACCGATCAGCAGGAAGGCAAACCCCAGCACGATCTGCAGGCGGTTGTACACGTAGTCCCGGACGGACTGCAAACGGCCCGACGCGCGGCCGAAGTAGCGGGCCACTAGGCGGCGGGGGTGCTCCAGCAGGGTGGCGCCGGCCACGAGGAACGCGCCCAGCATCGCGGTGACGATGCCCAGGCTGGTCCAGTCGGGGTTGGCGAAGACGCTGGTGCCTTCAGAGAGAGCCAGAAGGGGAAGCATGATCGGTGCAACGTAGGATCTACGGGGGGGCCGGGCAAGGGCCGCCCGGGGCGGGTATCAAAAAATCCCCCAGGTCCCGGGCCAGTCCCAAAGCGGCGACCCGATGGAGTATCGATGGAGCGGGTCCGGCAGATCCGCCCCCAACCCGGTCCTGGGGGGGATCCGGCGGCCTTTCCGGCCTCCCTTCGTGAGATTTTCCGCCCAGGACGCCAGAGGGTGGTAGGTTTGCAATGACTCTCCCTCCTGCCATGCAACTGCGCTCCAGAATCTTCCAATGGGCCCACTCGGACCGGGTCGCGGCCTTTGCGGGCCTGCCCGGCCCCCAGCCCAAGTTCCCGCTGGGCAACCTCGGCACCATCCAACGCCAAGGCCCCGTGGACGTCGCCGCCGACGTGGCGCAGAACCACGGCCCCCTGGCCGTATTGTGGATCAAAAAGCAGCCGCTCGTCCTGATTTCGGACGAACGCCTGGCTCGCGCGGTTCTCGCCCAGGGACGCGACACCTTCGTCACCGCCCTGCCCGACGCCCTGCTCGGATTGCCCTTGTCCGGCGACGCACGCTTGGCGGAAGAGGGATTTGGCCACGGCGACATCTACCGCCACGGCCCGGGCCCGATCTCGCTGCTGCAGCCCTCTTGGATCACCGGTTGGCTCGCCGAATGCACCCCGATGGTCCAGGCGCACCTCGCCGAACGCGTCGAGGCGTTTGCCCGCGAAACCCAGGCCGGCCCCCAGCCCCTGTTCGCCGCCCTGCTGCGCGTGGTTTTCCAGACCCTCACGCGCCTGACCCTCGGCCAGGAACTCTCCCACCAGGCGTTCGACGACATGCTCGAACTGTGCCTGGGTCCACAGCGCCGCACGCTCGGCTTCGAGCCCCTCGAACAACGCGAGAACCTCTACGGCACCCCGCGCGAGCGGCTGCTCGAGGCGATCGGCAAACACATCTCGATGGCCGTGCGCTATCCCGATGAGAACCGCCGCGACTTGATCGGCTACCTGCTCGAAGGGCGCTATGCGCTCGCCGAGTCCGAGTGGGCGCCGGCATTCTTGCGCATCCTTGAAGGCGCTTGCCTGCCGGTGGCTGCGCAGCTCACGCAGAGTTTCGCCCTGCTCGCCGGTCACCCGGACGCGCTCGAAGCCCTCGAACACGAGATCGACGCCGCCGACGCGGAACCCTCCGCCTACACCCTGCGCAACCTGCCCCTGCTCGACGGGGTCTACGAAGAATCCCAGCGCCTAGCCCCCGCGATGCCCTTCATCGGTCGCCGCGTGAAAGAACACCGCCAGGTCGATCTGGACGGCAAGACCCTGCCGGGCGGCACCGCCGTGCTCGTGAACCTTGCCCACGTGCAGCGCCACACCACCGCCTTCGCCGACCCCACGCGCTTCCAACCGGAACGCTGGAACGTCGCGCGCGAAACCCTCGAGGACGGTCCGCTGGGCCTCGGCGCCGCGCGCCGCACCTCGCCGGTCGAAAGCCTCGGCGAATGGCTGTCGAAGCTGGTGCTGTTCACCTGGTTGCGCGGCCACTCCGTGCTCACTTCGGGCCGTGAAAACGGCGGCCGCGACACCTTCGTGGGCGCGCTGCACCTGCCCGCCTCCTTGCGCGCCACCCTGTACAGCCGCCGCAGCGCCGCCGCCTCCGCCGGCTTGCGTCAAGCGAACGCGGAACACCAGAAACTGCTGACCTTGCTGCCGGGCGCGCCGCCCGAGCCGCCGCGCAAGGCAGCGCCCTGAGACCGACGCGGGTCCACCGGGCCCGCGGAGCCGGATCCCCCAACGCCACGCGGCCCGGGTTTGAGCCCGGGCCGCGTGCTTTTTGGCGGGCAGAATCCCGCGCCTATTCCCACTCGATCGTCGCCGGCGGCTTGCTCGAGATGTCGAGCACGACGCGGTTGAAACCGCGCACCTCCGCCACGATGCGCGAGCTGATGCGGCGCAGCAGTTCGCGGTCGAGGTAGCCCCAGTCGGCGGTCATGCCGTCGGAGCTTTCGACGATGCGCAGGGCGCAAGTGAACTCGTAGGTGCGCGCGTCGCCCATCACGCCGACCGAGTGCAGCGGCAACAGCACGGCGAAGTATTGCCAGAGGCCCTTGTGGGCGCCGGCGGCTTCGATCTCGCTGGTGACGATGTGGTCCGCCTGGCGCAGCATATCGAGGCGCTCGGCGGTGATCTCACCGACGATGCGCACGGCGAGGCCCGGGCCCGGGAAGGGTTGGCGCCACAGCAGACGGTCGTGCAGGCCCAGGTACAGGCCGATCTGGCGCACCTCGTCCTTGAACAACTCGCGCAGGGGTTCGACGAGCTCCATTTCGAGGTCTTCGGGCAGGCCGCCGACGTTGTGGTGGCTCTTGATGACCGCGGTGTTGCCGCCGTGCACCGCCACCGATTCGATCACGTCGGGGTAGAGGGTGCCTTGACCGAGGAAGTTCGCGTTGCGGAAGCGTTTGGCCTCCTCGCGGAAGACCTCGACGAACTCGTAGCCGATGCGCTTGCGTTTGGTTTCTGGATCGGTGACCCCGGCGAGCTGCGCGAGGAAACGCTCGCGGGCGTCGACCGTGGTCAAATCCATGCCCAGGTGCTCGCCAAAGAGCATTTCGATCGATTCGCGCTCGCCGTGCCGCAACAAACCGTTGTCGACGAAGATGCAGTGCAGGCGGTCGCCGATGGCGCGGTGCACGAGCATGGCGGCCACGGACGAATCCACGCCGCCCGAAAGGCCGAGCACGACTTCGCCGGTTTCCCCCACTTGTTCGCGGATGCGTTCGATGAGGTGTTCGGCGATCGACGAAGGTTTCCAATCCCCCGCCAGGTTGCACTCGTTCAGCACGAAGTTCTGCAGCAGGTCGAAGCCGTGTTGGCTGTGGCTGACCTCGGGGTGGAACTGCACGCCGAAGAGGCGTTTGCCGGGATGGCCGACGGCGGCGAAGGCGCAGTCGCCGGAGTGGGCCAGGACTTCGAAGCCCGCGGGCAAGGCGGTGACCTTGTCGCCGTGGCTCATCCAGACGATCGATTCGTCGGGGAAGCCGTGGAACAGGCCGTCCGCCCGGTCGAGGCGCAGTTTGGTGTGGCCGAATTCGCGGGTGTGGCCGCCTTCGACCGCGCCGCCGAGGGCGCGGCACATCCATTGCATGCCGTAGCAGATGCCGAGCACCGGCACGCCGAGCTCGAACAGTTCGCCGGGCACCTGGGGCGCGCCTTCTTCGTAGACCGAGGAAGGACCACCCGAAAGGATGATGCCCGCCAGGTCCATGTTGCGGGCGGCTTCGAGGGCGCGCGGCGCGGGGTGGATCTCGCTCCAGGCCCCGGCTTCGCGCACGCGGCGCGCGATGAGCTGCGCGTACTGGGTGCCCAGGTCAACGATCAGGATGCCGCGCAGGCGATCGCCGTGGAAAGTGGATTCGTGGCCCGATTGCTTCATTTCAGCCGGCGTAGTTGGAGGATTCGCGCGTGATCGTCACGTCGTGCGGGTGGCTTTCGCGCACGCCTGCGGGGGTGATGCGGGTGAAGCGGGCGCGCTTCCAGAGTTCGGCGAGATTCGCCGCGCCCACGTAGCCGAGGCCGGCGCGCACGCCGCCGCAGAGTTGGTAGAGGAACGGCGAGAGGTGGCCGCGGTACGGCACGCGCCCTTCGACGCCCTCCGGCACGAGTTTCTTGTTGTCGGACACGTCGCCCTGGCGGTAGCGCTCCTTCGAGCCGCGTTCCATGGCGCCGATCGACCCCATGCCGCGCACGGCTTTGAACGTACGGCCTTCGCTGATGAAGGTTTCGCCCGGGCTCTCTTCGAGACCGGCGAGCAGGCTGCCCACCATCACGCAGGAGGCGCCGGCGCCGAGGGCCTTGGCGATGTCGCCTGAGTAGCGGATGCCGCCGTCGGCGATCACGGGAACGCCGCTGTTCTTGAGGGCTTCGGCCACTTCGAGCACCGCGGTGAACTGCGGCACGCCGATACCGGCGACGATGCGCGTCGTGCAAATCGAGCCCGGCCCGATGCCGACCTTGACGCCGTCCACGCCGGCATCCACCAAGGCACGGGCGGCTTCAGCGGTGGCGACGTTGCCGGCCACCACGTCGACGTTCGGGAAGCGCTTCTTCAACTCGCGCACGGTGTCCTGCACGTTGGTGGTGTGCCCGTGGGCGGTATCCACCACCAACACGTCGACCCCCGCCGCCACCAGGCCAGCGGAGCGGTCATAGTCGTGCACGCCGATGGCCGCACCGACCACGAGGCGCCCGCGGCTGTCGAAAGCGGAGTTCGGGAAGGCGCTGAGCATCTCCAGGTCCTTCATCGTGATGAGGCCCTTCAACTCGCGGTTCTCCCCCACGATGATCAGCTTTTCCACCTTGCCGTGGTGCAGCCGTTCGCGGGCTTCGTCGAGCGAGGTGCCGGGGGGCGCCGTCACCAGGTGTTCGCTGGTCATGACCTGCGCCACCGGCACGCTGTCGTCGCCGCCGAAACTGCAGTCGCGCCGGGTGAGGATGCCGACCACGCGGCCCCCTTCGACGATCGGCAGGCCCGAAATGCTCTTTTCGCGCATGATGCGCCGGGCGTCGCCGAGGGAAGCGCCCGGGCTCAGGCAGACCGGGTCTTGGATCACCCCGTTGGCGCTGCGCTTGACCTTGTCGACCTGGGCAACCTGATCGTCGATCGAAAGGTTGCGGTGGATCACCCCGATGCCGCCTTCGCGGGCGAGGGCCACGGCCATGCGCCATTCGGTCACGGTGTCCATGGCCGACGAGGAGATCGGCACCTTGAGGGGCACGTGGCGGCTGAAGCGGGTGGCGAGGTCCACGTCGGACGGCAGAACGTCCGAGTGCGCGGGGACCATCAGCACGTCATCGAAGGTCAGTGCGAGGGGGAGATCGGTCAGGCTGGGCATGGGCAAGGTCCTTCCGGGCGCCGGCCCGGCGGGTCCTTGGACTTGCCTCTCCCAGGGTGCCCTCTGTGGGGCGGGACGCGTGGACTCGCACGAGCTCTGGCGCGGGGTGGAAGCGCTGGAGCTTACCGAGCCTCGCATTGGGATCCTACGGCCCCGGGGCAAAAACGATGGCCCGGCCCGGGGGACACGAAAAAGGGCCCCCCCTGGCAGTTGCGCAGGTGGGGCCCCTGAGGAGGAGTACCCGCTCATTCGACCACCCGGGGCCCGCCCCCGGGAGGAATCGGTCGAAGGCCCTCCGGTGGCCCACTTTCAGGACGCCGTGGAGCGCATGGGACCGCCCGAGGCTCCTTTGGAGACCCGACTTCCACGGGTCAGGGCCTGGATCCCCCCCGGCCGAAACCTATTCTAGAGGCCCCCGGTGCCGTGGGTCTGCCCCACCCGCGCCGGGCCCCCCTACGCCATGATCACCCAAGCTTCCCCCGTGACCGCTGAGACTTCGTGTCAGGAACGCATCGCCTACCGGGCCTTCGCCCAGATGGTGGCGATGATCCACCTGGCCAACCACCGCAAGAGCAAGGAAGCCGGCGACCCCAAGGTGGGCGGCCACCCCGCCTCCTGCGCCTCCAGCCTGCACATCCAGAGCGCCCTGCACCTGGAAGTGGCCGGTCCCGGCGACTACTTCGCGCACAAGCCGCACGCCTCGCCCATGGACCACGCCCTGGGCAACCTGCTCGGCGTGTTCCGCCACGGGCCGAAGGTGGACTGGTTCCGCGGCACGACCGGCCAGGAGTGGTTCAGCGAAGCGGAGGCGAAGAAGGCGATGACGCAACTGCGCGCCTTCCCCACCGACGAATACCCGCACACGTTCCAGAGTTATCACGCCGCCACCGACCCCGATGCCTTCCACTACCTGCCGACGGGCACGGTGGGCATTCCGCCGGTTTCGCTGGCCTACGTGGCCCTGGCGTACCGCTACGCGACCGACCACGGCTTCGCAGTGCCCGAAGGCGCGCACTTCTGGGCGCTCATCGGCGACAGCGAATTCCGCGAAGGTTCACTGTTCGAGGCGATCCCGGAGATCGCCGAGCGCGAGCTAGGCAACGTGACCTGGATCGTCGATTACAACCGCCAGAACCTCGATGGCACCCGCGCGGTGAATGAGCGCGGCCTCGCGCACCACGACTGCGAGCGCATCGGCCTGACCGCCGAAGCGAACGGCTGGGACGTGATCCAGGTGCGGCACGGCCAGTACCGCGAGGAGCTTTTCGCGAAAGGCAAAGAAGGCGCGGCGCTGCGCGGCATCTTCGAGAAGAGCCTGACCGACTACGAGTTCCAGATGCTGCTGCTGGCGCGCGATCCGCAGGCGGTGCGCGCGATGTTCGTGGCCAAGGACAAGGCCTGCGAGCCGCTGCTCAAAGGGCTCTCCGACGCCGAAGTCCTGCGCGCCCTGCTCGACGCGGGCGGCCACTGCTATCCGACCCTGGTGGCGGCCCTGCGCAAGAGCAAGGAGAACCCGCGCCAGCCCACGATGGTGATCGTGCATACGCTCAAGGGCTGGGGGCTCGAATGCCTGGCGGATCCCGCCAACCACAGCACCCTGCCGAAGCAGTCCGAGGTCGAGGCGATCCTCGCGAATGCCGGCCTGAGCCTGGACGATCCGTTCGCGCGATTCGACAAGGACTCCGACGAAGGCGCGTTCTGCGGGGCGCGCGGCGAGGAGCTGCGCAACGGCCGCGATGCGCACCGCGCGTTCATCGAGAAGAACCTGGGCGAGCTGCAGGCGGCGTTGTCCGAAGTCGGCGCGCCCCAGTCGGACCTGGGCGTGAACACGTCGATGATGCGCATGGCGCATACGCAATGGGCTTGGGGGCAGCTCGCCGCCAAACTCGTGCGTCTGGGCGGTGCAGACGGCTCGAGCCAGGAGCTTTCCGCCGACGAGAAACCCTGGGGCCCGATCGCGCAGCTCGCGCTGACCATGTCCCCGGACGTCGGTTCTTCGACCAACATCTCGAGCGCGATGAACACCCGCGTCTACGGCCCGGGTGCCAACGACGCGACGCTCGAGAAGAAACTCGGCATCGAGTACCGCCACCCGGAGATGGTGGCGAGCGAGAACCGCAATACGCGCCACATCCGCTTCGAGATCGCCGAAGCCAACGTGATGTGCGCGGTGGGTTCGTTCGGCATGATGGGCCAGTTCACCGGCGTGCCGCTCTTCCCCATCATGACGGTCTACGACTTCTTCCTGAAGCGTGCCCTCGACCAGCTCTACTACAGCGCGTACTGGGGCGGTTCCTTCGCGATGATCGGCACGCCGTCGGGCGTCAGCCTGTCGTCGGAGGGCGCCCAGCACTCCTGGAAGAGCGACATCCAGATGCCGGGCCTGATCACCTGGGAGCCGAGTTTCGCGTGTGAGATGGATTGGATCCTCTCCGACGCCATGCGGCGCCACGTGAACAAGGACTATGAGGGCCGGAACGCCGTGTTGATCCGCGGCACGACCCGCGAACTGCCCCAGGCCCTGCTGCTCGACAGCGTGCGGCGCCAGGCGCGTAACAAGGCGAGTTTGCCGGCCGAGCCGCTCGTGCCCGCGGGCATGCCCGCCGCCTGGCTCGCCGGTGTGGACGAGTCCACCGTGCCCGCGCGCAGCGACGAGGAACTGCTGGCCGTGGTGCGCGACGAAGCCCTCGCCGGCGCCTACCGCCTGCTCGACTGGACCGGCTACGCGGGGTACGAACCCGGCGACAACGTGCTGAACCTGTTCGTCATGGGCGCCCTGGTGCCCGAGGCGGTCGAAGCGGCCGAAAGCCTGCTCGCGAAGGGCATCTTCGCCAACGTCTTCGTCGTCAGCTCCCCCGAACTGCTGCTCGGCATCCTCGGCGAGAACTCCGGCTACCGCCACCTGCGCGAAGGCCTGGGCGTGCACGGCGACCTACACGCCGTGGCGGGCGCCAGCGACTCGGTCGCCGGCCTCGTCTCCCTGGCCGGCCGCCGCGTCCCCGTGGTCGCCGTAGTCGACGGCGAAGCGGGCTTGCTCGACAACATCGGTTCGATCGTCGGCGTCAAACAACGCACCCTCGCCGTGCGCAAGTACTCCAAGTGCGGTCGCCCCAGCCAGGTCTACCGCTACCAGCACCTCGACCCCGCTTCGATCGTCGAAGCCGCCGGCCAGGTCCTGTCCGAAACCGCGCTCGAATCCCTGCAAGTCTCCCCCGCCCTACTCGCGGCCCTGCAAGGCCAGAACCAGGCGGCGAAACCGGACTGGCGCGAACTCTGGCAATAGGGCTGCGCGCCGCTGCGAAAGGCTGAATACCGCCGCTTCCCCCGGGAGCGGCGGTTTTGTTTGGTGGGCCATCCACGCGACTCCCCCGCTGGCTTTGCGGCCACGGGCACCCGCTCGCGGCGCGCGCCTGCTACCTTTGGCGCGTCTCCAAAGCCCCCGAACCGCCCGTGACCGAATCCCACCCTGCGCCCGCCGGCCCCCCCGATCCGCCGCCCTTCCCGCCCTTTGGTGTGCACGAGCGCGCGCACGTGTACGAGTCACCCTGGTGCAACCTGCGCCGGGATGAGGTGATCCTGCCGAACGGCAAGTTGCAGGAGTACCACGTCTTCGAGATCGGCCCCGCGGCTACGGTGGTGCCGGTGCTGCACGACGGACGCATCGTGATGGTCGGTCAGTACCGCTATACCCACGGCAAGACCCAATGGGAGCTGCCCGCGGGCCGCCTGCACGACGACGAGATCCCCGCCGTCGGCGCCGCGCGCGAGTTGCTCGAAGAGACCGGTTACACCGCCGAGCTGCTCTCGCCCCTGCCCGGTTTCTACCCCACCGGTGGCATCAGCGCGCACTTCGCGCATCCCTTCATCGCCACCGGCTGCGTCAAGGTTCAGGAACCCCAGCACGAAGCCGCCGAGCAGATCCTCGTGCGCCTATTCACGCGCGGCGAAGTCGAAGCCCTGCTCGACGCGGGCCGGGTGGAAGATGCGTTCACCGCCCTGCCGCTGCTCTACTACCTGCGGTGGCACAAAGCGGAGTGATCGTCGGCCGGCGACGGCGGCGCCCCATCAACCCACCGGGCTGACGAAGTCCTCGGGTTTGACCACCAGGAGCGACGATTCGAGCTGGTAGAGCAGGCGTTCGGCGGTGTTGCCCATCAGGAAGCCCGGGATGCCGCCGCGGGCGGCGCTGCCGAGTACGGTCAGGCAGGGTTCGATGCGGCGTTCGACCTTGAGGATCGCTTCGCTGGCTGCGCCGAGGGCGATCAGAATCTTCGCGCGCTCGCCCAGGTCGGCGACGCCCGGGATGGCGCGGATCTCGGCGCGGGCGGATTCGACGGCTTCTTGGGTGCGGGCCTGGTACTCCTCGTCCCCCATGCGCGAGCCGCTGAGCTGCAGTTCGAAGGGGATCTGCCAGGCGTGCACGATCACGAGGTCGGCGTCGTCGGCTTGCGCCAGGCGGGCGGCGCGCTCGACGGCGCGGTTGCCGACGGTCGAGAGGTCGGTGGCGGCGAGGAAGGGACCGGCGTCCTCTTCGTGGCCGGGGCGCACGACCCAGACGGGACCCGGGCACTTGCGCAGCAAGCGCATGGTGACGCTGCCGAGTTGACGGTCCATGGCGCGGCCGCGGTTGCGTTTGCCGACGATCACAAGGTCGTAGCCGCCGGACAGCACGCGGTGGGTCATGGCGAGCCAGGGGGCTTCCTCAGAGATCACCAGCTCGGGATCAGCCAGCCCGTGTTCCGCGCACAGGGCGCGCCAACCGGCTTGGCCGACCGCCAGGTCGAAGGCACTGCCGCGTTCCTCTTCGGGATCGCGCACCTCGGAGTAGAGGAACTTCAGCCGGGCGCCGTTCTCTTTGGCCAATTCGATGGCCTGCAAGGTGGCCGAACGGGCGCCTTCGGTCAGGGTGCCGTCGGACGGGCGGAAGTCGATGCCGACCAGAATGCTCGCGAAGTCCTTCATGGTGACCCGAGGCTACCCGGCGCACGCGGATCCCACCAGCCGGCAGCGGCCACTCTTGGCGAGCGTCAAACAAACCGGCGGGCCCATCGGCCCGCCGGTGAAACGCCGTATGGGCAGAAGGCTCAGTTCCCGAACGCCAGCGAAACCAGGTGCGCTTGTTCGGCCTGGTGACGGCTGTGAGAACCGGTCGCAGGACTCGAGTTCTCGGGACGGCCGGCGTAGCGGATCGGCAGGTCCATGTCGTAGAAACGCTGCAGCACAAAGGACCACGGTCCCATGTTGCGCGGCTCTTCCTGGACCCACACGATCGACGCGTTGCCGAAGCGGGCCAGGGCCTCCTGGACCTGCTTGCGCGGGAAGGGATAGAGCTGCTCGAGCCGCAGGATCGCGGTGTCTTCGCTGCCGTGCTCTTCCTTGTGCGCCAGGAGGTCGTAGGCCACCTTGCCGCTCGCGAGCAGCACGCGGGTGACCTTCGAGGGGTCGGCCGGGGCGTCGACAATCAGCTCCTGGAAGCGGCCTTGGGTCAGGTCCTCGATCGGGCTGGCGGCGCGCTTGTCGCGCAAGAGCGACTTGGGCGTGAAGACCACCAGGGGCCGGCGGCGGCCGGTGGCCCCGTAGCGGCGCAGGAGGTGGAAGAACTGCGCCGAGCTGGTGCAGTTCGCGATGGTCATGTTGCCCGCCGAGCACAGGCCCAGGTAGCGCTCGATGCGCGCGCTGGAGTGTTCGGGGCCTTGACCGTCGTAGCCGTGCGGCAGCAGCAGCACGAGCGGCGCGACCTGCTTCCACTTGCTCTCGCCAGGGGCGATGAACTGGTCGAGCATGACCTGGGCGCCGTTGGCGAAGTCGCCGAACTGGGCTTCCCAGAACACGATCGATTCGGGCCGCGCGAGGGCGTAGCCGTACTCGAACCCGAGCACCGCCTCTTCGCTCAGGAGCGAGTTCCAGACCTCGAAGAACGTCTTGCCTTCGGTCAGGTGCTGGAGCGGGATGTACTCCTCGTCCGTGGTCTGGTCGTGGATGACCGCGTGGCGGTGGCTGAAGGTACCGCGGCGCGAGTCCTGGCCGGAGATGCGCAGGGGTACGCCGTCCTGCAGCAGGGTGCCCAGGGCCAGCGCCTCGGCGCAGCCCCAGTCCAGGCCCTGCTCGCCGCGCACCATCGCCTCGCGGCGACGCAACTGGCGCAGCAGGTTCGGGTGGGTCACGAAGCCTTCGGGCACCACGTTGAGCTGGTCGATCAGCGCCACAAGGCGATCGTTTTCGCAGGCGGTTTCGACCGACGGCACATCGGCGTAGTCGCCGGGGTGGTCCATGTGCAGGTCGAGCACCTCTTCCACGGTGAGCTGCGGCTTGACTTCGGCCTTCTGCTCCTCGAGCGCGATGCGCAGCTCCTCGTCCACCGCGTCGGAGATGCTCTGGGCTTCGTTTTCGGTCAGCGTGCCGCGCCGGATCGACAGGCGCATGTAGTTCTCGCGAACCGTGCGCATCTTGGCGATTTGGTGGTAGAGCAGCGGCTGGGTGTAAGCCGGCTCGTCGCCCTCGTTGTGGCCCCAACGACGGTAGCAGACCATGTCGATGACCGAGTCTCCACCGAAGGTCTGGGTGTAGTCCACGGCCACGCGCGCGCTGCGCAGCACGGCTTCGGGGAAGTCGCCGTTGGCGTGCAGGATCGGCGCTTCGACGCCCTTGGCCACGTCGGTGGCGAAGTGGGTCGAATGCAGGTCCTCGGGGCTCGCGGTGAAGCCGATCTGGTTGTTGACGACCAGGTGCACCGTGCCGCCGTTGCCGTAGCCCCGCAGCTCGCTCATGTTGAACGTCTCGGAGACCACGCCTTGACCCGAGAAGGCCGCATCGCCGTGGATCAGCACGGCCATGACCTTCTTGCGCTCGTTGTCCCCCATCGCGTCCTGGTACGCGCGCGTCATGCCGCACACGACCGGGTCCACGGCTTCCAGGTGGCTGGGGTTGGCGGACAGGTAGACGTCGATCGTCTTGCCGGTGCGCGTCTTGAACTTGCCCTTCTGGCCCAGGTGGTACTTGACGTCGCCGGAGCCCTCTTCGGACAGGGGCAACAGCACCGCCTCGAACTCGCGGAACACGTCGCGATAGGACTTGCCCATGATGTTCACGAGCACGTTCAACCGGCCGCGGTGGGCCATGCCGATCACGACCTTCTCGACCCCGTGGCTCGCCGCGCACTCGAGGATCTCGGCCAGGGCCGGGATCATCGTATCGCCGCCCTCGAGCGAGAAACGCTTGTTGCCCACGTAGCGGGTGTGCAGGAACCGCTCGAAGTTCTCGGCGCGCGACAGCATCGTCAGGATGTGCTTGCGGTCGTCGCGGTCGAACTCGAAGTGGTGTTCGGTCTCCTCGACGCGCGAACGCATCCACCACTTGCGGTCCCGGTCGGTGATGTGCATGTACTCCACCGTCCAGCGGCGGCAGTAGGCGCGTCGCAGGTGGAACAGGATCTCGCGCAGGGTGGCCCGCGGGCTGGCTCCGATGCCGCCCGAGTTGAACTGGCGATCCAGGTCCCAGATGGTCAGGCCGTAGCTGGCCGGATCGAGGGACTCGTAGTACTCGGGGTGGTAGCCGAGCGGGTCGAGGTCGGCGATCTGGTGGCCACGGCTGCGGTACGCGTTGATCATCTTCCAGACGGCGACCTGGGTCTCCTCCGGGTCGCGCCGATGCACGAGGTCGGTGCTTTCGCGCGCCGGGGACCACGGCACCCGGTACGAGGCGAAGATCTCGTCGTAGAAGCCATCGGCGCCCTGCAGCAGCTCGTCGATGCGCTTGAGCAAGAGGCCCGATTCGGCGCCCTGGATCACGCGGTGGTCGTAGGTGCTGGTGATGGTCATCACCGGCCCCACCGCCATGTCCGCCAGGGCTTCTTTCGAAAGGCCCGCGAGTTCCGGCGGCACGCCGATCGAACCCGCCGCGATGATCAGGCCCTGGCCGTTCATCAGGCGCGGCACGCTCATCGAGGTGCCGAAGCCGCCGGGGTTGGTCAAGGTGCAGGTGGTGCCCTGGAAGTCCGCCTGGGTCAGTTTGCCATCGCGGCCGCGCTTCACGGCGTCGTCGTAGATGCCGTAGAAGTCCTTGAAGTTCAGGGTTTGCACGTCCTTGAGGCTCGGCACGACGAGCATGCGGCCGTCGGGGCCGGGCACGTCGATGGCGATGCCCAGGTTGACCTGGCTCGGCGTGAAGCGGTGCGGTTTGCCTTCGACTTCGGTGTACGAGCACTGCACACGCGGGTTCTCCGCCAGGGCTTTGACCAAGGCGAACGCCAGGATGTGCGTGAAGGAGGCTTTGTTGTACGCACGCACCGTCAGGTGCTCGTTGAGCAGGGCGCGGTTTTCGGTGAGGATCTTCGCCGGGATCGTACGCACGCTGGTGGCGACGGGCAGCGAAAGGCTGTCCTCCATGTTGCGCACGATACGACCGGCGACGCCCTTGAGCAGCTCGAACTCGCCTTTGGCGGTCGGGGTCGGGGCCACGGGGCGGGCGGGGGCTCCGGCGGGCTGGCTGGCGGCCTGGCTGGTCGGCTGGGGGGCCGCCGGCGCCGCAGCGGTCGCAGCCATGGCTTCGGCGACCGGCGCGCTCGATTCCGCGGCTGCGAAGATCTCGGCCCAGCTGGCCTCCACGCTGCTAGGATCCGCCTTCCACTGCTCGTACAGGTCTTGCACGTAGCCAGCGTTTACGCCGTAGTCTTGTTCGAAGTCGATGGGCATGGGGGGACCGGTGCGGGGGTCGGGGGCGGCCGGATGGACCGGCGGCGGTCGGGCAAGGAAATCGGACGGGGACGGGGGCCGGACGGGCCCGCCGAACGTGCCGCCCAGGGTACCTGGGCGCCGGGGGCCGGGCCACCTTTCACCCCGCCCCTTCGGGCCGGGAGGCGGGCTTTCCTGCCCCTGGAAACGCGCACGGGCCACCTCTCCGGTGGCCCGCCGCACTTGGATCTAGAGGTGCGTCGAGCGCACCCGGACCACGGGACTCGCGCCAGCGGGATCGGGCTCGAGGCTGGTGCCCCAGCCGTCCGCCTGCAGGCGCGTATCGGCCGGCAAGAACCCACGGCTCGTGAGCTGGCCGAAGGCGGTGGCCCAGTTGCTCGACAGGGGGTCGCTCGCCATCCAAGCCGCGTTGTAGAGGGTGATCGCCTGATTGACGATACGCAGCGTGTCGACCGTCTTCTCGCGCCGGATCCAGGTCACGTCGATGGTGCGCGAGACGTCGTCGCCGGTGCCGAAGGTGGCGTCATCCCCCATGCTCGTGACCGTCCAGGTGTCCCCCGAACGGGTGGTCATGTAGGCCCGCGACCAGGCGTCGACTTGCCAGGAAACCAAGCCGGTCAGCTTGTCCGTGCTCACCCCGTGCAGGTACGGCCCAGTCCAACCGGTCAGGCCGGTGGGCGCGGTCAGCATGTCGCCGATCGAGGTGGGCAGCACGCCGGTGTCGGCGAAGTAGTTGCCCGCGGCGGTGGTCAGGTCCACCTGCTCCTCTTCGGTGGCCTTGCGGGCCTTGTACCCGATCACCTTGGCGCTGAGCGGGATCGCCGCCCCGGCCAGGATGGCCAGGATGGTCACCGCCACCACCAGTTCGATCAGGGTGAAGCCCCCGCGTCGTTGCGGCGCGCGGCCGCGGCTCTTGGGAAGGTTCATGTCAGGACAAGCTGTCGTACAGGTTGAAGATCGGCAGCATGGTGGCGAGCAGGATGAAGGCCACGATCACGCCGGCGCCGACCAGCATGGCGGGCTCCATGAACGCGAGGAACCACTTCACCGTGCGCGGCACCTCCTCGTCGTAGTACTTGGCGAGTTGGTGCAGGGAGGCCGACAGGTCACCGCTGGTCTCGCCGATGTGGGTCATCTGCACGAGCAACGGATCGAACTCCCCTTCCTCTTCGAGGCACTCGGTGATCGTCTTGCCCCCGCGCACCCGGGCCGCGACGCGCCCGAAGGCGGCGGCCAGGTACGAGTTGCCGCAGGTGCGTCCGGCCACGTCGAGCACGGTGCGGATGTCGCAACCGGCGGCCTGTAGGGTACCCGCGGTGGACGCGAAGCGGCTAGTGGCCAGCATGCGCGCCAGGTCGCCGTAGCGCGGGATGCGCAGGGCGAGGTGCGCGAAGAAGCGCCGGATGGGCGGTTGGCGACGCGCAACCAGGGTCAAAGCCACCGCCGCCCCGGCTCCGAGGCCGAGCATGGCGGCGTTGCCGACCATGAAGTCCGATACGGCCATCACCAGCTGGGTCTCGCGCGGCAGGTCCGCGCGGCCGCCGGGGAAGAGTTTCATCAGACGCGGCAGCACGAAGGTCAGGAGCACCACCACGAGGCCGACGATGGCGCTCATCAGCAGCACGGGGTAGACCAGGGCCTGCAGGGTGGTGGCGCGCATGGCGCGGGTCCACTCGAGGACGCCGGAAAGGCGGCCGAGCACTTCGGGCAGGGCGCCCGAGATCTCGCCGGCGTGCACGCATTCGCGGTAAACGTCGGGGAACGATTTCGGGTCCTCTTTGAGCGATTCGGACAGGCTGTTGCCCGCCTCGAGGCTCGAAACCATGCGCTGCACGAGCACGCGCCCGCGGCGCGTACGCATGCGCCCGCCCACCCCCTTGAGGCCCGCCAACATCGGCACCCCGGCCGACATCAGCGTCGCCACCTGCGTGGTGAAAAACACCAACTCCGACCGGTTGAAGCCACGGCGGCCGCCCAACGCGCTACCCACCTTGGACTCCTTGGCTTTCACCAGGGTCAGCCCCTTGGATTCGAGCACACGGTCCAGATCGAGCGTATTCTTGGCGTGGGCCAGGCCCGTGATGGTCTGTCCGCCGAAGGAAACCGCCTGATATTGGTATTGCTGCATGGATCAGGCCTCCAGACGTTCGGCCGCGTTGACGCGCAGCACTTCGCTGACGGTGGTGATGCCCGCGCGCACCTTGCGGCGCCCGTCGTCGGCCATGCTTTCGAAGCCGGCGGCGCGCGCCAGGTCGAGGATCTCCTGCACGTTGCCCCCGGTCCGCAACACGCGGCCAAGGCCATCGGGCGGGGTGAACAGCTCCTGGATCACGGTGCGGCCCGACAGGCCCGAGTGCGAGCAGTGCTCACAACCCCGTCCCCGGCGCGGCAGCCCCATGTCTCCTTCGAGGAAGAGAATCTCTTCGGGCGTCGGCTGCACCGCCTCCGCGCACATCTCGCAGACCTTGCGCACGAGACGCTGGCCGACGATGCCCGCCAGGCAGTCTTCGAGCAGATACGCCGGAATGCCGAGGTCCACCAGTCGCGGCACCGCGCCGATGGCGCTGTTGGTGTGCAGGGTGGACAGCACGAGGTGACCGGTCATCGCCGCCTTGATCGCCATGTCGGCGGTCTCGCGGTCGCGGATCTCGCCCACCAGGATCACGTCGGGGTCCTGGCGCAGCAGGGCGCGCAGCCCTTCGAGGAAGCCGAAGCCGATGCCGCTCTCCACCTGGCTCTGGCGCACCAGGGGAATCTGGTATTCGACCGGATCCTCCACCGTCGCCACGTTGCGGGTGATGGCATCCACCATCGCGAGCATCGAGTAGAGCGTGGTCGTTTTGCCGCTACCCGTGGGGCCGGTCACGAGGAACAAGCCGTGGGGCAGCTCGCTGATGCCTTGCAGCGCGTGCTGGGTCGTTTCGGGGAAACCGAGCTGGCCCAGGGGCACGGTGCCGCTCGAGCGGTCGAGCACACGCAACACGAGGTTCTCGCCGAAGGAGACGGGCATCAGGCTGACCCGCAGGTCTACCTCGCGGCCATCGACCTGGGCGCGCATGCGGCCGTCTTGCGGCCGGCGCCGTTCGGCGATATCGAGGTTCGAGAGGATCTTGACGCGGCTGATGACCGCCTCGGTGGCGCTGCGCGGCAGGCTTTCCCCCGCCACGAGCACGCCGTCGATGCGGTACCGCACGCGGGTCAGGCCCTCTTCCGGCTCCACGTGGATGTCGGTGGCGCCCCGCCGTACCCCGTCTTGAATCAACGCGTTCGTCAGGTCCTCGATCGGGTACTGCACCCGCGCGCTCGGGCCTTCCTGGGCTTCGCTCAGGATGCGCGCCACGGGGGACTCGCGGCTGGCGAGGAACTTGCGCAGCAGCAGGGTCAGGTCGCCCGTGGTGATCAGCGCCACGTCGAGCGGGTACGGGAAACGCTGGCGCACGGCCGAGACCTTCTCCGGATCGCCCGGATCGGTCATCGCGACCTTCAACACGCCGCCTTCGACGCGGATCGGGAAGGCGCCGGTGCTCTGCACAAACGCCGGGTCCAGCGCCGCGATCAGCAGGCTGTCCGGGCGGATGTCCGCCATGCGCAGCAGCGGCAGCCCCAGCCCCTCGGCCACGACTTCCGCCAGGTGTTCCTGGCGCACGAAGCCCAGGGACAAGAGGATCTCGCCCAGCGGGCGGTGCACCCGGCGCTGTTCGCGCAGGGCCACGTCCAACTGGGTCTCGGAGATGCGGCCGCGGGCGATGAGCGCATCGCCCACCCGCAAGCGGATGCCCTGGTCGCTCACCGGCCTACCTCTGGGTCTCCAAGGTGTCGTTGCCGTCGTTGTCCGCGCCTTCCATGACCACCTTGCGGCTTTCGCGGTACTGGTCGCGATAGTAGCGGCTGAGTTGCGCCGCCTGGCCCGGGCTCAGCACGCGCGGGGTGACGAACACGAGCAGCTCGCGGCGGTCGGAGGTGTCCGCGTCGTTGCGGAAGAAGCGACCGAGCACCGGCAGGTGCATCAGCACCGGCACCCCGGTATCGGTGTCGCGGCGGCGGTCCTGCATCAGGCCGCCGAGCACGATCGTATCGCCGTCCTGCACGAGGAACGTGTTCGCCAGCTTGCGGCTATCGAGGATCGGGATGTCGTTGAAAGTATCCACCACCTCGGAAAGCTCGAGGCTGATCTCCACCTGCAGCACGCCCTTGTCCTGGATCGACGGGGTCGCCTTCAGCTTGATGCCGGCCTCCTTGTAGGAGACCTGCTCGACGATGTTCGTGGCAAGTTGGTCGCCGGTTTCGGTGGTGCTGGTGGTCTCCACGTAGGGCACCTCCTCCACCACGTCGACGCTCGCCTGGCTGTTGGTGACCGAGATCACCCGCGGCGCGCTGACGAGTTCCAGCCCCACGTAGCGGCGCAGGGCCGTCATGTTGAAGGTCGGGTTGCCGTCTTCGTTCTCGAGGGTCAGCGAGAAGGCACCCGGAGCCTGGCTCAGGGTCGTCGCCACCTGGTAGGCGGCATCGTTCCACTTGTCCGAGTAGCTGTGGCGCATGCCGAAGTTGAACTCGTTGTCGAGGATCGCTTCGAAGATGGTCACTTCGAGCAGCACCTGCGGCTTGACGCGGTCGACGGCGCGCAGGTACGCGCGCACGGTCTCGAGGGTCTTGCGATCCCCATCGACGAGCACCACGTTGCGGCCTTCGTCGACCACGATGCGGCTGTCGCCGGCCAGGGACTGCAGCTGCGCGGCCACGTCCTTGGCGGACACCGATTGCAGCGCGATCGCTTCGGTCACCGCGACGTTGCCCTTGGTGGAATTCACCGAGTAGATGCCCGCCTGGTCCTTGACGAGGCGCAGCTCGTACTTGGTCAGCAGGGCGTGCACCGCGTCGTCGACGGTGATCGCCGGGAACGAGGCGTGGATCGGGAAGTTCAGATCCCCGTCGAGCATGAAGTTCACGCCGGCCTGGTCCGCGAGCATGTTGAGCGCGTCCTGCAGGGTGGTGCCGCGCAGGTTCAGGCTGATGACCTCATCCCCGCCGATGCGCGGCCACGGATCGTCGGCCAGGTGCTCGGCCGGGAGCAGGTCGACGTCGGCTTCGGGTTCGGGCAGGGGCGAGTGGATCGGCGATTGGGTCAGCACCTCGAGCAGGTCGGGGTGGAACAGGGCCACGTCGGATTCCACGGCGCGGCAGCCGGCGCCGGACAGGAGCAGCAGGGAGGCGAGGGCGGTCTTCATTGCAGGGGCGCCTCCTCGGCGGAAACCGGGGGCTTGGTCGCGGAGAACGAGGCGGACGGGCCTTGGCCCAGGATGGGCAGGCTGAGGGTGACTTGGGACTGGCCGTCGCCGAGCACGACTTGTTCGGGGGCGATCGACTCGACGCGCACGCCGGGCAGGACCTCTTGTCCCAGGCGATAGCTCTGGGCGCCAAAGAGCACGCGGCTGCCGCCGGGGTGCACGAGGATGGCGGAGAGGGACAGCGAACGGACTTGTTGCTGCAGGCGCAGGCCGGGATCGGGCGCGCTGCGCGGGGTGTTCTTGGCGACGGCCGGTTCGGGGGCCACGCCGGGGCCTTGGCCCGCACGGAAGTTGCGCAGGGATTCGAGCAAGGCCGCGGGGTCGCCACCGGACACCGAAACGCGCGGCATCACCGGAGCCTGGCCCGGCTCGATCAGCTCGAGCTCGGGGGTCACGCCCTCGGGCAACGACGTAGCCGTGCTGGACTCGGTCGCGCCGGTGATGAAGTCGGGCAGGTAGTTGCGCATGCCCGGAACCCAGACGAAACACAGGCCTAGGCCCAGGCCGCTCAGCAGGCCGATTTGCTTGAGGGAAGTCATTGGATCGGTTCTTCGATGTTCGATTCGGGGGCGTCCGCTTCAGGCAACGCGGTGAAGGCTTCGGCGGGAGCGGTGTGGAAGATGCCGAGGCGCAGGTCGAAGCCGAAGACCCCCGGACGAGCGCGATCGACTTGGGCGTCGATGCCGTGCACGCAAGTCGGCCAACCGCCGTCGCGCAGGTGATCGACGAGGTTCAGCAGGCCTTGGATCGTCCCGCTACCGGAGAGGGAAATCTCCCGCTCCACCACCACGAGGCCCTGCAGGGGGTCGCCGCGGCGTTCAGGCGCGGTCATCTGCAGGCGGCCCAGCTCCAGGCCGGCCCGCTCGCCCGCGGCACGCAGGGCGCCGTGCACGACCAGTTCCTCTTGCCACGCAGGCAGCATGTCCGCGAGCGCACCGTTCACCTGGCGCAGGTTGGTCAGCGCTTCGGGCACATCGCCGAGGTTGCGCCACTCTTGCACGCGGCTCTGGGCATAGTCATTGCCGTCCCGGGCCGCTTTCTCCTGGCGCTTGGCGACTTGCGCCCCGAGGTACGAAGGCGCCGGCACCCCGGCCAAAGCCAGGGGCAGAAGCAGCAGCGGCGCGAGCAGGGCGGTGCTGCGCACGCGATCCCCATCCCGCAGGTTGTGCACGACTTGTTTCATTGCGCATTGCCCCCCTGGGAACGCAGGCTGCCCAACACCCGGAACTCGAGTCCGCTATCGGACTCTTCGCCGGTGGCCAGGGCCGAGGGCAGACGCATCTGCAATTGGCCGACCTGGGCATGTTCGATCAGGCGCTCGCGCACCGCCGCCAGGGCCCGCGTGGCCCCCATCGGATCGGGATCGACGCGACCGCCGGCGATGAAACTGGTTTCGGTGCCGGTATCGTCGAAGTGCACGTTGTCGAGCACCGCCTGGCCCGCAAACGCGGCTTCGGTCTGCGCCATCCAGCCGTGCAGGTCGAGGCCGGCGCTGCCGACCGTAGCGATCCACGTGGCGCGCTGGTCCAGCTCGCGGCGCAGGCCCGCGTGTTGGTCGAGCACGGTTTCGATCGAATCCAGCTCGGGCACCGCCTGGGCCAGGGCCTCCGCCCCTTCCATGTAGTGCCGACGTTGTTCTTCGAGGTTCTCGCGCAGCATCCAACCACCGAACAGGCCGATGCCCAAGGTCATCACGGCCACCCCCGCGAGCGAGCCGCGGGAAACCGGCCGCGCGATGGTGCAATCGCCTTCTTGACCTTCCGAAGCGGCACAGGCGGCGAGATACCCCGCGCGCGCCCCTTCCTTGTCCGCGTTCAGGTCCGCCCCGACCCCGAGGAACTCCGCCGTGGGCAAGGCCGCGTGGCACGCGAGTTCGAAGTGTTCGAGTTCGTCCGAATCCAGGCCAGCCACGAGCACATCGTCGATGGCCCCGCCGCGGGAGAAACGCCGCCAGTAGCTCTCGAACCCGCGCAATTCCTGCAGCACCGAAGCCGCCATGGCGCTATGCGTATCGAACTGCCCAGGCACCAGCGACTGCTGCACGAGCTGTCCCCCAGCCACGAGCGAGATGCACACGCCTTCGTGTTCCACGCCGACGATCACCCAGGCTTCGTCGTCCGAACCGGTCGAAAGGTGCTGATCCGCGGTGCCCAGGAGGGCCTGACGCGCGAACAGGAAACGGGCGGGCCGGAAGCCGTCCTTGATCAGGGCGAGCTGCAACGACCGCAGGTCATCGAGCCGGATCGCCGTCACCAGCCAACGCCGGTCGGTGTCGCCTTCGTGGGTGGTGAGGGCCATGGCGGAGAAGATCGCCTGGTGCTCTTCGACCTCGAGCAGGTTGGCCGCCTTGCGCCGCAGCACGCTGCGCACCGCTTTCGCCGGGATATCCCCGAGCGAATACATGCGCGTGCGCACCTGGTCGCCGCCGAGCAGCACCTGGCAGCGCCCCGGCTTGTGGCCGGTCTCTTGCAGCAGGCCGCGCGCCACGCGCACCATGTCAGGGGCCGAACGGCTTTGGGTATCGTCACGCCGGTACCCGTGCTCCTCTTTGCCAGGAGTGGGCACCCATTCCACCACCCCTCCACCGAAGTAGAGCAGGGGTAGTTGAGCGTGTTTGTGGGTTTTGGAGGCCATGGGGGCTTTGGCAGAGTGTTCGATTCCGAAATCCCCATCGGGCGCGCCCGAGAATCGCTTTAGGACTGAATTGCGCCCTCCTACGGGAAAGCACGCCAATTGCGTCATCCCCCCCACGCGCGGCCGTTTCCCCGCCTTCGCTTCAGATGCGCCGCGCCCCGGTCGATGCAGGAACAGCGGTACGTCGATGAAATCCAAACTCCAAGCCCACGCCTCCCGCGGCTTCACCCTGGTCGAGCTCGTCATCGTGCTCGCCATCGTCGGCATCCTCGCCGGCGTCGTGGTGCCGCGCGTGCAGGGCCAAAGCGCCCGAGCCCGCGACGCCCGCCGCGTCCAGGACCTGCGCACCTACGTGGAGGCCATCGAACAGTACAAACTGGACCACGGCGACTACCCCGACAACGGCGCCCTGACCGGCGGCTGGGACCGCAGCGACGACGGCGACTTCATCCCGGTCCTGACCCAGGAAGGCTACGTGCGCGGCCCCCTGTCCGACCCCAAAGCCGACGGCAGCCACTACTTCGTCTACCGCCGCTTCAACCGCGGCACCTACTCCTGCGTTGGGCCCGGCACCTACTACGTGATCGGCATCCGCGCCTTCGAATCCCCCACCGCCGCGGCCAAGTATCCGAGCCGCTTCCAGTGCCCGAACATGGATTTCAACACCTTGTTCGCGTACGTCACCGGCGGCGGCGCGAGTTACCAATAGGCGGCGGTTCGCTGCCGGGATCGGCGACTAGAGGGCGTCGGTCGCCTGCAAGAGCGCGCGGGTGGCGCTTGGCGCGAGTTTGAGGGTCCAGGACCCTTCGCGTTCGACGGTGGCGGTTGCGGGTTCGCCTTCGGCGGGGATCCAGAGGGCGCCGCGCCAGGGTTCGTCGTTGCCGATGCGCACTTCGAAGCGTAGGTCAGGATCGGCGGGGGTGGCGGCCGAGGATTCGATCGAAGTGATCGTCACGCGCGACAGGGCGGCGAGCAGCCGGCGCATGTCCGCGGCGGGCACGGCTTTGCCGTCCGGATAAAGCCATTTGCTGGCCGAACCCGCTTCCAAAGCCAGCTCCAGCGGCGTTTCGCCGCCCTTGCGTTCGATTCGCACGCTGCCGAGCAGTTCGGGGTCGAGCGGCATCCAGCGCGCATCGATCCAACGCAGGGGATCGACTTGCACACGCGGATGGAAGAGCGGGGCGCGGTAGACGGCGGGTTCACCGCTGCGGCGCACGTAGCTGGCGCGGCCGCCGGCGGCGAGGTCGCCTTGCCACAGGTCCGCCAGGTTCGCGCCGGTCGCGTCGGCGAGCACGAGGTGCACGCCGCTCGACTCGTCGAGGCCGTACCCCGCGTGGCTGGCGGCGTCGCCCGAAAGGCGATCGAGGGTATTCAGCGAAGCAAGGCCGTCGAGCAGGCTTTGCACCAGGCTCGCGCGCGCAGGGAAACCGCCGAGCGCGGGCAGGCGCCAGATGCCCTCCTCGCGGCGCAGTTCGAGCGGCGTGGCCCCCGCCATGGCGGTATCCGTAACCGATAGCCGCGCGACCGAACCCGCCGGCCAAGCCTCGAGCAGCGGCACGGTCTCGCGCACCACGCGCGCCTTCGGACGGGTGGCGAAATCGGCGAGGCCCAGCACCGCGAGCAGCAGCACCAGCAGCAGGTTGCGTTTGCCGAGCGCGTTCATGCCTGGCGCTCCTTCCAGTTCCAGAGGCCGGCGAGCAGGAACACCACGGCCAGGGTCACCGCCAGGGGCCAAACCATCGACAGCCAGCGCGCCCGGGCGGCCCGCTGTTCGGCTTCGTCGGCGCGGCGCAGGCGTTCGCGGGCTTCCTCAGCGCTGCGCGGCGCATCGAGGCCGAGCAGACCGGCTTCGCGCAGGGCTTCCTCTTGGAAGTTGCGCAGGGGCCGCGGCCGCGGTTGTTTGCTGCGCACGCCGATCAGGTCGCCGCTCTGCGTGAGCCAGTCGACTAGGTTGTCAAAGAGCAGCAGGTTCGCGGGCGTCGCGCCGGGCAGGACCGGGGCCAAACCCTCGGGCAACGGATCCCGGAGCCAATCGCTGTCCCCCACCAGCACCACGCGCGCCGGGGCTTCGCCCGATCGCACCGGCTCGCTCGTCGTGCCCACCTTCGCTTTGCGGTCGCCGCGGGTGACGTCGAAGGGCTGGGGCGCACCGCGCTCGAACACCGTGTGGAAGGTGCCGAGCAGCCGCGTGGCCAGGGCATACCGCTGCGCGCCGCCGCCAGCGATCAAGCTGCGCGTATACGCTTCGATCTCCTCGCCGCTGCGGCCGCCGTCGAGGATCGGCTCGCTCAGGAATGCTGCGTCCGAGCTGTGCACGAAGTCGAGGCGATCGATGCCCTCCGGCGCGGGCCGCGTGGCGAAGGCGTGCGCCCAGAAGAACTGCGCCGAAGCCGTGCGGCCGGTGGGCGCAAACGTGCGTTCGAAGCCGTCGGGGCCGATCTCGGGGCTGGCGGGATCGCGCAGGGGCTCGAGCCGCTGGCGCCCGGTGCGCCGACCGTTGGCGTCCATGTCCTCGACGATCAACGCACGTGGTCCGGCCCACTCGCGGTCCCACACGTGCCCGGGCGACAGGTCGGTGCCCCAGCCGCGCAGCAGGGCCTCCAGGCCCGTATTGCCCAGTTCCTGCCCCCGCTCCAGATGCTCCGCGCGCGAGACGGGACTGTTGTGCACCCGGTCCAAGCAGATCATCGCGCGCCCGCCTTGCTGCAGGTATTGATCGAGGGCGAACACCGCACGCGGGTGCCAGTCGTCGGGCCGCAGCACGAGCAGCAAGTCCAGGTCGGTGGGAATGCTCTGCCCCGCCTCCAACGCGCCGGCAGGAATCTCCTGCAGGTCGAACTGCGGCTCCAGGTGGTGCTTGAGCACCTGGAACTGGCCAAACGCCATGCCGTTCTCGGGCGGATCCACCGGCCCAAACGGTGCGCCGGTCCAGCCGAGTTTCTGGCGCTTGTCGCGCAACAGCCGCTGCACGGCGCCCGCAAAGTCGACTTCCAGGCTCCACGGGTTCAAGAGCGGCAGCACCTCGCGCCGGCTCTTGTAGCGCAGCACGGCACCGAGGTAGATCAATTGCCGGTTCTGCTCGCCGCCGCGGCCGGTGACCACGGGCAAGGGATCGATGCCGTGGCTGAGCGCTTCTTCGGCGGCGGCGCTCAAAACCGACGGGTCCTGCACCACCAGGTCGATGTTGCCCCCCGCCAGGCGCTCGAAGTCGTGCAAGAGGGCTTCGACCCGGGCTTTGATCAGCGCCGCTTCCCCCGAACGGATCTCCTGGGTGAAGAAGGCTTTGACCTGCAGGGTGTCGTCGAGTTGGCCTAGGATCGCGCGCGTGCCGTCCGAGATCGTGAAGAGCTGGTCTTCGCTGTAGTCGTGGCGGCCGGAAAGCAGGCGCGAACCGAGCCGCACCCCTTCGACCGCCACCAGCAGCATCAAAACCGCCGTCACGACGCTGCGCAGCGCCTGGGATTTGCGGGGACCGTTTGCCATCACTGCAGGCGGCGCCGCTCGAGCAGCACCGTGTTCCAGACGAGCCCCGCCGCGGTCAGCAGCAGGAAGTACAGGGCGTCCGCCCACACCCACACGCCGCGGGCAGCGGTGTCGAGGAAGTGGCTCTGGGGCGACGCCGCTTCGAGCAGACCCGCCAGGCCCGAGGGCGCGAGGCCGACGAGCATGCGCAGCAGCCACAAAAGCCCGAGCAGCAAGCTGCCCACGAGGAACGCCACGAGCTGCTCGCTGGTAAGCGCCGAGCAACATAGGGCCAGCGCGGTGTAGGCCGCAATCAAGAGCGACGCGCCGATCCAGCCGACCCAGACCGTGCTCCAGTCGAGGTCGCCCAGGCCGTGCACGCTGAACGCGATCGGCAGCACGAGCAGACCGGCCACCAGGCTCAGCAGGGACCAGGAGGCGAGGAACTTGCCGAGAACCCATTCCCACGGGCGCAGGGGCCAGGTGAGCATGAGCTCTTCGGTGCCGCCGCGCCGTTCTTCGGCCCATGCGCCCATGGTCCACGCGGGCACCACTACGGCCAGGGACAGGGGCAACCAGGTGAAGAGGGTGAGCAAACTCGCTTGGCCGCCATCCCACAGTCCCGGCAGGGGCACGGGCGCGATCGGATACCCGATGAAGTAGAACAGGCCCGCCTGCACCAGGGTGAAGACGAGCACGAGCACGTAGGCCAGCGGCGACGAGAAGTACGCCGACCATTCGCGGCGGGCTACGAACCAAGCGCGCTTCATTGGGCGGCCTCCGCAGGGCTCGCAACGCCCGCAAGGCCGCGGGTGTGCTTGAGGAACACCTGTTCGAGGGTCGCGGTCTCGTGGCGCAGTTCGCACACGCGCCACGAGCGCTTCGAGGCCTTGGCGAGCACCCGTTCGGCCACCTCGAAGCGATCCACCACTTCGATCAGGTACCGCGCGCGGTTTTGGCCCCCGAGCACCGGTCCTTCGACCCCGAGCACACCGTCGATGCCGCGTAGTTCCTCGAGCACGGCGGTTTCCGCCCCCACCAAGGTGAGCGCCAGCCGCGCCGCCTGGGCGCCGGTCAGATCGAGCAAGTCGCCGTCGGCCACGAGCCGGCCGCCCGCCAGGATCAACGCCCGGCGGCAGACCTCTTCGACCTCGGGCAGGATGTGCGTCGAGAGCAGGATCGTCTTGTCGCGCGACAGCTCCACCACCAGGTCGCGGATGCGCACGATCTCGGCGGGATCGAGCCCGCTGGTGGGTTCGTCGAGGATCAACACGTCGGGATCGGCGATCAGCGCCTGGGCGAGCCCCACCCGTTGTTTATAGCCCTTCGAAAGGGTCTGGATGCGGCGCCGCGTGTACCCAGCGAGGTCGCAACGCTCGATCACCCGCTCCACCGCCGCGCGGCGCGCCCCCCGGGCCACCCCGCGCATGCGCGCGACGAACTCCAGGTAGCGGTCCACGCGCATGCCGCGGTACAGCGGTGTGTGCTCGGGCAGGTAGCCGATCGCGTCGCGGGCGGCGAGGTCATCCGCGAGCACCGGCCGGCCCGCGATGCGCACCTCACCCGCATCGGGCACCAGGTACCCGGTGAGCATCTTCATCGTGGTGCTCTTGCCGGCGCCGTTGGGCCCGAGGAAACCCACCACCTCGCCGCGGTGGATCTCGAACCCCACGTCCTGCACCGCGCGCACGGGCCCGTAGTGTTTGCACAGGCCGCGCGCCGCGATCATCGGCTCGCCGGGGTTCGCCCCAGGGGAAGTCGGACTCGGTTGGGACAAGGCAGCGTGGCCGTCAGGCCTCGGGGTCCACGTCGAAGCGTTTCAGGAAGTCGGCGGTCTGCTCCACGTCGCTGAGGCGCGTGATCAGGGTGTCCATCGCCTCTGCCCAATGCAAACGCGACAGCACCCGGCGCAGGGTGTGGATCTGCTTTAGACGCTTGAGGCCCACCAGTTTCTCTTCTTTCCGGGTGCCCGACAGTTCGATGTCGATGGCCGGGAAGATGCGCCGGTCGGCCAGGCGCCGGGACAGGACCAATTCCATGTTGCCGGTGCCCTTGAACTCCTCGAAGACGAGTTGGTCCATGCGGCTGCCGGTCTGCACCAGGGTGGTGCCGAGGATGGTCAAACTGCCAGCTTCGACCGTGTTGCGCGCCGATCCGAACAGCTTGCGCGGCCGTTCCATCGCCTGGCTGTCGAGACCGCCGGACATGGTGCGCCCGCTGGAGGCGTAGTTGTTGTACGCCCGCGCCAGTCGGGTGATCGAGTCGAGCAGCATGATCACGTCCTGCCCCATCTCCACTAGGCGCGTGGCCCGGCGCCAGGCGGCTTCGGCCACCTGGATGTGGTGCTTGTCGGTTTCATCCGCCGTGGACACGAACACCTGACCGCGCTCGATCGAACGCTGCCAATCGGTCGCCTCTTCGGGCCGCTCGTTGATCAGCACCACCATCAGGTGCACGTCCGGGTAGCCCTGTTCGATGCCCTTGGCGAACGACCGCATCAGGGTCGTCTTGCCGCTGCGCGGCGGGGCCACGATCAAACCCCGCTGGCCGCGGCCCACCGGAGCGAGGATGTCCATGATGCGCATGGACACGTCCCCGGTGATGTCGCCGGTCGCGTAGTGGAAGTCGGGATCGACGCTGGTCAGGTTCTTGAAGGGCGTGGTCCGCATCCACTCCTTCGGGTGTTTGCCGTCGATGTCGGCGATGTCGACCAGTTGGTACTTGTGCTTCTGCCCGCGGGAGATGCGGCCGCGCACGAGCATGCCATCGCGCAGCTTCCATTTCTGCACGAGGTGCTGGGGCACGAAGACGTCGCGTTTGCTGGAGAGGAAACCCGCGTCTTCCTGGCGCAGCACGCCGATGTTGCCCTTGTCGAGCACGAACATGCCGCTAGCCTCGCGCGGCATCGCGCCGTTGTCGCCGCGATCGGCGCGTTCTCCACGCTCCGGGCGGTCGCTCCGGTCGCCGCGCTCCGGACGGTCGCCGCGTTCGTAGCGCCCTCCCCGGTCGTTGCGATCTCCGCGATCGTTGCGCTCGCCACGCTCCCCACGGTTGCCGCGGTCGTTGCGTTCGCCCCGCTCGCCACGGTCGCCGCGGTCGTTCCGCTCGCCGCGGTCATTGCGGTCCCCACGCTCGGGACGATCGCCTCGATCCGGACGATCCCCGCGCTCGCGACGTCGCCCCCCCCGTTCCCGGCGACGGCCTCCGCGATCCCGGCGGGATCCCCCGCCTCCCTCGCCTTCGGACGACTCGAGCGGCGCCCGATCCAAGTCGAAGTCTTCGGGCTCGGGTGCATGCATCATGCCCGGCGGCGGCGGAGCGGGAATGCCGCTGCGGCGCGCCTCGGCGCCCTCGCGATCGCGCCCCTCGCTACGGCTGCGAGTACGCCGCCGACCCCGTCGGGCACCGTCCCCATCGTCGCGGTCGTCGCGTTCGGCCGGCTCGGGACGTTCGCTTCGCCCGGGCCGCTCGGCACGCTCCGGTCGTTCGGCACGCTCGGCACGCTCCGGTCGTTCGGCACGCTCGGCACGCTCGGTCCGCTCGGCTCGCTCAGGGCGTTCGGTCCGCTCCGGACGTTCTCCCCGCGCTTTGTCCTCGGTGCGTTCCGCTCGCTCTCCGCGTTTGCGCCGTTCGGGGCGTTCTGCGGGCTCCTCCCGTTCCTCGCTCTCCTCGGCCTTGCTCGCCGCCTTGCGTCGAACCGGTGCCTTGCGCTCCGTCTTTGCGCTGCGGCGGGCGGCCGGCTGTTCTACGGGTGTTGCCGACTCTTCGGTGCTCGCGGCGCGGGTCCGGGTTCGCCGCGGGCGGGTCTCCCCCTCGTCCTTGCCCGGTTTTTCGGCCGCCTCGCCGTCCTCGTCGCGCCGCCGCCGCGAACTCTCGCGGCGCGCCCGGCGCTTGGGGGACACGTCTTGATCGGCGATCGAGCCGAAGGGCAACTTGCCGGCGTCACCGGCGGATTCAGAGGTCTTTTTGGAGGCCAAAATGCTTCGACTCCAGTTCAGGGTCCGAGGCGGGAGGCCAGGCGGCCGGTCCGGGGGACGGGCGCTGGCGGTTCCCGGGGGAAGGTTCCGGGGCGTGAGCCACCGGGGTCCAGACGGAACACCACCCTTTCAGCGGGCGGGGGTCTGGGGAGAGGCACGGTGCGAGGCACCGATCGAGACGGGCGCGGGACCAAGGGGTCCCCATCCGTCCCTGGACGGGTCTGGGCAGGAAGCAGGGCGCGGGTGCGCCGGCATTCTTGCCATCAGGATCGTGTTAGCGAGAGCGTGGGGCCCGTTGCGGGCCGGATCAAGGCCGCGCCGGGGCGACCTGGGAAAAACCAGCGGAGGCGCCCCAAAACCGGGTTCTGCGACAGGCCGTGGGTGCACGGCGGCGATTCCGGACAGGGCTTTGGGCCAGGAAGGACCGTTGCAACCGGTCGATCGGGCCCCGTTGGATCCTCGCAGCCTCGCGGCCGGGATCTTCCCAGGCGTCAACCCGATCAGGCCAGCCATATTAGGCCAACCGTTTGAGGGTGGTCGGGGTGAGAGGATTTGAACCTCCGACCTCTGCGTCCCGAACGCAGCGCTCTACCAAGCTGAGCCACACCCCGCCTTGGGAGGCCAGAAGGTAGGACCGCGCAAGGGCCCCGTCAACCTCTGCCCGGAAACCCGCACGGATCCGGCGGTTCGTTCGGGTCCGGGACAGTCCCGGGAGCCCCGGCTGGCCCCCGGACCGGTTCAGCGGCCCAGGTCGACGAAAACCCCGCCGGTGCCCTCGGCGAGCTGCTTCATGGAAGCCCTTGTCGAACTCCCCGATCGCGATGGTGTGGATCACCACCTTGCGCAGCTCGTTGGCCTTGAGCAGCTCGCTCAGGATCGCCTTCGGTCTTCACGTAGTACCCAGTGGTCGGCCGGCCGTCGGACAGGAAGAAGATCGTGTCCACGTCGATCTTGTAGTCGTCGTCCTTGGTGCGCACGGTGCTCGGATCGAGCGGCAGCGACATGGCGGTGGCCAAGGCGGCCCAGGTGTTGGTCTTGCCCTGGTCCAGCGAAGCCGTCGCGGTGAAACCGAGTTCGGCCAGTTCCTGCTTCGAGTTGCCACCGATCGGCTCCAGCGACTGGATCCACGAGGCGGCGCTGGACTTGTTGATGACGTTGGCGGGCACCAGGCCCTTCTTCCACGGCTTGACCTGGGTGGCGAAGCTCAGGATGTTGAACTTGACGTAGGATTCGAGCCCTTCGATCGTGCGCGCGAGTTCGGTTTTGGTGATGTCGATGCGCGAGTAGGACGGGTAGTTGCCGTCCTTGAAACGCTCCTTCTCCACCACCTCGTCTTCCATCGACCCCGACACGTCGATCACGAACAGGATCGAGCGGCTGGGGGTTTCGACCCCGTGGTAGCTGGTGCCCTTTTCGGTGGGGCTGTACTTCGCGCGGTTGGCCTCGCGTTTGGCGATCATGGCCGCCACTTCCTCATCCGTCGGCATCTTGTAGACGTTGCCGTAGGAGTCCCAGAAGCTGCGCCAGACCTTCGGATCGCGGATCAGTCCCCGCGCGGTGAGGCGGTCCAAGGCCAGGGTCAGGTCATCGATGAGGCGGCCTTCTTCGGCCTCCATCGTGGAGATCAGGAGCGGGATGCTGGTCACGTCGCGCACCAGGCCCAGGGCCGAGATGGCGCTGGCGCGCACCTGCCAGAACTCGTCGGCGAGGGCGGTCTGGGCCAGGGGCACAACCTCTTTGGCTTTCTGCGCGGCGAGCACGTCGAGCACCACCCCGCGCACCCCCGGCTCCTTGTCCCCGGCCAGAGCGGCGATCGGTTCGGCGAACTCCGGCTTCTTGAGGCCGCCGAGGGCCTTGACCGCGGAGCGGCGCACGGGCCAATCCTTGTTCTCCAGGCACGGCAGCACCGCCGCGCCATCGTGCTGGTAACCGCCGCGGGTCAGCGCATCGAGCATGCCGGTGCACATCTCGCTGTCGGTTTCCTCCGCGAGCTGCGCCAGCATCGCGTCCACCGGCGGCTGGGTCTTGAAGCTCGAAAGCACCGCCACGGCGGTGTCGCGCACGGGGGCTTCCTTGTCCTTGATCAGCTTGGTCAGGATCGGCACCACCGCGGGGCTCTCGACCTCGTCAAGGGCCAGCACGGCCTCCACCCGCTCGACGGTCTCCTTGTACTTCTTGAAGTACTTCTTGAACTCCTTGATCGTCTCCGCGTCGTCCACCTGGACGCGCAGGGAGGCCATCGGGGAGGTGCTCCAGGCGGGCAAGGCCAGGCACACGAGAAGGGTCAGCAGCAGGGAGACGATGGTTTTCATGACAGCGGTTGGGCACCCATGGTAACGCGCGCCTGCCAGGACGCGCGCCACCCCCTCTGGTAGCCCATGCAAGCCTTCCCTGTAACCGCATTTCGGGCTCTGGAGGCCCGAGAAGCCTCCCTCGGGCCCCTCGTTGCCCCGCGGCAAGCGGATTCCCAGCCCGCGAATTCTCCCGCTGCGAATTCCGTGGACCCCGGGGCCCGCCACCGCACCCGCCCGCTATACTGCCCACGCTTCGACCAAGGGAAGCGAGGTGAGAATCCTCCACGGTCCCGCCGCTGTGAGCGACGACTCCGGGTGCACAAGCCACTGCCAATCGGCGGGAAGGCGCAGCCGGGGGCCCGAGTCGCGAGTCAGAAGACCTGCACCGAAGCCTGACCCTTCCGCGTTCCGGACATGGAACCGGACGCCAAATCCTGCAGACCCGCGAAGGACGGGTACGTGCAACCGATGCAAATCCTCCGATTCGGGGCCATGCTGGCCCTCTCTCTGCCCGTTTGGGCCCAATCCCTGCCCACCGTCGCGCCGAGCCAGGTGCGAGCCGTCGCCCGCCGCGCGCACGCGGGCCCGGTGACCCCCGGCCCCTGGGCTCCGACGCTGACCTCCCCCTACTGGGTGGACCTCTTCGCCGCTGGCCCGTGTTCCCCCTCGGCGGCCTGGCCCTGGGCCACGGCCTACTCGCCCGACGGCAACTTCGTGTACGTGGCGCTTTTCGGCGGGTACTCGCCGAACGGCGGCTGCACCGTGCAAAAGCTCGACGCGGTGACCCTGGCTCCGGTCTCCACCCTCGAGGTTGAGGAATCGCCCGAAGAGATCGCCTTCGCCACCGATCTCGCTGGCAACCTCTCGCGCATCTTCGTGAGCAACTCCTCGGCCCACTCGGTGTCGGTGTTCGATGCAAGCGAAACCCTGATCGCCCACGTGCCGATCCCGGCGGCGCCGGGAAGCTGGGGTGCCTATCCCTTCGGCCTCGCCGTCTCCCCCGACCAGAGCACGGTCTGGGTGGGCACCTCCGACGGGCGCATCCACGCGATCGATGCCGCCAGCGCCACCCGCGACGACGCGCGCACCCTGGACTTCGGTCCGGACCACGGCTTCGCGCGCATGCAGTTCCAGGGGAACCAGCTGATCGCTTGCACCACGCAATACCTGCCGGGCTTTTCGGGTTCGGTGGCGAAGCTGACCCGCGTCGACCCCGCGCAACCGGGCCAGGCGCAAAGCGTGGCCCTCGCCAGCGCTTCGGGCACCGGCCTGTTCCCCTCCGCCCAGGACCTTGAGATCGACGGCAACCGCATCGTGGTCGCCGGCTTTGACATGGGCAACCAGGTGTACGTGATCGACGGCCTGACCTTCACCGTGGCGAACACCTGGAACACCGGGTTGCAGCCCGCGGTCGGGAAGTACCAGGCCATGGGCCGCGTGGGCCGGTTGCTGTTGGTGGCGGACTACACGAGCGGCGGCGTGGCGCGCATCGACATGCAGACCGGCGGATTGGTCGGGCTGTTCAATACGCAGGCCACCGGCGTCGGCGCGATTGAAATCACCCCCGCCCCCGACGGCAGCAGCGTGCTGTTCTCGCTCGTCGGCGGCGATCGACTGCTGCGCTACCAGGTGCACTAGGCTCCGGATTCCCCCGGAAACGCGCGAAGCCCACCGACCTGGAAAGGCCGGTGGGCTTCGCGCATTCAGACCCGGTGGATCACTCGTCGCCGGATTCGGCGGCTTCGCCATCGCGGCGCAGTCCGACGGCTTTGTACGAGCCGGCCGGGCGGATGTCATCGCTGACCAAGGTCAGCTTGGCGCCCTGCTCGGTGCGGATCGTGATGCGGTTGCCTTCCCGCGCGAGTTGGTACCCGACGAAGACCCCACCCTTCATGCGCACGCGCACCTTGGGCAGTTTGGTGTAGTCCATCTGGGTCGAGCGGTCGTCGCGATACTGGTTCGGATCGATGCGCTCGATGCGCTCGATGCGGCGCGCGGGCACGGTCATCTTGCCGAGGTTGTTCTCGAGCCAAACGTACCCTTGTCCCAGGCCGTGCAGGCGACCTTCGATGGTCTCGCCGGCGGTGGCGATCACGCGCACCGGGCCGACGTTCGGGGTCAGCAGCACTTCGGAACCCTTCAGCGCGTGCATCGGGATTTCGGTGCCGGTCCAGTGGTCGACGGTCTGCTCGCGGCGGCGCAGCACACCCTTGCGGCGCGTGGTGGCCTCTTGATCGTCCTTCTCGGTGACCTTCGGATCCTGGGCCTGGGCGACCGGCTGGCCTTCGCCCTGTTGCGCCACACCGAAGGGCAGCGTGCCGACCGGACCCCCCGCAGTGCCCATCCAGGCGAGCGGGGCCATCTCCTGCACCTGACCCTGGTCGTCGAGCACGGTCCACTCGGCGTACAGGTCGAGCAAGCCGCCTTGGCCTTCCGCCGGTTCACCCGCTTGGGCCACCACCGGGGTTTCGACCGTGGGGTTCCCGTGCACCGCCACGGGCTCGGGGACCGCAGGCGTCTCGGTGCCCGGGGACAGTTCCCCTTGCACGTCCGCGCCGCTCGTTTCGGTCGCCGGGTTCTCGCCGGTTTCCTGGGTCAGCAGAGCCGACTCGCCGAAGGGGTTGCTGCCGGGCTCCGGGCCCACGAGCAGGTTCTCATCCACTTCGAAGACCGGACCTTCCGCCACCAGGGACGGATCGTCCTGACCCGGCTCGACGGCCAGCACTTCCGCGCTGTCCACCTGAGTCGTGGGATCGATCGAAAGCGCGCCTTCGCCGAGCCACAGGTTCGGGCTGCCGAGCACAGGGCTCAGCATCGCCACCTCGCTCTCGATCGACAGCTCGTCGATCTCGAAGCGCGGCAGATCGCTGTTCGCGTCTTCGCCGATGCTCCACTCCAGTTGCGCGAGTTTCTCCTCGCCGTCACCGGGCAGCAGACCCGCGTCTTCCTCGCTGTCGGTGCTGCTTTCGCCGGGCATCTCGACCGCGATGAGCTCGACGCGATCGGTGATCGCCGGCTGCACGGACTCGCCAGGCATGCGCAGGGCGCCGCCCGTTTCGGGCAGCAGGAGTTCCCCGTTGTCGACGGGGGTCTCCGCTTCCACCTCGGCGAGCATGGAATCGTCACCTTCCTCGATGACGGCATCGACCGCAGGCACCCCGTAGAGGAGCGACATCGCGAGGCCGCTGCCCATCGGGATGGGCAGCCAGCCCAGGATCTCCGGCATGTCTTCCACCGGCTCGGTCGACTGCGCCAGTTCCAAGACCGGCGCTTCGACCGGCAGGACCTCGGTTTCGTCGTAGACGGGCACTTCCACCAGCGCCACTTCGACTTCCTCAACCGGCTCGACCACCGCGACCGGCGTTTCTTCGAAGAAGAAGGGCAGTTCGACGTCGTCCTCCATCGAGGCCCACGGATCGTAAGCGGCCGGGTCCTCGAACCCTTCCAACTCCACCATGGCGACTTCGTCGGTGCTCGCTTCGCCGCCCATCATCGGGGCCGGCGAGGTGCCGTACAGTTCCAGATCGGGGCCCAGCGGTCCCCACATCGGCGGCGCCATCGACAACCAGTTGTGGTTGTAGAGCGGGTTCGGGCTGCTCGTTTCGCCCATCGGCTCGAGCGCGTCGCCTTCGATGACCTCAAGGACTTCCGCCAGGTGCACCTCAGACACCTCCGGTTCTTCCACCGGAAGCTGCGGTTCGACGTGGCTCGGCTGGCTTTGCGGCGAAGGCGTGAAGCCCCTCTTCGGCGCCACCGCGGGTTCGTCCGTCTTGGAGGGCACCGCCGCCACGGAGCCATCGCGCAGGATGCTGGCGCGGGTGCTCTCTTCGCGGGTCTTGGCTGTCTTCACCGGGGCTTTCGTGCCCTCCGGCTGGCGCAGATCGGCCCCGTCGCCCAGACGCGAGCCCTGCTGCACCATAGCGGTGTGTGCGTTGCCGTCGCCCTGGGGCATGCCCGACATGGACTTCCACAGCACCAGGCCACCGACCGCGATCGCGGCGACGAACACCCCGGGCACGAGCAGGCTGCGCGCCATGCTGGCCGGCGAGTCGGGCTCGCAGTACGACGCGGACAGGGACGCGGGGCCGCTGCCGTCGTTGTTCTCGCCCAGGCTGCCTTCGAAGGCGTACTCGCCCGAATAGGCCATGTCGTCTTCGGGGTAGGGCACGATCTCGCGCGCGGCGTGCGCCGGCTCGGATTCGTACGCGCCGTAGTCCCCCATGGACTCCTGGGGCGCCTGCGCTGCGGGCTGGTCATCCCCGTCAAATAGCCAAGAACCACCGTCCTGCTCCCGCTTGGGCTGGCCAGGGAACGGCGCCGCGGGGTCGAAGTTGTGGTTGGGGTCTGAGTGGTTGGACATGGATTCTGGAACGCGCTTGGGTTCGGGGATGGGCCTAAGGGCTTCTCGGCATTCCCCGGGGAGGGGAATCAACGGCCCCTATCGGTCCCTTCGCGCGGCAAAATCCACCGCAATGCAAATCCCTTCTGCGCGGTATCAAGCTGATACCCAGAGGATCGGGGCCAGGCTCAGACCGAGCCGCGCAGCACCCGCGCGTTCGCGCGGCGCTGGGTGAACCCGATGCTGTCGAGGTATTCGAGCATCGGGATCAGGAACTTGCGGCTGGTGCCCAGGCCGTCGCGCAGTTCCGCGATGGCGAGTTCCCCGTGGGCTCGGCAATTGTCCGCCACGGCGGCCTTGAGGCTGTCCATGGCCGCTGCGTGCATATAGAGGTCGCCGCCCACGTGCACCAGTTCCCCGCGGTCGGCCAGGGACTCGAGCACCCCCTTGAGGGCTGCCCCATCCCGGGTCAGTTCGTCCGGCAGCTCCGAAACCGCCGGGGGTTGGTGCCCGGCTTCGGCAAAGAGGGCCGCGAGACGCACGGCCAACTCCTGCCATCCCCCTTCCAAGCGCGGCTCGTGCCCCACCAGGGCCAAAAAGCCCCCGGGCAGCCGCTGCAGCACACCCTGTTCCTCAAGGGCCCCCTGCAGGTCCTGCAGCAGGTTCTTGTCGATCGACACCGCGCTGCGCAGGTCGCGCACGTCCATGCGGCTGCGGTGCGGGTGCTCCTCGAACCAGGTGGCCACCTTGCGGCGCACCTCGATCAACAGGTTGTTCCACCCCTCGCTGGCCATGAAATGCTCGCCCGAAAGGGCCACCACCCGGCCGCTCGCACGCAACCCGGCGAGCAAACGCTGCACATCCGCCGCTTCGCGCTTGAGCTGCTGCGCCAGCGTCTTCTGGTCCATCCAACCTTCGGCTGCGCCCATGAGCACCGACTCGACCAGGTCCTCGTCGTTGCCGAGGCTCGCTTCGCGCCGGCTGAGCCCTTCGATGACGAAGTTCTTGAAACGCTTGAGCCGGTAGCGGCTCTCTTCGAGCACCGTGCCACCGCCGAGGGTGATCACGGGCGATGCGAGTCGCAGCACGAAACGGTCGCCGGGCGCGCACACGAGCGGTTCGGTGAGGCGCAGTTGCACCAGCCCCTCTTCCCCCGCGGCCAGTTCCTCCTGGTCGAGCAGGATCAGTTCCCCGACCCGTTCGGCGGTGCCGCAGTGCACGCGGATCTGCATGCGGTTGGCCACGGGCCAGGGCAGGCTCGGCACGGTTTTCAAGCGCGCACCGATCCACCGCACCCCGCCAAAGAAGCCGGGTTTGGCGACGACCATGCCGCGCGAAACCAGGTGGTGATCCACGTCGCTGAGGTTGATCGCCGTCGAGTGCCCGGCCTGGGCGACGGAAACGGACTCGTGGTAAGCCTGCAAGCCGCGCACCTTGCCCTTGAGCCCCCCCGGCAGCACCTCGAGCACGTCCCCCACCGAAACGCTGCCCGCGATCGGGATGCCGGTCACGATCGTGCCGAAGCCACGCGCGCTGAAGACACGTTGGATCGGCATACGGAAGATGCCTTCGGTCGAGTGCGGCGGCACCTGGCCAGCGAGCTCGATCAGCGTCGCTTTGAGCGTCTCGATGCCTTCGCCCGTGTGCGCGGAGTAGCGCACGATCGGCGCGCCTTCGAGGAAGGTGCCCTCGACGGTCTCCTGCACGTCGAGTTCGACCAGCTCGCACAGCTCCTCGTCCACCAGGTCGACCTTGCTGATCGCCACCATGCCGCGGCTCACGCCGAGCAGACCGAGGATCGCCAGGTGCTCGCGGGTCTGGGGCATCACGCCGTCGTCGGCGGCCACCACCAGCATCACGAGGTCCATGCCCGTGGCGCCCGCCACCATGTTGCGGATCAGGCGCTCGTGCCCCGGCACGTCGACGATTCCGATGCGGCGGCCGTCGGGCAGATCGAACCGGGCGAACCCCAGGTCGATGGTCATGCCGCGTTCCTTCTCTTCCTTCCAGCGATCGGGGTCCACCCCGGTCAGGAGCTTGACCAGGGTCGATTTGCCGTGGTCGATGTGACCGGCGGTGCCGACGACGATGGGTTGGATCTGCACGGGAAGCCTTGGGGAGCGCCTGGAGGATACGGTCCCCCGCCCCGGATTGCAGGTCGCGGGTGGGATCGGGCGGCGGTTTTCCGGACCTTTCCCCTCGGAAGCGCCACCGGCCCCGGCCGCGCACTGCAACCGCGGGCGCCAGCCGGTACATTGGGGGCATGGACAAGCTGGCCTTCCGCACCCTGGCGCCCTGGTTGCGCCAGACCTTCGGTCGACCGGTGCATCGCATCGCCCTGGACGCGGGCTCTACCTGCCCCAATCGCGATGGCAGCAAGGGCCTCGGGGGCTGCGTGTACTGCGACGTGGAGGGTTCCGGCACGGGGGCCCTGCGCGCCGGCCAGGACATTCGCGGCCAACTCGAAACCGGCCTGGCGCGGATCGAACGCCGGCGCCGCCCCGGGGACCCGCCGCTCGGCGTGATCGCCTACTTCCAGTCCTACACGAACACCTACGTCGAAACGGACCGCCTGCGGCAGACCCTCGACGTGGTCCTGCCCTTCCTCGAACGCGGCTTGGTGGCGCTCAGCATCGCCACCCGCCCCGATTGCCTGCCGGAGCAGGCCCTCGATGTGCTCAGCGACTTCGCCCGGCACCTGCCGATTTGGGTGGAGCTGGGCCTCGAGGTCGCCGACGACCAGCGACTGATCGACATCGGCCGCATGCACACGGTGGCGGAGTTCCACGATGCGGTGGCGCGCGTGCACGAGCGCGGTTTCCTGTGCGTGGGCCATGCGATTCTTGGCCTGCCGGACGACGGCCGCGAGGGGGCCCGCGAAACCGCGCGTCACCTAGCCCGCAGCGGCGTGGCCGGCGTCAAAGTCCACAACCTGATGGTGCTGCGCCGCACCCAGCTCGCCGCCCGCTGGAAACGCGGGGAGCTCGACGTGATCGACGCGGCCACCTACTGCGATTGGCTCGCGGACTTCGTCGAACGCCTGCATCCCGACCAGGTGCTGCACCGCATCACCGGGGACGCGCCCGCGGAAAACCGCCTGGCTCCGCACTGGGACGTGCACAAGAGCCAGATGCGCGAACTGCTCGATCAGGCCCTGCGCGCGCGGGGCACGCGCCAAGGCAGCCACGCCGAACCGGGCCTGACCGCCCCGCCCCACTTCCAGAGCTTCCCATGATCCTCGCCCTGACCCTCGCCTGCTGCGCCGCTCCCCAGGGGGCGGGTGATCTCTCCACCGCCGAGTCCCTGCTGGAGAAGGCGGTCTGGACGCCGACCCTGCGCCCCGATGCGCGGGGTTTCCTGGGCACGGCGCACGGGCCGATCGTCGAGATCGATCACGTGCGCCTGAGCATCGACTGGCAACGCATCGAATACGGCGGGCTCATGGACGGTTCGATCCCGATCTCGAGCGCGGACCTGTTTGCCCGCGGATTCCAGCGCGCGCCGATCAGCGGGGTGCGCGAGGAGTTGCACTTGCGCGCGGAGTACGGTTTGAGCGAAGCCTTCACCCTGCGCCTCGATGCGCCGATCGTGAACAAGATCGTGGCGTTCGAAGATGCCTCCGCCCAGCGCACGCGGTTGCGTACCACCGGCCTGGGCGACGTGGCGATCGGCGCCAGCGTCGAACTGTCCCGGGGCGAGGAGTCGCGGTCGGAGGTGGCCCTCGACTTGGACATGCCCACGGGTTCCGTGACCGATCGCGAGCCGCCCGACCCGAACACGAACCTGGCCCCGCGCCTGCCCTACGACCTGCAACCCGGCCACGGCACCTGGCGCCTGCGGCCTTCGTTTCACCTCGCGCGCTGGGGCGCCGACTGGTCGGCGGGCGCCGGTTTCGAGTACCAGACCTCGCTCGACGAGAGCGATCAGGGTTGGAAGCCGGGCAATGCCCTGCTCGCCCAGGCCTGGTACACCCGGCGCTTCGACGAAAGCCGCTCGGTGGTGTTTGCCGTCGACTACGAAGGCCAGGATGAGGTCAGCGGCCAGGACACGGCCCTGGACACCAGCCTGGATCCGATGCAACTGCCGCAGAACACCGGCGGCCAGCGGTTCGGCGCGTCGATCGGCCTGCACATGGAGGTCGAGCGCCGCAACTTCCTCGCAATCGAGGTGGGCGTGCCCGTCTGGCAGGAGGTCGAGGGCGTGCAGCTCGAAGAGGACTACCGCCTGCGCCTCGGCTGGTGGATGTCCCTGTGATCGGGCGCCGGCGCGCCGGCGATCAGTACGAGAACAGGATGCGCTGGCAGTTGGGGCACTGCACCAGTTCGGTGCTGCGCGCCAGACGGATCGCGAGGTTGCGCGGGATCTCGACGAAACAACCCTGGCAGATGCGGTCGGCGAGTTCGGCCATCGCTTCGCCCTGGCGGGTGTCGAGCAGCTTGCTGTAGAGGTCGAGCACGGCGGGTTCGATGCCGCCGGAGGCCTGCTGCGAGCGTTTGCCCTGCAGACCCTCGAGTTCGGCGCGCGCTTCGGCGCTCTCCTTCTCCACGTTGCCCTGGAACTCGGCGAACACCTCGCGCTCCTCGGTCAAACGCTGGCGCAGTTCGTTCACCGCCGCCTCGAGGGTCTCCGCCTCGGACACGAGCCGCAGCCCGTCGTCTTCGGCCTGACTGATCGTGCGCTTCACCTGGCGGATCTCGTGCTGGTAGGAAGCCAGCATCGCCGCATCCACCTTCTGGCTGTTCGACTCGTGTTCGAGTTTGCGCAGGCGCTGGCGCAGGCCGGTGGTGGCGTCTTCGATCTCCTTGACCCGGGTGCGGTGCTCGCGCAAGTCCTTCTCGCGTTCCGCGATGCCCTCTTCCATGCGCTTCATCGCCGCGGTGCGATCGGCCAGCTCCTTCGGCAGGCGCTCGAGGGCTGCCTGGACGCGGTAGATGTGGCGGTCGATTTCTTGGAGCCCGCGGAGGGCGCTCAGGGTTTCCTGCATGGGGGTCCTGGTGGAGGGGACGGCGGGCGAGTGTAGCCCATCCCCAGGGGCGAGACCACCGGCAGGCCCGGGATCCTGGCCCCCGTCGCGCCGGGCCTTGGGCCTCCCTCCAGGGACCCCTTCCCCGCCCCGGAACCCGGGGTCGCGCCCGGGGGAAAATGGGCCGCGGCAAGGCCCCCGGGAAGGGAACCCTGCCGCGGCAGTGTCGAGGCGCATTGCCTATGGGGCGCTGCCAATAGGTCGCTGCTTACAGGTGGCTGCCTACAGGTCGCGCGGATCGCCTTCTTCGTCGGAGATCTGCACCCCGTCCAGGAAGCTGGCGAGTTGGCGCGCCCGCACCGGGTGGCGCAGCTTGCGCACGGCTTTGGCTTCGATCTGGCGCACGCGCTCGCGGGTCACGCGGAAGATGCGGCCGACCTCTTCGAGGGTGTAGGTGTACCCGTCGCCGATGCCGTAACGCAGCTTGATGATCTCGCGCTCGCGGAAGGTCAGCGTCGAGAGCACATCGTCGATGCGCTCCTTGAGCATCTCCTGACCGGCGGCCTGCAGCGGGCTCTCGGCGGATTCGTCTTCGATGAAGTCGCCGAAGTAGCTGTCGTCGCTCTCGCCGATCGGGCGGTCGAGGGAGATCGGGTGCTTGCTGATCTTCATCACCCGCTTGGCCTCTTCCACCGAGATCTCGGTGGCCTCGGCCACTTCCTCCACGGACGGCTCACGCCCCTTGGCCTGCACAAGTCGTTTGGTGACGTTGCGCAACTTGCTCATGGTTTCGATCATGTGCACCGGGATGCGGATCGTACGGGCCTGGTCGGCGATCGAACGAGTGATCGCCTGCCGGATCCACCACGTGGCGTAGGTCGAGAACTTGTAGCCCCGGCGGTACTCGTACTTCTCCACCGCCTTCATCAGGCCGGTGTTGCCTTCCTGGATGAGGTCGAGGAAAGAGAGGCCGCGGTTGCGGTACTTCTTCGCGATCGACACCACGAGACGCAGGTTGCCACTGGAGAGTTGGCGCTTGGCCTCCTCGTACTCTTCGTAGTGCAGGTGGATCTCGTCGATGCGCTTCTTGAGGCGATCGGCGGGCTCCATCGACTTGAACTCGAGCTCCTTCATGCGCTCGCGCAGCTCCCCGAGCACCTTGGCGTCGGGTTGCGAAGAACGCTCCTGGTTCTCGATCTTGCGCTCGACCGCGCGCATCTCGCGCAGGTGGTCCTCCATGCGCTCGACCATCGTGCGGAACTTCTTGATCTGCAGGTGGCATTCCTCGAGCAGGATCACCATCTTGCGGCGCAGGTTCTGCACGGCGGCCAGGGCCTGGGAACGCTGTTCCGGGGTCAGGTCGTCGCTGAGCAGCGGGCGATAGGCGTCGCGCAGACGCACGATCACGCGCTGGATGGTTTCGATGTTGACCGGCAGACGCTTGGCGAGGAACGGCTTGCCCAGGGTCTCGACGATCTTGGGATCGTCATCCGGCTTGGGGTTCGGGTTGACCTTCAGGGTGCGGTCGAACGCCAGTTCGCCGTCGCGCACGAGCAGCAGGGTCTCGAGGGCGAAGTCCATGGCGATGGTCGAGCCCATGCACTTCTTGCGGAAGCGCTTGCGGGTGATCTCGATCGACTTGGCCAGGAAGATCTCCTGCGGACGGGTGAGCAGCGGGATCTCCCCCATCTGCGTCAGGTACATGCGCACCGGGTCATCGATGCGCTCCCCGGTGGTAGCCATCAACGCCGCGTTGCCGCGGGCCGTGCCGCCGGTCAGCGTGGCGGTGCCGGTCTGGGCCTTGAGTCGCAGATCCGCCATGTCCATGTCGAGGTCGTCGGTGACTTCCACACCGGCATCCTCGAGCCCCATGAACACCTGGTCCATCTGGTCCGGCGGCAGGAACTGGTCGTCCATCAACTTGGACATGTCCTGATAGGTCAGGAAGCCCTTGCGCCGGTTCTCTTCAACCAACAGCTTGACCGTCGTCTCGATCTTGTTGCTCATCGCGGGGAGGGTTTGGGTTGGGGGGGTGTTCGGTGTGGGACCTCAAACGGCGGCGGGGCGCGCCAGTTTCAGGCTGAGATCGTGGATCTGCGCCAGGATTCGCGGGATCTCCTGGTCGGCGTGGGCGGCGGAGGCGGGGTCGGATTCGAGCTCTTTGAGACGGCTGTGGAGGTGTCGCAGTTGGGCCTGGAGGGGGGCCCGTTCGAGCACTTCCAGCGAGTTCTCCAAGAGTACCTGGGCGTCGTCCGCCTTGCGGGCGTACTCGATCAACTTCGCCACGTGTCCGCGCACCGGCTGGTCCCCCAGGGCGCTCATCACGTGACTCGCATCGATCTCTTCGGGGCCGTCCGGATCGTCGCTGTCCCAGAGCTGGATCATGGTCTGCAGCAGGGTCTTGGCCCAGGGCACGGGGCACTCGGCCTCCAGGTGACGGACACGCGGGAGGAGGTTGGTGTCCGCCAGGACAAGGCCTGTCAGGGCCCTGTAAGCCTCCACCGTGCGCGGATCGACGGAAACCTGGGGTTTTTCCTGCAACCGCGCTTCCGCCGGACGGTCCTCGTTTGCGGCAGGCCGGGGGGCCGGGGCCGGGCGGTGGCGCTCCGGCAGGAGTTCCCGCTGCCGACGCAGGCTGTCCTCCGGCAAACCGGTGGACTGCGCGATCTGCCGCAGGCAGTCCTCCTGCAGCACCGGTTTGGGAAGATGATTGCACAGTTCGAATATCCGATCGATCGCCTGGGAAAGGGGGCGGCCATTCAGACCTTCCAGGGTTTCGAGCACGAAATCCATCCAGGGCAGGGCCTGCTCCAGCAGGGCGGCCAGGGGTCGCACGTCGCCACCGGCGCACAGGTCGGCGGGATCGGTGCCCTCCGGGGGCACGGCCACGTCCAGTTCCAGGTCCAGGGGCAAGAGGCCCGCGAGGGCCTTCCAGGCGGCCTTGCGGCCCGCCTCGTCCCCGTCGAACACGAGCGTCACCCGGCGCGTGCCGGCCCGGCGCACCAGGCGCGCATGGTCGTCGGTGGTGGCGGTCCCGAGCACGGCGCAGGCCTGGGTCAATCCGACCTGGTGCGCGGCGATGACGTCCGTGTAGCCCTCCATCAGCACCAGGTGCTGGGTGCGGCGCACGGTTTCCTGGGCGCGGTCGAACCCGTAGATCACGCGCCCCTTGTGGAAGTACTCGGTTTCCGACGTGTTGACGTATTTGGGCCCCTGCTCCTCCCCGCCGAGGCGGCGCGCCCCGAAACCCACGGTCCGGCCGCGTTCGTCGCGGATCGGAATCATCAGCCGTCCGCGGAAGAAGTCGTAGTCGCGACCCTGGTCATTCCGGCGCACGAGGCCCGTGCGGTGATACAGCTCGATCGGCCGGCCGGCGGCTTGGGCCCGCTGGACCAGAGCCTGGCCCTGGGCCGGCGCAAATCCGAGCCCGAACGCTTCGATCGCCCCCGGGGATATGCCGCGTTCCTGCAGGTAGGCGCGTGCCGCCTGGCCTTCGCGCCCCATCAGGTGCGAGCGGTAGAACGCTTCCGCATCGGTGAGCACCGCGAAGGCGGGGTCGTCCTTGATCGGACCGCTCGACTTGCGCGGAAGTTCGACCCCGGCCCGGGCGGCGAGCCACTCGAGAGTGTCCCAGAAGTCGGTGTTGTGGCGCCGCTTGACGAACTCGATCAAGTCGCCGCCGGTGCCGCAGGCCCCGAAGCAGTACCACAGACCGCTCATGGGTTGGATGGCGAACGACGGGGTGTCCTCGTCGTGCAGCGGGCAATTGCACCACAGGCGGTTGCTCTTCTGCACGAAGTCCCCGTCGATGCATTCACGCACGACTTCCTCCAGGGACACGCGAGCCTTGATGGCTTCGATGGCACGCGCGAGCTCGGGTTGGCTGGACAAGGACGCGAAGAGGGGGAGGCGTTGGAGGGGGTGCGGGGGTCAGCGACGCCATGCGGGGTCATCGCTGGGATCCGCGTCGATTCCGGAGCGCACAGCACTGGATGGGCATACCGCTGGCGCGGAATGCACGGATCCAGAACCAAGTCCCTGGAAATCGGTTCGGGTGCGGGGGCCTCCGGCGTGCCATCGACCCATGCCTTCGGTCTGATGGAGACAACGCCCAGTGGGCAAGTTCGGGTCCGAGGGGCCGCACCTGGGGGCGGAAAAGGCGCAGGCGGCGGTCGCAACTGCGGGGCGGAGGAATGCGGCCTCGGATGCCGTTCGTCTTTAGTGTACCAGCGCGGGCACGCAAAGAAGGGAATTGGTGAAAAATTCGGGCCGGAATATCGGGATTTTCATAGCCCGGGCGGCGGAATTCCGCCCGGGGTCAATCCTCGAGGTCCGAGTCGTCCGGCTCCACCGCCTCGGCCCCCGCCGGCCAGTGGGGCCCGAGCACCCAGCCGCGCAGCTCGTCCCCGGGCAGGGATTCGGCGCGCACTTCGGGCGGCAGGCCGGCGGCTTCCAGGGCCGCGCGCAGGGCTTCGCGATCGGCGCCCAGGTCCCCCATCACGCGGACCAGGGTCTGGCGGCGGCGGGTGAACAGCTGGCGGATGCGGGCCATCGCCAGGCTGCGCTGTGCGAACTCCGGCGGCTGGGCCGTGCGCTCGAGGCGCGCCACGGACGAAACCACCTTCGGGCGCGGCCAGAAGGACTGCCCCCCCACGTCGCGCAAGATGCGGCCGGAGTAGACCCAGCCGAGTCCGATGCTGAGGGGCCCGTAGTCCCGGGATCCCGGGCGGGCGACCAGGCGTTGGGCCATCTCCTTCTGCACGAGCACGGTGATCGACTCGGGCGGGTTCGGCAAGGCGGCACAGAGGGCCAGCACGGGTCCGGACACGGCGTAGGGCAGGTTGGCGACCAGGTGCCAGGGACCCGCGGCGGCGAAAGCCTCCACCTCGGGATTCAGGCGCTGCTTGCTCGCGAGGATATCGCCACGCAGCAGCGTCACCGAGGGATACGGATCGAGGAACGGCTGGGCCACATCGGCCAGGCGAAGGTCGATCTCGACGGTCAGCAAGGTTCCCACCTGGTGCGCCAGGTGGATCGTCAGGAACCCGCAGCCGGTGCCCACCTCGAGCACGCGGTCCTCGGGCCCCACTCCGGCGTCGTGCACGATCGCGCGGGCGGTGTTCTCGTCGAGCAGGAAGTTCTGGCCGAAGCGGCGCGAGGGGCGGAACCCCTGGGCTTCGAGGGCGCGCTTGAACTCCTGCCAGGGCGGCCGGGGGGGACGGGGGGTTTGGCTCATCAGGGCTTGCGGGCCCCTTCGAGGAGCCACGCTAGTGCGGGGTACTTGGGATGTTCTTCGGCGAGGGTCGCGAGTAGAGCGGCGGCGCGCGGCCCCCAGCTCTGCCCCACGGCGATCAGGCGGTCGCGGTTCTCCCGTCGGCTCAGATCTTCGGCGTGGGCCACGAGCCACTGCCGTGCATCGGCCACGCAACGCATTCCGAGGTCGCTCGCGCGGAAGGCGGGATCCCGCTCGACGGCGTGCAGGGCCACGTAGTTGTAGTTCGGCTCGAAGAGGTAGATCGGCCGCGCGTGGGTCAGGAACGAGCCCCCCATCGCCCAGCTCTCGAGCCCCTGGAACGTCAGTTCGAGGGCCAGCCGGGGATACCAACCACGCCCTTGCCACCCTTCTGCCAATGCCCACTCCGCCACGTTGCCGAGCAGGTCGTAGATCGCCGTGCCCGGGGTGCGTCCGCCGGGGAACGTGCCCACGGGCGTAGCGCGCCAAAGCCCCAGTTCGAGGGTATTGGCGGCACTCTGCGCGGGATTCGTGCCGAACGGATAGGTCATCGCGCGGGGCCCCGAAGCAAACCAGAGCCATTCGCCGACGGTGGGCAAACGCATGCCGTTCCAAGCGGCGAACGCGCGCGCCTGGTTCAGGTCGATGTCGACCTGGGGCAGGGACTGCGCTTCGGGGTCGGGCGGCTCGACCCCATCGTCCTCGGAGCGCGCGAAGTCGTACCACTGGCCGCGGGTGACCTCGAATCGATCGACCAGCAACGGCTCATCCATGCCGAGGCGTTGTCCGGCCACGTTGACGCTGCCGGGGGCGACAAACGCCAACCGCTCGATGGGCAGAGGCTCGGCGTTCTCCTGGCCACAGCCGGTGAGCGCAACGGCGAACCCCAGCACGCCGGCCGCGAATGCGCCCCGGCAAAACCGCGACGGAAGGCCTGCCATGCAGACCTTCCGTCGCAGCGAATGGTGCCAGAGCGCCATCGGGTATCGGCCCGGTGGGCCTTACTTGGACGTGCCGGGGTTGGCCACGAAGATCTCCACGCGACGGTTGAGGCGCTTGGAGTCCGAGGTGTCATTGCCGGCGACCGGATCGTAGGGACCGAAGCCCATCACGACGACCTCGCGGCCGGGCAGTTTGGCTTCGCTCGTCAGGATCGCGGCCACGGCCACCGCGCGCTCGGCGGACAGCTGCAGGTTGCCGTGCGGGAACTTCTTCAGGGTCTCCGGACGCTTGACGGGGTCGGAGTCGGTGTGACCCCGCACGAAGATGCGGCCGTGGGGCTCGCTCTGGATCTTGCGACCCAGGGTGGCCAGGGCCTGCTTGCCCTTTTCGCCGATGTCAGCGGAGCCGGAGTCGAACAGGACCTTGTCCTGGATCATGTACACGTAGCCGCCATCGACGTTGAAACGCTCGATGTCCTGGGGCGCGCGGCCCAGGTTGGCCAGTTGGTCCTGCAGCTCGTCGATGCGGGCTTCGTAGTCGCCCGAGCCGCCGCCATTCTGCAGGAAGGAGGCTTCCTGGGAGCGGATCTCGCCTTCGAGCGAATCGCGTTGCTGTTGCAGCATCGCCAGTTCGGCTTCGAGCGAGTGGGACTTGTCCTGGTACATCTCGGCCAGGTCGACCGCACGCTGATACTCGTCCTGGCTGACGCAGGAGCTGAGCACGGCGAGGGCCAGCGCCGCACCGAGGGTGCGGAACGCGTGCTTGGTGATACTCATGTGTGTGCTTTGCCTTTTCATTCCTTGGGGGAGGTCACGGCCGGGGCTCGTTTTCCTCCGAGAGCAGGAACCGCCACCCCTCCCAGGGCAGGGCTCAGGGCGCGCTGTGGGGACCGGCCGGTCCTCTCGCCCTGGCCGAAGTGTATGCAAGGGGCGGGGCGCATCCCAGGACCTGGGCAAAAACAGACTTCCCAGCTCGCCCCCTCGGGGTGCAGAGCTGGGAAGTCGGCCATCAAGTGGGCACGGCAGGGGGCCCCGCAGGCCGCCCTGGCGAAGCCGGTCCGGCGGGACCTACTTGGCGAATTGCACGAACATGCCGGCCACGGCTTTGGCGAAGCCGGTGGCGCGGCCAGAGCCGGCGGACATGGCGATCGGGATGACGAGGAACATCACCACCGAGGTGAGCAGCACCGCGGCCATGTAGAGGGGCGACAGCAGGGCCTCTTCCTCTTGGGCGGCGATGCGGCCCGTGCCGATCGAGGCACCGGCGACCAACGGCACGCCCTCTTCGATCTCTTCGTCGAGCACTTCCTCGAGATCGAGGTCGTCATCGAGGTCGAGGTCGTCGCTGAAGACCTGGGTGGCTTCGGGACGGCCGATCGGATCCCCGAGCACGTCCTCGAGGATCGTGTCGACCTGGGAGATCTCCTGGGTCGCCATGCCCGACAGCTCGGCCGGTTCCTCTTCGAACACCAGGTCCTCCACCAGGTCATCCCCCAGGTCGACGACTTCGCCGCCCTGAAGTTCCTGACGCAGGCTTTCCACGTCGCTGCGGCGCAGCTTCATGGTGTCGCCCTTGCGGAAGGCACGGATTTCGCCCTCGGAGACGAGACGCTTGAGCTCCTCTTCCTTCAGGCGCAGTTCGCTCAGGGCTTCGTCAAAGCTGAAAAACTCGTCGGACACGGATGGTTTCTCCTTGGGGGGATGGGCTGCTGAGGGAGGGTTGCGGCGGGGATAGCTGCGTGATTCCAGGGCGCTCGATCACTCTTCCTCGGAACTGCCATCGACGGTCAGGCCGGAGCCTTCGAACCGCTTCTGCAGGTCCTGGAAGCGCAACGGGCGCCCCTTGTATTCGGTTTTGTCGTTGAAGCCGTCCAGTTGCAGGTCGAGGGCGATGTTGCGTGCCCCCACCAGCTTGATGCCCTGGGTGCCGCCGGAACCTCCGGAGGCTTGGTACACGGCCAGCTTCTTCGACTTGGTATCGATCAGATAAAGCACCGACACCCCGGTCACGTCCACGCCGGTCACCGCGATCATGTCGTTGTTCGAATCGGCGGTGGCGCCGCCGCCGACCGTCGTCACCCGCGAGGCGCCGCCATCATTTTGGCTGACGGGCCGGGCAGCCCAGGCAAGGGCGCCCAGGCCGAGGCCGAGGAACGCCAGCACGAGGGGGCCCCGTTGGGCCAGGGAGACGGGGGAAGCGGGGGGCATGGGCGTTCGATTCTAGTGCCGGAGGCAGGCGGACACAAATACCCGGCCTGGGGACCGGGGTTACGGAGATGCCGGGGTCCTCGTCCGGGGCCTGGACCCGGGGATCACAGGCCGACCAGGTCGCCGGTCAGCTCCTCCACCAGGTCCTTGAGGGTGACCCAGCCCACCGGGGCCTCGGAAGTGCCCACCAGGGCGGCCCGCTTGCCCAGGCCCCGCATCTGGAGCAGGGCCTGGGAGATCGAGGTTCCCGGCTCGAAGACGGGCAGGTCCACCAAGTGCTCCTCGGTGGGATCGCCGGGGCCCTCGGGCACGGTGTTCGTCAGGGCCCGCAGCCCCCCCGGCCCGCCTTCCCGTTCGGCACCCAGCACGTCCATCTGGTGCAGATAGCCGTGCACGGTGCCCGCGGAATCCACCACCGGCAGGCGCGAGAAGCGCGAGCGCCGGAGCAGCTCCAGGACCTCGTCACGGCCGGCCCCGAGCGGGATCGACTGCACGCGATCCCAGGGGACCATCGCCTTCGACACCGGCGTGCTGCGCAGGTGCAAGGCGTTGTGCACCAGGCGGTAGGTTCGTTCGGGGATCGCGCCCGCGCGGCGGCCCTCTTCGAAACGCGCCCGCCACCGTTCGCGGCCACGCAGCACCGCCACCGTGTTGTGCTGCACGCCGAACAGCCACTCGAAGAAGAACGTCACCCCGCGCAGCACGCGCTCGAGCGGCCAGAACACCACCCGGGAAAGGATCAGCAGCGGCAGGGCCAGGGGCAGCAATCCGTGGGGCCGGCGCCGGAACATCTCCTTCGGCAGCACCTCGGCGAGGAAAACGCCACCGGAGTCAGCCAGAAACCGACCGCGAGGGCCGCGCTTTCGTGCGAAAGGCCCACGTCCGCCCCGAGTTTCTCACCCAACCAAGTGGCGAGCTGAATCGCGAGGTTGTTGCCGATCAACACGACGATCAGGAGCCCCGCATCGTCGCGGCTGAGCCAGCGAGCCCAACGCGCGGCGCGGCTGCCGCGTTCCGCCTCCACTTCGAGCTGCAGCTTCGAAAGGCTGTAGAACGCCGTCTCCGCACCCGAGTAGAGGGCGCTCGCCAGCAGGCAGATCAGAAGCAACAGGATCGAGAGCAGCATCAGTCGTTCTTCAGGAACAGGTCCACGGTCACGACCCGGCGGCCGCGCACCTCGCTGACTTCTCCGACCAGGTTGGCCCCCAGTTCGACGCGGTCCCCGGGCTTCGGCAAGCGGCCGAGCAGCGCCAGCACGTAGCCCCCCAGGGTCTCGAAGGCCGCAGGCACCACCTGCACCCCCATCGTCTCGTTCCAATCGCGGATGGAGATCTCCCCGGTCACGCGATAGCGGCCCTCGCCCATGGGGATCACCGCGCGCCACAGGCCTTCGCCCTCGGCGCGCAGGTCGCCAACGAGTTCCTCGAACAGGTTCTCCAGGCTCACGACCCCCGCGGTTCCGCCCCACTCGTCCACCACCACCGCCTCGGCGGCGCGGGCATCGCGCAGGTACGAAAGCATATTCAGCACCGGCGCCACTTCGGGCACGAACTGCACCGGCATGACGAGCTGTTCGAGGGGTTTGCCCTCGTGGGCGAACAGATCGCGCATCTCGACGGCGCCTTCGACCGAGTCCATGTCGCCGCGCACGACGGGCAACCAGGTCACGCGCGCGCGACGCGCCTGCTCGATGATCGTTTCGTGTTCTTCGGGATCTTCGAGGTCGAGGGCGAGCACGTCGACCCGCGGGGTCATGATCTCCCGCACCCGCAGGTTCGAGATCTGCACGATTTCGGTGAGCAGGTCGGCTTCGGCGTGGGCCAGCGAACCTTCCGCGGCGCTGGCTTCGAGCGCACCCGCCAGGGTCTCGGCGGTCAGGCCCACTTCGCGCCGGTCGTGTTCACCCAACATGCGCAGGGCCCCGTCGAGCGCCGCCGCGACCCACCGGCGCACGGGCGCGGCCACGTGCATGTAGGGCAACCAAAACGGCGCGCTCAGGCTGGCGATGCGGTGCGGCATGCGCAGGGCGAGGGCCTTGGGCAGGATCTCGCCGACGATCAAGATCGTGACCAGGGCGAGCAAACCCGACCAGAACCCCGCCAGCGGCAGGCTGCGCGCCGCGATGGCGAAGAACAGCACGTTGACGAACAGGTTGCCCGCGAGCAGCGAGACGAGCAGCTCGCGCGGCTCGCGCAACAGGCGTTGCACCCGTCGGTCCACGCGCCCCTCCAGCGCCTCCCCCGCCAGGGAGAAGAAGGCGGTCTCGGAGGAGCTGAACAGGGCGGACAGCATCAACAAGCCCACCCCGAACAGGGAAAAGCCGTCAATCGGCACGGGCATCCTCCAGGGGCAGCAACACGGTCACGGTGAAGCCCTCTCCCGGCGCGCTGTCCATCAAGACACGGCCGCCGTGGGCGTCGATCACCTGGTGCACGAACGAAAGCCCGAGGCCGGTGCCCTGCCCGACTTCTTTGGTGCTGAAAAAAGGATCCGCGACCCGTGCCAACGTCTGTTCGTCCACTCCGGGCCCATCATCCCAGAATTCGAGCTGCAACTCATCCCCCAAGACGGCGATGCGCAGTCCAAGTTGCCCGCCGCCCCCCGGATGACCCTCGGCCAGGGCGTCCAGCGAGTTCACTAGCAGGTTGAGCCAGCATTGGGCCAGCTCGCCCCCCTGGCCACGCACCGCGGGCAGGTCGCCCAGCAGGGAATCCAGGTTGTCCCCGGTCCAGCGCTGCCGCCGTTCGCGCCACTCGATCCAGACCTCCGCCCCGGCGGACAGCACCCGGTGCCGCACCAGCCCCAGCGAGCCGCGCAGGGTGTCGAGAAGCTGCACCGGCCCGGTGCGCGGGCTGCGCGGCGCGAGCATCAGCATGCCGCCGGCGATGTGCTGGATGCGCTCGAGGCCCCCGCGCACGAGCTCCAGGTACCGCACGCGCTTCTCCTCCGGCAAGTCCGGGCGCGCCAGCACTTCGACCGCGTTGAGCATGCCGCCGAGCGGGTTGTTGATCTCGTGCGCCACCCCAGCCGCCAGTTCCCCGGTGGCGGCGAGACGCCGTTGGGTCGTGGCCCCCGCTTCCGCGCGCCGCACGGCTTCGGTGGCTTGGTCCACTTCGCGCGTGAGCCGCGCCCCGAACCCCTCTACCTCGGCCGCCATCGAGTTGAAGGTGTCCATGAGTTGGCCCAGTTCGTCCTGCCGTCCGCCGCTGGGTACTCGCACCGAGAAGTCCCCGCGCCCGAGGTGTTGCGACGCGGCGGACAACCGGCGCAGGGGCCGCAGCAAAAGCCTGTCGGTTACCACGAACGTGATCGCCGTGAGCAAGCCGACCGAAAGGGCGAACCACGGCAGCAGCTTGCGCAACCACGACGAATGCACCACCGGATCGCGCGAGACCACCCACGCGCCGCCCCACAGGCGGCCATCGGCGCTGCGCACGGGCCCGACGAGCCCGCCCGCCGCTTCGACGCTGCGGTTCTCGCGGGTGGCGAGCCGGGCGGCGCCCAGGATCTCATCGAAGGGGAAGTCGACCCCGCGGCGCCAGGCCCCGCGCGGGTTGAGCATCAGGCCCAGTTGCCCCAACTGGCTCGGGTCGGTGAGCTCGGGCAACTGCACGAGCATCACATCTTCGAAGTCCCGCCAACCGTCCCAACGCAGGAACCCTTCGGCCTGCAGCTCCCCCGAGGGATTGAGGTGCCCGCGCAGGCGCGCCGCCACTTCGCTCAGGTAGCTGTCCCGCCCGCGGGCGATGCCCTGGTCGATGCTCGGTGCGATCCACGCCACGCCCAGTCCGAAAACCAATGCGTTGGCCATGGCCACTCCGGCCACCACCGCCCAGCGCAGGGAGAGTTTCATCGTCCCCGCTCCGCTCGTGCCGCGCCGGTCATCAGCTCGCCGAGTTGATGGAGTCCATCAGACCGACCAAGGGCAGGAACAGGGCCACCACGAGGAAACCCACGAACACCGCCATGACCAAGATCAGCATGGGTTCGAGCAGCTTCATCAGCGCATCCACGCGCCGGTCGACCCGCCGCTCGGAGGCGTTCGCCACCTTGAGCAGCATGTTGTCGAGCTCGCCGGTCTGCTCCCCCACGTCGACCATGTTCACGACCACATCGTCGAACATGCCGCTCTCGCCCATGGGCCGGGCGATGCCTTCGCCCTCGCGCACGGTCCGGCGGATGTCCTCGACCGCGTCCGCCAGCACGTCGTTCGCCGTGGTGTCGCGCACGATCTCCAGCGAATCGAGGTGCGGCACGCCCGCCTGCACGAGGGTGCCGAAGGTGCGCGCGAAACGGCCGACGAGGGACTCCTGGATCAGGGACCCGATCAGGGGCACCCGCAGAAGCCAGTCGTGCATCCGGAAGCGATAGCCGTCCGAACGCCGCAGCAGCAGGAAGTGCAGCATCAAGAGCAGCGGCGGCACCAAGAACACGATGTACCACCAATGGATGACGAAGTTGCTGATGTCCAGCAGGATCGTCGTGATGCGCGGCAGCGGGAAGTCGAAACTCTTGTAGATGCGCTCGAACTTGGGGATCAGCCAGAGCACGGCGACCGCGACGAAGACGGTGGCGACGCAGGTCACGATGATCGGATAGATCATCGCGCCGAACAGCTTGGAGCGGATCGCTTCGGCCTTCTCGCGGAATTCCGCCAGGCGCTGCAGCACGAGATCGAGCACACCACCCGCCTCGCCAGCGTGCACCATGTTGCTGTAGAGCGCGTCGAAGGCACGCGGGTGTTTGCCGAGGGCATCGGACAAGGGCATGCCGCTCGCCACGTCTTCGGTGACTTCGCCGAGCACGTCCTTGAACGGTCCGGGACGCGCCTGGCCCTCCAGCACGGTCAAGGCGCGCACCACCGGGATGCCCGCCTCGGACAGGGTCGCCAACTGCACGGTGAATTGGGTCACCTGGCCCGAGGCCACCCGGCCCCCCTTGCGGGAGCGCGGAGCCTGGGCACCGGCCGGGCGGTCGGGCGCGGATTGCGGGGAGCGTTGGATGCGTCGGGCCATAACAGTTGGATCAAGGAGGGGTTCAGGCCTGGGTTTCGCGCAGCACCTCTTCCAAGGTGGTCTGCCCGGCGAGCACGGCTTCCATGCCCGCCTGGCGCAGGGTGCGCATGCCCTCGGAGGTCGCCAGCGTGCGCAACTCCCCCGTGGACGCCCCGCGGTGGATCGCGGTGCGCAGGGTGTCGGAGACGATCAGGATCTCGAAGATGCCCATGCGCCCCTTGTACCCGGTGTGGTGGCAGCGGTCACAGCCGGCGCCATACCGCAGGGTGCGTCCGCGCACCGCCCCGGCCACGGCGCCGAGCTCCGCGAGCAGCTCTTCGTCGGGCACGAATTCGCGGGCGCATGCGCTGCAGACCTGGCGCACCAGGCGCTGGGCGACTACGGCTTCCAGGGTGGCCGTGATGAGGAACGCCGGCACGCCCATGTCCACCAAGCGCGTGACCGTTCCGGGGGCGTCTTGGGTGTGCAGGGTCGCGAACACCGTGTGGCCGGTGAGGCTCGCCTCGACCGCGGTGCTGGCGGTCTCGTCGTCGCGGATCTCCCCCACCAGGATCTTGTCCGGGTCCTGACGCAGGATGGTGCGCAACACCTTTGCGTAGGTCACGCCGATGTCCTCTTGGATCGGCACCTGCACGATGCCGTCCAGATCGTATTCCACCGGATCCTCGACCGTGATGATCTTGACGGCCGGGTCGTTGGCTTCGGACAGCATGGCGTAGAGGGTGGTCGTCTTGCCGCTACCCGTGGGACCGGTGACGAGCACGATGCCGTGCGGCAGGCGCGTCAGCGCGCGCAAGGTCGCCTCTTCGGCGGGTCGCATGCCGAGCGCGGACAGGTCGAGGTTGACGGCGGAGCGGTCGAGCACCCGCATCACGCACCCTTCCCCCGTTTGCGTGGGCAAGGTCGCCACGCGCAGGTCGACGGGTTGGCCATCGATCGAGAGTTCGATGCGGCCGTCCTGGGGCACGCGCGTTTCGGTGATGTCGAGGTCCGCCATGACCTTGATGCGCGCCACGAGCGGCACGGCCAGGTGCATCGGCGGGGCTTCGACCTCGTAGAGGGCCCCGTCCACGCGATAGCGGATGCGGAAGGAACCGTCGTAGACCTCGAAGTGCACGTCCGAGGCGCGGTCGCGGATGGCTCGCGTCAGGATCGAGTTGAGCAGGCGCACCACGGGTTTGCTCTGCGCCGCGCTCTGGGCGTCCCCGCCATCGACCGCCCCCGCCGCGTCGGCGATGGCGGAAGCGAGGTCGGCGGCGTCGCCGTAGATCTCGCGGATACGGGCGCGCAGGGCGTCCGCCGGGGCCACGAGCGGTTTGATCGTGCAGCCCGTGCCGAAGCCCAGGTCGTCGAGGATCGCTTGGTTGAGGGGATCTGCCAGGGCCACCACGAGGTCGTCGCCGACCCGCTCGAGAGGCAACACCAGGAAGGTGTGCGCCATGCTGCCATCGACCAGGTCGATCGCTTCCTGGGTCGGGGTGACGCGGGCGAGGTGCACACTCTCGAGGCCCGCCTGGTCGGCGAGGGCCATCGCCACGTCGGCTTCCGTGCACGCACCGAGCGCCACGAGGCACTGGCCGATCAAGCCGCCGTGTTTGCGCTGATCGGCGAGGGCCCGCTGGACCTCGGCCTCCCCGACCTTGCCATGGGCCTTGAGGATCTGCCCGAGCAGGCGGCCTTGGGATTGGCCCTCCCTCACAGGCGCGCCTCCAGATCCTTCGGATCCTGGGCAAAGTCGATCGCGGTGCGGCGGTCGATCGCGCCGGTGCTCGCGAGCTCCCACAGGTGATCGTCGAGCGTCTGCATGCCGAGGCGCTTCGAGGTCTGGATCGTCGAGGGGATCTTGTTCGTCTCGTTCTTGCGGATCAGGTTGCCGATGGCCGGCGTGTTGATCATCACCTCGAACCCCGCAACCCGCCCCTTGCCCCCGGCGCGCGGCATGAGCACCTGCGAAACCACCGAGAGCAACGAAACCGAGAGCTGCGCCCGGATCTGCTCCTGCTGGTTGCCGGGGAACGCATCGATGATGCGGTTGACAGTGCGGGCCGAACCGGTGGTGTGCAAGGTGCCGAACACCAGGTGGCCCGTCTCGGCGGCGGTGATCGCCGCGCTGATGGTCTCCAGGTCGCGCATCTCGCCCAGCAGGATCACGTCGGGGTCCTGGCGCAGGGCACGGCGCATGGCCTCCTCGAAGTCGGGCACGTCCACCCCCACCTCGCGCTGGGTAACGATGCCACGCTTGTGCTCGTGGTAGTACTCGATCGGATCTTCGATCGTGATGATGTGGCGATCCTGTTCGGTGTTGATCCAGTCCACCATCGAAGCGAGGGTGGTGGTCTTGCCGCTGCCCGTCGGGCCGGTGACGAGGATGAGCCCCCGCGGCCGGCGCAGCAGTTCCTGCACCGCGGCCGGCAGACCGATGGTGTCGAGGGGCAGCAATTTCTGCGGGATCAAACGCAGCACCGCCGCATACCGGCCCTTGCCGCGCAGCACGCTGACGCGGAAGCGGGTGCCGCTGGAGTGGGCCATGCCGAGGTCGGTCGTGCCGACTTCTTCGACCTCGCGCCAGTGTTTCTCGTTGCAGAGGCTGCGGCACAGGGCTTCGGTGTCGGCCTGGGTGAGGGTGGCGTCCCCCAGGGAAACCAGGTGGCCGTCGATGCGCGCCGCCGGCTCGCGGCCCGCCTGCAGGTGCAGGTCCGAGGCGCCGCGGTCGATGGCCAGTTGCATCCAGTCTTCGATCTTCATCGGTTCACAGCTCGGTTTCAGCGGTTTCTTCGGAGACGTGCACCGCGCGGGTCACCCGCAGCACCTCTTCCAGGGTGGTGATGCCGGCCTGCACCTTACGCGCCCCGGCGGCGAGCATCGGCCGCAGCGCGCCGCTCTCCAGGGAGGCGCGGCGCAGTTCTTCGAGCGAGGCCCCACGGAAACTCAGCTCGCGCAGGGTCTCGTCCATCTCGAGCCGTTCGTACAAAGCCACCCGGCCGCGGTAGCCGCTGCCTTCGCACGCACGGCAGCCGCCGGGGCGGTACCAGGTGGCGTCGCCGAGGCGATCGAGGCCGAGGGCACGGGCTTCGGCGGGTCCGGGCGCGTAGGGGCGCCGGCATTCCGGGCACAGGCGGCGCACCAGACGCTGGGCGAGCACGGCCTGCACCGAGGCGGAGATCAGGAACGGCGGGATGCCGATGTCCGCGAGGCGGGTGAGCGCACTGGGTGCATCGTTGGTGTGCAGGGTCGTGAACACCAGGTGCCCCGTGAGCGAAGCCTGGATGGCGGTTTCGGCCGTTTCGCGGTCGCGGGTCTCCCCCACCAGGATCACGTTCGGTGCGCAGCGCAGCATCGCCTTCAGGATGCGCGCGAAACTGAGTCCGACGCGCGCATTGGTCTGCACCTGGTTGATGCCGGGGATGCGGTATTCGACCGGGTCCTCGGCGGTGATGATCTTGACGTCCTGGCGGTTGCGTTCGGAGAGGGCCGCGTACAGGGTCGTGGTCTTGCCGCTACCGGTGGGGCCGGTCACCAGAACGATGCCGCTCGGCCGTTCGATGACGCGGCGGAACCAGCTCTCCTCTTCCGGCTCGAGGCCCAGGTCGGCGAGCGGGATCAGGTTCGCGCTGCGGTCGAGCAGACGCATGACCAGGGTCTCGCCGCGCGCCGTCGGAAGGACCGACACCCGCACGTCGATCTCGCGGCCAGAGATGCGCACGCCGATGCGGCCGTCCTGCGGCTTGCGCTTTTCGGCAATGTCCATCTGCGCCATGATCTTGAGGCGACTGACCAAAGCCGCGTGCAGGTGCAGCGGGTGTTCCGCCGTAGTGCGCAGCATGCCGTCCACGCGGAAGCGCACCCGCAGGTGGTTGTGACCGGGTTCGATGTGGATGTCGCTGGCCCGCTCGCGCAGGGCATCGGTGAACATGCGGGTCACGAGACGCACGATCGGCGCATCGTCCCCATCGTCGTCGCCGCGCGCCCCGGTCAGGGCCGGCCCGTCGTCCTCCAGGGGACCGAAGTAGCGGTCGATGGCTTCGGCGAGGGCCGCCGGTCCGGCCAGGGCGCACACGACTTCGCCGCCGAGCAGGAAGTTCAACTCGCCCGCCACGATGACCTTGAGCGGGTCATCCACCGCCACGACCAGGGCGCCCTGCCGCTCCATCAACGGCAGCAGCCCCTGTTGCCGGACGACCTCCTCGGGCACCCGGTCGAGGATCTCCCGCGCGATGTTGCCCTTGGCCAAGTCGACGAACGGCAATCCGTGCAGCTTGGCCAAGGCGCGGAAGACCGTCGCCTCGGGCAGCATGCGCTGGCGCACCAGCACCTGCTCCAGGGGGGCTCCGCTGCGTTCCAGGCTGCGCGCCTCCCGAAGCTGGGCTTCGGTCAAGGCGCCGGCCGCCACCAGGTAGTCCCCGAGATCCTGCTCCAATGGGTTCGTTCCGTTCCTTCAGGCCTGCTCCGGCCGCGCCCCATGGCGCCGGCCCCAGGTCTGCACACTCTATCCGGCAGGCCCCGGCAGTTCAGGACTAGAGGGATTCCAATTCCGTGTTTCCGCCAATCGGCCAAATTTCGGCCCCCGACCCCGTGCGGAATCACTCAGTCCCCCCGGCCCGCACCACCCCGGGCCCCAAATGACCGCCGCCGCCCCCACCCGAAGGCGGAGGCGGCGGCGGATTGCCGAACGGGGGTCGATCAGCGCGGGGCCACGCCCGAGCGGCACACACCGCTGAAGGTCACGATCTTGTCGGATTCGCCTTCGTAGCCGGTCTTGATCACCAGTTCGCCGGTCATGGACTTGTCCACGTCGTCGGGCATGCCGGTCATGCGCAGCTCGATGTCGACCGCGTTCGCGCCGGGAACCGGACGGACGCTGGTGGTGAAGTACTGGGCCTCGGGGAACTCCTGACCCCACGGCCGCGCAGTTCCACGGTGACTTTATCGAGGGTGTAGCCGTCCTGGTTGCAGGTCAGGCGCAGCTGACGCGGCACGACCTGGCCCGGGCGGAACAGACCGAAGCTGAGGTACGGGCGGTCCACCGAGAAGACGCCCAGCACGCGGGCGGAGATGGACACGCTGGTGTTGAAGTACTGGGGCACGATGTGCGAACCGCGCTCGATCGCCTCTTGCTCCTTCTTCGGATCCACCGGCATCGGCAGGTCGGAGATGACGCGCAAGGTGGCGTTGGCTTGACCCTCGAGCGCTTCCGCACCGAGTTTCACGCGCAGTTGCCAGTGCGAGGACTTGCCTTCGGCGTTCGGGCCGACCGGCGAGAGCTCGTAGCTCATGCCCACGGGCAGGTTGTTGACGCGCTGCTGGTCGATGCTGAGCCCAATCGGCTCACCCAGCGACGTGCGGATGTCGACGGTCTGCTCGTTGATGCTGCCCAGTTGCACATCGCCGAAGTTGATCATCGCCGGGGTGGAGACGAGCAGCGGCTGCACGTCGGCGGCGAGGGTCAGGGCGTGCACGCCAGCCGGATCATTGCTCATGATCTGGATGCGCACCTGCACCTTGTTCTTCTTGTTGGCGGTGTCGACCGACGCGTTGATGCGGATCGGACGGCCCGGATCGATCGGGTCGCCGTAGTTGTACGGACCGAAGTTGCCTTCCGCATCCGCCACCTCGACGCTACCCAGGGTGCAGCCACAGCTCGGCTTCACTTGGCGGATCTTCAGCGGCGTGGTGCCACCGGCCTGCAGGTCGAAGGAGTGGCTCACCAGATCCCCCTGGCGCAGGCGACCGAAGTCGTGGCGCTCGCTGCCGAACACCATGTCCAGCTTCGCACCGGGATCGGATTGGATCAGCTCCTGTTGGCGACGCTGGTCGAGTTTGGCCTTCTCTTCGTCGGTCATGTCGCCTTCGCGCAGCCCCTTGCGGCCATCCACATCACCGGTGGGCACGCGCTTGGCCGGCGGAGCATCCCCGCGGGGCGGCAACTTGCCATCGCCGCGACGCTTGGCCTCTTCGATCTCCTTCTCCTTTTGCTTGCGGGCGATCTCCTCCTGGCGCCGCTTGAGCTGCTCCTGCTCCTTGGGATCGAGCTTGCCCGTATCCCCTTCCTTTTCCTTCTCGCCCTGGGGCACCGGCTTGGGCATCGGCTTCGGAACGGGCTTGGGAGCCGGTTGCTCCTTCTGCTTGACGGGCACGGGGGCCGGTTCCTGGGGGGCCGCGGCGGACAGCGGCGCCGCCAGCAGGGTCAAGGGCACCACCAGGCCGAGGCGGATCAGGCGGCTTTTGAAGCTCGGAGAAACGTTCATGGTTGTACTTCGGATGGTTTGGGGAGCGACTCCCGGTCGGAAAGGGTACCCGCCTCCGGCGCGCGTGTCGCCAGCGATCGCGACGATCGGCCTGGAAGCCAGCCGGCACGGTGGAATTGGGTGTTCCTCGGGTTCCCGTGGGCCATCGCTCCTGGGACCTGGGACCGCCCCGAGCGGCCCTGGGTTTCCCAGAAAAGGGCAAAAGCCCCCTTCTGGAACCGTCGGCCCACTGGTACGGCGGCCGCCCGCCCCTGTTGGAACCGGTTCGCAAAATGTATCGACGGGGCTAGCATGCCCCCATGCTGGTTCGATTGCTGCTCGCGTGCCCCCTCTTGATCGCCCTCGGGAACTCCTGCCAGGTGCCCCCCCCCACGCCCGAGGAAGTGCTCCGATTCGGGTTCCGGACCCCGGTCCAGGGCCTGCAGTCCTTCCTGGTGGCCCTGCGGGCGGATTTGCCCGGGGAGGAGTACCGGTGCTTCTCGTCGGGCTTCAAGGCCCGCAACGGCATCTCCCGACTCGGGTACCTCGAGTTCCGCGACCACCTGCTCAAGGAGCAGCCGCTGCTGCGCTGGGCCCTGAGCCGGGCGGGCCGGGACCGGGAGGACTACAACTTCCAGGGGGATCTGGTCCGGGGCCCGGTCGAAATCGAAGTCGCCGTGCACGGACGCCAATTGGTGGCACGCATGGTGCGCGAGGGTTTCTACTCCCTGCAGGGTCCGCCGGCCGACCCGTTCGAACCGGCCGAACTCTGGGATGACGGCAATGTGCGCGATCCTTGGGCGCTCAACTACCTTGTCGAGTCGAACGACAAGGAATGGCTGTTGGCCCAGGCTCGACACCCGGGCCCAAACGTCCGGAACCTAGTGTCCTTCGAAGTCGGCTTCGAATGGAAGATCGACGAGCTGTTCGTGCGCGAAGAAGCCCAGGCCAAACCCTGAGCCCCGGGGCTCAGCGCCCCTTCTCTTCGATCTCGTCGATTGCCGCCTTCTCCGGCAGCACATCCGTCAGCCGCAGGGTGTAGGGACCGCCCCCTTCGACCACGCCTTCCACGGACACCGAATCGAGGCCTCGCACCACCGCCGTCAACCGCAGCGGATTGGAGCGGGTCGTGCCGTAGATGCGGAACCGTCCGTCGCGGTCGGTGACCGCGGACATCCGCGGGATCGGCGTCCAGCTGTACTGCGATCGCGCGCGGGGATCATCGGGCTTCAAGGTCTCACCCCGGCCGTCGCGGTCCTTGCCGCCGCGGCCCCCTTCCGATTCGCCGCGCCCATCGCCGCGACCTTCGCCACCACCCCCGCGCAGGTTGCCGTCCTTCGAAGCCGCGGTTTCCCCGCCGTCGTGTTTGCCGCCGCCGACCGCTTGGTGCTCGAGGTTCACCATGATCCCCGCCGCCGGCTGGCCGGTCTTGTCGAACACGAATCCTTCGGCGAAAAGCCCAAGGCCTTCCAGGCGCAGGATGCCGAGGTTGAACTCACCGCTGGCGTCCGGGTTGGCGATCTGCACACTGACGCGGCCCGGTCCACCGGCCGTGCCATCCGCCATGCTCTCCAGCTCCAGGAACGTGGCGCGCACGCCCTGGGTGATCACGCGGAAGTTGCCGTTTGCTTCGGTCACGAGCGGCGCACTGCGGCGGTCCTTGCCCATGCCCCAGGTGGCCCGCAGGCGCTGGTTCGACAGCGCGCTGCCATTCGGACCGACCACCATTCCGACCAGCACCAGGCGCTGCTGTCCCCATTGCACGGACCGCTGCGCTTCCTCACCGGCGTTGCGGGGTCCATCGATTTCGGTCAGCAGTTCGCGGTATTCCGGAATACCGGTCACCCGCACGGCCACGCGCGTCGCGGTGCCCACGTAGGGAAAGCGGGCCACGCCGTTTTCGGTGCGGCGCGTGACAAGCGGCTGGAACGCGCCTTGTTCGGGGCCCTGCGGCATGCCGATGTCCACCTTGCAGGATCGGTCGAGCGGTTCGCCATCCGGCCCGAGCACGGTGATCTCCAGCGAACCGGTGCTCGGCATCTTGAGCGCCACTTCGGCGATGGGCAGTTCCTGCAACTGGAAGTCGCGCTGCACGCGCGGGAAGTGCGGGAAGGCCAGGTACACGGCCAAACCCTTGTCCGCATCCTGGCGGTTCGACAGGCGCGAAACGCCGTCGAATTCCACGCGGCCCAGGGCGTTGCTGCCCCGTTGGATGAACGGTTGCCACACGTTGCGGTCGGAAGCCCCCACCCAGACGGGCACGTCGGAGACGATCTCGCCGGAGGTTCCGCGCACTTGCACGGTCAATTCCTTGAGGGGCGTCAGGGTGAGCTCCAGCGGCGAAGGCAGCGGTCCCACCCACGTGTGCAAGCCGGTCCAGCCCTGCCCCTCGGCCAGGATCAATCCATTCAGCACGTGCGGCAGCAGGACCTCGCCTTCAGAGTCCGTCTCGCCGCCGATCCCCTGTCGGTCCAGCAGTTCATGCAGCAGGGAGCTATCGCTTCCGATGCGGGCCAGGGTGGTCGGATCGACATCCGCCCGGTTGAGCAGGCGCACCGTCATGCCCGCGATCGGGCGGCGGCTGCGGGGGTCCTTGGCGATCACGATCAGGCCGTCCCCGGCCTTCGCGACTTTGACGTTCGGCCCGCCCGAGGTCCGGGTGCTCTGGGCCTGGCCATCGCGATCAGGGCTCAGGCCGCTGGTCCCGGTGGTCCGGGCCGCCGTGCCGTTCTGGAGGTCGACGGGGGCCCGCTCCACGGGGGTGTTGCGCGTCAGGCCCGAGCTCTGGGGCACCAACTGGGAATCACTGGTGGATTCGCCGGAGCGGGTCAGGAACACGCCACCCGCCACGGCAAGGATGGCGAGCAGGATCAAAGGGAGCCACTTGGACATCGTGCAGGAAGTGTAGCCGGTTCAGGAGAGTCGGGTGCGGACGGCCGTGGGCCCGATTCCTTCCCCCTCCCAGGGCGTGGAAGGGACCAGGATCCCCTTTTGGGACCCGGGACCGCCGACTACGACCCCGAATCCAGACCTCAGGACCCCGTGCGCCCGCGCAGGTACACGATCGTCGACGCCTGCAAGCGTTCCACCAGCCCCGCCAGATCCTCGTCCTGCGCCTGGCAGTCTTCCCAAGTGGCCTGGCACGGTTCGCAGCCGCCCCGCTCCCGGTGGAAGTCGAGGGCCTCGCGGGTCTCGTCGTCGATGAGTCCCGCCGCCGCCCGGGCCCACCAATAGCGGTGCGGGCAGGAGGCGCCCACCCGGTTCCACGTGCCCTGCAGGTCCAGGTCCAAGCGCCCTTCATCGAGGGCCTGGCCGATCTCCTCCGCCACCCCGCCCGCGCCGCTGGCCCCTTGGACCAACGCCGCCAATCGCTTGAGCGCCCGGAACTTGATCCCGGCCACCGAACTCTCGTCGGGGATGCCCAGTTCGCGCGCGACGTGGGAGTTGCGCACCCCCAGGCGGAAGAGCAGCTCGAGCACACGCAGGCGATGCCACTCGCGGGCGGCGAACGCTTCTTGGACCAGGGTCCGCAGGGCATCGCCGAGCAGTTCATCCCCGCGGCCGGCCAGGTCGCTCACACCGAACACCGCGCTGGGTGTGGCTTCGTCCACGGCGAGCTCCGACAGCATCGCGCCGTCTTCTTCGTCGTCCACCGCGCCCAGCCCCCGCACGGCGCGGCGGCGCAGGAAATCGATGGTGCGGTTGCGGCAGATGCCGAACAGGTATTGCTCGAACTGGTAACGCGCGTCGAAGGCGGCGATGCCGCGCAGCGCCCCGAGGAAGGTTTCCTGAAGGATGTCCTCGCGGGTCTGGTGGTCTTCGACGCGTTTGGCGACGTACCGCAGGAGGCGTCCCGCGTACTCGCGTTGCACGCCGGCCCACTCGCGTTCGTCCCCAGCGCGCAGCCGGTCGATGTCGGGCGAAGCGCTGTTCATACGGGTTCCATCAAAGCCCGCACCAGGGCCATGCCGCCGAGCGAAACGAGAAAGCCGATCATGGCGAACACCAGGGCGAACAGCACGAGACGCAACCAATCGGGCCGGCGGGCCGCGCGCGCGGCGACCAACGGGTGCACGGCGGCGGTCCGCTCGTCGCTTGGGTCGGATTCGATCACCGGCCCGCTGGCGAGGGGTCGCGGCAGGGCCAACCGCACGGCGCCCATCGATTCGAATCGATCGTCCGGGTTCCAGGCGAGGCAACCGAGAAGCACCTTGCGGATCGGCTCCGGCAGGCTGCTCATCGCCGGCGGCGGATCGTCCGGTTGGCGGATCGCCATGGGATCGCTCGGGTCGCCGAACGGCTTGCGGCCGGTCAGGCACTCGTACAACATCACGCCGTACGAGTAGATGTCCGAGCGCATGTCGCCGCGGCCGAGCAGGATCTCGGGCGCCATGTAGTGCGGCGTGCCGCGGCCCATCGACAGGGATTGGCCACCTTGTTCAAAGAACTTCGCGAGCCCGTAGTCCCCCACGCGCGCCCGGTTGCCCTGCAGGAAGATGTTGCCCGGCTTGAGGTCGAAGTGCACCAGTTGGTCCTTGTGCAGCCGTTCCACCCCGCGCGCGATCTGGTGGAACAGGGACAGGGTCTCTTCCAGCGGCAAGGGCCCGGCTTTGATGCGCTTCGCGAGGGTTTGGTCCCCCGCGTACCCCATGATGAGGTACGGCACGCCGAGCACGACGCCCATGTCCTCGATCGTCACGAGGTTCGGGTGGTCGATCGATGCGAAGCGGCCCACGTGCGCGAGCTCGCGTTCGATGATCGCCTTCGAGCCCTCTTCGAGCTTGAGGAACTTGATCGCGTACGACTTGCCGATCGACGCCTTACGCGCCTTGTAGACATCGCCGAACGCACCGCCGCCCAGGCGCACGAGGATCTCGTAACCCGGGATGAAGTCCTTCTGACGGAAGCGGTTGTAGAACGTTTCCCAATCCATCAGACCGTGCCCTCCAACGGCGCGAGGTGCACGAACAGCGGAGCACCGGCGCGGGCCTGGCACCAGAAGCTGATCGACTGGGATTCCGGCCACGCTTCGCTGCGATCGTGCAAGGCGGGATCGAAAGGTTTGTCCCCCCGGGCCACGCGCACGCCGCCGGAGCAGGACACATGCAGCGCTTCGAGGTCGGCGCGCACGCGCACGGGGAACTCGAGTCCTTCGACCGGGAAGGCGGCCAGACCCGCGCCCACTTGGAACCCCGCGTCCTCGCCGACGGCGAGCAGCAACAGCCCCCCTTCGGGCCAACCCGCAACGGGTTCATCCGGTCGGAAGCGGAAACACGGGCTCGCCGGCGGACGATCCCACGCGCCGCGCAGGTTGCCCAGGGATCCGCCGCCGAGGCGCAGGGCACCGCCGGGTCCTTCCAGGAACCAGCGCGGCCCGTCCTGCAGGGTGACTTCCCAGTGCACGGTGCCCGCCGGCAGACCCGGCAGGCTGGCTTCGCGCCCCGCCGGGGGAACGACCAGCAGCAGGTACTCCCCCAGGTCGTCGATGCGCAGCACCAGGGGAGGCGGCGGGAGAAGGGCTTTGGAGGGGGGCATACGCGTGCTACGCCCGATTCGCGGGAATCTTCAGGCGGGGCTCGGGCCAGTGTACGGCCAGGGGCGCCGGGGGGCCAAAGCCCCGGGTGAGCCCTGCTGGCCGAAAGCGGGACGCCCTACTGGCAGAGCACCACGCCGCCGCCCTGGTGGCGGGCTTCCATCAGGGCATCGTGCACCCGTTGGAAGAGGTCTTCGCGCCGCTGCAGGTCCGGGGAGGGGTAGGTGGCGACGCCCAGGGCGAGCACCATCGGGTCCCCCACGAGGTCGCGCAGCCCGCGGCTCTCGACGGATTGGCGCACGCGCTGGGCCATGATCTCGGCGCCATCGGGGCCAGTATTGGGCAGCAGGAACAGGAACGTGTTCTCGTCGTAGCGGCCGAGCACGTCGGTGTCGCGCGAGGAATCCAGGAAGATGCCGGTCAGCTCGCGCAGGGTGGCGCCGTCGGCCTGGCTCTCGAAGCCGGCCATCACGAAGGCCAGGGGCAACTCGAAGCGCCGGGCGCGCTTGAACTCCTCGTCGACCTTGTAGCCGAGGAAGGCGTAGTGGAAGAGCCCGGTTTCCGGGTCGATCGTCGCCTGCACCAGGGCCGAGTCGCTCTCGCCGGTGCGCAGGTCGCGCAGCAGGGACTGCGGCAGTTCGTGGGTGCGTTCGCCGCCGCGCCCGTCTTCGGGCATGCTGCGGGTCCGGCCGCCGGCGCCTTCGAGCACGCGCTGCATGCGCGAGCGGGACAAGGGACGCTCGAGCACCCCGGCCGCGCCGCTGAAGCGCGCCAGGGCCGAAGCCATGTGGTTGCCGAGTTCCACCGCGATGTACATGCGCGCGCGCACTCGGCCCGTGAGCTCACGGCAGAGTTCGTACACGTTGCGATCGCGCATCCACGCGTCGAGGATGAGCACATCCCCCACGGAGGGCGGCGCGGCGATCAGCTCTTCGGCCGACGCGAAGGTGGCCACTTCCCAGCCCTCCTCCGGGGCCACGCCGCTCTTGGCGGACGCGATCAAAGCATCGTCTTTCGAGAGGATCCAAACGGTACGAAGTCCATCCACCATGGTGCGGTCCTGGGGCTCGGGTTCTTGGGTCGGTAGCAGGGTTTCGCTGGATCCCCCCTCGGGATTTCAGCTCGCCAACTCGTCCAGCCACTCGTCGGGCATTTCGTAGTTGGCGTATACGTTTTGCACGTCTTCGTTGTCCTCAAGGCTATCGATGAGCTTGAGCACCCGCTTCGCCACGTCCTTGTCGGTGATGGCGGCGGTCGTGTCGGGCAGGTAGCCGGTTTCCGCGGAGAGCAGGGTCAGGCCCGCACCCTCGAGGGCTCCCTTGATCGCCAGGAAGTCGGTGGGCGCCCCGTGAATGGTCGCCACTTCGCCTTCGAACAGCAGATCCTCGGCGCCAGCCTCCAGGGCCAGCTCGAGCAGGCTGTCCTCGTCCCGGTCCCCCACCTCGATCACGAAGATCGAGCGGAACTGGAACAGGAAGGAGACCGAGCCCGTGGAGCCCAAGTTGCCGCCGCAGTGCTCGAGCGTGTACTTCACGTCGGGCGCAGTGCGGTTGCGGTTGTCGGTCAGGCAGCAGATCAAAAGGGCCACGCCGCCGGGCGCATACCCTTCATAGATCAGTTCTTCGTACGCATCCCCCGACTTGTCGCCCGCGCCCCGCTTGATGGCGCGTTCGATGTTGTCCTTGGGCATGTTGGCCGCCTTGGCCTTCTCGATCGCGTACTTCAGCTTGAGGTTCGTCTCCGCATCCTCCCCGCCCTGTCGCACGGCGGAGATGATGTTGCGGGCAAGCTTGCTGAAGATCTTGGCCCGCTTGGCATCCACCGCGTTCTTGCGGTGTTTGATGTTGGCGGAATGGGAATGGCCGGCCATGGCGGAGAGTCGTGGGCTGGAGGATGGGATACGGGAAGGGGGCGCAGGATCCTAGGCGCCCGGGGGGAAAGTTGGGCCGATTCTTAGAACCAGCACCGCGGGGACCCGGGGGGCCCCAACGGGCGCGCCCCACGGAAAGACCAGTCGGCTGTCCATGGGGCGCGGCGAGGGCACCCAGGAGGGTGCCGCAGGGCGAAGATCAACGCTTCGAGAACTGGAAGCCGCGGCGGGCGCCACGACGACCGTACTTCTTGCGCTCCTTCTGGCGGGAATCGCGGGTCAGCAGGCCCATCTCGCGCAGGGGCTCGAAGACGGCCGGGTTGACGGTCTTCAGGGCGCGGGCGAGGCCCAGGGCCACCGCGCCGCTCTGGCCGGTGATGCCGCCGCCACCGACGGTGCAGAACACGTCGTAGGCCTTGCGGTTCTCGAGGGTCGTGAGGGCCGAGGTGGCGCGCTCGCGGCTCTGGATGGTGCGGAAGTAGTCATCCAGCGGGCGGCCGTTGACAACGAAGCTGCCGGCACCCGGCTTGATGCGCACGCGGGCCACGGCGCTCTTGCGACGTCCAAGGCCCCAGGTCCAGGGATTGATAACTGCCATGAGTGAAGATTCGCCTTTCGGAGAGAAACGGCTGGTTGGTTTGGGGGCTACAGGGACTCGACCTTGACCGGCTGCTGGGCACCGTGGGGGTGATCTTCGCCCCCATAGACCTTCAGGTTCTTGAGCATGCGGTAGCCCAGGGGGCCTTTCGGCAGCATACGACGAACCGCCAGAGTGACGATGTCGCGCGGACGGGTCTCCGCCACTTCGGAGAGGGCCTTGACCTTGCGACCGTTCGGGTAACCCGAGTAGTGCTGGTAGGTCTTGTTGGCGAGCTTGGTGCCGGTAAAGCGCGGCTTGGCCGCGTTGATCACCACCACGTGGGTCGCACCGGTTTCGCTATAGGTGAAGGTCGGGCGATCCTTGCCCATCAGCTGGGTGGCGATCTTAGCCGCCATGCGGCCCAGGGTGTGCTCGCTGGCGTCGTACAGCAGCCAGCGCTGCTCGACGTCGGTGGCCTTGATGTGGGAGGTGCTCATCGAAGAAACATCCCCGGACACGGCGCCGGGGAAGGGTCTGGTATTTAGGACGGACGGGCCGGGGGCCACGACCGGGGCGTGCCGCCCGGTCAGGCTGCACAAGGGGGCAAGAGCCTAGCCGGGCTGCCCCCCTGGATCAAGCGCCCTGGACCTCGCCAGGGGATTTTTTTGCCCCGGGTTCGGGACGAACCCAGGTCGCGCCCATGCCAAACGCGGTGGTTTCCCCCACTTCGAGGTCGGCCAAGGTCCCCACCAGGGACTCGGGGCCCTCGAAGGAGACCGGCATGCCCTGCAGGGTCCGGCCCAGCAGGATGCGCGGGTCGCGTTCCGAGACGGACTCGACCATGGCCCGCACCGCCTGGCCCTGGTAGCGGGCGAACCGCTGCCGTTGGACCCGCTCCGCCACGGCCAGGAGCCGCTGGTTGCGCTCCTTCTTGACCGCCTCCGGCACGTCGTCCGCGCGTTCCTCGTCGGCCCGGGTGCCGGGCCTGGGGTCGTACTTGAAGATGTAGTTCACCAGGAACTGCTGCTCGGCCAGGAAGTCCATGGACCCCTGGAATTCCTCCTCGGTCTCGCCGCAGAAGCCCACGATCCAGTCGCTGCCCAGCTCGATGTCCGGCACGATCTCGCGCAGCCGGTCCACCCGGCGCCGGTAGAGGTCGAGGGTGTACCCGCGCTTCATGCGGCGCAGCAGGTCATCGTTGCCCGCCTGGGCGGGCAGGGGCAGGAAGCGGTCGACCTTGTCGCAATCGCGGATCGCTTCGGACAAGCCGTCGTTCAGGTAGCTCGGGTGCAAGGTGATCAGGCGGATGCGCAGCAGACCATCGATTGCCTGCAGGCGCCGCAGCAGGTCGCCCAGCCCCACCCGGCCCTGGCGCCCAGTGCCGTGCACGTCCCCGGGCCCCGGCGCGGGGAAATCTTCGCCGTAGCTGTTGATCGTCTGGCCCAGCAGCGTGAGCACCTGCACCCCCTGGTCCACGAGCCAACGGGCTTCCCGCTCCAGATCGTCGATCGTGCGCGAACGAACCCGCCCGCGGGTGGTGGGCACGATGCAATAGGTGCAATTGAGGTCGCATCCGCGCATGACCGCGAGGTACGCGTGGCGACCGCCCGTGTACTCGGTTCCGGCGCGATCGATGTCCACATCGCCGGTCATGTCGGTGGCCAGGATGCGCATCTCCTTGGGCACGCGCCCCGGCTCGCGGCGCCGCTCGAGCACATCGGCCACCATGCGCGGCAGGTGCTGGAATTGGCGCGTTCCCGCCACCAGGTCCACGTGCCCGGCGCGGCGGAAGACCTCTTCCTCGACCCGCTGCGCCATGCAGCCCATAACCCCCACCACCAGCTCCGGGCGGCGTTCTTTCAGCCGTTTGAGCTCGCCGATCCAGCTCCAGGTGCGCTCTTCCGCGTGGTCGCGTACCGAGCAGGTGTTGAACAGCAGCACGTCGGCGTCCTCGGCCACGTCGGTGGTCTGGTACCCGCTGCGCGCGAACCGGCCCTCCACCAGGGAGGAGTCGTACTTGTTCATCTGGCAACCGAAGGTCACCACGTGCAGCTTGGGACCGGAGTCGTCGCCGGAGTTCTTGGATTGGTGTCGTGTGATGGACATGGGCGTGGATCGAGCCGGGCATTCTGCCACAGGCGAGGGCCCAAGGGCACCCCCGATGCTTCGCCGCCCGGTGCCCCCTCAAGAGGACACCGCGGGTCCACCGGAAGCGACAAGTCCGATGCAGCCCCCTGCCCCAGGGCCCTGAGAGCGGTTGGCACGGCCTTTGCCCCTGTGGTGCGGTTGCAACCCGGGCCGGCACTTTTCTGGCCCACCCCGCCGGCCCGGGCCAACCGCCTCCACCACCTAGCGGACCCAGGAGACCAATCATGAAGCACACCCCCGAAGCACGCCCCCTCCCCCTGGTCGACCCAGGCCGCGGACGCGTCCGCGTTTGGCGCCGGGGGATGGCTTGGCTGCCCCTGGCCAGCGCCCTGCTCGGTCTGGCCTGCCACCCGAGCCACACGCATCACCCGGGCACCGGAACATCGATCCCGTTCTACGACGAACGCGAACCGAACAACGACCCCTATGCCGCCGACTTCATCGGCTATGTGGATTCGGATTCGCATTTGATCGTCGGCGGGTTCGTCGACGACTACCCCGGCCCCGGCGGCGACATCTACGACCACTTCGAATTCGTCACTTCGGAAGCCGCGAGCTTCGAGGTACTGCTCGAGCCCCTCAGCGCCTGGAACGACATGGCTTTGGGCGTCTTCGATCCCGATACCGGGGAGATGGTCATGTGGATCGATGACCCCGGCGGCGCGCAGTGGGCGGATTTCACCGTGCACACGCCCGGCAAGGCATTCGTGCTGGTGGTAGCGGCCACCTACGGATACGGGGACTACGACCTCGAACTGCTCGGGCACAACTACAACCCGATGCTGGGTATCGCCGCGGACGGCGGCGCCCCCCCGGCGATCGAACCCCTGGATGCGAGTCTCGATCTGCGCACCCGCCAGGTGGCCCAGGAAGTGGTTCCGGACACCGTGACGGAGTGAGCGCCCGATCCCGGCGGGTAGGACCCGCCGGGATCCTGGGCGGGGGTCCGGGGGGGCGGTACACTGGGGAGGTCCTGCTCCCCGACCTACCTGCCCTTGTCGCTCGCCCCGTCTCCCCGGCGGTCCCTGGACCTGCCGCAGCATTTCCCCCCCCGTCGCCGCACCGGCCGCGGACCGTTTGCGCGTGCCTGCGCGTCCCTCTTGCTGTTCGCCCTTGCCGCGTGCGGCTCGGGCCAGAGCGAGGGCCGCTTCGTGCCCTTGGAACTGGAAGCGGACGCCCCGCCCCCGTCCCCGGCGCCGGTGCAATTCCGGCGCTACATCCCGGGCAAAGGCTCGCCGCTCTGGCGCGGCGAAGCCGACGAGTGGCGCTTCACCCAGGTGCCGGCCCACGCCCGCAGGGACGCCACCCAGGAAGTGAAACTCAAACCCGCATTCCTGGTGCAGGGTGCGGGTGAGAAGTCCCTGAGCGTGGTGGATGAACTCGACGGCAATCAGTTCAACCGCATCGAGATCGAAGCGACGGTGTTCGAACTGGGCCATGCGGAGATCTCCCTCGCGCTGTGCCGCCGCGGCGAGGTGCTCGCGGAAAGTCCAGCGCTGACGCTTTGGGCCGGCGACCAGGCCCCGACGACCCTCGTTTTCGAGTTTCCGGAATTGCGCGGGTGGTACACGCTGCTCGACGAGATCCGGATCCGCATGGGTGGCGATGCGCTGCTTTGCACGGTCAGCGGTATGACGCTGCTCCAGACCGATGCGGAAGCGTGCCTGCCCCCCGCCGATCCGAAAGGACAGGTGCGGTACCTGACTTTGGGCAACGAAACGCGCCGGGGTTGGGCGATCAGCCGCGAACATCCGCTGCGCACGCCTGCCGCGAGCGATGCGGGCAAACTGCACTTCACCCTCGCCCCCCTGCTCAACTGGAACCGGGAGGTTCCGGAGAGCGAATTGGTGCTGCGGCTCGACAGCGGCAAGCAGGAGAAGACCCTGCGCTCCTGGGACGTACAGCCGTTTGGCAAGAACGCCGGTTGGATCGAGATCCTAACCGATCAAGCGATGGGCGGCCGGGACCGCGGGCGCTGGGATTTCGAATTGGCTTCCAGCGGATCTGCGCCGGCCTTCGCGCTGATGGGCGAGCCCTCGCTCGTCCAAGAGGGAAGGTCCGAGCAGTTGGTGCTCCTCGTGACCACCGAGGGCATCTCGTCCCCGCTGTTCTCCGAGCCGGAGCCCACCGATCTTCCGCTTGCGGTACGCACCTGGTTGGAACGGGGCGTGCAATTGCCCGGGGTCATGCCCGCCAGCCACGACCGCCACGCGCTGCTCACCGCGTGCATGACCGGCTTGCATCCCCGCGACACCGGCGTCTGGAGTTCGCAGCAGGTGTTGGCTTTGAACGCGGACACCCTGGCCGAAGCGTTCCACGCGGCGGGTTATCGGACGCTGGGCGCGGTGTTCGCAAGCGATCTCAGCCACGAACGCACGGGACTCGCCCAAGGGTTCGATCGGTATCTGTGCCCGTCGCAAGGTCAATGGGCCGCGCGGGAACTGCTCGCGGCCACGCGCTCCGCATTGGCGGACTGCGAGTCTTGCCCCACCTTCGTGTGGATCCACTTGCCCGGCACCTCGAGCGGCCAAGGCGCGTCCCTGTCGTGGAGCAGCGAGCTCGAGGTATTCCTGACGGAACCGCGGCTTCGCTCCGCAACCCTGGCGTTCACCAGCCTGCCCGGTTTCGGCGAACGGGAGACCAGCGTGCCCGCGGGGGCCCGCCGCCTGCCGATGGTTCTGGTCGGTGGGCCGAGTCGCGTGAACTGGCCGGATCGGGTGCGCCTCGAGGCCGCGGACCTGGGCCGCACGTTGCTCAACCTCGTCGGGCGACACGGTACGCCCTTCCCCGGTAGCGACCTGCTCGCGGGTCCCTGGGAGACCTTGGACGCCGCGCCGCACTTCGCACTCGGACCCGAAGGTCGCTATCTGAGTCTGCAATCGGGCAATTGGCTCAAGGTGGTCCAGACCGGCCTCGAGCCGGGCACCGGGGAAACGCGCCACCTCGCGCAGATGTTCGATCTGGAGACCGACCCCGATCTGCGCACCGATGAGAGCAACCGCGACCGGGCCCAGGCCCGACGCATGCACGTGGCCCTGAGCACCTGGACCGGCGAAACCCGGCCCCTGGGCTGGGGCAGCTTGGTGCGCACGCACCTCGGCCGCCGCGCCTGGGTGCACCGCCCGGCCTTTGGTGGTGGGCACGGCGCCTGGCTGGACTGGCTGCCTGCGGGTTGCACCTGCGGGCGTTGCCCCAGCGCCTTGGGCGGAGAATGAGACACCCGGGGGCCAGCCTTTCCGCCGGCCCCCGAAAATCCGCCGCATCCGCCGGGAGCGGATATGGTTGGGGGTGGAGACGATGCACACCCCCCAACGCAAGCGCCTGCTGCGCAAGAGCCCGTTCCTGCTAGCCGGCCTGCCCCTGCTGCTGCCCGCCTGCTTGGTGAACCCGCCTTCGGCGCTGGTGCATGCCCAAAGCGGCGTGGTGCGCGGCGCCACCGAAGCCGAAGCCCAGAACCTGGGTGGCGCCCTCGACCGCCTGCGCCCCGCGGTGCTCGAACTGGTGCCCGGCACCCGCGTTGTCGAAGGCCTCGAAGTCTGGATCCAGGACCAACCCGGCCTCTACGCCTTCCCCCATCAATCCAACGGCGAAGCCGAAGGCCTCTGGGCCGAAAGCCACGAGCGCATCCTGCTCTCCCGCGACGCCGACGACCTGCAGCGCACCCTGGCCCACGAGCTGGTGCACGCCTCGCTCGACGACTCCTGGCACACCCTGCCCGGCACCCTGGAAGAAGGCCTGGCCGACGTGATCTCCACGCGCCTGGTGCCCGAAGGTGCCCCGCGCCTGCGCGCCGGTCGCCTGGCCAGCGCCGCCCTGGCCACCGGCGGTCTCGCCCTGACCATCGAAGTCGAAAACCCGCGCCTCGCTTCCAACTGGATGGCGCGCATCCACCTGTCGGGCACCCGCCCCAGCGAACACCCCCAGCGCGACGTCTTCAAACTCGCCGCCGGCCTCTCGTCCACCAAGGTCGCCCCCGCCGCCAAACGCGGCTACTACGGCCTGGCCTACCTGCTCGTGCAACGCGTCGTCGACCGCAAGGGCCTCGACCACCTGCACGCCCTGTGCACCGAAGCCGACGCCGCCGGCCTGAGCCAGATCCCGCGTCCGCAACTGCTGGCCGCAGCCGGACTCGCCGATACGCCCGACGCCTGGCGCGACGCCGCGCTCGAGGGCATGGGCACCGAGGAACTGCGCGAACTGCTGCGCATGCACCCCGACTTCGTGCTCGACGCGGTGGCCGGGCACCTGCGCACCCAGAACCCCCAGGATCTCGCGAGCCTGAACATCCGCCTCAGCCTGCGGGAGAGCGGCGCGACCCTGGACCTCGGCCACGACGCCGAATTCCTCGCCGCCCTCGGCGAGCGCCTGACCAGTGAGCGCCTGGCCTAGTGAGCGGGCCCTCCGGATCGCCGCAGCTCAGCCCTTGGGATCCATGGCAAAGCGGTAGTAGCCGCGTTGCCCCGCGGTCTCCTCCACCGCCACCCACAGGCGCGTGATCACCGCCGCCGGGAACTTCGCTTCGAGGCGGCCCTTCAGCTCGCGCCCGATCCACGTGGCGAGGTTCTCCGAGCTCGTGTTGTTGATCGGCAGGATGATCACGTCCTCGCTCGGGGCCTGGTAGTACGGGTCCTTGTAACGCACCTCGGTGGTGCCGTCGGGGCGCTGCGTGGCCTGCAGCACCGGGTGTTTGCCGGGCAGCAGCCAATGTTCATCGAGCCCATCGCACAATTCGCGGATGACCGGCTTGATGCGCTTGAAGTCGATCACTAGGCCGAATTCGTCGAGGCCCGCCTCCAGGTCCACGTAGACCCGGTAGTTGTGCCCGTGCAGCCGTTCGGTGGTGCCGTCGGGGAAGATCAGGAAGTGCGCGGCGGAGAACTTGAGGTACTCCTTCGCGAGGTCGATGCCCCAGGATTCCATGGCTTCAGTTCACCACCGGCTGATCGATGCGCGGCGCCTGGCCCCGCAGCACCGAGCTGTCCCCGTAGAAACCGCTCTGGTCGATGCGCGGCGCGGCTTCGAGGGCGTCGAGGTCGATCTGGCCGGACTTGCCGTAGACCTCGATGGCGTTGCTCCACGTGACGAGTTCGACCGCTTCGGCGGACAACCCCCGCTCGATCATGCGGTGCGCGGTGCGCGGCACGGCCAGGGGATCGCTGATGCCCCAGTCGGCGCTCGAATCGACGATGATCTGCTTCGGGCCGTACTGCTCGACCAAATCCACCATGCGCTCGGTGCCCATCTTGGTGTGCGGATAGATCGTGAAGGCCGCCCAGGCGCCGCGATCGAGCACGCTCTTCACGGTCTCCTCGTTGTTGTGATCGATCACGAGTCGGTCCATGGGGATGCCCATATCCGCCGCCACGTCCATCGAGCGCAGGATGCCGTTCTTCTTGTCGCGGTGCGGCGAGTGCACCATGACGACCATGTCGTTTTCAGCGGCCAGCTTGAGCTGCTCGATGTACGCCCATTCCTCGGCTTTGGTGATCTCGTCGTAGCCGATTTCGCCGATCGCCACCACGCCTTCCTTGAAGGCGTATTGGGGCAGGATCTCGAGCACCTCGCGGGCCAGCCGCTCGTTGTTGGCTTCCTTCGAGTTGAGGCCGATGGCGCAGTAGTGGCGGATGCCGAACTGCGAGGCGCGGAAACGCTCCCAACCCACCAGGCTCGAGAAGTAGTCGATGAACGAGCCGAGCTGGGTGCGCGGTTGGCCCAGCCAGAACGCCGGTTCGATCACCCCGCGGATGCCCGCCTTGGCCATGGCCTCATAGTCGTCGGTGGTCCGACTGGACATGTGGATGTGGGGATCGAAGAAGCGGACTTGGCTCATCGCTTTGCAGGGGTTGGGGGGCAACCGGAACGGTTCGCGGGGATCGTAGGGGCTGGCGCGGGGTCTTGCGCCCATCGGCCCGGCATTTTCGCCGGACTGGGGCGACTTCTAGGCCCCTGCGGCGACGGAAAACACCCGCCAGCGGGCGGGATCGGTGTCCCCCGCCAGGGCCATCTCCACCGCCTTGCGGTCGGCGCCGGCGGCTTCGGGGGCGGGCAGTCGGTCTTGCAGCCCGGCGCGTGCGAGCGCCAGGGCCAGGGGCCCGCGGCTGCCTTCGGGCGCGGCCTGCCACGCCTCGAGCAGGTGCCTGTGGGCGCGTTCGCCACCGAATCGACCGACGAGGATCCACAGATCCCCGGGCACCGGTCGCCCGGCGCTGCGGCGCTCCTCCACCAGGTCGAGGGCCACGCGCGCCACGTCCTCGCTGCCGCGGCCGTCGATGCCCGCCACGCGCCACAGGGGCGCCCCCAGGAACACGGCTTTGATGCACAGCGAGCGCCAGGCCACGTCATCGAAGTAGGCGGCGGGGTACGGCGTGTCGCAGGCCACGGCCTCGAACACGCCGAGCACGTTCGCGCGGCAACCTTCGGCCGCCTGCCAGGCGAAACGTTCGCCCGCGGGCAGCAGGGCCATCGTCTTGTACAACGCGCGCAGCTCGCCTTCGTCGGCGAAGGCAAAGAGGCCCAGGAAGCCGGCGGCGAACTCCGGCGTTGCCAGATCGTCGCGGCTGAGCAACCCGAGCATGCGCAAGCCTTCGAGGGCCTGCAGGCGCTCGGGATTCCAGCCAGGGCGGATGCCCGCTGCTTTGCACGCCGCTTCCGGGGAGATGCCGAGCGGTTTGGAACGGGCGAACCGCGACGCTTTCGAAAGCTCCGGCCCCAACGTACCCGCGGGAGCCGACGCCAGGCGCGTCACGAGGTCTTCGGCCCCAGCGGCGCAGGCGGGCAGGACATGGGTGCGCAGCCATTCGCGCGCCGCGGGGATCCAGGGGGTCTCACTCATTTTCGTCTTCGCTGTCTTCGCTGCTCTCGGTCGTCGCCCCGGCGGGCGCCGGCTGCGGCGCAGTCGCCGCGGCCGCTTCGATCTCGTCCAGATGGGCCCGCAGGAACTGGCTGAGGAAGCCGGTGCACGCGGTCACGATGTACGGGGAACGCAGGTAGTCGCTCGTGCTGCCATCCTTCCACTGGGTCGCCAGCAGGAAGGGCGTGATGGCTTCGAACCAACCCAGCCGCTCCGCGCGGGGCAACAACCGGATCACCTCGGCCGCATAGTAGTGGCCGAAGAAGTAGAAGTAGCCGGCGTTCTGGTAGCGTCCCTCGTGGGGAATCGGCCGCGTGCGCACGTGTTCGAGCACGGCGTGTTCCTCGACGAACCAGCGCAAGCCGCGGCGCAACACCTCGTCGTCGTACCGCGGATTGCCCGCCTTGCGCAGGGCCTGGTGGCAGACCTGGATGCGGCCGAGGCTGCCCTGGATCTGGTTGATGTACTCGAGGCGCCTTACCCCCATCAAGGGCTGCAGGTCGTACGCGAACGCGCCGTTGGGCAGGGCGCAGCGTTCGATCAGGCGTTGGGCTTCCGCCACCGGACCCGCTGGCACCTCGCGCTGCAGCACGCGGCTGGCATTCTGCAGGGCGGGCAGGACCGCCGCAGTGGCGAAACTCGTGGACCACTGGGGTTTGGGGCCAAGGTGTTCGAAGTCGTAGTAGCCGAAGCCCCCGCCCACCGATTGGTACGCCAGCAGCAGGTCGAGGAACTCGCTGCCCCGCGCCCGCAGCCACGGCGCCCAGGGTTCGCCCGCAAACTCGGCATCTTCGAGCAGCGCGACGCAGGCATCGAGCCCGTAGATGCCCGCCCAGACCAGGTCGATGTCCCAGTCGGAATCGCGCACCGGCAGGCGCGCGTCGCAGAGGAACGCGAGCCCGCGGTCGCGGGCCTGGCGCACATCGGCTCGGCTGCGATCCGCTCCGGCCAAGGCGCGCATGGCGATGCCTTGGGCGGCCAGACGCCAGGAGTAGAACGCCTCGATCGAGAAGATCGTCTCCTGCTCGCTCTCCGGTCCCGGGCTGCCCCAGCTGCCGTCGGGATTCTGCGACGCGATCAGATAGCCGATCGCAGCGTCGTAGCCGGCGCGCACGGCCTTCTCCGTGACCACGGGTTTGCTCGCGTCCGCCTGGGGCGCCGCGGCCGCAGCGGATTGCGATTCCTGGGGCACCGCCAGCAGCAGGGCGGCCAGGAGGGTCGGGAGCATCAGCGCTGCTCCTGCCCGGCGGGCACCCCGAGGCGCCACTCGAGCAACGCGAGTTGCCCGCGCACACCATCGATGCGGCCCTGAAGCCCATTCACCGCGTGTTCCGCCTCGGCTTGGCCGTTCTTGCGACGCACACGGGCGAGCTCCAGCTCGGATTCCGCATCCGCCAAGGCCGCTTCGTGTTCACGCAGCTCCGCAGGGATCTCGAATTCCACGTGCCGCCGCGCCTCCATGCGGGCGTTTTCGAGTTCCTTCTGCGCGAGTTCGTATTGCTTGCGGTTGCGCCGCACGATTTCCTGTTTGGCGCGGCCCTCCGGCTCGCCGTCATAGATCTCGAGAATGCCCTCGAGTTCCTGACGGGCACTTTCGACTTGGTGCACGTTGCGCTCGACTTCGAGCTGGGCGCGGGCCGTGGTCAGCGGCGCTTCGACCTCGCGGTACCGGTTCCACGCATCGCGGGCATTGGTTACCGCGCGCTCGGCTTTGGCCACGGCCAGGGCCCCCTCTTCCTGCTCGACGGCGTTCGAATTGCGCAGGATCGCCAACTCTTCGTTGAGTCCCTCCAACTCCCGACGCAGGCCCGCGGCCTGCAGCTCGAGCTCGCGCCGCTCGGCCCCACTGACGGCCTCAGGCTTCTCCTCGGCGACGGGGGCGGCGGGCTCCGGCTCCTGGCTGGAGCGACGGGCCGGGGAGACGCAGGCGAACAAGGGCAGCAGGGCCAGGCAGGTCAGGGGGGTGCGAAGCATAGGTCTCGGGGGAGCGGGCGCGCTCCGGGCCCTCACCCTATCCCACCCGCCCCGGTGGAGAAAGCTCCGGCTTGCGGCCCCGGAGCGCTCCCGGGAAGCCCCCCGGCCGCCGCCCTGGAGCCTCCCCCGCCCCTGGGCTATCCTGGGCGCCCCTCTGGCGCAGACCGCCCCGACCCACCCCCCGATTCCCATGACACACGGCGTCTTCCATCCCCCGACCCCCAAGAACGAACCGGTCAAGAGTTACGCCCCGGGCAGCCGGGAGCGGCACAGCCTGCAGGAGCGCCTGGCCCAGATGTCCCGCGAGGTGATCGACGTGCCCGTGGTGATCGGCGGCAAGGAGATCCGCACCGGCGACACGGGCAAGGCGGTCATGCCCCACAACCACGCCCACGTGCTGGCGACCTACCACCACGCCGGCGCCAAGGAAGTGGCCCAGGCCATCGACGCCGCGGAAGAGGCGCGCCGGGACTGGATGGCCCTGCCCTGGGAGGAGCGCGCCGCGGTGTTCCTGAAGGCCGCCGACCTGCTGGCCGGGCCGTGGCGCGACACGATCAACGCCTCGACGATGCTGGGCCAGTCGAAAACCTGCTACCAGGCGGAGATCGACGCCGCCTGCGAACTCGCGGACTTCTGGCGTTACAACGTGCACTTCATGGAGCAGCTCTACCGCGAGCAGCCTGAGTCGAGCGCCGGCATCTGGAACCGCATGGAGCACCGCCCCCTGGACGGCTTCGTGCTGGCGATCACGCCCTTCAACTTCACCTCGATCGCGGGCAACCTGCCCACGGCGCCGGCGATGCTGGGCAACACGGCCCTGTGGAAACCGAGCTCCACTTCGATCCTGTCGAACTACTACCTGGTCAAGCTGCTCGAAGAAGCGGGCCTGCCCGGCGGCGTGGTCAACTTCGTGCCCGGCTCGGGCCCGGTGGTCGGCAACATGTGCATGGAAGATCGCCGGTTGGGCGGCATCCACTTCACCGGCTCCACCGGCGTGTTCCAGACCATCTGGAAAACCGTCGGCAACAACATCCAGGGGTATGCCCAGTACCCGCGCCTGGTCGGCGAGACCGGCGGCAAGGACTTCGTGTTGGCCCTGCCCGACTCCGAGCCCCAGGCCCTGGCCGTGGCCCTCGTGCGCGGCGCGTTTGAATACCAAGGCCAGAAGTGCTCGGCGGCGAGCCGCGCCTACGTGCCGAAGAGCCTGTGGAACGACGTCAAAGCGCGCATGGCGGCCATGCTCGAGGACATCCGCATGGGCGACATCGCGGACTTCGGCAACTTCATGGGCGCCGTGATCGACGCCAAGGCCTTCGCGAAACACAAAGGCGCCATCGAAGCGGCCAAGAAGGACCACGCCGCCAAAGTCGTGCTCGGCGGCACCTGCGACGACAAAACCGGCTACTTCGTCGAACCCACCGTCATCGAGGTCACCGACCCGCGCCACGACCTGATGCGCACCGAGTGGTTCGGCCCGATCCTGTCCGTGTTCGTCTACGACGACGCGCGCGTGGACGAGGCCCTCGAACTCTGCGGCAGCACCAGCGAGTACGCCCTCACCGGCGCTATCTTCGGCCGCGACCGCCGCGGCCTGCGCCACGCTATGGAAGCCCTGCGCTTCGCCGCCGGCAACTTCTACCTCAACGACAAACCCACCGGCGCCGTCGTCGGCCAACAACCCTTCGGCGGCTCCCGCGCCTCGGGCACCAACGACAAAGCCGGCTCGATCCTCAACCTCCTCCGCTGGGTCAGCGCCCGCTCGATCAAAGAGACCTTCGTCTCCCCGCTCGACCACCGCTACCCGCACATGGACTGAGCGCAGCTCTTCCGAAAGCTCCGCGGGCCCGCAGTCGATCCTCGGCTGCGGGCCCGCGTGTTTTCCGCCCGCAGCACTAGCGCACTCCGCTTGGGACGTGCCGGGAGAAAGCGAGTGCACTTGCATTGCACCGACGCTCTCTGGAAGGGAATCTGGAACTGCCCCCAGCCAATGCCGGGCCAATCGTCGCCCAGCGGTGACGACCCAAGCGTGTGCACGCAATCAGCGGGAGAAATCCGGAACCGGTACCGGCAATCGCACTTCTTCCCCGGGGACCGAGTGCATGGGGTACTTCCAGAGTCTTGCCCCCATAGTCCGGCCCCACGGAGACTTGGATTTCGGTCACGTCTGCCCGCAGCACCTGCGCAACGCGCGCTTGGCCGTAGTCGACTCGGAACGATGCACCCGGGATGATTTTGCCAGCGTCCGAGGCGGAAACGCCACTGATTCGAATCTCGACCGACCGGTCTGGTCGTCTTGACTCCAATCCATGTCCAGGTGCAAGGTGAAGGTCTGCAGGGACTGCACGGACCATACTCCCAAATCCAGATCTTGAGCGCTTCCCGCCAAGCTCGACCGTCATGCCTTCAGGCTTCTTGCCCAAGATGGCCCCTCCAGGGTCCATTCCTCGTGCATGTTGGTCCCAGATCGCGAGGTACACCTCTCCGCTCTCCAGCCCTTGGAATTGATACTGTCCCTGGTTGTCGGTGCGCGTCGTTCCGATCGGAGCAGACGCCCACTGTCCACCCCCCTCCACGGAACCGGGACGGTGCTTTGCGGTGATCTGTAGGTTCGCGACGGGCAAGCCACTTTGATCGAGAACGCGCCCTGCACTCGGTGCGCGCCTCCGCCGTACCGAACTTCGCCCAGTTCGGTATCGGTTCCCACTCCAACCAGTACCGGCATAGGGGCCGGGGGTACCAAAGGACTACGGCCTGGTTCCGAGGAGGCACGCAATTCACGGAAGATCAGAACATACCGGCCCGGTGGCCCAGCCAACTCGAAGTGACCCGATCCATCGGTTGCGGGGCCACTCAGAAACTGCCTGGGAGACTGCCAAGTCGGGTCCTGACCAAACACGGAAACCCCAGCCAGTCCCGCCCCGTCGATCGCCGAGACGAGGCGGCCCCGTACCCGGCCGACTTCCGGGACCCGGATCAGCAGGTCCAGCGTGGGATTCTCCTCGTCCAAGCGATGCGGAATCAGAATCTCGATCGTGCCGGTGTTGCGGGCGAGCACCTCCAAATGACCGGACTCCGCTGGCTGGTTGCGATTCAGGTAGAGGGAAAACTCGACGATCGTCTGCTTGGCGCCGTTGTGCAAGAACAGGGTTCGCTCAAGGGGCAATCCTTCGAATCGAAAGCGCCCCAGCCCGTCGGTTGCGCACTCCAAGGCTCGCTCGACTTGAACGCTATGCTCGTCTGCGATGGCAAGCTGCAATTCGAAACCCACCTGCGCACGCCCGGCCGCATCCACCAGCTGGCCCGTGATCACCCCAGGCGCCGGGTTCTTCGGTTCTGGGACAAACTCAGGGGCAACGGACGGCACGGGGTCGGTGGGATGAACCGCCGTGCGTTCTGGATGATCCGGCTGTTCGGCAGCACGCAGCTCGGAGTCAAACGGCGCAGGAGAATCGGCTTGCCCTGCCTTCACGGGTCGCAACGGCTCCGCCCCGTCCTTGCGACCGAGGGCCAAGTACACAACGCCTGCAAGCAGCAGGAAGAGACCGAGGCCGAGAAGTAGACGATGACCGGACATGGATTCGCTGGATTGCGGGAATAATGCGCAAGCATACCCGGCGTTGACCCCGTTTGGCAGTTTCTGGCGTTGCCCCGCAATCCGCTTGCCCGAGAAATCCCTGCCCACCCCCAGATTCTTCGGGCGCCGGTACCATGGCCCCATGCGCTTCCCGATCCCCTGCCTGTTGCCTGTTCTGCTGCTTGCGTGTCGCAGCGTTCCCGCGCCGCACAGCGAACCGAAAGCCCTGCCCGCGCGGCCGAACATCGTGTTCATCTACAGCGATGACCACGCGAACCGGGCGGTCGGCGCGTATGGGGCGGCGTACGCCCCTACGCCCAACATCGATCGGTTGGCGGAGCAAGGTTTGCGTTTCGACCGGGCGTTTTGCACGAACAGCATCTGCGCGCCCGCGCGGGCCGTGGTGTTGACGGGCAAACATAGCCACCTCAACGGGGTGCGCGACAACGAGGATCGCTTTGATCCAGCGAGCCGTACCTTTCCGAAGTTGCTGCAAGCGGCTGGATACCGTACGGCGCTGTTCGGCAAGTGGCACCTGAAGAGCCATCCGACCGGATTCGATGAGTGGCAGGTGCTCGATGGCCAGGGGCAGTACTACCAGCCCGAGTTCTTCCGGCCCGATGGCGCGGGTGGCGTGGAGAAGGTGCGGTACGACGGCCACGCCACCGAGGTCACTACGCGTTTGGCCATCGATTGGCTCGAGGCCCGCGCGGGCGGCGGAGACGGGGACTCGCAGCCCTTTCTGCTTATGCTGCAGCACAAGGCTCCCCATCGCAATTGGATGCCCGCGCCGAGCGAGCTCGGGCTGTTCGCGGAGGGCGATTTGCCCGAACCCGCCACGCTGTTCGACGACTACGCGGGTCGCGCGACCGGCGCGCGGGACCAGGAGATGACGATCGCGCGGCACATGTATCTGGACTACGACTTGCAACTGCCTGGCGATCCGGCGCTGGCCACAGGCCCCGATCGTTGGGCGGCGGGGCTACGGGACCGCATGGCCCCGGACGAGCGGGCCGCATGGGATGCATTTTTCGACCCCCGCAACGCCGGCGTACGGGCGCGGATCGATACAAACGAGCTCGCCGGGCAAGACTTGGTGCGCTGGAAGTACCAGCGCTACCTCAAGAACTACCTGCGTTGCATCGCAGGCGTCGATCGCTCCGTGGGCGAAGTGCTCGAATGGCTCGAGGCGCACGGCCTCGCCGAAAACACCCTGGTGATCTACACCTCAGACCAGGGGTTCTACCTGGGCGAACACGGCTGGTATGACAAACGCTGGATGTACGAGCCGTCGCTGCGCTTTCCGCTCGTCATGCGCTGGCCGGCCGCCATCGAACCGGGGCGCAGCGACGGGCACCTGGTGCAGAACCTCGACTTCGCCCCCACCCTGCTCGAGGTGTGCGGTGCAGAGGTGCCCGGTGACATGCAGGGCCAAAGCCTCGTGCCCCTCTTGCGCGGCGAGCCCGGGATCCCTTGGCGCGACGCGATCTACTACGAGTACTTCGAGGTCGGCATCCACAACGTGCCGCCGCACTACGGCGTGCGCACCGACCGCTACAAGTTGATCCACTATCCGGGGCTCGACGCTTGGGAATTGTTCGATCTGAAGCGCGATCCAGACGAGCTGCGGAGCCGCTACGGCGAAACGGGCTACGCGAAGATCCAGGGGGAGCTGGTGGAGCGCTTGCAGCGGTTGCGCGAGGAGGTGCAGCGGTGAGAGAAACGCCCCCAAGCAAGAATCTGGTTTCCTGGACAACACGGTTTTTTTGCAACTGCAAAGGCCCGCGCCACCTTGGGCGCTCCCCATGCCCGCGCCCTCCCACTCTGGACAGATCGTGCTAGGTTCAAGGGACTGCGCGGTACCCGTGGACTGCCGGGTCGGGCTGTTCCAAGAACGCTCCGCGTTCCCCCGACCGATGGCTGCGGACCGCGAGCCCAGGAAGAAACCCATGTCCGGCAAGAGCACGAAATCCGGTCAGCAACCCGCCAACAGACCTCGCGGAGTCACCAGCCGTCACGACGCCCCCTACGAGCGCGGCCCCTCGCCGAAGGGCAACGTGATCTGCGACGGTTGCGGCATCTATTTTCGCGGAGGCCGCTGGATCGCTGGCGTACCCCCGCTGGGCGACGAATCCACGGGCCTCTGCCCCGCTTGTCGGCGCGTGCGCGATGGCGATCCCGCGGGCACCGTGCATGTGCCCCGCCTCGGCGACCTGACCGCCGAAGTCCGCCGTATGATCCAGAACGCTGAGAATGCCGAACGGGAGGAACACCCGCTTGAACGGCTGATGGCGGTCGAGGCAGAGGCGGATGGTCTGCGCATCACCACCACCGGCGTGCACCTCGCCCGCCGTATCGCCAACGCGTTGGAGCGCCGCCTGCACCGGCAAGGCCACTTCCAGTATGCGGACGGCGAGCAGGACCTCATGGTCGAGTTCGACTGATCCGCGATGCTTCGCTCCGGGCGCTAGGCCCGGGGCGTCAGCGCGCCTTGTGCAGCTCGAGCACGAGTTCCGCCGCGCCGTCGAGCTGGAAGTACTCGAAGCGCACGGGCGACTTGCCCGCGGGCAGGTGCACCACCACGTCCTTCTGGCGCGTGGCGTGCCAGGTCCAGTCCTCGAAGACCATCTTGTCTCCGATCCAGACGCGGATGCCGTCGTCCGACATAACCGACAGGCGGTAGTCGCCGGATTCGGGCAGATCGACGGTGGTCTCCGCGAGCAGGCCGAAGCGCACCGGGGGCACGCGCCCCTGGATCTCCGCCCCGGGCCGCGGCTCGAGGAAGTGGTCGACCGTGCGCCGCACGATGGGCGTCTCGGCCAGGGCACGCCAGGCGTTCAAATCCCCACGCGGGTCGCGCGTCTGCGGATCAAACGCGAACCAAGTCGCCTGCCAACGCGCACGGCTGAAGAGACCGCCGGGCTGGCGCATGGCGACCTGGGCTTCCCCCGAAGGGAAGTCCCACGGACCGTACAGGCCGATCACCACCGTCTCGGCTCCCCCGCGGTACTCGCTTTGGATGCGACCGTCGCTCTCGTTGAAGCCGGGCACGCGCGGCGGCGCCATGGCTTTGGCGGCTTCCATAGGCGCGGGCAGCTCGCCATTCCACAGGCGCAGGGTCACCCCCGCCAGGTTGCCGGTGGGCGTCACGCCGTTCGAGCCGGCAAGCCAGCCCACCACCGTATCCTCGCCAGGCGCGGCCGCGGGGTCTTCCCCCTCTTCCAGCCACGCACCGATGCGCTCCACGTGTAGCCGCTGGCGCTCGCCGTAGAATTGGTTGCCCGCAAACGACAGGGCCTGGCTGTCGCGGCCCACCAGATCGAGGCCGTTGTCCTCGAAACGGTTGCCCACCACGACGTGCCCGCGCGATACGCCTTCCACCGGCGCGTCCACGTTGCGCGATTCCGGGTTCTCCCAGGCGATCTCCAAACCCACCTGGTTCGCCTGCAGGCGGTTGGAAAGCAGCGACGCATCGGTCGAGGCGTACAGCCCGATGCCGGGCCCAGCCACCGAGCTCATCTCGTTGTCCAGCACCACTAGGTCCCGGTCGCCATAGCTGCAAAGGCCCCAGCCCAGGGCCCCCGACAGCGAGTTGTTCTGCACGATCGTGTCCGTGGTCTGGCGCGTGCGCACCCCGGCCACCACCGCAAAGCGGCAGTCGTTGCCGTACAGCCGGTTCGCCGTCGGCTGGATCGGACCCTGTCCAAACACAAGCACCCCCGAACCACAGTGCGTCATGCGGTTGAAGGCGACGCGGTTGCGCTCGCTTTGGCCGACGATCAACACGCCCGCGGAGTTCTGCCCGCTCGAATAGGTGCCGTGCGAATAGCCGCGCACCACGTATTCCAGGCTCGAGTAGCCGACCGTGCAGCCCTGGCAACCCGCCAGCACGACGCCGTAACCCGAAAGGAACGAAAGATCGCTCTGCGTGATCAGGCAGTCGCGCGAATCGCGCAGCCAGGCGCCGATGGCCCCGTGGCGCGCGCGTGCATTCTGGATCTCCACCGCCTTGCTGCCGGTGATCTCGATGGCCGCCCGCAAGGGCGCCGCCGTTCCGACGTAATCCATCGGCCGCAGCCAATCCGCCTCGCTGTCGCGGGTGACCGTGCTCTCAAGGGTCTGCGTTTCGAAACCGTCGATCACGCAATCGCGGATCTGCACCTGCTCGCAATTGCGCACGACGATCGCTGTACGGAAGCCGCGCCAAGCCCCGCCGAGCACCGTCACGTTGCTGCAGCCCTCGATCACGAGCCCCGTTCCCACCTCCTGGCCGGCGGCGATCTGCCCCGGCAGCGGCGCGACGGTGGTTCCGCGCAAGTCGAGCGTCAGGTTGGAGACGCCGGACAAACGCAACACGCCCCCGTCCGGTTCGCCGACCAACGGGGCGATCACGTGGTTGCCAGGGATCAGTTGGCTATCCCCGGTGACTTGCAGCACCTCCCCTTGCACCGGCTCCAAGCGGGCCACCACGGGACCCTCCGTAGCGACGTCCACGGAGCGCGAGGGCGAACAGGCAAACAGCAGCGGGGAAAGTAGGAGGAAGCGACGCATCAGGGGTGCGAGCTCAAGGGAGCGGGCGACGGGAGCAGGGCACTTGGCAGGCGGTCTCCCCATAGGAAAGCGGACGGCCCGTGCTGGATTCCAGCCCCGAGGCCCGCAAAAGGGGGCCGGAAGCCTGCGCTTCCCTTCCCCGGGGCCCAGCGCCCCACGCCCCTGCCCCGCCGCCCCGGCGCAAAATCCCCCGCCCCGCGCGGGTGCCCCCCCGCCCCCCAGACACTATCTTGGAGCCGTTCGTTTCCCCTTCCCGGGTCCCCATCATGGCCAGCCAATCCCCCTCCCGCCTGCCCAGCAGCGGCATCAAGCTCGAACCGGGCATGCCGATCTGCCAGACCGACCTGCCCCTCGACTGGTACCAGGAGGAGTTCAAACCGTACGCCGAGGAGTACCTGGCCCTGCCCGACCGCACCCCCGAGTCGGTGCTGCCGTGGCTCGACCGCTACGTGCGCCCGGCCCAGGACCACTTCGGCCCGGCCCTCATGTTGCTGGCCCACTACTACATGGGCGGCGAGATCGTGAAGCTCGTGGAGCGCTACGACGGCGCGATCTCCGATAGCTACGCGCTGGCCCTGCAGGCGGTGCGCAACCCCGAGAAGAAAATCATCGTCGAGTCGGCGGTGCACTTCATGGCCGAGGCGGTGGCGATCCTGGCCCACGACGACCAGGAGGTCTGGATCACGAACCCGAAAGCCGGCTGCACGATGGAGATGCTGGCCAAGGACTACATGGTCGACCCGATCGCCGATCAACTGATCGAGCGCTACGGCGATGACCTGATGGTGATCGCGTACATGAACACCTCGGGCCGCCTCAAGGCCCTCGCCGGTCGCACCGGCGGCGCGGTCTGCACCTCGTCCAACGCACACCTAGTGGTCGACTGGGCGCGCAAGCAGGGCAAGAAGATCCTGTTCGTGCCGGACCAGCACTTGGGCCGCAACACGGCGTGGAAACTCGGCATGGACCTGTCGCGCCTGGTAACCCTACCCAACCCGCAGATCTTCGGCGCGGGGTACTCCTTGGACGACGGCACCATCGACGGCGGCCTGCCCGCCCTCGACCGCGCCGAGATGATCCTGTGGGGCTCCTACTGCGGCGTGCATACCATTTTCAGCGCCGCCATGGTGCACTGGTGGCAAGAACGCGGCTACGGCGTGCACATCCATCCCGAATCGCCGATCGATGCGGTCATGGCCGCCGACGGCGCGGGCAGCACCGCCTACCTCTGGAAGATCGCGATGGAAGCCCCCGCGGGCAGCAAACTCGCCATCGGCACCGAAGGCCACTTCGTGCGCAACGCCGCCGCCGAAGCCAAGAAACGCGGCGTCGAGATCGTGCACCTGGCGGACATCCCCGACCCGTCCTTCGGCGCCGCGGGCTGTGGCTGCGCGACCATGAGTCGCAACGACCCGCCGCACCTGGCCGGTATGCTCGACCTGCTGCGCCAGGGCAAGGGCCCGGACATCAACCGCGTGCTCGCCGGCGACAACGTCGACGAACGCACCGCGCGCCGCGACCGCCTCGATGCCGTCGAACGCAGCGAACTCATCGCCCACGCGAAGGCTTCGCTCGAGCGCATGATCGCGATCAACGAAGGCACGCTCTGATCCCGGGGGGCGCGCGGCCCGGTGCCATCGGCCCTTTTCAGGTACGGGCCAGGCCGCGCGCCTCAGGTCAGCAGGCGCAGGGCCATCGCCCCGAGCACCACGGCCAAGTTGCCGGCGAAGTGCAGCAGGACCGGCACCCAGATCGAACCGCTGCGCAGATAGGCCCAGGTCAGGGCCAGCCCCGCGGCGAAGTGATTCGCCGCCAAGGTGCCGTACCGCCAATGCAGGGCGACAAACGCGAGCCCCCCCGCGAACACGAGCCCACGGCGGCCAAGCAGCATGAGCGGACTCAGGCAAAACACCGAGCGGTAGAGGAATTCCTCGAGGAACGGGGCTTGCACCAGCGCCGCCCAAAGGGTGTACGGGGTGAGGGGCATAGGCCCGGTTTCCCTCGGCGCTTTGCCCCCCGCGTAGAGCAGGAGCCAGATCAGCCCCGCCACCGCCAGGATCGCGACACCGAGTAGGTAGGACCAACGCCCCCACGTGCGCCAATCGGGCTCGGGCCGGCGCCGGAAACCCAGGCCTTGCGGCCCGATCCCGGGCGCCCGCTCGAGCGCGAACACGACCAAGGCCACCATGGCAAACCGGCTGGGCACGTTGCCCTGCGGCGCGAAGTACCCAAGGTCGACCGCCACCGCCGCAGCGGCCAAGGCCATCGCCCAGACGGGCGGCTTCGGCGGGAACCCTTGCATGGCCCGCAGACTAGGGCGGGACCCTGGCGATTGGACATGGTTGGCGCTGGTTTTTGAGGGGTCCGAGCCGGAAAACACAGCTTTCGGGAGGGGGCGGGATTGGATGTCCCCTGCTGCCCCCGCGCAACCCGCGCCGTTTTTCTGGGTATCGTGTGACGCGAAGCGGGCCCCGCGCCAAGTGCTTCCAGACGATGGACGAACGCACCGCAGACGAGGCCTTCCGCCGGTATCAGGCGACAGGCGAGCCCGAAGACCTGGCCTGGGTCTTCGACCGGCTCGCCGGACGATTGCTGCTCGTGGCGGCCCACCTGGCCCCCGACGGCCCTACCGCCGAGGACCTAGTGCAGGGCACCTTTCTCGAGGCCATGCGCAACGCGCCGGCCTGGGATGGCGAGCGCCCCCTGATCGGTTGGCTGGTGGGCATCCTGCGCAACCTGGCCGCCGCGCGACACCGGCGCGGAGCCCGGCAACGCGCCCTGCCCGAGGAGGCGTTGGTGGCCCCCGTGCCGACCGACGACTTCGAGCAGCAGGAGATGCTCGCGCGGGTCCAGGCGATCATCGAGGATCTGCCTGCGCCCTACCGCGAAGTGCTGCTGTTGCACCTGATCCAAGGGCTCGGACCCAAGGCGATCGCCCATAGTCTGGACCGTGCCCCAGGCACGGTGCGCATGCAGATCCACCGGGGCCTGCAGCGCCTGCGCGAGACCCTTCCCGCGGGGACCTTGCCGGCCCTCTTCGGCCTGCACCTCCCCAGCGACCGCTGGCCCGCCCTGCGCGCCGACCTGCTGCAACAGGCCGCTGCGCACCAGGCTTCGATCGCGCGTTCTGGAGCGGGTGTATCGCACATTCCAGTCCCTGCTCCGGTTCCGGCGTTGACCATCGGAGCTTTGCTCATGGGACACAAGTTGCTGTTGTCGTCGATCCTCATCCTGGCCGTCGCGTTGGCGGTGTGGAACTGGAAGTCCGCCACCCCCGGAGCCGGCCTGGCCGCCAGCGGTCCCATGGAGGTGTCCCTGCCTGCCAACCTGCAGGGCGATTTTCCGCTGCGATCGGCGGATACAAGTCCATCGGGACGGCAGGTCGCCGCGCCGGATCCTTCGCCTTCGGGCCCCAGCACGGCGGAAGACCGGTATTCACTGGATGCGAAGCTCGTGCGCGCTGGGGACCGGATGCCGCTCTTCGGGGTGCAACTCGCCGTGCTGGTGCCCGGCAGCGCAGCGCCGATCCGGCGGGCGCTCACCGACGAGCAAGGCCGCGTGACCTGGCAGGAATTGCCCGCGGGCACCTACCGCGTGCGCGTCGACCGCAGTCCCGTCGAGTTCGAGGTGCTGGTGCCGGCGGCAGGCCCGTGCATTTTTGAATTGCCCGCGGGCACGCGGGTGCTGGGCACGGTGGTGAATGCGAAGGGACAGCCGGTGGCCTTTGCCGACGTCGAGTCGATTGCGGCCGCGGAGTGGTCGACCGAAGCGGTCGTCGCGCATTGCGACGAACAGGGCCGCTTCACCCTCGAGAACGCAGCGCACCTGCTGCTGTTGCGCGCGCGGGCGCACGGATACCAGCCGGGCCTCGCCGATTTCGTGCTCGCGGAAGGCCCGCCTTCGTTCGAATTGGAGTTGGTGCTCGGGGCCCCGGCCAGCACATTGCGGGGCCAAGTGCTGCGGCCCGCGGGACTGCCTGCAGCGGGTGCGGAAGTCTTGATCGCGTTCCCCTCCGGCGAGGACGAACCCGCCTCTTTGCCGAAACACACCACTCCGACGCCGCAGCCCCTCGACCTGGTGTCCGTGCGTTGCGATAGCGAAGGGCGGTTCGCCAGCGACGAGATCCCCGAAGGCCCGCTGCTCTTGTTCGCCACGTCCGATGAAGGGCCGGAATCGGTCTGGCAGGAGTACTGGTTGCAGGGGACGGGTCAAGTGTCGTTGACCTTGGGGCCCGCCGGCCGGCTGCGCCTGGAAGTGGAAGGTCAGGGGGGTGCCCCACTGCCCTCCGATGTGCAATTGCGCCTGCTTTGGATGGGCAGCGACACCCTGGGGCCCTTCTGGCCCGGCGCGGCTGCCGCCCTGCGCCATCGCCGGCCGCTACGGGGCGCGATGGCGGAGTTCGACGGGCTGCTTCCCGGCCGCTACCAGGTCCAGGTGGAACGCTGCCCGGACCCGACCGCACCCTGGTCGCAGTGCTGGTACTCCGGCGAAGTCGATGTACTTGCGGGGGAGGTCACTTCCCAGCGCATCCAGCTTCGTGTGCCCGAGCGGATCGAGGTTCACATGACCGACGAAGCGGGCGAGCCCCTCGCGGGCTGGACGGTGGCCGCGGTGGCGGCTGGCGACAGCGAAATCGACCCCGCCGCCCCCCCTGCTGTCCTCGACGAACACGGCCGCGCCGTCTTGTTCGCCGCCTCCGGCACGGAATCCGGCGAACTGCTACTGATCGCCCCCGGCGGCGTGTCCACGGCGCGCTGGCGGGGCCACTGGTCCAAGGGCCAGCCCGATCCTATCGCCCCCCCGCGCGAAAGCGACCTTCCCCGCGCATCCCTGCGCGGTCGGCTGCCCTGGGCAACGCCCCCCTCCAGCGGCGAACTGCTGCTTGAGTACGAAGGCGATGCCAGCGCACGCCAGCTGCCCCTCGACGAGCAAGGTCGATTTGCCGCCGACTATCTGCCCGCGGGCTCCTTCCAGTTGCTCTGGGAGGATGCCGACGCGGAAACCTCGATTCCGATCGCGGTGGGCACCCTTTCCGGCCGCCAGGTTCTCGAGCTCGGCGATCTGCCGGAACCCAACCGAACCGAGTAGTGACCGGCAAACGGAAGCGGATTTCTTGAGGATCCGCGGAAACCGCCTGCCCCGGAAGGCGGTCCTGGGTGCGGAGCGTGAAAGCGGACCGGGGTGTCCTGGGGCCGGGTCGGGACCTGCGGCGGGGGATTCGTCCCTTCGCATCCTCCCGTCCTGTCCCCCGGCCCCACCCGGGCGCTACACTCCCGACCATGAGCCCCACCCGACAAGATCAACGCCAGGCCTGCCCGCAGGGCGGCCAGCCCCTGCGTCACAGGAGTGTGCTGGAGGTGCGCCACCTCGACCATGTGCTGGAGAACTGCCTGCCGAGCTTCGGCGGCGCGTATCTGCGGCGCATCTGGATGCTGCTCGATCAGGCCGTGGGGCGCGGGGTGCCGATGACCCTGGCCGTGGCGGGGCCGGTGACCGCCAGCGGCCAGCACCTGGCGTGGCTCAACCCGCTGCTCGACACCGGTTGGTTCTGCCTAGTCTCCACCACCGATGCGGTCTGTTACCACGACGGGCACCGCAGCCTGGACTCGGCGGCCGAACATCCATTCCACGAGGTGCCGATCTTCGGCGACGACGGGGCCCTGCGCGATGACCGCACGATCCGCATCACGGACATCGGGTTCGACGAGGACGTGTTGCTCGACCAGGATGAGTTCCTGACCCGCTGCCTGTTGCGGCCCGAGTTCCAGAAGCTCATGTCGGGCACCGAAATGCGCAACAAGCTCGGCGCCTGCTACGCCGAGCAAGAGCGCAAGGTCGGCGCCCCCGAAGGGCTGCTCGCCCTGTGTTACCGCAAGTCCATCCCCGTTTTTGTCGGCGCCCCGGCCGACGGTTCGGTCTTCCTCAACTCGGTCAAACTCTGGGCCCTGGCCCAGAAGAACCACCTGGAGTACGGCTTCTCGCTGGACCTGCACCACGAGGTGCTCGAGTCCTGTGCCTACCACCTCTGGGGTCAGACCGAAGCCGAAGCGGGTGCTCTGGGCACCCTGGTGCTCGGTGGCGGCGTGCCGAAGAACTTCAACCTGCAGCCCGAGCCGGCCCTCTCCCAGATCCTGGGATTCGAGGAGATCCGCGGATACCTGTACGACATCCAGATCACCTCTGCCCCGGTCACCGACGGATCGCTGTCGTCCTGCCCGCCCGCGGAAGCCGTCACCTGGGGCAAGGTCGACAAGGACGAATTCACCCGTACCACCGAGTCGATGCAGGCGGACTACTCGATGGTGATGCCGCTTTTGACCAAAGCCCTGCTCGACAAGCGGGCGCGCCTCGAGCGCTTGCGCGACGAATTGGGCGAGACGACCCTGTTCGAACGACACCCCGAAGCGAAGGGGTACTTGCGCGAAGCCAAGGGGTATCGCCTGTTCGAACACCGCGATCGGTTGATGCAGACCCTGCTCGCCAAGATCGACGGAGCCGCCGAAAGCCTGATGCCCCAGTAGGCGGCAACAACCCCGCAAACCGACCATGGATGAACCCAACGAAGACATCGCGGAACTGCCCGCCTACAAAATCGAGGGCGCCCGCTCCTCCCGTTCGAAGTGCAAGAATTGCCGCAAGGCGATCGAGCAGGACACCCTGCGGCTCGGAGTGCTCGTCGATGGGCGTTTCGGTGCGGGGTACATGTGGTACCACCTGAACTGCGCCGCGCGGCAAATGTACGAGAAGGTCGCCGAGGCCTACGAACAGGAAGCCTGGGGCGACCTGGAGTCCCTGCCGGTGGAGCTGCCTGAACTGTCCAGCCTGCAAGGGCTGGCGGAAAAGGCCCAGGCCGCGAAGAAAGAGCGCAAGCAGATCCCCTACGCCGAACTGGATCCATCGGGGCGCGCGAAGTGCAAACACTCGGGCGAACCGATCCCCAAAGGCAGCCTGCGCGTGGCCCTTGGCCAGGAAGCCGAGTTCGGCGGTATGGTGCGCCTGAGCGCGTATCTGGTGCGCCCCGAGTGCATCGCGGATGCGCTCGAGACCCCCGGCATCGTTGCAGGCCGCGACCTCGAACCGCATGACCTGCTCGCCGCCCTGCTCGAGAATTCACCGGACCTCGACGAAGAGCAGCGCGCAACCCTCGCCGCCCACTGCGAAGGGCTCTGAAATCATGGCGACGCACGTCCCCGCCGGCTACACCGCCGTGACCCCCTACCTGCTCGTGCCCGACGTGGAGGTCTACCTCGCGTTCCTCGCCTCCGGCCTCGGGGCCAGGGAGGTGGAGCGCCATGCGGGTCCGGACGGGACGTGCGTGCACGGCGAAGCGGAGATCGCCGGAGCGCGGGTCATGGTGGGCCGCGCCCCGGAGCGGGCGGGCGGCGCGTTGCTCTACCACTTCGTCGACGATGTGGATGGGACCTGGCGCCGCTTGCTCGACCTGGGCGCTACCCCCCTGCGGGAGCCCGCCGACCAGGAATATGGACACCGCACCGCTGCGGTGACCGATGCCGCCGGGCACCAATGGTGGCTCGCTAGGCCCCGCTAGGGGCTTGCACGGGGGTCGATACCGGGATCCGGCGGGTGGGGCTGGCGCAATTCCGGCCCTCTGGTAGTCTTCCTAGAGCCCCCTGGGGCCCGATTTCATTTCCGGGAAACCTTCCATGCAATACCGCCCCCTCTTCGCCGCCCTCTTTCTCTGCACCGCCCCGCTCCAGGCCCAGAACCTGCGCGTGGCCCTCGCCGCCGGCAACGTGACCCAGTGCGGCATCGACGATGTGCGCGACAAGTTGCTCGCGACCGGGCGCTTCCAGGCGGTCGACGTGCTCGATGTGGTCAGCAGCACCCCGGATCTGGCCACGATGCAGGGGTACCAGGCGATCATGACGTGGACCAACCAGGACTACTTCGATCGCGTCACGCTCGGCGATCGCCTCGCGGATTACGTCGATTGGGGCGGTGGCGTGGTCGTGGCGACCTTCGGCAACGCGGCCGGCATCGGGGGCCGGTACATCGGCGGGCGCTGGTTGGCCGGTGGATACGAGGTGATCGATTCGCAGTCGAATTTCGTCAGCGATCCCGCGACCTTGGGCACGATCCTGGCTCCGGGTCACCCGCTCATGGTTGGCGTGTCGAACCTGAGCGCCAGCTACGCCGCGCGCCCGACGACCACCAACCTGGTGCAGGGGCTGACCATCGCGCAGTGGAGTGACGGCCGCATCCTCGCCGCGGTCGGCGATATGCCGGGGCGCGTGGACATCGGCTTGTTCCCCCCTTCCAGCGACTGCATCGGCGTGTATTGGAATTCCGCGGGCGACGGCACGACGTTGATGGCCAACGCTCTCGAGTACGTCACCTCCGGGGGCGCGAACTTCACGACCTTCTGCGACCCGGCCGACCCGAACTCCACCGGTCAGCCGACGCACCTGCTCGCGACCCTGTCCGGCGCGGCGGGAAGCGGGCTGCACTTGAACGCAAACGCGGGTCCGGCGGGGCAATTCACCTACCTGCTCGTCGGTTCCGCCGCTGCGGATCCGGGCCTCGCCCTCAGCCAGGGGCACCTCTGCCTGGGCACCGGCGCGGGGGCACAGCTGGGCCGCTACAACGTGATCGGCGGCGAACTCAACTCGGTCGGCATCTTCGATTCGAACGGCGTCTGGACCAACCTGGTCGGCACTTCGGCCACGGGTTCGGGTTTCGATGTTCCCCAGGCCCTGCCCCTGATCGGATCCCCCACGATCGCTGCGGGCGAGACGTGGTACTTCCAACTCTGGTTCCGCGAGGCGGGTGGCGCGTCGAACTTCTCGAACGGCGTGGGCTACACCTTCTAAGTGCCGGTACGGATTCCGCGCGGTACGCCGCGCGCCCCACTCAGGTCGCGGGCGGTTTCGGCCAGAGGCGCGAACCGCCGGGTTCGATGTGCGCGGCCTTGACCTTGCGCCCCGTAAGCCCGTGCCAGAGGCCGAGCCCTTTGGCGAGTCCCGCGCGGCCGTTGCCCCGCAGGGTCTGCGCGAGCAGCACGAGGGGATACGGCAGGAATTCGGTCGCGAGCCAACGCATCCAGGCGCTCCCCGTGCCCAACTTGCGCAGCAAGCGCACGGTGTTGAGCGTCATCATGTACTTGCGGCGCGCACTATAGCCGCCGCCGGTCGTGCTCGAGGGCGCGTGGTGCGCCAGGGCCGCTCCGACCATGCAAACGCGCCAGCCCTCCGCGCGCGCGCGCAGGCTGAGCTCCACGTCTTCCATGTAGGCGAAGTAGTCGGAATCGAAGCCCCCCACCGCGCTCCACGCCTCGCGGCACACGAGCAAGGCCGCGCCCGTGAGGAAATCCGGCTCCTGGACCCACTGCCACCCCGGCCCGTCCTGTTGGCCGTGGCCGAGCAGGCGCACGAGACGCAGTCCGCGGTTCCACGCACCGCCGCAGGCCCAGATTCGACCCCCGCCCCCGGTTTCGAGGATGCGCGGAGCGAGCACGCCGATGCGCGGATCGGTGGCGGCTTCGGTCATCAGAGTCTGCAAGCAGTGTTCGTCGAGTTCGAGGTCGTTGTTGACGAACAGCACCCACAACGCACCGAGCTCGAGCGCGCGACGGGCTCCCTGGTTGGCGGCTTCGGCGAACCCCTGGTTGCTGCGGTTCTGGATCCAGTTCAGGCCCGGGAAGTGGCTCCGCACCTGCCGCGCCGTGCCGGTGATCGAACCATTGTCGACGAACACCACGTGCGCGGCGTCGATGCCGGCCGCCAGGAGCGACTGCAGGCAACGCAGGTTCTCTTCGCCGCCGTTCCAATTGATGACCACGGCCCACACGCCGTGACTGGCCGCCACGCTCATGACGGCAGCTCCTCACCCGCCACGGCCGCGATGCGGCCCCCCTTCAGCGTCACCACCAAGGGAGTCTGCGCGGGCGCGTCCGCTGGACCGCGCACGACGGAACCATCGGCGGCGCGGTGCAGGATGGCATACCCGCGGTCGAGCACCGCCAAAGGCGAGATCGCTTCGAGCAGTCCGCCCACCCGTTCGAGGCGCGCCGCTGCCCGTTCCATGCGGCGTTCCATCGCCAGTCCCAGACGCGGAGCCACCGCCTGCAATCGCCGCTCGCGGTCGCGCAGGGCCACCATTGGATGACCGGCGGCCAGCCGGGCCTCCAACGTGGTGAGCCGCGCCTCGCTGCGGTGCAGCCGGGACTCGAGCCCTTGCTCCAAGCGCCGGGCGAGACCTTCGATGCGCTGCTCCGGCGCGCGCAGGAATCCGGCGGGGCTGGCGAGGCTCGCCCGGCGGCCCAAGGCGGCCAACTGGGTTTCCGCCTGGGCCAGGCGCCGCTCCATCGCGCGTTCCATGTAGGCCTGGGCCCGCTCGAGCCGCGCGCTCCAGGCTTCGCGGTCGGGGATCGCGTTCTCTGCGGCGTTGGTCGGCGTATGCCCGCGCAAGTCCGCGACCAGATCGATCAAGGTCGTATCGCTTTCGTGCCCGACGCCGCTAATCACGGGCACGGAACAATTCCAGACGGCCTCCGCCACCACGCGTTCGTTGAAGGCCCAGAGGTCTTCGATCGAGCCCCCGCCGCGCACCACGCAAATCACGTCACAGGTGCCGTCGTCGAGGCGCGCGATGGCGTGCGCGATCTCATCCGCCGCGCCGGGCCCCTGCACGCGCGTGTGACACAGCCGCACGGGAAAGCCGCTCCAGCGCAGGCTGCGCGTGCGCAGGAAATCGCGCAGGGCGTCCGCGTCGCGGCTGGTGACGAGCCCGATTCGCCGGGGCCAAGCGGGAATCGGTCGTTTGCGGTCGAACCAGCCGAGGCCCCGCAATTCGTTCTTGAGGGCCTCAAGCCGCGCGAGCAACGCGCCCATGCCCAAGGGTTCGATGCGTTCGACGATGAGCGAGTACCCGCCGCGCGGCGCGTACACGTCGAGGCGGCCATGGCAGATCACTTGGGCCCCTTCGCTCAGGTCGAAGCGCAGGCCCGCCGCCACGCGGCTGCGCCACATGGCGCACGAGAGGGACGCGCCGGCTTCCTTGAGCTGGAAGTACAGGTGCCCGGAACCGGCCTGCTTCAGGCCGCTGACCTCGCCTTGCACCGCCAGCAGCCCCATGCCTTTGAGCTGCCCCGCGATGCGCTCGGTGAGCTGGGCCACCCCGAGCACCGGACGGGGTTCGGGGCCACGGGCCGGCGGGATCGGAGGCGGAGGGTCGAACAGGCTCACGGGCCCAAAGGTAGCGGCGGCCCGAGCGCAGGGAAAGGCGCCTCAGCCGTCGCTCTCAGGGACGCGACTGGATTCGGCGGCAGCGGGCGCCGGCATGCCCGGCAGGCGGCTCGCAATCCACGCCTCCCGGTCGATCCCGGTCAGCACCAAGGTGTAGCGATCGGCGAGGAAGGCGACCATGCGCCCGGACCGTTCCTGGGCCCCCGATTCGAGTTCGAGCATCGCCGCCTGCCCTTCCAACCGCACCCGCATGCGGTCCGCGAACAAGCGCCGCACGACGCGACCCGCTACATCCAACTCCGCCAGATGCACTTCGTGGTACGTCTCACCCACCACGCCCCCCAGGGCCACCATGCGCCAGCGTCCCGCCTGGTGCCGGTCCTTGAGCAGCTGATTCCAATCGAGTTTGAGGCGCATCGGATCGTGGCGGCCGTCGTTGACCCGCAGCTCGAGGTCCTCCGGCCGAAACAACTCCGGCAGGGCGTCGAGCCACGGATCGGGGCGCACCCCGGTCAGGGCGATGCGCAGCGCGCCGCGGCGCACCGCGGGCCCCTCTTCCTGCAACACCGATGCGGGTAGCGAAAGCGGCGCCTCCGGATCGTCCGGATCGGCAAACGGCCAGACCTGGCCCGCGCGCCGCTCGTACCCCGACTCGAACACCAAGGTGAGCGTGTATCCGGCGGTGGATTTCTCGAGCCGCAGGCGATCCGCCACCAGGGTCGAAAGGAAATGGCCGCTGCCATCCAATTGCCGCGCCACGATCGGACCGACGCCGCCCGGCTGCACGCTGCCGACCTCGAGCAGATCGATCGAAGTCCAGCCTTCGGCCCGCAAGAACGCACGCAGGGTGGTTTTGATCTCCTGGGCGCGCTTTAGCGCGGCGAGCTCCTCCGGATCGGGTTGCGCCGGTTCGGCGGGCTCGGGATCGGGGATCAGCGCCTTCTCGAGGAAAGCCGGCACCTGCGGCCGGCGCTCCGCCGGCACCGCATTGAGCAGGCCGGTGAATTCGAGCCACTCCTGCTCGCGGGCCAGCCGCAGCGCCTGTTCCTGCGCCAGCTCCAACTCGAGGCTGCGGATGCGCGCCAGCAATTCCATCTCGCGCAAGCGCCACTCCGCTTCGGTGCGCGGGGCCGGTACTTCCAGATCCGTGGCCGGGGTTTCCCCCGCTTCCGCTTGTCCCTCAACCGGGGCAGGGGCCGGGGCCACCTCTGGGGTCGGCGCCGGACTCTGCAAACCGGTCAGGCACATGGCGAATAGCAGCGATTGAATCATCGGGGGCGACCTCCTTGCATGTCGATCCAGGGCACGTCGTGCGCATCGGCCCCAGCGGGCTCGGTGATCCCGGTCAACGCCACCACCGTCTCACCGAACCGCAACTCCGGGTCCTTCAGATCCGCCGGCGCGAGCCAGGTGATCGAGGTGTGTTCGCCGGGTTTCATCGGGTTTTCGGGAAGACGGAAAAGGGCACTCCAGGGCGGGCCCGGGACGACCGGGGCACCCGCTTCTTCCACCGGCGCGGCGATTTGCGGCAGGGCCTGCCATTCGAGACCGGCGGCGCGCCAGGCCACCGCGGGCCAAGGCCAATCCTGGCCATTGCCGGGCTGCGCGTAGACGTCGAGCCGCCAGACCTGCTGGCCGCCCCAATGCAACGCTTCGCTCGCCGTGCGCACCTGGAGCAAGGTCACCGGCCGCAGATGCAATTCCAACTGCGCGCCGCCCTCCTGCACATGTCCGCCGTACCCCGACAAACGCCCATCGCGCACGACCTCGTCCGGGGTGGGATCCACCGGCGCGTGCAGCCGAGCCCCGCTCCCCTGATCGCACTGCGCAAACAGCAGGGCGGCAAACACCAGCGGGAGCAGGCCCGAGCCCCTCCCGCCGGCAGAACGTTTCCCGGACCCATTCGTCCGGTCGTCACGGAAACCGACCACTACTCGGTTTTTCCGTCCCAGTCTTCCTTCTTGTTCTTGTTCCACCACCGTTGCCAATCCTCCGGGGTGGCTTCTTCATGACCCGACAGGGCCTGCAGCGCGCTGAACATCGAAGCCGAGACCGCGTTGTAGCGCTTGTGCACGACGGGATCCTGGTTGTTCACGTCCGCGTCCATCGCGTTCTTCGCGCTCATGAGCGTCTTGAGGACCTCCTCGAAGACCTTCTTGCGCGCCTTGATCTCGAGCTCGCCGAAGTTGCTGAGCGCCTGGGCCCCCGCCGCTTCGATGGCGAAGTCCTTGTTGCCGAGCAGGTCGAGCAGCGGCTTGACCGCATCGGGGTGTTTGGTTTTGCCCAGGGACTGGATCAGCTTCTCCTGCAGCAGCAGGTTCGACCGGTGGGTCTTGTTGCCGATCCAACTGGTCAGTTCCGCCACGCTCTCCGGTCCCATCTCGCCGAGGGCGTACGCCGCCGCCAAGTACAGGGTGTTGTCGAAGGTGCCGTCTTCGGCCTGCTTGCGCTTCTCCTTGAAGATCTGGCCGATGCCCTTGACGATCGAGACGCGGTCCTTGGGGCCGGACTGCGGGAACTCCTTCATGAGGGTCTCGATGACCCCCTGGGCGTCTGCATCTTGGGTCCCGCGCGCCTTGGCGTGGTTCTTGAGGTTCTCAAGCAGGTTCTTGACCTCCTCGCGCTTGTCGGGGAGTTCCTCGGGCTTGTCCTCCTCGTCCTGCACCACGCGCGGCAACAGGTCGGACCCGACGAGCGGCGCGGACGCGGCCCAGGCGGGGGTCAGGCAAACGAGCAGGGTCAGGCTTTTCCAGTTCGGGTACAGCATGGTCGGGAGTCTCCGGGTGCGGGGTCAGCGGACTACTAGTATGCCGCCGGGGCCTTGTCGCGCCCAATTTCCCGTGCAAAGCGCGTGCCGGATCCGGTATCGGCCCCGCAAGCCCCTGCAGTGCACGCAAGGCGCCCAAAACCGGGGTCAGCCGCCCGCCGTGCACTTCCCCCGCCGTCCTCCCCAGAGGTCACGGCGCAGAGGCCCCTGCCCAGGCGGACCTGCCGTCTCCATCTGGTATAACCCCGCCATGCGTCAAGCCACGACCCGCGCCGTGTTCGGATTGGGTTTCCTGACCGTGTTCCTGGACATGGTCGGATTCTCGATCCTCTTCCCCCTCTTCCCCGAAATGCTGCGCTACTACATCGGGCAGGAGGGGCCCGATGGGCTGGTCGGGAGCTTCGCCCAGATGCTAGGCCGCTGGGTCGGCGCCGAGGATCCCCTGCGCTCGGTGGCCGTGCACGCCTTCTTCGGCGGCGCCCTCGGCTCGATCTACTCCTTGTGCCAATTCCTGATGGCACCGGTCTGGGGATCCCTCTCCGATCGATATGGCCGGCGGCGCATCTTGCTGTTCACCCTGGCCGGAACCGCGCTCAGCTACTGCTTCTGGTTCTTCGCCCACAGCTTCCTGCTGCTCGTGGTGGCGCGCCTGATCGGCGGCATCATGGCAGGCAACATCTCGATCGTTTCCGCCGCCGTTTCCGACGTCACGACGGCGGAGAAGCGCGCCCACGGCATGGGCCTCATCGGCGCGGGCATCGGCCTGGGTTTCGTGTTCGGCCCGGCCCTTGGCGGTTTGTCCGCCGGTTGGAACCTGACCGCGTCGTTCCCCGAATTCGCGCGTTTCGGCCTGCATCCCTTCTCGGGCGCCGCGCTGCTCTCCTTCGTGCTCGCGACCTGGAACCTGATCTGGGCGATGATGCGTTTCCCCGAAACCCTGCACCCGGACGACAAAAAAGCCAGCGAAGGCCGCACCCTGCGCCCCTGGGCCGCCCTGGCCCGCATCGATCGCCCGGGCGTGCGCCGCGCGAACCTGGCCTACTTCAGCTACTTCCTGATCTTCGGAGCGATGGAGTTCACCCTGACCTTCCTCGCCAGCGAACGATTGGATTACGGCCCCAAGCAGAACATGTGGATGTTCGTATTCGTGGGCCTGATGATCGCGTTGATCCAAGGCGGCTTCGTGCGCCGCTTGGCTCCAAGGATCGGCGAGGTCCGGCTGGCCTTCACGGGCATGGTCGCCACCCTGCCGGGCTTGATCTTGGTGGGCCTGACCCAGAGTTCGGGAATGCTCTACGGCGGCCTGTTCTTCCTGGCGGTGGGCAGCGCCATGGTGATGCCCTGCCTCTCCGCCCTCGTCTCCCGCTACGCGCCGCCGAGCGAACAGGGTCTGGCCCTCGGCGTCTTCCGCTCGCTCGGATCCTTGTCGCGCGCCATCGGCCCGATGATCGGAGGCCTGCTTTTCTACGCGGTGAAACCGTGGGCCCCGTACCTGTTCGGCGCCGCCGCCTTGATCTGGCCGATCCTGCTCACGAAAGGTCTGCCAAAACCCGACCCGGATCTGCCCTCCTGATCGGATGCGGGGTCGGCGGATCCCGCTTCGAGGCTTTGGGAAGTCCTATTCCGGGGGCCCCAGGGCGGGATGCGCAAAATATCCCTCTTGCCCCGGTCAAGGGGACCGGGGTCCGACTCGATAGAGGCTTTGCCATGCAGATCAACGCCAAAACCGCCCTCGTGCCCGTCCTGGCCCTGAGCTTGCTCACCATCGGTGCCATGAACCCGGGTGACGACACCCAGGCCCTGACCGCCCGCGTCCAGGTCCTGGAGACCAAGGTGAAGGAGATGCAGGCCAAACTCGACGCCCAGTCCAAGTCGGCGTCCGAGCTGCTGGTCTCCTTGAAGGCCGCCGAAGACGCGGGCTTCACCGCGGGCATCAACCCGCGCTCCCGCGAGATCCTGCTGTCCGCCTGGCGCGCCCATGCAAAGGCGTCCGTCGGCGGAGCGAAGGGCGGCGCGAGCGACGCCAAGTCCGGGAGCGATCAAAAGGGCCGGTGAACGCCGGGCCCGGCGCGGAACCTTCCGCAAGCGGATCGCAAGAAGGCGCACTCTTTGAGTGGGTCGACGGATATCTGCATGTGCTCGAACACGGGCGCAGCGTCAGCCCCCACACCTTGAAGGCCTACGCCGGGGATCTGGCCGAGTTCGCGGCGTTCCTCGAGACCTGGGGCGTGCAGCATCCCGGCGAAGTGAGCGCGCGCCACCTGCGCACCTGGCTGGCCGAACTGGACGGGCGCGAACTGTCCTCCTCCAGCATGCAGCGCAAGCTCTCGAGCCTGCGCGGCTTCTTCAAACACCTGCTCGCCGCCGGCGACATCACGCGCAATCCGATGGTCGGTTTGCGCAAGCGCCGCACCGGGCGCTACCTGCCGGGGGTGCTCTCCCCCGGCGAGGTCGAGGACCTGCTCGCCTCCCCCGACCGCAGCACATCGAACGGCCTGCGCGACGCCGCGCTGTTCGAGATCATGTATTCCACCGGCAGCCGCGCCAGCGAAACCGTCGCCATGGACCGCGGCGACCTCGACCTGCAACGGGGCCTGGTGCGCATCTTCGGCAAGGGCCGTAAGGAACGCCTCGCCGTGCTTGGCCGCTACGCCCGCGAAGCCGCCGTCGAGTACCTCGCCGACCCGGCGCGCCCCAAAGCCGTGCGCGCGGCCGGCGACGCCCTGTTCCTGGGCCGCGGGGGCACGCGCCTCGTCACCCGCAGCCTCGAGCGCATCGTCGCGCAGCATGCCCTGGCCGCCGGCATCCCCCGCCGCGTCACCCCGCACACCCTGCGGCATAGCTTCGCCACCCACTTGCTCGATCGCGGCGCGGACCTGCGCGCCGTTCAGGAGCTGCTCGGCCATGCCCACCTGACCACCACGCAGATCTACACCCACGTGTCGATCGAGCGCCTGCAGGAGGTCTACGCGAAGGCCCACCCCCGGGCCCGGCTGGCGACCTCCGCCTGAGCCCCGCCCCGGGCCCCGGATTTGCACGAAAAAGATCCCGGAGCGCGTTGACTCCCCCCCGGCGAGGCCGTATTTTCCTCCCTCCGAAGGCAGCCCTGCCCGTCAGAGCGACCTTCGAACCCGGGTGGCCCCTTCGTCTAGTCAGGCCTAGGACACCAGGTTTTCATCCTGGCGACAGGGGTTCAAATCCCCTAGGGGTCACCACTCCACCCTCCCTCCGCAGCCCCTTGGGCCGCACGGGAAACCCGCAAGACCACCCGCTCGAGTCCAACTCCGGGTGGTTTTTTCGTAGCCGCAGCGGGCGCCCGCCCGCCCGCTCCATGGATCGCTACGCCCTGGTCGCCCCCATCTATGACCTATGCACCGCCGTGTTAACCGGCGGCGCGATCTGGCGCTCGCGGGTCTGCCAGCTCGAGGTGCTGGAACCCGGCCAACACGTGCTCTTCGCCGGTGGCGGCACCGGCCGCGCCGCCGTCGAAGCCGCGCGCCGGGGCCTGCGGGTGACCCTCGTCGATCGCTCGCCAGCGATGCTCGCGCGCGCCCGGCGCCGCGCCGCCCGCGCCGGCGTGACGGTCACCTGCATCGAAGCCGACTTGGCCACCTGGTTCCCCCCCGAGCCCCCGGACGCCGTCTGCGCGAACCACCTGTTCAACGTGTTCGACACGCGCACGATGCTGCGCATGCGCAAACGCCTAGTGCAGTACCTCGAACAAGGCGGTTGGTTGCTCGTGGCCGACTTCCGCCCACAGGAAGGCCCCGTCTGGCACCGCTTGCTGCAGCGGGTGCACCACTGGTTCCCGCTCAACGGCTGTTCGCTTTTGACCCGCGGCGCGCACCACGGCATCTACGATCACAACCGCTTCGCCGCGCGGTTTGCGGGCACCCGCGTGCGCGATCACCGCATCGCCGCCCTCGGCCCCGCCTGGTATCGCACCTGGTTCATCCCGGTGGCGCCGCAGCAGCCGTAGCCGGAACGCCCCCGCGCGGTTCAGTCCACCGGATTCCAGCCCGCGCGCTCGAGCCGAGCGAGCACGTGCCCGTACTCCAGAGCCATGCCCTCGAGCAATGCATCGGCCTGGCGGCCCGGAAGCAGACTCCACGTGTACGTTTCGATTTCCACGTGCAGATCGCTGCCTCCCCAAACACCGGGATCAGCGAGCAGGCCTTCGAGCAAGGCATCCGCATGGGCGCGCGTGGTCGAGAGTCCACCGAACTCCTCGAGATCCACGGGCACGTGGAAATGGCAGCGCCACTCGTCGCAATCGAGCCATTCGTCGCTTTCGGGGCCTTGCAACGCCGCCGCGAGATCGGGCAAGTCCGCCGCGCGCATCAACCGTTCCCCGCGGCGTCCATTCACCTGGTGCAAGAACCGCGGTTCGTCCATGGCGAGCAGTCGCGCCCGTCCCTCGGGATGGGCGCCGGGCCGCTCGAGCGCGAGCGCGCTGGTGTACTGCAGTTTGCCTGGACGGGCTTCGTGCGTGGCCGCGCGCAAGGCGAGCTCCACCGGCTCGAACTCCACCGCGCTGTGGCAGGCGTCGAGGCAACTGCCCAGGTGGCGCGCCACGGCTTCGATCGCGTCGAGGTCGCCCATACCGTAGTGGTCGCGCAGCACCCGTTCGGCGCGCGCGGAAACCACCACGCGCAGCTCGGCGAGGGCCAGCGAATTGCCCGCCACCGCCCAGGGTTCCGCCTCGAGCGAGAGCACCACCGGCGGTTCCCCAGCCACGTGATCCACCGCCAGGCGCGCCACCGCTTCGGCGAGGTTGCGGCTGATGCCGTGCAGGTCGGCGGTGCCGTGCACCTGACTCTGGTGCGCGCCCGGATGGGTGCTGATCGACAGGTGCCCGGTCGCGCCGCCGCCGTAGAGCCGCGCCGCCCAATCGCGCGCCACGCGCGCCACGGCATGGGTGAATTGGCCCCGTTCCGGCGCGAGCCAAGTGGGTTTGTAAACCTCCTCCTTCAGGCGCGCGCGGTGGAAATCCCCGTACGGAAACGCGTTGAAGGTGAAGGGTTCGAGCCCGAAACGTTCGAACTGCGTCAGGAAGCGGTCGCGTTCGGAGAGGGCTCCGTCTTGGCAGAGTTCCAGCGCCACGCGGGCGGGTAGATACAGCCCCACGCCGAAGCGCCCGCGCACGCCGAGCCGCGCGCGCAACGCGGCAGCGAAGGTCTCCAGGCCCTGCAAGATCGCCTCCTGGCTCTCCGCCGGGTGCAGGTTGCTGCAGTAGGCCAGGGCCACCTGGCGCCCGGGATGGCCGGGGTGTTCGAAACGCACGGGGGATCAGTCCCCAAGCGGGATGCCTTCATCCACGAGCAGCACCGGAATGCCGTCGCGGATCGCGTACAGAATCTGGCCGTCCTCGCGCACCAGGCCCGCTTCGACGGGCTGGCCCACCGCCTGGCCCCCCACGGACTTCACGCCGCCCGCTGCGATGCGCGCGTTGAGCTTCGCCAGCACGCTGGAATCGGCCTGGGCCAGCTTTTGGCGGGTGGCCGGGCAGGCCAGGAGTTCGAGCAGCTTGGGATCGATCGACGACATGGGGCGCGCGGGAAGGGGTCCGTGGTCCTATAAGATACGAACTCGGTGCGGTCGCCGGTACCGCCGGCCGCCGGGCCGGACAATCGGGCCCCGGATCGAACCCAGAACCGGTTGCGCCGTTCTCTCCGGGCCCCCACTCCAAATCCGATGCTGCACCTGACCGCCCTCTGGCTGGCTTTGGCCCCGGCCCAACTTCCTCAGGACCCGGCGCCGGCCCCGGCCGCCCCCGCCGAAGCCCCCGCCGTGGACCTGGGTCGGCCCGCCTGCAACCGCATCTGGTCCCTGGTGGCGCCCGACTGCGCCCCGGCGCCGTGGCCCGCGGACCTGCCGCGCCGGGAGCTCGATCAGGAGCCCTTCGCCGCCCCGGTGCTCGACGCCTGGGCCGCCGCACTCGCGCGCCTCACCGCGCCCGACAGCGCCCCGGAGGCCCGTTCCGCGGCCCGCCTGAGCCTGAGCCTGATTGCCAAGGCCCAAGGCCGTTACCAGGACGCTTGGCAACACTGGCGCGCCCTGGCGGACACCCCGGCTGCGGCGGTGCGGGCCTTGCCCTACCTTTGGCCGGGCATCGCCTTCCAGAACGACGGGCTCGCGGGCGCGCGGGTCGAACTCGCGGCCGGCCAGGTCCTCGCGCCGGCCTTTCCGCCCCTGCCGCTCGACGGGGAAGCCCCCGATCGCGGCCCCCTGGTCCTGCACTTCAAAGAGCACCTGCGCTACGCCGGCGCCGCGCTCGACCTGCGCCTGACCCTGACCAACCAAGGCATCGAACTCGATCTCTTCGCCCCCGGCGGCGAAGCCCTGTCCGTGCCCGTCACCCTGCCCGTGCCGCGCGACGCCGCACTCGATCTGCTCTACAACGATTGGGAGCGGGTCGAAGAAGGCGTCATGCCGGTGGTGGTGGCTCTGCCCGCCGACCGGACGAGTCCGTGGACGGTGTTCCTGCGGCTGCGCGGCGAGTTCGAGCCGTGGCCCGGGTTGCCGCGGGGCGGAGCCGCCTGGGCCCGGGGTCGCCGGTTGCACCTGGTGACCGGGGACGAGGCACAGGGCCGGGTCCTGGCCGCGCACCTCGGTCGCCTGCTAGGGATGGACATCTCGGCCGGTCCCGCGCCCGATCCCCAGCCCGAACGCACCACGTTGATCCCGCTGCCCGCCGGTGTCGAAGGCGTGGCTCGGTTGCGGCGCCTCCTGTCGGGCGCCGAGACCTGGCTGATCGACGCCTGGATCGAAAAAACCCGTTCTGCGGGGGATTCCCCGCGATAGAGTGCCCCCCATGAGCATCTACCAAGCCCATCGCAGCGCGCTGATGCAGCGCCTGTTCGCGACCCAGACCGCCGCCGTGGTGGCTACCCACCACCTGGTCACCCGCAACCACGATTGCCACTACCGCTTCCGCCCCCACTCGGACTTCTGGTACCTGACCGGATTCGCCGAACCGGACGCGGTACTCGTGATGCTGCCGGGCAAGTTCAAGCTCGAAGACTCGCGGTGCGTGTTGTTCCTGCGCGAGCGCAACAAGGAGATGGAGATCTGGGACGGCAAGCGCCTTGGGGTCGAACGGGCCCCCGCCGTGCTCGGCGTGGAGGAAGCCTTCCCGATCGATGACCTTTGGCACGAGTTGCCGCGCCTTCTGGCGGGCCGCGAGCGCGTCATGGCCCAGACCGGATTCGACATCGAATTCGACCGGCACCTGCTCGAAGCCCTGAGCGGCCTGCGCGGCCGCGCGCGCAAGGGCGTGCAGCCGCCGGTGGAACTCGTCGATCCCCTGCCCCTGCTGCACGAGCTGCGTCTGCACAAGACCGCCGGCGAGATCGCGAACATGCGCCGCGCCGCCGCGATCACGGCCGAGGCGCACATCGCGGCCATGGCCCAGGCCCGCCCCGGCGTGAATGAGTACGAGATCGATGCGCTGATCGAATCGACCTTCCGCCGCAGCGGTTCCACCGGCCCCGCTTACAACTCGATCGTCGCCGGCGGCGAGGGGGCGTGCATCCTGCACTACATCGAAAACAACGCCGTGTTGAAGGATGGCGATCTGCTCTTGATCGACGCCGGCGCCGAGTGGGAATACTACGCGGCCGACGTGACCCGCACCTTCCCGGTGAACGGCACCTTCTCACCCGAGCAGCGCGCCTTGTACGAAGTCGTGCTGGCCGCCCAGGAAGCCGCCGTGGCGGCGGTGCGGCCGGGCGTTCCGACCTCCAGCATCCACGAGGTAGCAACGCACCACCTGGCCGAGGGCCTGATCCACTTGGGCCTGTGCCAAGGCAGCCCCGCCGAGGTGATCGAGAGCGGCGCGATCCGCGAGTTCTACATGCACGGCACCAGCCACTGGTTGGGCCTCGACGTGCACGACCAAGGCGCCTACTCGCTCGACGGCAAATCCCGTCCGCTCGAGCCGGGCATGGTGCTTACCGTCGAGCCCGGCCTGTACGTGGACCCGGAGAACGAAGCCGTCGACCCGCGCTGGCGCGGCATCGGCATCCGCATCGAGGACGACATCCTGGTGACCGAAGGCGGCCACGAGAACCTGACCGTGGCGATCCCGAAGTCGGTCGCAGCGGTGGAAGCCGCCTGCCAGGCCGGCGACCTCGCCTGCCGCTGAGCGGTACACCCTCAAAGCAAACCTGCGCGGGGCGCGGCGGCCACCTGGCCCCGCGCCCCGCGTCGTTTGAATCCGCGGGCGCCATTGCTGCGTGGCCTAGCGGCAGGCGCCATGCGGGCACAAAAAAACCGCCCGGTCAGAGGCGGTGGATGCGGCCTGGCAGGCGTTCTGCCGGCTGGAGTGCCAGCAGTAGTGGACTGCAGTAATCACCTGCCGGCCAAGGGCAAGAAGAATGGTGAGTGCGCCAGGGGTCGAACCTGGGACCTACTGGTTAAAAGCCAGTTGCTCTACCGACTGAGCTACGCACCCACCTTGGTTGTCTTGCCAGCCCCATGCGGGGCGAGCCGGCGGGCCCGGAGGCCTGCCAAGGGCGGGGAATATAGACAATCCCCAAAGCGCGCAACAAGCGCCGCGCGCAAAAAACTGGCGGGGCCCCGGCAGAAGCCCCCGGCGCAGGACCGGAAGCCACCAAGCCGGGGCCCGCCGGGCGGTCCTCAGACCTCCATGATTTCCTTGTTCTTGCGCTCCTGCAGATCGCCGACCTGGGCCTCGTAGTCCTTCAGCACGTTCTGGATCTCCTCGTGCAGGCCCTTGTTGTCGTCCTCGGTGATCTCCTTGGACTTCAGCAGGGCGTCGGCCTCTTTGTTGGCGTCGCGGCGCACGTTGCGCAGGGACACACGGCCCTCTTCGCAGATCTCCTTGGCCTTGGCCGCGTACTTCTTGCGCTGGTCGCCCGACAGGGGCGGCAGGTTCAGGCGGATGACCTTGCCGTCACTCTCCGGCTGGATGCCGAGGTCCGACTTCGCGAGGGCCTTCTCGATCTCCTTGAGGGCCGACATATCGAAGGGTTTGACCAGCAGTTGGCGCGGCTCGGGCACCGAGATCTGCGCCATCTGGGAGAGGGGCGTCGGCGTGCCGTAGTAGTCCACGCGCACGTTGTCGATCAGGGCCGAGGTGGCCCGCGAGGTCCGGATGCCGCGCAGCATGTCCTTGGTGTGCTCCAAGGCCTTTTCCATGCGCTGTTTGGTGTCCTTGAGGATGGAATCGTAGGTCACGGGTTCTCCTTTTGTGCGTTGGGGGTACGGGCCCGGCCGCCGTGCGGCCGGGTTGGTTTCAGCGGATGGTGGTGCCGAGGTTCTCGCCGCGCACCACGCGTTCGAAGTTGCCTTCCTGGAACAGGTCGAAAACCAGGATCGGCAGGTTGTTCTCCATGCAGAGCGTGATCGCCGTGATGTCCATCACGCGCAGGTCCTTTTCGATCACCTCGCGGAAGGTGAGCGTCTCGAACCGTTTGGCAGCGGGGTTCTTCTTCGGGTCCGAATCATAGACCCCGTCGACCTTGGTGGCCTTGAGCAGCGCGTCGCAGCGCAATTCGTTCGCGCGCAAGGCAGCGGCGGTGTCCGTGGTGAAGAACGGGTTGCCGGTGCCAGCGGCGAGCAGCACGACGCGGCCCCGGGTGAGGTGCGCATCGGCGCGGCGCCACACGAAGGGTTCGGCCACCTGCTTGATCTCGAGCGCGGTCATCACGCGCGTATCGACGCCCTGTTGTTCGATGGCGTCGGACAAGGCCAGCGCGTTGATCACGGTGCCGAGCATGCCCATGTAGTCGGCGGTGGCGCGGTGTCCGCCGAGCTGCGAGAACTCCGCACCGCGCAGGATGTTGCCCCCACCGCAGACGATGGCGACTTCGACGCCGAGGCCCACCACGCGGGCGATCTGGCGGGCGTACGCCTGGATCTGGCCCGGGTCCATGCCGTGGCCGGTCTGGGGCTGGCCGAGGGCTTCCCCGGAGAGTTTGAGCAGGATGCGGTGGTACATGGGAGCGCGGGGGGAGCAGGTCGGGGGGAGAGCGGATCGGGGGAACCGGGCAACAGGATAGGACCTGCACGCGGCCCTCGAACTGCGCAGCCCGGGGATTTTTGACCAAATGCGCAGCCGAGCCACCGAACCGGTGATTCGCCCCTGTTGCCCCCCGGAAGCAGTGCGCCCCACCGAGCCGGGCTCGACGGGGCGCATTCAGGATTCGGCGCGGCCAGCGGCCGCGCAGGGATCAGAGACCGATCTCGAAGCGGTGGAAGCCGACCAGTTGGGTGCCGGCACCCAGGGCGGCCTCGAGGGCCTTCTGCACGGTGGACTTGTCGTCCTTGATCCAGGGCTGCTCGGTGATCACCGACTCGCCGTAGAACTTCTCGATGCGGCCCACCATGATCTTCTCCTGGATGTCCGCGGGCTTGCCTTCGAGGCCGGCCTTGATGACCTCACGCTCGCGCTCGACCGCTTCGGCCGGCACTTGGGTGCGGGAGGCGAAGGGCGGGTTGAAGACCACCACGTGCATGCACAGTTCCTTGAAGGTGTCCTGGTTGGGCTTCGGGCAGGTGACCGAAACCAGGGCGCCTTTCTTGTTGTCGTGGTGCACGTACGCGCCCACGCCGCCGTTCGCGTTTTCGTAGTAGGCGACGTTGGAGATCTGGATGTTCTCGCCGAGACGACCCACCAGGGCGGTCAGGGCGTCAGCCACCGTACCCTCGCCCTTCCAGGGCTGGGCGAGGCAGGCTTCCAGGTTCGCCGGCTTGTGCTCGAGCACGTGCGCGGCGAGGTCGTTCAGGAAACCCTGGAACTCGGGGGTGGCGGCGACGAAGTCGGTCTCGCAGGAGATGGAGACCAGGCCTCCGCTCTTGCCGTCGGCGGCGATCAGCGCCAGCACGCGGCCTTCGCTGGTCTCACGACCGGCCTTCTTCGCGGCGGTTTTCAGACCCGACTTGCGCAGCTCGTCGATCGCGGCCTCCAGGTCGCCACCCGTGGTGGACAGGGCCTTCTTGCATTCCATCATTCCGGCGCCGGTCTTGTCTCGAAGCTCGCGCACCAGGGCAGCAGTGATTTCAGCCATGGGATTGTCTGGGAATGGGGGTTCGTGCCCCCGGGGTTGTCTGGGGAGGGGTTCGGGATTGGTGGGCCGCGTCCCGTGGACGCGGCCCCCGGAGCGGGTCAGCCTTCGCTGCTATCGCCGGCGCCTTCCGCGCCTTCGCCCGCCGCCACGGCCGCGTCTTCACGGCGCTTGGGCAGCTCCCGGTGGGTGGTCGGACGGGGCTCGTCGCCGGAAACGGTCTCTTCCTGGCGTTCGACGTTGCCCATGCTGCGCATGCGGTCGGTGTGCAAGTGCGCACCTTCCTCGACGGACTTCACCAGTTGCTCGACCAGGAGACGCACGCTCTTCAGCGCGTCGTCGTTGCCCGGGATCACGATGTCCACGTCGGACGGATCGCAGTCGGTGTCGAGGATACCGATGGTCACCAGACCCATCTTCTTGGCTTCGCGGATGGCGTTGCCTTCGCGGGAGGGGTCCACCACCATCATGGCGGCCGGAATGCCGCCCATCTCGCGGATACCACCCAGGTTGCGGCTGATCTTGCGACGCTCGCGGTTGATCGTCGAAAGCTCCTTCTTGGTGAGCTTCAACTCTTCGGCGCGGCGCTCGTCGATCGACTCGAGCTCCTCGAGGCGACGCAGACGGCTGCGGATCACGCTGAAGTTGGTCAGGGTGCCCCCGATCCAACGCTCGGTCACCACCGGCATGCCGGTGCGCTCACCGGCGTCGAGGATGACCCCCTTCACTTGGCGCTTGGTGCCGACCCAGAGCACGGACTGACCTTCGGAGGCCAGGCGGTACAGCAGGTTCTGGGCCCGGATCAGACCGCGCATCGTCTGGCGCAGGTCGATCACGTGGATGCGGTTGCGACGCCCGTGGATATAGGGCGCCATCTTGGGGTTCCAGCGGGAAGCGCGGCAACCGAAGTGCACGCCGGCTTCAACAAGGTCTTGGGCAGTGATGTTTTCCATGGTTGTTTGGTGTGGTCGTTTCCGATTCCAGCGCGGAGTTTCGACTCCACGCCGCCGTCCGCCGCTTCTGCCCCACCAGGGTCGTGGCCCCCCAATTGCCCCCTTGCCGACCGGTGATCGAGCACCAGGGAGGGGGTGCGGAGGGTCCGCGCCCAAGGCCGAAACGATTTTCGGTGCGAAAAGTGTATTGCTCCTGGGCCCGGAATCAACCTCCTTGCGGCTTTTGGGGCAGGAAGCCCGGGTCCGGGAGCGGGCCCGGCCGACCCCTGCCCCAGCTGGAGGCAGACCTTGCCCCGGAACCGGACCGAGTGGGGTCTGGGGGCCAGATATTGAACGGATCGTCGGGATAACCCTTGTGGAATTGGGTTATTCTACCGACGGAGCCTGCCGCCCCACATCCATGAACTCGCTACAAGGCATGCAATTGCTGGTTGCGGACCACCGCGGCCAGGGAACGGCCCCCTGGGTCCGAAGCCTGTCTTCCTCCGGCCTGGAGGTGGCGTCCAGCTTGACCCTGGGCAGCACGCTGGCCCACCTGGAGAACGCCCCGCCGGAGCTTGTGATCCTGGATCCGCTGACCCGCGGCGGCTCGTCGGAGCTGGCCAAACTGGCCGATTGCCTGGGCACCCACCTCTGCGGCCTGCTCGTCGTCTGCGACCCCGGCGACACCCTGCCCACCCTGCAGGCCTGCCGCCACCTGGGCGGCCGCCCCTTCGACCTTGTGCCCCGCGGGGCCCCGCTCGAGGAGTTCCTGCTGCGCCTCGATCACCTCAGCCAGCGGGTTTTCGCTACCCGCGAGCTCGAGGAGGCCCGCTACCGGGCCATGCACGACGATCTGACCGATCTGCTGCGCCCCCGGGCCTTCAACCAGCGCCTCTACGAGCACTTCTCGGCCACCCAGCGTCACGGCCTGCCGATGGCCCTGGTGCTGATGGACCTGGACCGTTTCGGGGCCATAAACAAGAACTTCGACCACACGGTCGGCGACCGCCTGATCGCCGAAGTGGGCCGCGCCATCGGCGATTTCCTGCGCACGGAAGACGTGGGCGGACGCCTGGGCGGGGACGAATTCGGCCTGATCCTGCCCTACACCAGCCGCGTCGACGCCGCCCGCGTGGTGAGCCGGATGCGCCAGCGCATCGAGCGCATCGCCACGCGCCTGGACCCCGAGAACATCATCCGCGTCAGCACCAGCCTGGGTTTCGAGACCTACGGCGGCCAGGACCTCGATTCGGTCACGACCTTGCGCGAACACGCCGAATGGGCGCTGAAGAAGGCCAAACAACGCGGGGGCAACTGCGGCGTGTATTACCGCACCCCGAACGAAGGCGAAGCGCCGCTGGGCGGCCCCGGCTTCTCCTCCCTGGCGACGGACGGACCGCTCAGCGGCACCGAATCAGCAGGGGGCTGAGCCACGCGGCGCGATCGAGGATCGGCCCGTCGCCCCCATCGCTCACCACCAGCTCGAGCACCTTCGCATCCTTGAGTGCGATCGGGTCGGGGGTCAAGGTCGCTTCGCCGCCGCGGCGCAGTCCGCTGTCCCAGACTTCCTTGCCGTCCACCCAGACGGAGAACCGCACGGTCCCCGCCTGATCGCCGCGCACGGCGCTGTCTTCGAGGCCCGCGGTCAGGCGCAACCAGCAGTCGCCGCCGTCGAGTTTCCAGCGCAACCGGCTGGGCGCATGCACGCCGAGGCCGTGACTCCAGACGCGCCCGCCCGCGCGTAGCAGATCGCCCGTCACCGAACGATCGACGCGCATGGGCCAGACCATTCCGAGCGGCGGGGAATCGGGCGCATCGAAGGGCGAACGCGGCGCTTCGGAGGCCTCAGGAGTGAGCCAGGTCAGATAGCGGAAACTGCCGTCCAGCAGCGCCATTTCCCGAATCCACGCATACGGCACTTTCCAGGTACCGAAGCCGGAACCGAGTTCGATCCCCGTCGCGTCGATCGAACGCAGCACGCCGCGCAGCATGCCGCCGCCGTGCAGATCGACGAGGGCTTCGGTGCCATCCACCGGCTGGGGTTCCTCGAGCGGTTCGATGTAGAGGTGCACCACTTCGCCCCACGCGAACACGCGGTCGCCGAGACTCGTGTCGAACAGCACGCCCTGGTCGGAGAAGCCCATCAACACGCCATCGACCTTGTCGAGCACCTCCCCCACCAGGCGGTAGAGGCGATCGCCGGCGGCCGGGGGTTCGGGCAGGGCCGTGCCCACGCGCCGCGCCTTGAACTCAACCTGTCGCAGGGTTTCGATCGGGATGTCCAGGTCCGCGCGACCGGGGCCGCGCACCAGCAGGTGCGTCTCCGAGCCGCCGAGCACCTCGACGTCGAGCGAACCCGCCTCACCCAGCTCCAGGTGGGCCACGTCGGGCCCTTGCACCGGCCGCGCCTGGGCGATGCCCGCGGGGCGCACCCAGGGTCCCTTCCAAGCGCTCCAGTCCGCGCCGGGGGCGGCGGACAAGGGCATGACCTTCAGACCCCCGTCGAGGTCGTGCCACTCGAGGGCGGGTTCCTCCTGGGCGCTCAGGGCGCCAGCGAAGGCGAACAGGGCGAGGAGACGCAGCATGATGGAAAGCGGAGACACCGCGGGAGCATAGCCCGGCGCCGGTCGGCCCCCAAGTGCGGCCCCCCCTCCTGCCAGTTTGGCGCACCCAGCGGGGCGCCTCCGAGGCCGCTGCCAACCTGGCAGGGCCCGCCCGGAATCCCTCCCCGGGGCGGCGTCCTGGGCCTTCGGCACCCTTCTTGCAAGGGCCGCAGGAGCGGGCCCGCATCCGGCGCCCCCATTCCCCTGATTCCCCGCGTCCCCCGGGACGCCCGAGAACAACGAGAGCACACCCCATGGCCAAGCAGATGGTCTTCGAAACCGACGCCCGCGAAGCGATCCAACGCGGCGTCGAGAAACTCGCCAAAGCGGTCGTCACCACCCTGGGACCGCGCGGTCGCAATGCGATCCTGGACAAGGGCTGGGGGGCCCCCACCGTCACCAAGGACGGTGTGTCCGTGGCCGAGGAGATCGAGCTCGCCCACCCCTATGAGCAGATGGGCGCCGCCCTGGTGAAGGAAGTCGCCAGCAAGACCAGCGACGTGGCCGGCGACGGCACCACCACCGCGACCCTGCTCACCGCTTCGATCTTCGGGGCCGGCATGAAGGCCCTGACCGCCGGCGCCGCCCCCGCGCGCCTCAACCAGGCCATCGCCGACGGCGTGGCCGCGGTCACCGCCCAACTCACCAAGATGGCCCGCCCGGTCGCTGGCCCGTCCGACATCGAGCAGATCGCCACGATCAGTGCGAACAACGACCCCGAGGTCGGCAAGCTGATCGCGGGCGCCATGAAGAAGGTCGGCCAAGACGGCGTGATCACCGTCGAAGACGGCAAGTCGATGACCACCGAGATCGAAGTGGTCGAGGGCATGCAGTTCGACCGCGGCTTCCTTTCCCCGCACTTCGTGACCGATCCGGCCTCGATGGTCTGCTCCTTCGACAAGCCGCTGATCCTGGTGCACGAAGGCAAGATCTCCGCGATCCAAGCCCTGCTGCCCCTGCTGGAAGCCGTCAAGAAAGCCGGCCGCAAGCTGCTGATCATCGCCGAGGACATCGACAGCGAGCCCCTCGCGACCCTGGTCGTCAACAAGCTGCGCGGCGTCGTGCAGACCTGCGCCGTCAAGGCCCCGGGGTACGGCGACCGCCGCAAGCAGATGCTGCTCGACATCGCCGCCCTGACCGGCGCCACCGCGATCATGAAGGACTCGGGCCTCGAGCTCGACAAGGTCGGCCCCCAGCACCTGGGCACCGCCAACTCCGTGCACATCAACTCGGACTCCACCACCATCACCAGCGGCCGTGGCAAGCGCGACGCGGTCGATGAGCGCGTGGCCCTGATCCGCCGCGAGATCGAAAACACCTCCAGCGACTACGACCGCGAGAAACTGCAAGAGCGCCTGGCCAAACTGACCGGCGGCATCGCGCAGATCAACGTGGGCGGCGCCACCGACACCGAGGTGAAGGAGCGCAAGGCGCTGATCGAAGACGCCCTGCACGCGACCCGCGCCGCGGTGGCCGACGGCGTGCTGCCCGGTGGCGGCACCGCCCTGCTGCGTTCGCGCAGCGTGCTCGACGGCCTGCGCCTGAAGGACGACGTGGACTACAACATGGGCCTCGACATCCTGTTCGAAGCCCTCGCCAAACCCCTCGAGACCATCGCCCAGAACGCCGGTTTCGAAGGCCCCGTCGTCGTGCACCGCGTGCTGCGCGAGCGCAAAGCCAGCCACGGCTTCAACGCCCTGACCGGCGCCTACGTCGACATGCTGGAAGCCGGCGTGCTCGATCCCGCCAAGGTGACCAAATCCGCCCTGCAGAACGCGGCCAGCGTGGCCAGCCTGCTGCTCACCACCGACGCCCTCATCGCCAACAAGCCCGAACCCAAGAAGTCCATCGGTCACGACGAGATGGATGGCATGGACGGCATGGGCGGTATGGGCATGGGCATGTAACCCTCCGCGTTCCCGAACAACCCCGAAACACACAAGACAACCACCATGGCCAAGCAAATCCTTTTCGACGATTCCGCCCGTCACAAGATGAAGGCCGGCATCGAGAAACTCGCCAAGACCGTGCGCGTCACCATGGGCCCCGCGGGCCGCAACGTGATCCTGCAGAAGTCCTTCGGTTCCCCCCACGTGACCAAGGACGGCGTCTCGGTCGCCAAGGAGATCGAACTCGAGGACCCCTTCGAGAACATGGGCGCCAAGCTCGTGCTCGAAGTCGCCAACAAAACCAACGATGTCGCCGGTGACGGCACCACCACCGCCACCGTGCTCGCTTCCTCGATCTTCGCGGAAGGCATGAAGTACGTGGCCACCGGCGTCAGCACCATCGCCATCCGCAACGGCATCCAGAAGGCCGTCGACGTGGCCGTGGAGTCCCTGACCAGCCAGTCGCGCAAGGTCAAGAGCACCGCCGACAAGGCCGCCGTCGCCACCATCAGCGCCAACAACAACCCCGAAGTCGGCAAGATCATCGCCGACGCCTTCGCGGCCGTGGGCGACAACGGTGTGGTGACGGTCGAGGAGAACACCACCCTCGACACCAGCCTGGAAGTGGTCGAAGGCATGGAGTTCGACAAGGGCTACCTGTCCCCCTACTTCGCCACCGACCTGTCCAAGCTCACCTGCGTGATGGACGACCCGCTGCTCCTGATCTGCAACAACAAGATCGGCAACGTGCGCGAGTTCATCCCCGCCCTGGAGGCCGCCGCCCAAACCGGCCGCCCCCTGCTGGTGATCGCCGAGGACGTCGAAGGCGAAGCCCTCACCGCGCTCGTCATCAACCGCCTCAAGGGCATCCTCAACGTGTGCGCCGTCAAAGCCCCCGGCTTCGGCGACCGCCGCAAGGCCTACCTCGAGGACATCGCCGTGCTGACCGGCGGCACCGCCATCACCGATGACATCGGGCTGCCCCTGGAGAAGGTCACCCTCGAGCACTTCGGCCAAGCCGGCCGCGTGGTGGTCTCCAAAGACAGCACCACCATCGTGCAAGGCAAGGGCCAGGCCAAGGACATCAAAGCCCGCACCAAGCAGATCGAGGCGCAGATCGCCAGCAGCAACTCCGAGTACGACAAGGAGAAGCTGCAGGAGCGCCTGGCGAAGCTGACCGGCGGTGTCGCACTCATCAAGGTCGGCGGCAAGACCGAAGCCGAGATGAAGCAGATGAAGGACCTGGTCGAGGACGCCCTCAACGCCACCCGCGCCGCCACCCAGGAAGGCGTGGTGCCCGGCGGCGGCGTGGCCCTGCTGCGCGCCAGCCAGGCCGTGGCCGCGGCCAAGTACAAGGGTGACGAGAAGTTCGGTGCGATGATCGTCGAACGCGCCCTCTCCGCCCCCATCCGCCAGATCGCCGAAAACGCCGGCGAAGACGGCTCGGTGGTGATGGAGAACGTGCTCGAGAAGGGCAAAACCATCGGCTTCAACGCCCTCACCGGCACCTACGAAGACATGTTCAAGGCCGGCGTCATCGACCCCGCGAAGGTCGTGCGCAGCGCCCTGCAGAACGCCGCTTCGATCGCGGGCCTCTTGCTCACCACCGACTCGATGGTGACCGAGCTCAAGGACGAAGACAGCGCCATCGAAGGCAGCATCGCCTGATCCACGTCCCGTAGACGAGGCAAAAACGGAGGCGGGAAGGGTGCGTGCCTTTCCCGCCTCCCGCCACTCCCGAACGACAACCGCAATCCACCATGGCCGACAAACGCGACTACTACGAAGTCCTGGGCGTGCCCAAGGACGCCGACCAGACCGCCATCAAAAAGGCGTACCGCAAGCTGGCCATGCAGTTCCACCCGGACCAGAACCAGGGGGACAAAGAAGCGGAAGGCAAGTTCAAGGAAGCCGCCGAAGCCTATGACGTGCTCGGCAACGCGGAGAAACGCGCGCAATACGACCGCTTCGGGCACCAGGCGTTTGCCGGCCCCGCGGGCGGCGGCGGCGCGGGCTTCCGCAACATGGAGGACATCTTCTCCGCCTTCGGCGACATCTTCGGTGGCGGCGGCGGGGGCATGTTCAGCGACCTGTTCGGCGGCGGTGCCCGCCGGCGCAGCGGCCCGCGCAAGGGCCGCGACCTGCGCATCAGCCTGTCGCTGACCCTCGAGGAGATCGCCAGCGGCGTCTCCAAGACCGTCACGCTCAACCGCACCGAACGCTGCACCCCCTGCGGCGGTTCGGGCGCCAAAGCCGGCTCGGGCAAATCCACCTGCAGCACCTGCGGTGGCCAGGGCCAGGTCGCACGCAGCGCGGGCATTTTCACGATGGCCCAGACCTGCCCCACCTGCCAGGGCGCGGGCAAGGTCATCGACAAACCTTGCGACAGCTGCAAAGGCAGCGGCGGCGTGCGCGCCAAAGCCGATGTCACCATCCAGGTGCCCGCGGGCGTCGAGGAAGGCATGCAGCTCGTGGTGCGCGGCGAAGGCGATGCGGGCCCCGAGGGCGCCCCGCGCGGCGACCTGCTGGTGGTGATCCAGGAGGCCGAACACAAACTCTTCCAGCGCAGCGGCCCGGACCTCTTGATCGAGGTACCGGTGTCTTTCCCCCAGCTCGCCCTGGGCGACAAGGTCGAGATCCCGACCCTGACCGGCAAAGTCGACATGACGATCCCCGCCGGCACCCAGTCGGGCAAACTCTTCCGCCTGCGCGGGCAAGGCCTGCCGCGCCTCGAAGGCCGCGGCCACGGCGATCAACTGGTGCGCGTCTTCATCGAAGTGCCCACCAAACTCACCGACCGACAGAAGGAACTGCTCAAGGAATTCGGCGAGCTCGAAAACGAACGCGCCGGCAAGAAGAGCTTCTTCGAACGCATCCTCGACCACTTCGCCTGAACCCATGGAAAAATCCAAAGCCAAAGACGGCGGCGCCGGTGACACCACCGAGCCCCTGGACCACGACGAACTGACCGAATCCAGCGCTGCGGCCCATGCGCCGCAATCGGACCTGGAGATCGCTGAAGCCCAGCGCGACGAGTTCCAAGCCCAACTCCTGCGCGCGAAAGCCGATTACCAGAACCTGCGCCGCCGCATCCTCGAGGACATCGACGTGGCCGTGACGCGCGAGACCGGCATCCTCATGCAGGAGATGCTGACCGTGCTCGACTACCTCGACATGGCCCTCGCCTCCCCCTGCGAGAGCCCCGATGCCAAGGTCCTGTTGACCGGCGTGCAGATGACCCGCGGCCAACTCTGGCAGGGCCTCGAGCGTCAGGGCGTGCGCATGATCGCCCGCGACGGCGAGTTCAACCCCGCCCTGCACCAGGCCATGGCGACCGTGGACACCAGCGACGTGCCCCCCGGCACGATCGTCGAAACCGTGCGCCCCGGGTACCAGAAAGGCGAGCAGGTGCTGCGCCATGCGCAGGTCAAGGTGGCGCAGAAGCCCGGGGGATCCGCGGATCCCGCCTGACATGCCGACCTACGACTACCGCTGCAACGCTTGCGGGCACACCTTCGAGCTCTTCCAGACGATGAGCGAGCGGGAGAAGCGCAAGTGTCCGGAGTGCGGCAAGAATAAACTCGAACGGCTGATCGGCATGGGCGCCGGGCTCCTGTTCAAGGGCGAGGGTTTCTACAAAACCGACTACCGCTCCAGCGATTACAAAAAAGCCGCAGCCGCCGACCAGTCGGGCGGCGCGGCGCCGGCGGCAAGCCCCGCGGCGGGCAAGGAATCCACGGCCCCGGAACCCACCGCCAAAGCCCCCGCCAAACAGGCGGAAGGCAAAAAAGCCCCAGCCAAGAAGTCCGCCAAAAAGTCCGGCAAGAAGGACTGAAACCGCGGCTCAGGTCAGGAACAACTCGCGCACGAGTTCGCCGATCGCGGGGCCTTCGTTGTCCCCGATCACCCGCGCCGCCCGGCGCTTGAGCCCGCCCACCGCGTTGCCCATGGCCACGCCGAGTCCCGCCGCTTCGATCATCGGCACGTCGTTGTAGGCATCCCCCACCGCGACCACCTGGCGCGCCTGGATGCCGTGGGTCTCGGCCAGGTAGCGCAGGGCTTCCGCCTTTCCCAAGCACGGCGGGTGCAGGTCGGTGACCTGGTACGCCGAACCCACGTACCGCGGCAGCAGCGACAGCGAGAAGTGGGTGCGATAACTCGGCCCCACCACCGCCTGTTCCAAATCGGCGTGATAGGCGTGGGAATCGGCGTGGCGATCGGACAAGAAGGTCACGCGCATCACGTTCTCCACCGCCGGCAGCTCGTGGGCTTCGACTTCCTGGATCTTGTGCAGACCCGCCAGGGCGTCACGCTCGGCCTGATTCCGCGGCTTGCGGGCGAACTTCTCGAAGGCGGTCATCAGCACCGCCAGATCGCCGCTCTGCGCCAGATACTCATGGGCCTGGCGCAGCACCCGCGCGGAGAGCAGGCGCTCCTCGAGCATGCGCCGGGTGCCCGGGCAATAGATGCCGGCGCCGTTGAAGACCACCGCCGGGCCGGGCAGCTCCAGGGCATCGAGCACCGGCAGGGTCGCGATCGTCGAGCGGCCCGTGGCCACCATCACGACGACCCCGCGCCGATGGGCCTCCCGCAGAGCCAAAACGGTCTCAGGGTGCATTTCGCCCTGGGAATTCACCAGGGTGCCATCCAGATCCAAAAGGATCGCCCGCAGGTCGCTCAGGAGCGCTGCGGAACCGGTCTCGGCGGTCTCCATGGGCCCAAGGGTAGCCCGCGCAGGGGGGGCCTGGAAACTCCCACATTCCCAAACGGCCCCTCCCCAAGGGATCGGCCGCCGCACCCGCCCCACGAACCCTTTGCGCCCCGCCGCCCGCTGCGGCAAGCTATCCCCATGAACCGCCTGGCCCAAGCCCTTCTGCTCTGCCCTCTGTTCCTGACCTTCGGCGCCTGCGTCGGCACCCGCAAGGGCGTCGACCCCACCCTGCGCATCTTCGGGGACCAGGGAGCCGAACTCGGCGTATCCACCCAGTACGGCGTCGTGTTCCTCGGCCGCCACACCAGCGCGGGTCCGGTCGAGATCGAAGCGGTCTTCGGCGACGGCCCCTCGATCGAATCCTCGGTGGTCGACCCCCTCGGCGGCGGGCTGTTCACCGCGCGCACCGACATCCGCCTGCCCGCCGTGCCCCTGACCTTCCAGGAGCTCAAGCCGGGCCAAGAGGTCCTGCTGCGCGGCCGCGACGACGACGGCAGCTGGGAGCGTTGGGTGAAGGTGCGCCAAGACGACCGCGTACACGGCATCCTGCTCGAACCCTGCCGCGAGCTGAACGGCCACCCCGACCAGATCGGCGCCGGCGTGTTCCTCAAGCCCACTTCTGCGCCCTACGACCTGCGCCTGATCGGCCTGGTTTCGGGCCGCCTGCGCCTCGAAGCCGACGGCTCCACCAAAACCTACCTGACCGTCGAAGGCCCCGAGAGCCTCTGGCGCCTGGTCACCCACGACCGCGAGGAGAATCACAAGCGTCAGTGGGTCTACCGCGAAGACGTGCTGTAGTCACCGCCCGGTCCCAAGCCCGAATCCTGTGCAAGGCCCGCCCACGCGGGCCTTCTTTTGGCCTATCCAGTCGCGCCCGCGCGCCCGCTCACTTCTTCCAAAGGTCGGGCACCACCAGCGCCACCGCCGCGTAGAACTCGAGGCGGCCGAGGATCATTAGGCCGCACATGAGGAGCTTCACCAGCTCGTGCAGGTGCCCGAAGTTCTCCCACGGACCCACCGCGCGCAGACCCGGACCGATGTTGTTGAGGGTGGCCACGACCGCGGTGCTGGCGGTCTCCAGATCGCTGCCGAAACTCGCCACGAACAAGGTCGCCCCCAGGAACACCATCACCCACAGGGCGAAGTAACTGGTGATCGCCGCCACGGTGCCCTCGTCCAGGCTGTGCCCGTCGATGCGCACGGTGTGGATCGCGCGCGGGCGGATGAAGCGCTGCACGCCGACCAGGGCGGCTTTTGTGACCACCATGATGCGCACCATCTTGATGCCACCGCCGGTGGAGCCCGCGCAGGCGCCGCTGATGGCGAGGAAGATCAGGATCGCGCGGCCCATCTGCGGCCACAGGTCGAAGTTGGCGGTGCCGAACCCCGTCGAGGTCTGCATCGAAACCACCAGGAACGACGCGTCGCGCAGGGCCGTGCCCGGGTTCGAGTAGTCCTTCCAACCCGGGCGCGCATCGGGCGGCGGCCCCCCGCCGGTGCCCCCGTCGGCCCACAGCAGCAGGGTGATCGTGGCGATCGCCAGCAGGGCCAGCCCGGTGTACCAACGCACCTCGCTGGAGCCCCAGAGGCGCTTCCAGAAGGCCGTGAACCCCATGCGCAGCAGCACGTCGTAGAGGGCGAAGTTGATGCCCGAGAGGAACATGAAGACGGTGATGATCACCTCCGCCGGCACGCTGTCGAAGGCCCCGACCGAAGCCGAGTAGTTCGAGAAGCCCCCGGTCGGGATCGTGCCCAGGGCATGCAGCAGCGCGTCGAAGCCGCCCAATCCCACCGCCATGAGCAGCACGAGCTCGATCACGGTGATGCCCACGTACACGCGCATCAGGCTCAAGGCGCTGTCGCGCACGCGCTGGTGCCCCGCCTCGCGGCTCACGCCGGGGATCTCCGAACGGAACAGGCTGCGCCCGCCGGTCGGGAAGAGCACCACGAACACCATCACGATGCCGAAGCCCCCGAGCCAGTGGGAGAACGAGCGCCAGAAGGCCAGGGCGTGGCTCATCGAGTCGATGGTCTCGGCGCTCATCACAGTCGAACCGGTGGTGGTCAGGCCCGAAACCCCCTCGAAGTACGCGTCGACGACCGAAGTGAAGCGCAGGGGCCCGAAGGTGCCGTCGAACAGGTACGGCAAGGCGATCACCATGCCGCCGAGGAACCAGGACAGGCCAACCACCGCCAGGCCCTCGCGCCGGTAGTAGTCCGCCCCGGCGTATAAGGGCACTTGCCCCTTGCGGTAGAGCCAGGCGGGCAGGGCACCGACCACGGCCGTGATGACGGCCGCGATCAGGAAGTGCTGCACCTCGCCGAGTTCGCCGTAGTACACCGCGATGCCGGCGGGCAGCAGCAGGAACGCCGCCAGGAGCAAGAAGATGACGCCGAGCAGGCGTGCGACCGCGCGCAGGTTCATGGGACCCTTGGGCTCAGGCGCCGGCGGAGGAGAACAGCTTCTGCACGGCGCTCAGGTGCTCGGGCAGGGTGAATACGATGACCGCGTCGCCGGTCTTGATCAGCGTGTTGCCGGTGGGGATCTTGACCGCATCCCCGCGTACCCGCGCGCCGATCACGGTGCCCTTAGGCATGCCGAGGTCGCGCACCTTGGTGGTTTCCTTGCGATGCACGATCAGTTCGAGCACCTCGGCTTTGCCCTCGTCCACCACCGCGATGGCGGTCGGCGAACCGGAACGCACGAATCGCAGGATCGAGTTGGCGCACAGGATGCGCGGCGAAATCGCCTGGTCGATGCCCAGCAGGTCGTAGATGTCGCGGTAGGCGGCTTTGCCCACCATCGCCACCGTGCGTTCGGCCCCGAGGCTGCGGGCGAGCTGGCACGCCACCATGTTGTCCTCGTCGTCGGCGGTGGTCGCGATGAAGACGTTGCAGTCGCCGATGCGTTCCTCCCGCAGCAGGGTCAGGTCGGTGGCGTCGCCTTCGAGCACCATCACCCCCGCCCCGGAAGCCGCCGACAACGCGCGCGCCCGGCCGCGGTCCTTCTCGATCACCTTGACCGAAAGGCCCGGCAAGCCGCGCAGTTTGGCGAGCACGGCCGAGCAGATGCCCCCGCCGCCCATGATGACCACGCTGCGCTTCCAGCTCGTGTTCTTGGCCGCCAAGGCCTCGAACGCATCCAGATCGCCCGCCGATCCGATCACCCAGACCTGGTCGGACAACTCGAGGGTATCGTCCCCCGACGGCACGAAGAACCGGTCGCGGCGTTGCACCGCCACCACCAGCACGCCGTGGGGCAGTTTGACCGTGGCGAGGGAGCCGCCCGTCAGCGCGCCCTCCTTCTCGATGCGCAGCCGCCGCAGCTGCACGCGGCCGCCGGCGAAGTTCTCGACCCCGAGCGCGTGGCGGTCGCGCACCGTGCCGATGATCTCCTCCGCCGCCAGATCGTGGGTCGAGAGCATCACATCGAAGCCCACGCACGCCTTGTAGAAGTACAAGTACCCCTCGAGCTGCGCCGTGTCGCGCAGACGCAGGATGCGTCGCCGCGCCCCGAGTTGGCGCGCCAGCACGCACGCCAGCATGTTGACGTGGTCGTTGTCCGTGACCGCCACCATCAGGTCCGCTTTGGTGGCACCGGCTTCCGCCAGCACCCCCGCGCGCGTTCCGTCCCCCACCACGACCTGCACGTCGAGGGATTCCTGCATACGCTGGGCCTTGGCCGGGTCGGGGTCCACCACGGTGACCCCGTGGCCGTCCCGGGAGAGAATGCTGGCCAGGTGGTACCCCACCTCACCCGAACCGACGATGACGATGTTCATGGGCCCGCACGATACGAAGCGGACGGGCAAAATGGAAAGGAAGGGCCGCTTCCACTTCCCGGACGTGCCCGTCAGATTTGGAGGTCCCGGCCGTCAGGCGGGTTCTTCCGGCGTCTCGACCTGCGGCGGCGAATCCGCCTCCCCGTCCACATCCCGCGGCCTGGGTGTGCCCTTGCCGACCTTGCGGCCCAGCAGCGAGGCGGGCACGAGGGCCCCCTTGCCGTACTTCTCACGCACCTGATCGGCGCTCGCGGTGGCCCGTTCGATGCGTTCCTGGGAGGCAAGCCACAGGGCCCGCGAACCCGGGCCATCATCGAACAGGGTGCCTTGCACCGGCGTGCGCACATCCTCGAGTTTGCTGACCTGCACCCCGAGCAGGCGCAGGGGCCCCGCTGGCACCTGCCGCAGCAGTTCGCGGGCCACCGAGTACAACCGGGGCCCCAGGTTGGTCGCGAATTCGAGGGTGCGCGAGCGGGTCACGGTCGTGAAGTCCCCGAAACGCGCCTTCAGGGTCACCGTACGCCCGCGCAGCCCCCGGTGCCGCAACTCGAACGCCACTTCTTCACAGAACGAAAGCAGCAGGATCGCCAGCTCATCGCGATCGGCGATGTCCTTCGGGAAGGTGCGCTCCATGCCGTGGGATTTTTCCTCGCGCCGCGGGGTCACCCGCCGCGGGTCGATGCCGTGGGCCAGATCGTGGATCCAAAGCCCCGCCGCGCCGAATCGCTCGGCCACGACATCGCGTTCCTGGGCCGCGAGTTGCCCCACGGTTTCGACCCCCATCGCCGCCAGCCGTTTGGCCGTGGCCGGCCCGACGCCGAAGATCTTGCCCACCGGCAGCGGATCGAGCACGGTGCGTACCTCGTCCGGCAGGATCACGCGAAAGCCATCGGGCTTGTCGAGATCGCTCGCGAGTTTCGCAAGGAACTTGCTGGGGGCCACGCCCACCGATGCCACCAGGCCCGTTTCGCGCAGGATGTCGCGTTTGATGCTGCGGCCGATCTCCACGGCATCGCCGAACAGCCGCTGGCTGCCGTCGATGTCGAGGAACGCCTCATCGAGCGAAAGGGGCTCCACGTTCGGCGTGTACCGCCGAAAGATGCCCATGATCTGGCGGCTGACCTGGGTGTACCGGTCGAAGTCAGGCGGCAGCAGCACCAGGTTCGGGCACTTGCGCCGCGCCACCGCGGTGGGCATCGCCGAATGCACGCCGTACTTGCGCGCTTCGTAGCTGGCTGCCGAAATCACCCCCGCCCGGAGGCGGGCCCGCCCACGCAGACCGGCAGCCCCTCGAGCGAGGGGTTGTCGCGGATCTCCACCGACGCGTAGAACGTCCATGTCCACGTGCAGGATGGTGACTTCGCCCGATGCGGCCATGGGCGCATGATACGGCAAATGACCCCCCCGGGCAGGGGGTTTTGGGCCTCGAGCCCTTCTCCCCGGGCGGGCCCCGGCGTACCGTGTTCCCCCCATGAAGTTCCGCCGCGTGCGCATCGCCTCCCTGGCCTGGCATCTGCCCGATGCGGCCGTGACCTCCGACGAGCTGGAGCGGCGCATCGAGCCGCTCTACGCCCGGCTGGGGCTGTCGGTGGGCCGGCTCGAGCTGATGAGCGGCATCCGCGAACGGCGCCTGTGGCCCGTCGATGTGCGGCCGAGCACCGTGGCGGCGGAGGCGGGCCGGCGGGCCCTGGAAGCGGCGGGTGTGGCACCGGCGGAGATCGGCATGGTGCTGCACACCTCGGTCTGCCGCGATTTCCTTGAACCGGCCACCGCATCAGTGGTTCACGCGGCCTTGGGCCTGCCGCCGGAGGCCCAGGCTTTGGATCTCTCGAACGCCTGCCTGGGTTTCGTGAACGGCATGGTGATGGCCGGTGCGCTGCTCGAAGCCGGTCACCTGCAGGCCGCGCTGGTGGTCAGCGGCGAGAATGGCGGACCGCTCGTGGAGCAGACGGTCGCTTGGTTGAACCAGGACGAAGGCATCGGTCGCAACGAGCTGAAGCGGGCGTTTTCGTCGCTCACGATCGGCGCCGGCGCGGTGGCGGCGGTGCTGGTGCGGGACGAAGGGGAAACAGGGCACCGACTGCTGGGGGCCACCGCGCGCAGCGCGACCCAGCACCATGCCCTTTGTTCGGGCGGCACCCAGGAGGGACTCGCGGGCCCGCTGATGGAGACCGATTCGGAGGCGCTGCTGGCGGCGGGGATCGAGCTCGCGCGGGAGACGTTTGCGGCGTTTGGCGCGGAGCATGGACTGGCGCCGGCGGCCATCGACCGGGTGATCACGCACCAGGTGGGCAGTGCGCATCGGCGGTTGTTGCTCGAGGCGCTGGAATTGGGCGAAGGGCGGGACTTCCCGACGTTCCCGGTGCTGGGGAATGTGGGTACGGTTTCGTTGCCGATCAGCCTGGGGATGGCGGCGGAGCAGGGGTTTGTGGGTGAGGGACAGCGCGTGGCGTTGCTTGGGATTGGCAGCGGGCTGGCGTGTCAGATGCTGGATGTTCGCTGGTAGCGATTTCCGGGGGATTGTCGGAAACCCGGCGCTCAAAAAGCGGTCGTTTGGGCTGTGACCCCTCTTGGGAGGGTGGGGGTTTGGGATGGGCGCAGGTTCTGGCGATGCGGATCCGGCAAACTCCCCCACCCCGCCATCCCCTGGACCTTTGCCCCCCCGCTTCGTAGCCTCCCCCCATGACCGCCCTTGCTCGACTGCGTGGAACTCGCTCCCCCTGCCGCCGCAAACGCCGCCGTGATCTGGATGCACGGCCTCGGCGCCAACGGCCACGATTTCCCGCTTCGCTGTGCCCACCTTGGCCTGCCTCGGAACCACGGCATCCGCTTCGTCTTCCCCCACGCCCCGTCGATCCCGGTCACGATCAACGGCGGTACGCCGGTCATGCCCGCCTGGCATGACATCCTTTTCGATGGATGACATCCGGCGCGTCGACGAGCCGGGGTGCGCCGCTCCGCTGCGCAGATCGAAGTTTTGATCGAACGCGAAAGGCCCGCGGCATCCCCGCAGACGTATCGTGCTCGCCGCTTCTCCCAGGGCGGCGCGATCGCCCTGCACTTGGGCGTGCGTTATCCCGAACGGCTGGCGGGTTTGATCCTGTTTCCACCTACATGGCCTGCGACGCGAATCTCGACGGGGAACGCAGCCTCGGCGAACGGACGTGCCGATCTTCCAAGGCCATGGCACCCACGACCCGATGGTGCGGTTGAGCATGGGCCAGGCCGCCCGCGAGCGGCTGGAGGGCCTGGGTTACCGAATTCCACACCTGGCCGATGCAGCACCAGGTGGTGCTCGAGGAAATCGAGGCCATCGGGGCCTTCTTGAGGCGGGTCCTGGCCTGAGGCCGGACCGGGATCCGGAAGGCTGCGGTCGGCTTCCCGGGCCCGATTTCCGGGCTGGGGTTTCCCTCGCTCCCCGGGGGACCCTACCTGCTTCCGCACGAATTTCAGAAAAATCTGAAATCCCCGAGCCCCATGTCCACCCGCCCCAGCAAGACCGAGCCGGCCGCCGAGCCCGACACCTTCGAAGGCCTGGATCCCGAACTTTCGGAGGCCCTCACCACGTTCGAGGCCTTCTTCAAGAGCTTCGTCTGGGCGTGCACACGGACGCGTTTGGGGCTCCTTGGTGCTGGCGGGCCAGCCCCTCCAGCACAGTGGTCGCCGAGCTTGCGATCAGCCAAGGCGCCGCGAGCACGACCCTGAACGAGCTCATCGAATGGGGCGCGGTCACCTCGACCTTCGACCCGGCGCGGCGCTGCCACCTGCACTCGCCGGTGGGCAACACCCTTTCGATCGCCGCGACCGTGCTGCGCCGCCGCGAACAAGTGGCGTTCAGCCGCTTCCACACCGGCATGACCCGCACCCTGGGCTACGTGCAGGACAAGTTCGGCCCGCGCGACCCGCGCGTGGTGACCCTGCGCTCGATCCTGTCGACCTGCGAGATCGCCGACGCGGTCATGCAGCTCGTCTTCACCGCCGTGGGTGGCGCCCTGGGGGATCCCCAGAGCCTGCTCAGCCGCGCGGTCCAGGCCGCCCTCAAATTCGGCATCGGCGTGGACGGCAAACGTCTCGCCAGCGTGCCGCCCCACGCCGCCCAAATCGACGAGGCGCCCGACGCCGCCAAACGCAACCATGGCTAGTCTCCCGCGCATCGTCATCACCGGCATCGGGCTTACGAGCCCCAACGGCAACTCCCTGGCGGAGTACCGCGCAAATCTGTTGGCGGGCGTCTCCGGCGTGCAGCCGTACGAGATCCGCCACTTCGGTCCCACGGTCGCGGGAATCTGCCATTTCGAAGCCACCCGTTACCAGAACCGCAAGGCCCTGCGCCGCGGCACCCGGGCGGGTTCGATCGCGATCTACTGCGCCAACGAAGCCCTGCGCGATGCGGGTTTCGACCTGGATTCGGTGGGCCGCCACCGGGTCGGCGTGTACGTCGGCACCACCGAACACGGCAACGTCGAAACCGAGCAGCAGATCCACGAGGTCAGCCAGTTCGACTTCGACCTGTCCTACTGGTCGCACCACCACAACCCGCGCACGGTGGCCAACAACCCCGCCGGCGAAGTGACCCTCAATCTGGGCATCACCGGCCCCCACTACTGCATCGGCGGTGCCTGCGCCGGCGGCAACCTGGGCCTGATCCAAGGCGCGCAGATGCTGCAGCTCGGCCAGGTGGACTTCGCCCTGGCGGGAGGGGTTTCGGAGTCGATCCACACCTTTGGCATCTTCGCCAGCTTCAAGGCGGAGGGCGCGCTCGGCCACCACGAGGACCCGACCCAGGTGTCGCGGCCCTTCGACAAGGCCCGCAACGGCATCGTCGTTTCGGAAGGGGGCTGCCTGTACGCCCTCGAACGACTGGACGATGCCCTGGCCCGCGGCGCCCGCATCTACGGCGAGGTGATCGGCCACCACGTGAATTCGGACGCCACCGATTTCGTGCTGCCGAACCCAGAGCGCCAGGAACAGTGCATGCGCGCCGCCATTTCGATGGCTGGCCTGTACCC
>JAWKUI010000009.1:0-193823 GCA_041398705.1 Planctomycetota bacterium | reverse complement strand
GATCTCAGTACGCCCCCGCGCGACCGGCTCGTACCCGTGCGCGATCTGGCCAGTCTGCTCGGGATCACCGAGCCGGAGGTCGAGGCTTGGGCGGATCGGTTGGGATCTTCGCTCGAGCCACTCGCCTGGCGCGGTGTGTATCTGACCAGCGTCAGCCTGGCGGATGCCATGCAGATCCACCTGGCCCTGCGCTGGCCGAGCGAAGGCGAAGAGGCGGGGGAGAGCGAGGCGGTGCGCGTCCTGCAACAGCAGCTCTCCGAACAGAAACTCGCGAACGAAGCCCTGCGGCTCGAGATCAAGCGGCTGCAACGCAACGAGTCGTCGCAGACGCGCAACATCCAGAACTCGCTCGACCGGTTGAACGACCTGGAGATCGTGTTCAGCGAGCGCAAGCGGCTGGAGGGTGACCTCGAAGCCTTGACGCAGCAATACCGCGACAGCGAGTTCCAACGCCTCGATCTGTCCAACCGCCTGTCGCTGGCCGAAGAACAACTCCAGATCGTGCAGACCGAACACGGGCAATTGGAAGCGCTGCAGGCCCGCCTGCAGCAGGAATCGCGCGAACGGTCCGCCCTGCGCTGGAAACGCTCGCGCAGCGCGCACCGGCTGGTGTGGATGCGCCGTTGCATGGGGCTGGCGGACAAGGTCGAGCGCAACCTGCAGCGCTACTGCGATCGCCTCGAGGCCCTGCTCGTGTACTACTCGAACGGCCGCGAGACGCGCGACACCGTTCGCCAGAGCCTGGAGCGGCCCGAGATCGAAGTCGCCCCGCGCCGCCGCGATTCCTGATCGCAGCCGGTCTCGGACAAGACACCTACGGCAGACGGCCCGATCGGAACGAGAGCGTTCCGGTCGGGCCGTCTGCTGGGTCGGCGAACCTTTGCGCCGGGATCAGAAGATCACGCCGAGGATCTCGGCCTCGAAGACGAGCTGGTTTTCGACCAGCGCCTGCACCTCGTAGCGGAACATGCGACGCGAGGCTTTCTTCAGGCGGCTGACCAGGTGCAGGCGGCACTCCGGCTCCACCGATCCGCGGAAGCGGGCGTTTTCGACCCCGCCGAAACCGACGAACTTGTTGCCAAGTTCCCCGTCCAGGCGGTGCGCCGAGTAGTCATAGGCCGCCAGTTGCGCAGCCGCTTCGATCTGCAGGGCGCCGGGGAAGAGCGGCCGGCCGGGGATGTGGTCCTTGGCCCACCAATCTTCGCTGCGGATGTCGCGGAAACCCACGAGCACGCCGCCTTCCACGTCTTCGTGCAGGATGCCTTCGAGCATGCGGAAGCGGCCCGCCTGCTTGAGATGGGCATCCAATTCGCGCGGCCCGACGAGCACGGTGTCCAGGTCGAGCGTAGACAGATCAAGGATCGGAGCGGTGGCCATGGTCGGAGTGTACCGACCAGCGGCCCCGCTGTACCAGGGCGAACATCACCAGGGCCTTGACCATGCTGGTGAGGTTGATGGCCCACCAAAGGCCCGGGGCGCCCCATCCCATGCGCAGGGCCATCCAGATGCCGAGGGGCACCCGCGCGAGGTTGCCGGGCACGGTGATCCAGAAGATGGGGCGGGTGTAGCCGCTGCCCACGAGCACGTTCTCCGAGCTGGTTTCGAGGGCCACGAAGGGCTGGGAGAAGGCCAGGATCTGCACGTAGATCAGGGCCGCGGCCTGTACGTCGGCTTCGCGGGTGAAGGCGGGGATCAGGATCGGACCCAGTCCCCAAAAGGCGAGTACCGAGAGCAGGCCGAAACCCACCGCCACGCGCCGCGTGAGCCGCACCTGCTGCCAGGCGAGTTCGTGGTCCCCGGCGCCGAGGGCCCGACCGACGAGGCCACCTCCGGCGAGGGCCAAACCCAGGAACGAGGGGTACGACACCGCTTCAAACGCGTTGAAGCCGATGCCGAATCCGGCGAGGGCTTCCTTCGGCAGCTCCGCAAAGACGCGTTTGGTGAGGGCGAGGTAGACGAACGCATAAATCGAGATCGACGCGCTCGAGGGCAGGCCCGTGCGCATCGTATGCAGCAATTCGCGCAGGTGGATCTGGTAGCGGGGCCAAAGCGGGATGTGCTCACGCCGCGCGAGCACCACCAAGCCGACGAGCACCGCGAGGGCCCGCGAGGCGCCCGTGGCGAGCGCCGCGCCGGGTACCCCGAGCCAAACCTCCACCGGCTCGCCGGGCAATCCGCCGTAGATCAAGAGCGGGTTCATCACGAAGTTCGAGACGATCGCGAGCACCTGCAGCTTGAGCGGGGTGCGCGTATCACCGAGCGCGATGAAGATATTGTCGATCAGCGGCGCGAGGGCCAACGGCAGGGCCAGCGCGTACATCGTGCGGATGTACTCGAGCGCCGCCTGGGCCACGCCGCCTTCGAGCCCCATCGTCGCGATGAGCAGCGGCGCCAGGCGGTATCCCGCGAAACCCACCAGTACGGCGATCGCGGTGGACAAGGCGAGTCCGTGTTGGATCGCGCGGCCCTGGCCCTTGGCGTCGCGCGCCCCCGTGGCGCGGGCTACCTTCGACACCGAACCCGCCACCGCCAGGAAGTACAGGGCGTAGTTCAGCACCATCACGAAGGTGGCGGCGCCGAGGGCGGCCTGGGCGTCTTTCCCGAGGGCGCCCACCCAGAACTGATCGTTGACGCGAAAGGCCGAGTTGCACAGGCACGACGCCACGGTGGGGGCGGCGTAGGCGAGGAACGCGCGGGCCCCGCGGGGGAACGGCGCGGTCACGGTTTGAGGATCAGGCGGCTCGTGCCGGGCTCGGGGCCGGAGGTCGCCGGGACCTCGATGGTGAGCCGCCCGGACGTGGCGGACACCTCGTGGTTCGCGCGCACTTGATAGGTGCCCGCGGGCAAGTACTGCAGGCTCAGGCGCCCCGCAAAGTCGCTCTCGCCCTCAATCGGCACCGGACCATGCCCATAGACATGGGCGCCGGGCATCGGGTTCTCCTGACCGTCGATCACCAGGATCTCCAGTGCAAAGGTCTCGGGCAGGGTCGCCTGCCATTGGGCCTGGGTGCGCTGCCCGACGGTGATCGCTTCGGACGCGACGAGCGGGCGCAGCGGATCCCCGCAGGAAACGCGGTAAAGGCCCGGCGGCAGTTGATCCCAGCGGGCTCGGCCGGTGGCATCGGTGCGCCCTTCGTGTCGGTTCTGCGTGCCAAGGGCTTCGGCCACCAGCGGCACATCCGCGGCGGGCAACCCTTCGTGATCCATCACCTGCACGTCTAGCGTGCACAGGGGCATCAGCTGCAGCATCACGTGGCTGCGCGTCTTGCCCGCGCCCGGAGCGCCGTCGACCAGTTTGAACAGCGAGACCTCGTACGCCATCGAAGCCTGGCCGTCCGCCACCGCTTGCACGGTGTAGGCGGCCAGCGGCAGGTCGCGCACTTCGAACGTGACCTGGTTGCCCTCGAACTCCAGATCCCGCGAAACCGCGTTCTCCGATCCCGTGGCGAAGCGCGACGGCCGGATCTCCAACCGCCACGACGCGGGCATCGCGCTGCCCGCCATCGCCATCACCTCGCCCGACAATTCACCGGTGCCATCGAAATCGCGCTGCATTTCGCGATAGGGCAGGGGACCCGCCTCCACGCGCGTGGTCGGCGCGAGGGCATCGGGATCCTCCGGGTCGGGGGCCTGGGGAGAAAGGTCGCTGGGCACCGTCGGCGCCGCTTCCGGACCGAGGCCGGGGGCCGGTGTATGTTCCGGCGTGCGGCGCAGCCACCAGGCGCCGATGCCCACGGCGACGAGCAAGACCAGCACGAGCAGGCGGGCGCCGCCGCGGCGGAGGGGCGGACCAGGAATTCGGGGGACTCGCATCGACGGTTCGGGAAGGGGCGGCGCCGGGGTTTCGCAGCGTCCCCGGTTGGGGAGTTGCAGCCTGGGTCGCTACCTTAAAGCTATCCCAAATCCCGCGCGAGTTCAGGCCCCCAGTCCCGAACCGCCTGTAGGATCGCCCCTCCGCACCGGGGGCACGCGCCCCGCCAGCGATCCGACCCCGCCCGCCTCGATCATGGATATCCGCCAACTCCTCACCCGTCCGCTGCTCCTTTGCCTGCTCCTGTGCATGGCCGGGGCCCCGGCCCTGGCCCAGGGGCGCGTGATCGTGCTCGGCTTCGACGGCGCCGACGCGCGCACCACCGCCCGCATGATGGAGTCGGGGGAACTGCCCAACCTCGCGCGCCTGGCGCGGGAGGGCACCTTCGCGCCGCTCGTTTCCACCCAGCCGGCGGAGTCGGCGGCGGGTTGGGCGGCCCTGAACACCGGGGTCGGACCCCAGGCCAACGGCGTACCGAGCTTCATCGCGCGTTCGCTCGATCAGGATCAGGTGCGGCCGGTGGAAGGCCACATCCGAATCGAAACCCAACCCCTGAGCGAAGCCCCGGCCCTGCCCGCCTTCCTCGCCCTGCTCACGCGGTACGGCCGTACGCCCCTGGCGATCGGCGGCCTGCTCAGCGTGGCCCTCGTGCTCTTCGTGCTGTTCCGCTTCTTGTTCGCCATGGGCCCGCGTGCGGGGGGTTTCTGGGCCCTCGCCCTCGGCGCCGTCAGCGGCGCGGGCCTGTGGCGCGCCCACTCCTACGTGCAGCTCGAGATCCCGGCCGTGTACCACAACCGCGTGCGCAGCGAAGGCTTCTGGGACGTGGCGGCCAAAGCCGGCGTGCCTTCGATCGTGTTCGACGCGGCCCTATCGTTCGACCGCCCGGAAACCCCGGGGGCGCGCGTGCTCGGCGGCCTCGGCCTGCCGGATGCCACCGGCGCGATCAGCGGAACCTGGGCGATCTATTCCGACGATGCCTTGCTCGGCGCGCCGCTGCCCGAAGGCCAGGCCGTGGGCAGCACGGGCAGCGGGCGGCGTTACACCTTGCGCACGGTGGGCGAGCGCTGGAGCGGCGAGGTCTTCGGCCCGGTGCATGCGGGCTTCCGTCAGGACCTGCTCGACGAATGGCGGGCGGTGGCCGGCCAGTTGGAATCCGGCGCCGACATGGGGTACCAGGAGCGCGGGGCCTTGAACGAGCGGTTGCGCAGCCTGGAACGGGAGGCGCGCGCCTACGGGACCGACATCGAGGGGCATACGACGGGTGGAGTGCGCAACGAGGCGCGCAGCAGCGTGCCGCTCGAGATCGAACGCAAGGACGACAAGCTGCGCGTGCGGCTCGGCAGTGAGATCCAGGAATTGGAGGCGGGGGACTGGTCGGATTGGTACCGCCCGGTGTTCGAGTTCAACCCGCTCGTGCGTGCCCACACTTTGACGCGGGTGCGCGTGCTTTCGATCGCGAATCCGCTCGAGCTCTACGTGAACAGCATCGAAATCGATCCCGAGCGCCCGCTGCCGTGGCAGCCGGTCAGCCAGCCGGTCGAATTCGCCGCCCAGGCCGCCGCCTGGATCGGCGTGCCCTTCGAGACCCTCGGTTGGTCGTGCATGACCAACCAGCTCAAGGACCGCGGCATGCCGGTGGGGACCTTCCTCGAGGACATCGAATTCACCATGGATGGCCGGCGCCGGCTGACCCTGGCCGCGCTCGAGCGCGACGATTGGCGACTTCTGTTCAGCGTCTACAGCTCCACGGACCGCGTGCAACACATGATGTACCGGCACCTGGATCCGGAACACCCCGGCCACGATGCGGCGGAAGCGGCGCAGACGGTGACCTTCTTTGGCAAGCAGATGACCCTGGCGGACACGATCCCTGAGATCTACCGCCAGATGGACCTGCGTGTGGGCGAGGTGCTCGAACGGATGAAGCCGGGGGACCAGTTGTTCCTGTGCGCCGACCACGGGTTCACGAGTTTCCGCCGCCAGGTTTCGATCAACAACCTGCTGTGCGAGGCGGGTCACCTGGTGCTCAAGCCCGGGGTGACCTTGGGCGACGGCGACGTGCCGCTCGGGTTCGTCGACTGGACGCGCACCCGCGCCTATTCGCTGGGACTCGGCATGGTGTTTTTGAACCTCGAAGGGCGGGAACCGCAGGGCATCGTGCCCGTGGCCGAAGCGCGCGGGGTACTCGAACAAGTGCGCGCCGACCTGCTGGCGATGCGCGACGCCGGGCCGGCGGAGAGTCCTTTCGAGGCGCCGCGGGCGCCGGTCACCCGCGCGGAAATCGTCTGGGACACCTACCCTGGGCCGTGGCAGGGGCGCGAGTATCCCTGCGCGGACCTGATGGTGGGGGTCGGCGAGTTCTACCGCGTGGCGTGGACGAGCGTCATGGGGGGCATGACCCTCGAAGCGGGGGCCGATGGCCAGGTGGGGGCGGCCCCGGCCTACAAACCGAACACCAACCCCTGGAGCGGCGACCACGCTTCCAACGATCCGGACCTGGTGACGGGGATCTTCTTCAGCAACCTCCGGCTTCAGATGCCGGACGGTCCGCTGGAGGTCTTGCACGTGGCGCCGACGGTGCTACAAGCACTCTCCGTGCCGATCCCGCCCGATTTCGAACGGCCCGCCCTGCTGCCCCAGTGATCCGTTTCTGTCGATGAAACCCCTGCGCCCCTCCGACCTGCAAGCCCGCCTCGCCGCTGGCGAATCCCTGCAACTCGTCGACGTGCGCGAGCACCCCGAGTGGAACCTCGCGCGCATCGAAGGCGCCCTTCACATTCCGCTCGCCGACCTGCCCCGGCGCCAGACCGAGCTGAACCCCGACGCGCCGGTCGTCTGCATCTGCCACCACGGCATGCGCAGCGCCCACGCCGCCGCCTTCCTCGCCCAATGCGGATTCGAGGACATCTGGAACCTGACGGGCGGGGTGGACGCCTGGGCCCGGGAGGTCGATCCGGGCATGGCCCGGTATTGAACCCACGGGGCCCGCGGGGCCATGTCCCAGGGGGAGAGGATCGTTTCATGGACTTCGGAATTCAGGCGGGTTAATCCGGCCTTCACCGATTCCTCGCTGCCGGGCAACGGGGGTGGTGGATAACCCGGGCATGCAAGATCGCGAAAACGTTCTGCGTTCCTTCCCCGCCCCCCTGCGTCCTGGCCAGCTCCTCTGGAAAGATCCGGAGACCGGCAAAACCATGGTGCTGAAGGCCAACGGCTCCCCGGTCGTGGGGGACGTGCGCCAGCCGGCCCCCGGGCCGGTTGACTTCACCGCCAACCTCGATGCCGAGCGCGGTCCGTCCTGGCAGAAGCCGGCGACCACCGGCCTGCAGGCGGGCTGAGCCCACGCCGGCCCTGGCTGAATGAGGGTCCGCACCCCCGCGCGGATCCCGGTCGCTGCCCTGCCAGGGCGAAAACGCGTGCCGTCGCGGCCCGGGCCCGTTAGGTTCTGGCCATGACGGACAAAGGCAAAGGCGGCATCAGCGAGCACTGGAAGGTGCTGGGTTTCATGCTTCTGGGGGTCCTGGTGGGCCTGTGGATGCAGTGGAAGCTGGAGGCCCCGGCTTGGCTGGGGCTCGAAGTCGCGCCCGCCCAGGACGGCGTTCGCGTGGTCCGGGTGCAGCCCGGCAGCCCTGCCGCCAAGAAGGGCATTGCGGTCGGGGACCACCTGCGCGGCGCGGTGAGCCACCGGGGCACGCCCGAGGAGCAAGTCCTGCCCCTGCGCACGCCCGGGGACCTGACCGTCGGCGTGCTCGAACAGGCCGGCCAAGGCGAAGTGCTTTGGCTCTTGCCCGCGCGCGAACCCGAATCTCCGCTACCGGCGGAAACCTTCGATCCGCAGACCGACGAAGCGATCGCGCTGACGGTCGCCCTCTCGCCGCAATCCCAACGCGCCCGTTGGATCGCGCCGTTCACCTTCGCGGCCGATTTGTTCATCGCGCTGCTCAAGATGCTGATCGTGCCCGTGGTGCTTTCGTCGATCGTGGCGGGCATCGCCGGCGTGGGTGCGATGTCGGAACTCTCGCGGCTGGGCACCAAAACCTTCGCCTACTACATCGCCACCAGCCTGCTGGCGATCTTCGTCGGCCAGATCCTGGTGAACGTTGTGCGGCCCGGCGACGGCGCCCAGCTCGGATTGGCCTACCAGCCCTTCCACGGCGAAGTGGGCGGCGGCCAGTACCTAGAGGTCATCCAGCGCATGGTGCCGCAAAACGTGTTCACCGCGCTGGGGGACAACAGCGCGATGCTCGCGATCATCTTCTTCGCGCTGCTGCTCGGCCTGGCGATCACGCGCAGCGACGAGCCGCACCGCACGCGCATGCAGGAGTGGTTCGAGAGCCTGAACGTGATCATGATGAAGCTGGCGGCGGGCGTGCTGCACCTCTTGCCGTACGGCGTCTTCGCCTTGATGGTGAAGGTGGTCGCGGGCACCGGCTTCGCCCCGTTCAAGGCCCTGCTGGTCTACATGCTCACCGTCACCGCGGCGCTCGTGTTGCACGCCTGCGTGACCCTGCCGCTCATCCTGCGTTTCATCGGCCGCCTGAACCCGCTGCTCTGGTTCAAGGCCATGCAACCCGCCCTGCTCACCGCCTTCAGCACCAGCTCGTCGTCGATGACCCTGCCGGTCACGATGGAGACCGTGCAGACCCGCGGCCGGGTCAGCAAGAAGGTCGGCTCCTTCACCCTGCCCCTGGGCGCCACCATCAACATGGACGGCACCGCCCTCTACGAGTGCATCGGGGTCATTTTCCTGGCCCAGTACTACGCGACGGTCGGGGGCGCTCCGCTGACCATGGGCGACCAGGGCCTGATCGTCGTGCTGGCCCTGCTCGCCAGCATCGGCGCCGCCGGCATCCCCTCGGCCGGCCTGGTGATGATGCTCACGATCCTGTCCGCCCTGCACCTGCCCACCGAGGGCGCGATGCTGCTCTTGGCCGTGGATCGGCCCCTAGACATGCTGCGCACGGTGGTCAACGTCTGGTCCGACTCCTGCGGGGCCGCCGTGGTGGCGCGCAGCGAGGGGGAGGAGGGGCCGGCGCAGCCAGCCCTGGACGTGCTCTGAGGGCTGCCCCCTGCCTTTCGCCCGCCAATCCGGTACCATGGGCCGCCGGCCGGGATACCTGCCTCCCGATTCCGCACCATTCCCGATCCCGACCCCACCACCAAGATCCCCATGCAAGGCACGCTGACGGAACGCATCACCCGCTCCCTGGCCTACATGCTGCGTCACCAGCCCGAGGAGTTCGACCTCGAACTGGACGAACAAGGTTTCGCCGACCTGGAGGAGGTCGTTTGCGCCCTCAATGAGCGGCTCGGAGAACCGATCGAAGAGGAGGACGTGATCGAAGCTCTCGATGGTGGGGACCGCAAGCGCTACCAGGTGCAAGGCGACCGCATCCGTGCCCTGTACGGCCATTCGTTCTACGTGGATCCGGGCGAGTCCTGCGAACCGCCCGATCTGCTCTACGCCGGCGTCGGCAGCCGCGATGGTTCGCGCGCGGCGCAACACGGCCTCAAGCCCGGTCGCCGCAGCTTCGTGCACTTGGCGCTCACCGAGGCGGACGCGATCGAAGCCGGTCGCCGCGCCGCGCCCGAGTACGTCGTGCTGACCATCGAAGCCGGCGATGCTTGGGAAGAAGGCGTGGAGTTCTACGACCGCGGGGGGCTGTACCTCTCCGAGGAGATCCCCGCCGAATTCATCCAGGTCGGCGACGTGCAGCGCGACGGCATCCGTCGCCGCGGCGGTCCCGAGAAGGGCGGCCGGGGCCGGGGCCGGAACGGCGAGCGCGGCGAGGGTCGTGATCGCGATCGAGGACGCGGGGGCCGGGGACGCGGACGCCGCGACGACCGGCACGACCGCAACGACCGCTTCGAGCGCACCGAGCGTTACGACCGCGACGAGCGCGAGGTGATGGAGACCGAGATGGCGGACGTGGAGATCCAACCGCGCCGCGCCTCCAAACCCGCTGCGAAATCCGCCGCGAAATCCGCCCCGAAGGAGCGGCCGGAGAACCCCGGCGGCGGCTTCGGCGCGGGCCTTTCCTGATCGACGCGGCCCCGCCGGGCGGGGCCGCCGCCCCCGATCGATCGCCGTGTTCGTATCCCTTCCGCCGCAGTACTGGGTCCAACGGGAGAACCAGGGCACCCTGGCGATCCTGCGGGAATACCTGGAGCCGCTGCAGGCGCTCGGGTATTCGATCGAACAGGACGGTGAGCGGGTGACGTCGTCTTTGCAGGGGCGCGGCAACCTGCAGGAGTTCCACTTGCCCGGTCGCGTGCTCGTGATCCGGCGTTTCCTGCGCGGCGGGCTCGCGCGGCACTTCAGCCGCGACCGGTTTCTCGATCCCGATCGACCCTTCGAGGAGATCCGCCTGGGCGAGGCCCTGCGCGCGGCCGGAATCGCGACGCCGCGGGCGGTGGCGGCGCGCTGCCAACGGCTGGGGATCCTCGGCTTCCGATTGGAGCTCGTCACCGAGCGGGTCGAGGGCGCACGTTCGGTGGGCGCGGTCATGCGGCAGGGAATGGCGGATGGACCTGCGCACGATTGGCCGGCGCTGGTGCGCGCGGCCGCGTGTTTCATCCGCCGCATGCACGACGCGGGCCTGCTGCACTCGGACCTGCAGCCGGAGAACCTTCTATGGGTGCCGGTGCAGGGGCAGGGCCCGGACGAAAGCCAGTTCTCGATCCTCGACCTCGACCGCTCGCGCTTTACCCCGAATCAAGCGCTCGCACCGGAGGACCAGGCGCAGAACCTTTGGCGCCTGTGGCGCTACGTGCTCAAGCGCGAATCACCGGGCCGCGAGGCGCTGTTCGGACCGCGCACGTACCTGCGATTCCTGCGCGCCTACGAGCTCGATCGCGGCCGCCGACGGGCGCTCAATCTCCGTCTTCAAGATCTGCGCCGGAGTCGCTCGCGTTGGCATTCGAAGACTCCGCGAAACCCGGCAGGCTCCGCACGTTGATGCGCGGGTAGAGCGGGCCTTCCAGGCTCAACGCCGCGCGCATCAGCGCCAGGTGCGCGCGCCGGTGGCGTTGGCGCAACAGGGTCGACGTCAGGCGTGCGTTCGCATCGCGCCACTCGCGGTCGGCCTGGGTCAGGAAGCGCCGCGCTTGGTCGCTGCTGCGGCCGTGGTGGATCAGATACGCGGTGCACAGGATTACCACCCGGTCCTGCATCTCCGCGCCCACTTGTTGCATCAGGAACAGTGCGCGCTCGGACAGGGCTTGGGCGCGTTCTTGTTCGCCGCGACGCAGGGCCAGGCGCGCGCAGAGGGCGGAGGCGAGGGACTCGAGGCGCGGCAGTTTGAATTGCTGGGCGAGGCCGAGGGCTTCGACCAGGAGGCGGGTGCCTTCCGCTTGGTCGCGTTCGGCGAGCAGGATGCCGAGCAGCAGCGTGGCGCGGGCGCGCGAGCTGCGATGGTCGATCGATTGGGCCAGGCGCAGTCCGTCGCGCAGGTCCAGTTCGGCGGCGGACAGGCGGCCGAACTCGGTCAGCAGACGGCCGCGGCGGATGAGCACTTCCACTTCGAGGGTGCGTTCGCCGGCGAAGGAAGCGAGGCGTTCGGCGAGGCGCAGCGAAACCCAGGCGCGGCGGGCGCGGCCCAGCAGGCGATAACAACGGGAGCGCAGGAGTTCGGCTTCGGCGCTGCGGGCCCGGGCGCGGCGGCGCGGGTCTCCGGCGAGCAACCGTTTGGCCCGGCCCAGGTGTCGCAGCGACGATTCGAGGTCGTCCTCGAGCAGGGCCAGGGCGCCGCGCAGGGTGGAGACGCGCGCCCGTTCGGGGCTGCGCAAGGGCAGCTCGGCGGCGGCGTCGACTTCCTCGTGGGCCTCGTGCCACAGACCGCCCGCCATGCACAGGCGCGCATAGTCGAGCCGCGCCTCGGCCTCGCGCTCGACCGAATCGGCCCGTTGGAACGAACGTGTGGCGTTGCGCAGGTATTCGGCGGCCCGGTCGAAACTCGAAGTTGCGGCGTGGAACCGGCCGAGCTGCAGCTGCAGCAGGCCGAGCCGCACCGCGTCCCGGTGCGGATCCAGGTCCATGGTCGACAGGGCATCGAGCATGCGGCGCTCTTCGTCGCGTTTGCCCAATTCGTGCGCCGCCTGGGCGCCGAGGATGCGGAAGACGTAGGTGTCGCGGTCGCTCGCGCCGCCGAGGTGGGCGTGGGCTTCCAGGGCCCAATCCGCCAGCTGCAACTGGCGGCTGGGGTGACCGTTCTTCTGCACGGCCTTCATCAAACGCGGCAGGCGTCGCACGAGCCCGGCGTGGTCCTCGGCTTCGCGCAGGTGCCAGGCCTGCTCGAACCCCTGGCTGAGGGACCAGGGGCTGCCGGGTACTTGATCGAGGGCGCGCGCGAGTTCGGCGTGCAGCCGGCGGCGGCGTTCGGGGGGAATCGCGCGCACAAGGGCGCGGCGCACCTGGGGACGGCGGAAGCGCACACCCTGGGAACTGCGTTCGAGCCAACCCTTGCGCACGAATGCGGCGATCTGCACTTCGATGTCGCCTGGGGTGCAATGGAAGGCGCGCGCGAGTAGATCGGCTTGCAGGTGGCTGCCGGCGACCGCGAAACGCACCAGATCGCGCCGTTCGGTGGGCGACAGGGCGCCGTAGCGCTCCTGCAGGGCTTGGGCCTGGCTGGGGGGCAGGGGGATCTCCTGCGCGTCGATGCGCAGTTGCCATTTGAGTCCGCGCCGCACGAGCTGCTCGCGGCTTTCGAGCAGGCGCAGCAGTTCGCGCAGACGGCCGGGGTGGCCTTCGGTGCGTTGCCACAGGACTTGCGCCAAGGCGCGTGTGCCCGGGCCGCTCACGAAGGTCTCGCGCACGAAGTCGAGCAGGTCCTGTTGCGTCAGGGGCCCCAGTTGCAGGGTGTGCACACTGGCGTGCAGGCGCCAGGTGTCGCGCAGGGATTCCAGGGCGCGCTGGCTGCGTTCTTGGGATACGAGGTCGACGGTCAGCACGAGCATCAGCGGCAGGTGCGGGGCTTCTTGGGCCAGTCGTTCGAGGGGCTCGAGCGTGCTGCGCCCGGCGTAGTCGGCTTCGTCGAGCAGGATCCACAGCGGACCCTGTTCCGCCAAGCGCCGGAAAAACGCCACGAGGGCGCGCGGTTCAGCCAATCCGCTGCTCGCCCCGGGATCGGGCGACAGGGCTTGCACCACCGCCTGCGCTTCGGCGGGCGGCATGATGCGCTGCAGGTTCTCGAGGTCGGCGGGGCGCGGAGCCGCGTGGGGCGGCAGCGCGAGCCAGGCGCGCACCATGCTGCGCAGGGCGTGGCCCGGGCGCTCTTCCTGGTAGGCGGTGACCCGTGCGCTGAGCACGGTGGGGAAGCCGGGTTCGCGGCGGGCACGGCGCGCGGCTTCGGACACGAGGCGCGAGGCACCGATGCCCGGGCCCGCCTGCACGAACAGGAGTCGCGCCGTGCCCCGTTGCAACGAAGCCCGGCCATGGTCGCCGATCCAGGTGAGTTCGCGCGCGCGCCCCGCGAAGGGGGTGCGTAGGGCGCGGCTCCACGGGTTCTTGCGGCGGCCGGGGCTGCCGCCGTCCATGGCCCACGGGGGCGGGCTTTGGAATTCGCGCACCGCTGCGGCGGCGGTGGGCCGGCGTTTGGGGTCGGGATCGAGGGCGCGCGCGAGCCATTGGTCCATGGCGGGGGAGAGGCCCGCGGCCCGGCGCGAGGGGCGGCGTGCGTCGTGGCGCGAGAAGCTCTCGATCACCGCGCTGTGGCCGGGCAACATGAGCGCCGCCGGCACCGGGTGTTCGCCGGTGGCCGCCGCGTACAGCGTCACACCCAGGGCGAAGACGTCGCCCGCTTCGGACCAAGCGGCGCCGGTCAGGTACTCCGGTGGCAGGTATCCCGGCGTGCCGCGTTCGGAGAAGGGCGCGCCGACCGGGGCCGCAAACCCCATGTCGAGCAGGTAGGCCTGCCCTTGCCCGTCGAAGCGGATGTTCTCGGGTTTCATGTCCCCGTGCACATAACCTGAGGCGTGCAGGGTGGCGAGCGCGCCGGCGATGCGCGTTGCCAGCGCGCGCAACCGGAGTTCGTCCATGCCGCCGAGGGCGAGCTGCGCGTCGAGGGTGGAGCCCGCGAGCAGGGGCTGCAGCAGCCAGGGGCCTTCGGCGTCGATGCCCTTGGCGAGGATCGGCAGCAGGGCCGGGTGGCGCAGGCGGCCAAGCAGGTCGCATTCGCGCTCCCACGCGGGTTCGGGCGTGCCGTCGGCGCGGGGATGGAAACGCTTGAGCGCGACTTCGCTGCCGGCGGGGAACCCGGGCAGGTCCCCCGCGAGCACACACGCTTCGACGCGGGCACTGGCGCCGGCCCCCAAGGCGGGCCGGGCGCCGGACGCGGCGGCGGGGAGCACCGGGGGGGAGGCCATCGCTGGGGCGCGCCTACTCCGGTGCGGTTTCGCCGGGCCCTTCGGCTTCGGGATGCAGCTCGACTTCCGGATGGCTGCCCCGGATCTCCGCATCGCGCTTGAGGGTGTCCTGGATCAGGCGCTCCATGCGATCGGCTTCGGCGATCGAAGCGTCGTAGATCCACCGCATCGTGGGGATGCGGCGCATGCGCAGGATCGAGCCCACCTGGCGTTGGATGAATCCCGAAGCGTGGTCGAGCATGTGCTCGACCCGGGAGATGTCGCTCTCCTCGCCCAGAACGGAGTAGTAGATTTTCGCCAGGGTCAGGTCCTGGCTCAGCTCGACCCGCGTGATCGTCACGAACGATGCACGCGGGTCGGCGATCTCATGCTGCAGGCAGTGGGCTGCCCGCCGCTGGATCTGCGCCTGGATGCGGCCGATGGTCTTGTCGCTGGCCATAGGGGGAGCGGGGGCGCCGAAGGCGGGCCTGGGTCAGATCTCCAGCTTGCGCTTGATCTCTTTGACGGTGTACGCCTCGATGACGTCGCCTTCTTTGATGTCGCGGTAGTCCCGGAGCACGATACCGCACTCGAAACCCTCGCGGACTTCGCCCGCGTCCTGGCTCTCGCGGCGCAGCGAACCGATTTCGCCTTGGTAGACCTGGCTGCCGTCGCGCATCAGGCGCACCTTGCTGTTGCGGGTGATCGAACCGTCGAGCACCATGCAACCGGCAATGGCGCCGATCTTGGACGAGCGGAAGATCGCCCGGATCTCGGCGTGGCCGATGACCACTTCCTCGAGCTCGGGGGCCAGGGCGCCCTCCATCATGTCGCGCAGTTCATCCAGCAGTTCGTAGATGACGTTGTAGCGGCGGATCTGGAGGTGGGCACGCTCGGCTTCCTTGCGCACCTTGCCCGCGACTCCCACGTGGAAGGCGATCAGGATCGCTTCGGAAGTGGTGGCCAGGGCCACGTCGCTTTCGGTGATCGGGCCCACGCCCGAGTGCACCAGCTTGAACTCGACTTCGTCGTGCTTCAGCTTGGCGATCTCGTTGCGGATGACCTCCACGCTGCCTTGCACGTCGGCCCGCACGATCAGGTTGATCGTGGTGGTGTCCTGCGGGGCCTTGCCGAGCATGGCCTCCAGGTCGCGACGCGAGGTGTTGGTGGACGCCATGGCGAGGGCGCGGTTGGAGCGCTCCCGTTCCTGGGCGATCTCCTTGGCTTTGGCCAGGTTGTCGACGATGAAGAACGTGTCGCCTACGCCCGGCAGGGCGTCGAGACCGGTCACCGCGATGGGGGTGGAGGGGCCAGCTTCGTTGATGAGCTTGCCCTCGTCGTTCTGGATCGACTTGATCCGACCGTAACCCTCACCGGCGAGCAGCACGTCGCCCTTCTTGAGCGAACCGTCCTGCACGAGCAGGTGCGCCACGATACCGCGACCCTGCTGGATCTCGGCTTCGAGCACAACGCCTTTGGCGCTGCCTTTCGGGTGCGCCTTCAGGCCCAGTTCGGCCTCGCCCATAAGGATCAGGTGGTGCACGAGCTCGGAGACCCCAAGGCCCTTGAGCGCGGAGATCTCGAACATCGCGGTGTTGCCACCGTAGATCTCGGGCACCAGCTCGTACTTCATGAGCTGCTGGATGACCGCGTTGGCGTTGAAGCTCGGCTTGTCCTTCTTGTTGATCGCCACGACGATCGGCGTTCCCGCCGCCTTCGCGTGGTTGATCGCCTCTTCGGTGCTGGGCTTCACGCCGTCGTCACCGGCGACCACGAGCACGACCACGTCCACCGCCTTGGCGCCACGGGCGCGCATGGAGGTGAAGGCGGCGTGGCCGGGGGTGTCGATGATGGTCAGCTTGCGGCCGTTCGGGCCGGTGACCTGGTACGCGCCCATGTGCTGGGTGATGCCGCCGGCTTCGCCTTCGGCCACCTTGGTGGAGCGCAAGTAGTCGATCAGGGTCGTCTTGCCGTGGTCCACGTGGCCGAGCACGGCGACGGTGGGGGCGCGATCGACCAGTTCGGAGTCGTCCACCGCGCTGCGCAGCTCCAGGACTTCCTCCAGGTGCTGCTCTTCGGCGGACTTGGCGGAGCGCACCTCGAGTTCGACTTCGTATTCGGACGCCAGCAGAACGGCGGTGTCCTCGTCGAGGGTCGTGTTCAGGGTGAACATGCCGTACTGCTTCTCCATGGCCATCTTCTGGACCACGGAGGACTTGAGCTTGAGGGTCTCCGCCAGTTTGGCGACGGTCACCGGGGGCTCGATCGAAACCGTGGTGCCGGCCATCGGCGACTCGGTGACTTCGATCCGCGGTCCACGGCCACCGGCGCGGCCGCCACGCTTGGCGCCGCCGACGGTGCGGGTGGGGCCACGGCGCAGGAAACGGCCTTGCTCGCGCTCGCGGAGCTGGGTGGCGGTCATGGCGCCGCGCGGGCCCTGCTTTTCCTTCGGTCCGCGACCGAGAGTGGGGCGCACGTCGGGGGCCACATCGTCGCGGGACACCAGGCGGCGCGCCTGGTTGCGACCGCGGGCGGCCGGGGCCTGGCGTTGGAAGGTCGACGGGTCGATGAAACCGACCACGTTGCCTTTCGGGGTCGCTTTGGAGTCCTCGTCTTCGCTGGTCGACGCGGCGGCTTCCGCCGGCGCAGCCACGGGCTCTTCTTCGACCGGAGCCGCGCTCGGAGCGGGCTCGTCGTATTCGGCGACCGGCTCGGATTCGACTTCGATCACTTCGACGGGCTCTTCCTGACGCGCTGCGGGTTCGACCGGGGTTTCGACTTCGACCGGCTCGTGGCTCACCACGCGGCCCGTGGCAACGGGGGTGGAGAGGGGGTCGGCTTCGACCTCATGGACCACGGGGGTTTCCTCCACCGGGGCGTGATGCACTTCGGGGGCCTCGGGCTCCTCATGCTCCACCACGGCGGGTTCTTCCGCGACTTCCGGCTCGGACGCCGCTTCCACTTCGCTCTCGACCGGCTCGGTCTTCTCCGGGGTCTTGCGCTTGCGGCGCAGGAGTCCGGGCAGCGGGGAGTCGTCCTTGGCTTCCTCGGGCTGGCTGGCTACGGGCACAATGCCGTTGGCCTGCAACAGACCTTCGGCCTGGACCAGCTCGAAGTCGTCCAGGGCGGACATGTGCGAGCGGGCTTTGGTGAAGCCATAGTCGCGCAGTTTGGACGCCAGGTCTTTACCGGGCATGCCATAGCGCTTGGCCAGATCGTGGATTCGTACCTTATTGCTCAAGGGGTCGCTGCCTTTGGGGAGCGGTGGGGGGAGGACTAGCCCTGCGCGTCTTCCGGGGTGGGTTCAGGTTTGCTCGAACGGGGGGCCGCCTGGCTGGGCAGGTCCATGGGCTCTTCGGCGTCGAGGGTGGTGCGGTTGGGGTCCACCACCTCTGCATCGCCTTCCGCGTCTTCGCCGTAGAATTCTTCGCGGGTCTTGATGTCGATGTCCCACCCGCACAGGCGGCTGGCGAGACGCACGTTCTGACCGCGCTTGCCGATGGCGAGCGACTGTTGTTCCTCGTCGACGAGCACCACCGCGCTGTGGGTTTCCACGTTGGGGTAGATGTTGTCGATGTGGATTTCGGCCGGCTTGAGGCCGTTCATGATCAGCTGCTCGAGCGAATCGCTCCAGCGGATGATGTCGATGCGCTCACCGCGCAGTTCGTCGATGGCGGCACGGATGCGCGATCCGCGCACACCGACGCAGGCGCCGATGCAGTCGACCTTGGGGTCGGAGGTCTGCACCGCCATCTTCGTGCGGTAACCGGGTTCGCGCACGACGCGCTTGATCTCGATGATGCCGTCGGCGATCTCGGGCACTTCGAGTTCGAACAGGCGGCGCACCAAGTCGGGGTGCGTGCGGCTCAGTTGGATGCGCACCTTGTTGCCTTCCTCGCGCACCTCGACGATGATCGCCCGGATGCGGTCGGAGGGGGCATAGGTCTCGCCGCGGACGCGGTCTTCGCGGGACAGGTAGCCTTCGACTTTGCCGAGGTTGACCACCAGGTCCTGACCTTCGTAGCGCTGCACCACGCCGTTGACGAGTTGGCCGACGCGGCCTTCGTACTCGCCGAAGAGCACATCCCGCTCGGCCTCACGCACACGCTGCATGAAACCTTGCTTGGCCGCCTGAGCGGCGATGCGGCCGAGGGCCGCCATGTCCATCTCTTCGTAGACGCCCTCGTCGTCCTCCATGGTCATCTCGCCGGATTTCCGGTCGATCTTGACCACAAGGTCCTCATCCAGGCCCAGGCGCTTGCGCACGGCGCTCGCCAGGGCATCCTCCAACGCGCGGAAGACGTCCTCTCGCGGGATATCTTTGTTCGCGTGGACGAAGTCGATCATCCTCAGGACTTCTTCGCCGTTCATGGTCGTGGCTCGTTGGAATGGGGCGGATTCGCGCTTGGACGTGGGATGTGAGCTGGCTTAACATGCAAAGAAGTGGGGACGACCCCACTTCTCGACAGTGACGGGAAGCGGACAATCGCTTCGCGACAGAGCCGGGAAGCGGAGACCCCACTCCTCGACGGGAGCCAACCCGAGTCGGTGGTGTTTTCATCTCCGTCTTGGGCCGACCCGCCGGGGGATGCCCGGATCGAGACAGACAAGAGGGAAGATGAGCCAGCAGTTTGAGCCATATAGCCCCGCTAGTCAACCGCCGCAGGGGGTGCAATGAAGGTTTCCGGTACCTCCCGGTCGGGTGAGGGTGTGCCCGTCGGGGCAGGGGTGCTTTGGCGCTCTTTCCAGGAACGGCTCGAACGGGCGGCGCGCAGCGAGGCCGCTTTGCTTCTGGCTGGGGAACACGGGGTGGGCAAAACGTGGCTGGCCCGCCGCTGCCATGCCCTCAGCTCCCGGGCGCGGGGGCCCCTGGTCGAGTTGAACCTGGCCCAGGGCAGCGAGGCCCTGATCGAATCCCTGCTGTTCGGCCACGAGCAGGGGGCCTTCACCGGAGCCCACCGGGCCCGCCAGGGGGCGGTGCGCCGGGCGGAGGGGGGCACGCTGGTGCTGACCGGGGTGCAGGAGATCCCTTTGGGATTGCAGGTGAAGCTGCTGCGCCTGCTCCAGGAGAAGGTGGTGGAACCCCTCGGTAGCGAAACCAGCCTGCCGGTGGATGTGCGGGTGATCTGCACCGCGGGCACCGACCTGCAGGAGCGGGTGGCCCAGGGGCGCTTCCGGGAGGACTTGTACTACCGCATGGCCGTGGTTGTGCTCGAGGTGCCCGCCCTGCGGACCCGGTTCGAGGGGGCGGCGGATTGGTTGCCCTCGCTGGTGCGCCAGGCGGCCGCGCGGGTGGCCCGCCCCGAACGGGAGCTGTCCCCGGAAGCCCTCGAGCGGCTCGCGGGGTATTCCTGGCCGGGTAACGTGCGCGAGCTCGAAAACGCCCTCGAACGGGCCTTGGTGCTGGGCGCGGAGACTTCCGGGCCGATCGGGCCGGAGGAATTCGAGTTCCTTGGCGCGGCCATCGATGGGGCGGGGCACCTGGCGGGTTTGGCCCGCGAAGCCCTGGCCCAGGGGGTGAGCTACGATGCCTGGGAGGGGGCCTTGCTCGACCAGGCCCTGCAGCAACACCACGGGCGGGTTTCTGCGGCAGCCCGCGCGGTGGGCCTCTCGCGCAAGGCTTTCGAGTACCGGCTGGCGCGCTGGCAGCAGCGCAAGGACGGTGCTGGAGGCGAAGAGGAGGACGAGGGATGAAAGGGTGGCTCGCCTTGGCGCTCGCGTTTCCGCAAGTGGCTTATTCGCAGGTTGTTACGGCTGAGATTCCGGACGCCGCGCAGGCCAGGGCCTGGCTCGGGGACAGCGACCCCGCCGTGCGGGTGCGCTTCCTGGAGTGGGCGAGTCGACCGGAGCTCGGCACCGAGGACCTGGAGCCGCGCATTGCCGGGGCGATCGCGGGCCTGGCCCAGGAGCCCGATCCTGACCGGTACACCCCCTGGGCGCGCTTCCTGGCCCGCCAAGACCACCCGGACGCCCGCGTCTGGCTGCTCCAGGACTGGCGCACCGGCCCCGAAGCCCGCGCCCGGGCTAGCGCCAAGGAGGTCCAGGTCTCCCCCCAGGCCGTGCCCCTGCTGCGCGCTGCCCTGGTGCCCTGGGCCGCCTCCGGCGAACCCGCCTTGCCGCCCGGGGTGCTCGCCGCGCTGCTGCCCACTTGGGGCGCCCTGCTTGGGGACCTGCCGGTGGGGGACCTGCAACTCGCCGATGTGCGGCCGTTGATCGCGGGAACCCTCGCCCTCGAAGGTCCGGTGCGCGCGGCGGCCACGGAGGCGATGGATCGCTGGCTGCTGCGGCTCACCGAGCGCGAACAACCCGAGCGCACGGAGCAAGCGTTTGCGCTCATGGCCCAGGCCGGGCTCGATGGGCGTTGGGTCGCCTTCGAGCGTTGCCGCATGGCATTTTTCCCGATGGCCGACGGGGATCAGGCCCTGGCCCGCGCCCAGGAGCTGCGGCGTTTGGTCGATCGCTTGCCGGCGGAAGGCGAACAAGCCGCGGCGCTTTGGCGTTTCCGCTGCGCTTGGTTCACCGGACTCGCGGAGGTGGCGCGCGGACGTGGGGACGCGGCGCAAAAGGCCTTCGAGGCGGGTTTGCTCGATCAGGCTGCGGCGTTGGCGCGGCTCGGGTGGGTCGACACGAGCGAATCGGTGCCCGAGGTGCCCGCGCCCGTCCTGGCGCAGACCGAGGAGTTGTTGCTGCAACGCACGATGCTGCTGCTCGGCTGCAACCTGGCGGCCCACCTGAGCGCGGTGCCCGACAGCGATCCCGTGGTGCTCGAACGGTTCCGCGAGGCGCACCTCGCGCACCTCGAAGCCCAGGTGCTCTACACGCGCCGGTTGGGGGGTGGACTCGGCGGTTGGGACGGGCTGTTCGAGGCGGATCTCTCGCCGTACCGATTGCTGCTGCATGGACGCGAGTTCCGGGGCGGGCTCGGCTTGCCGAAGCTGCTCGAACTCGAGCAATGGATGGCGCGCGGGTTGGCCACCGTGTCCCCGTGGGAGATGCCCGGTTTCGAGCCCTTCCCCGACGTGCCGCCGCGCATCGGCAATCCTTTCACCGACCTCGAACGGCGGGCGCGCATCGACCAGATCCACCTGGCGCGGCTCGAGCAGATCGAAGTCGAGATCGAGCGCCTGTCGCGGCGCATCGGCGATGCGCAAACCTCGCCGTTGATGCAGGTGCCCGAGGCGGACCTCGAGGAGTCCAATCGCCTCGACCGGCAACGCCGCATCCTGCTGATGCGCCTGGAGCAGGGATTCCCCGACGGTCGCAAGGGAACGTTGCTCGATGTGCGTGTGTCGGGCGGGCATGGCTTGCGGCTTGCGCGCAGCCTGCGCTCGGCCGGGCAGCGGCAGGCGGGGGAAGATCTCGTGCGACGCTTCCGGGCGGACTTGGAGGACGGGGGGATCGGTAATAGCTGGTACTACCTCGGCCAGGAGCGGTTGGCGCGCGCCGACATGGAGCTCGGCGCCAACCTGAGCGACAGCGATCGGCCTAAGGAGGCGGAGCGCATCCTGCTGGCGGCCACCGAACGGTTGCAGAGCATTGTCGACCGCCTGCGTGAGGTGGGGGTGGACGAGGCGGGGCAAGCACCGTACGTGGACCTGCTCGCCCAGGCGCTCGTCAGCCTGGCGGTGAATTCCAACGTGCGCCTGTCGCAACCCGAAGCCGCGCTCGCGTTCTATGAGCGCGCGTATGCGCTCAAGCAGGACGAGTTCATGCGGGTATTGCTCGCGTGTTACCGGGCGCGTGGGGGACGGGTGCAGGAGGCGCGGGCCTTGCTCGCGAGCGTCACCCCCGCGCCGTCCTTGTACTACAACCTGGCGTGCACGCATGCGCTGCTCGGTGAGACCGAGCAGGCCCTGGCGTGGTTGCGCCTGGAGATGGAGGAGAATCAGAAGGAACCGGCGGCCCGGGCCCGACAGGCCGAATGGGCGCGCGCCGATCCCGACCTGATTTCGCTGCGCGGAATGCCGGAATTCGAGGCCCTGACCGGGCCCCAATGAAAATCTTCCGTAGGAAAGCCGCGCTTTTCCAAACCGCCGGCAAACCCAGGCCTAGGTTGTTGCCAGACCCGCGCATCCCGGGGCCCGTTCGGCCTGGGAAGGGCGGGATTATCGGTCTTGTCACCGGCGAAGCCGGCCGGGGCCGCGGCTACAATCCTTCCCGCCCAAGAGGCACCCGGCTCCCCAGGAATCTGGACGTCCCAGGTCCCAGCCCCGCGCTTCCGGCGTATCCACTCCCATGAAACGATTCGCTCTCTCCATGACCCTCGGCCTGACGGCCCTGGTGTCCTCCACTGCCATCGCCTCCCCCGTCGTGGATGAGGGAGTCTGGATGGCCGACTTCGACAAGGCCGTTGCGGTCGCCAAGGCCGAAGGCAAGAACCTGCTGGTCGACTTCACCGGCTCCGACTGGTGCGGCTGGTGCAAGCGCCTCCACAAGGAAGTCTTCGCGCACGAAAGCTGGGAGACGGCCGCCACCAAGGAGTATGTGCTCGTGGCCCTGGACTTCCCGCGCGACGAGGAGATCAAAGCCAAGGTCCCGAACCCGAAGCGCAACGCGGAGCTGTCCGACATGTACGGCATCCAGGGTTTCCCGACCATCCTTCTGATGACCCCGGACGGCGACGTCTTCGGTCAGACCGGCTACCAGGAAGGGGGCCCCGAGGCCTACCTGACCCACATGGCTGAGCTGAAGAAGGAAGGCCTGCCCCTGCTCGAGGCCGTGCTGAAGTTCGAAACCGAGTACAAGGCCGCCGAAGGCGAAGCCCGCCTGGCCCTGTGGAACCGTGGCGCGGAGATGCTGAAGAAGAACGGCGGTCAGATGCCGGGCGCCCGTCGCATCGTGCCGATCGTCGAAGAGGGTCTGACCCTGGATCCGAAGAACGAGAAGGGCCTGCTCACCACCGCCCTCACCGCGCTCTTCGAAGCTGGCCTGTACAAGGAGAACTACTTCGCCGCCGCCGTGACCGCTGACCCGGCCAACGCCTCCGGACTGTACGAGCGCGCCCTGGTGGGTCGCCTCGAGAACGTCAACAGCGAAGAGACCATGCTGTCCAGCCTCGAGGCCGTCGATGCTTTCGACAAGGTCGGCAAGGTGCACGACAAGGCCACCGGCGTGAAGGTCTACTCGATCGCCGGATTCTTCGCCTGGCGTCACAAGCAAGACGACGAGCTGGCCTCCAAGTACGCCGAGAAGGCCGTGGAACTGGGTGGTTACGCCGATGAGACCTTCGGTGATCTGCTGCGCCAGATCCTCGGCACCGACGAGGACGAAGCCGGCGAAGAGGTCGAAGAAGCCGAAGACGGTCGCTGATCTCCGCTTCGAGATAGACAAAGGCGGCCCCGGCACGGAAACGTGCCGGGGCCGCCTTGTGTTTGGCGCGGGCGAGCGCGGGGCTCAGGCCCCCAGGCGATCGGCCTGGGGCACCCCGCCGCGGCGGGCGGCCTCCGCCCGGGCCACGGCCTGGCGCACGGCGATCGCGGTGTCCGGGGTCACCGAGATCGAGGAGATGCCGCAGTCCACGAGGAACGGCGGGAACTCGTCGGGGTAGTCCGAGGGGGCTTGGCCGCAGATGCCGATTTCGATGCCCCGTTCGCGGAAGGTCTGCACCGCCGCGCGGATCATCGTCTGCACCGCGGGGGAGCGGGCATCGACGGGGTGGCGGTACCCCTCCAGGTCGTCGCGGGAGACGGCGTAGACCGTTTGCACCAGGTCGTTCGAGCCGATCGATCCGCCCGTGAGCTGCATCGAGTCGATGAAGCGCCCGGCTTCGATCACGTTGCTCGGCAACTCGATCATCAGGAACAGGGGCACGCCGGCCTCGCTGCCCAGGCCGCGGTTCTGCAGCAGTTCGCGCACCGCTTCGCCTTCTTCGGGGGTGCGGCAGAAGGGCACCATGAGCTGCAGGTTGTCCAGGCCCAGGCGGCGTTTCACCAGGCGCAGGGCGTCGCACTCCATTTCGAAGGCGGGCAGGAAGATCGGATCCACGTAACGCGAGGCGCCGCGCCAGGCGATCATCGGGTTCTCTTCGACCGGCTCGAAGATGCGGCCGCCGAGCAGTTCGCGGTATTCGTTCGACTTGAGGTCGGACAGACGCACGAGCACGGGGCGCGGGTGGAACGCGGTGCAGATCAGGCCGACGCCTTCCATCACGCGGTCCACGAAGAACTGGCGTTTGTCGGCGTACCCCGCCGTGCGGCGTTCGATGGCGCCCACCAGGAAGCGGATCTCGTCCTGGCCGGCGGCGAGCAACTGCTCCTCCCAGTGCATCAGCTCGGGGGCGATTTGGCCGTTCTTCCCGAAATCCGCCAATTCCTCGTAGGAGAGCAGGGCCAGCGGGTGCACCGATACCTCGGAGGTCAGGATGAACTCGAGGCGCGCTAGGCCCACGCCGTCCACGGGCAGCTGCGAATCGATCAGCGCCTTGGTGGGGAAGCCGACGTTGAGTTTGATCTTGGTCTCGAGTTTCTGCGAGAGGTCGATCTCGTGGGTCTCGATCTCGAAGGGGTGGATACCGGCGAAGATGAACGCCTTGTCGCCCTCGGCGCAGGTGCCGGTGACTTCCTGCAGGGGGTGCAGCTTGCGCGTGGCGTCTTCGCAGCCCACGACGGCGGGAATGCCGAATTCGCGCGCGATGATCGCGGCGTGGCTGGTGCGGCCGCCCTTCTCGGTGACGATCAGGGACGCGTCTTTCATCATCGGTTCCCAGTCGGGCGTGGTCATCTCAGTGACCAGCACGTCGCCGGGGTCGAACACGCGTTCTTCGAAGGGGATGTCCTCAAGGCGTTCGCCGGCCTGCAGGCGGCCGCGCAACTCGCGTTTCTTGAGGATGACTTCTTCGTAGGATTTGTACATGCGCACGCGGCCCGAACCGATGCGCGTGCCGACCGCCTCGCCGGTGGCGAGCACCTTGCCATCGGCCTTGAGTTTTTCGACCAGGCCCGCCTTCATCGTGTAGCGGATCATCTGGGCCGGGCCGGCGTTCGAGTGCACGGTCTCCGGGCGCGCCTGCACGATGAACAGATCCTGGCTGCGGCCGTCCTTGGCCCACTCGATGTCCATCGGCTGGCCGTAGTGCTTTTCGATTTTGAGGCCCATGCCGGCGAGCTCGAGGATCTCCTCGCGGGTGAGGGACCAGGAGCGGCGGCGCGCGCTCGACACGTCGATCGATTCGGTCAGGGCCGCGCCCTGGCCGCCGTAGACCATCGCCACGTCCTTGGCGCCGAGGTGACGATGCACCACGGCCTGGTGGCCGCGGGCGAGGCCTTCTTTCCACACGGTGAAGTGGTCGGGGGAGACGCTGCCCTGCACGACCAGTTCGCCCAGGCCGTACGAAGACGAGATGTGGATCACGCCCTGGTGGCCGGAGTCGGGGTCGAGGGTGAACATGACGCCCGAGGCGGCCAGGTCCGAACGCACCATTTTCATGACCACCACCGCCAGTGCGCTGCGCAGGGGATCGAGGCCGTTGGAGAGTTGGTACGACACGGCGCGTTCGGTGAAGAGCGAAGCGCAGCAGCGTTTCCAGTGCAGGATCAGGCTCTCGGTGCCGTGCACGTTGAGGTAGGACTCGCATTGGCCCGCGAACGAAGCCATCGCGGAGTCCTCGACGGTGGCGGAGGAGCGCACGGCCACGTCGACTTCGCCGCCGTACTCGGCGCACAGGGCGGCGTACCCTTGTTCGAGGGCCTGGGCCACCTGGCCGGGCACCGGCGTGTTCACGATCAGGTCGCGCACCAGCTGCGTGCGCGCGTGCATCTCGAGGTGGTCGCTGGCGTTGGCGCCCTTTGAACAGGCGCGCAGGGCGGCGGCCAGGGTGCCCTCGCGCAGGGCCGCGCGGCGCACCTCGGACATGCCGTCGGGTTCGATCACGTGGGACCAGCTGCCCGGGGGCACGGGCGCGTCGAGGAACAGGCGGTAGGCGTGGGCAGTGGTGGTGAAGCCGTTGGGCACACGCACCCCTTGGGGCACCAGCTCGCGGTAGAGCTCTCCGAGGGAGGCTCCCTTGCCTCCGACCAGGTCGGCGTCGTGCTTGCCGACTTCAGAGAACCACAGGATCAGGGCAGATTGGCGTTCGATCATGGCAACAGGGTTGGGCAGACCCGTTTTCCATCGGATGCCTGCTCCGATGTGCCTGAGCCGCTTCCCCCTGCACCGTAGCCCGAAGCGCCCAAAGGGGCGGATTTGGGCCTGAAAATCGCGCCCGCGGCACTCCGGAGGGGGTTTTCCGGGGGGCCGCGGGCGCGCAGCGGGCTCGAAGGCCCTTCATGGATGTCGCATCTGCTCCCGGTGGACGGGGCTGGGCGGCTGGGCGATCAGGCCTCGGGCGGGGTGTCGCCGCCGTTCTCCCGGCGCAGTCCCCGCGAGCGGTACCAGTACTCGTGCAGCATGTCCATCGCCTTGGCGAACAGGGTGCCGTCCGGGTACTGGCCTTCGTCGTCGGCGGTGCCTGCGGGCACGCCGGTGAAGAGTTCGAGGGCTTCGGAAATGTGATCGACCGCGTACACGTGGAAGCGGCCCTGGCGGCAGGCTTCGACCACTTCACGGCGCAGCACCAGGTTGCGCAGGTTGGCGGCGGGCAGGATCACGCCTTGATCGCCGGTCAGCCCGAGGTCCTCGCAGGCGTAGAAGAACCCTTCAATCTTCTCGGACGCCCCGCCGATCGGCTGGATGTTGCCGAACTGGTCGATGGCGCCGGTCATGGCGAGGTTCTGGCGCAGCGGGATGCCGGTGAGGGCCGATAGGGTGCAGCAGGCTTCGGCCCCCGAAGCGCTGTCGCCGTCGACTCCGCCGTAACTCTGCTCGAAGGCGATCGAGGCGGTGAACGCCAGGGGATGGCGCGTGCGGAAGAAGTGCCGCAGCATGCCCTCGAGGATGTGGAAGCCTTTGGTGTGGATCGAGCCGGAGAGGGCCGATTCGCGTTCGATGTCGACCATGCCGCGGCTGCCGGGGCCGACGCTGGCGGTGATGCGGGCGGGGAATCCGAAGGTGAGCGGGCCGGCGCCCATGACGGCGAGGCCGTTCACCTGGCCGACCGCGCTGCCTTGGGTGTCGATGCGCACCGTGCGGCTGGCGATGTTCTCGCGGAACTGGCGCGAGGGGCGCCCCGCCCGGCGGCGGGTATTCTCGATCGCCTGACGCACGTGATCCCCGGTGGTGGCCGGGTGTTTCAGGTCCTTGTGCTGGTTGATGTACGCCGCCTCGCGCGCCAGGTCGTTCAGGCGCGCGAACTTCGTGGTCAGGCGATCGTTGCGCCCCGCGATGCGCGCGCCATGTTCGCACAGGGCCGCAACGCCGTCGCGGGTGAAGGGCGGCAGGTTCTCGCGGGCGGTGAGGCCGGCGAGCACGCCGGCGTAGTACTCGAGCGTTTCCTGACGCAGTTCGAGTTCGGGGTCGAAGTCGACCAGAACCTTGAACAGGTCGCCGAAATCGGGGTCTCCGCCGTCGAGCAGGTAGTACAGCCGCGCATCGCCGATCAGGACCACCTTGACGTTGAGGTCGATCGGTTCGGGGGACAGGATCGCGCCGCCGCCGAGGATGCCGAGGTCGTGGGGCACGATCTCGAGCATGCCGGTGCGCAGGGTGCGCACGAGCATTTTCCAGGCTCCCGGCTCGGACAGCAGGTCCTGCACGTTCAGGATCAGGAAGCCGCCTTCGGCGCGCAGCAGCGAGCCGCCTTGGATCATCATGTGGTCCGAAACGACGTGGCCGCCGGGCAACACGGCGCGGTCGATGTTGCCGAGCAGGTTGCGCAGGGTGGGGGTGTTCTCGACGACCACGGGGCAGCCTTCGTGGTCGTGGCAGACGAGCACGTTGACCCGGTAGCGCTGGGTGAAGTCGACTTCGCCGGCGCCGAGGCCCTGCAGGCTGTTGATCACGTCCTCGAGGATGTCGTTCAAGAAGCGCACGACGTCCTTGCCCTGGAAATCCTTGCCGATGGCCAGGAGTTGCGAGTGCACCAGCCGGCGGGCTTCGCCTTCGAACAGGGCGCGCATGCGCTCCTGGTGATCCGCCTGGTGGCGCGCGGCGTCTTGGTTGAACTTGTTGAACCGTTCGCGGAAACCGGCCAATGCCTCGCGCAGGCGATTCGCCTCCTCCTCGCTGACCTTGCCCTCTTTGCGTAGGTTCTCGTAGGCCTCGGGCGGAACCGGTTTGCCCTCGAACAGGGGCACGATGGCGGTGCCGACCTCCTCGCCATTGCGGATCGGCACCATCGCGAGCCCGGCGCCTTCGAGTTCGGCTTCGAAGGAGGCACTGTCGATCTTCTTGCGCAGTTCGCCCTCGAGGGCTTTGGCGCGGGCCCGGATCTCGTCCGAGGATAGGGCCGGCACGAGTTCCTTCTGGATGTACTGGGAGAGCTGTTCGACCCGGCGGGCGAAGGCGCGGCCCTTGCCCCGTTGCAGGCTCACGAGGCGCGGGCGGTCGGGCTGCTCGAAGTTGAAGACGTAGCAGCGGTCCTTGGCGATGGGGCAAAGGGGCTGGATCTGGCCGATGATGCGCCGCACCAATTCCAGGCGGCCGGTGCCCGAGAGGCCGCGCACGTAGACGTTCTGGCCGGGGGCATGCACTTGCAAGCCGAAGGTCAGGGCCTCGATTGCGTCATCCTGGAAGTCGACCCCGAGCTGGGGCTCGATGTCGGCGGTGGTCTCGAAGGGGAAGACGGAGGGGTCCACCTGCAGGCGCAGGTTTTCGGGGGCCACGCGCAGGCGTGCTTGCAGGGAGTCGGACATAGGGCGGGATCGTACCGGATTGGGACCGGGAAGGGGCCGGCGGCGTGGGGGGCGGGCGGGAAAGGCCTCAAGGCTCCGGGGTGGGGGGTCGAAAGCTGAAGTATGTCTGCCTCCCTCACCCAGGCCCCCTGGTACCGCTATCTGTTGGCTCCGGCCATGTTGGCCGTGCTGATCGGTGGCCCCGTGGCCAGCCTGGCCGCTGCCCGCTTCGACCTTTCCTGGTGGGCCGTGTGGCTGCTGGTGTCCGGAGCGATGGCCGTCTTCTGGGACCTGGCCCTGCGCCGCGAAGAGGAAAGCGAAGCGCCGATCGCCATTCGTCAGGATCCGATCTTCGGACCGCTCGAGAGTTTCGAGGACGGGGTCTGGTTGGCGCGCGAGCGCGTGCAGTGGGAAGGCTCCTGGGTGCCCGTGGCGGTCGAAGCCGGGGGCGAAGGGCCCAGCAAAGAACAGCAGGACCTCTACCGCGAGTTCCTCAAGGATCCGTCGAGCTATCGGCAGGCGCTGGTGACGGCGGTGCGCGATTCGCAGGATCCCGGCAACCATCCCGGCGTGATTCCCCTGCGCCTGTGGCTACTGCCCACCGAACCGGACCACCCTTCCCGCATGATGGTGGAGGTCCGCGTCGACGGCGATGCGAGCGGTCCGCACGAAGCGAAGATCTGCTTCGAAGGGGGCCGGCCCGTTCCGCCGCCGCATGTCGACGGGCCGCGCGAGCGGGTGGCCTGAGGAATTCGGGTTGAAAAGCGACGGGCCGCCTTCCCCAGGGAAAGCGGCCCGTCGGCGTTTCGAGGCAATCCCCGGATCAGCGAGCGCGGGAGTAGTCGATCACCATCATCTTGAACCAGGTGCCATCGGGCGCCGGGCCCCACATCGACATGCGGTGGGTGTTGGCGTCGATGATCTCCAGCACTTCTTTCGAATCGGTGTCCTTGCCGGTCATGCAGTCGGGGCTGTTGCGGTAGAACGTGATCGTGCGTCCATCCTTGGACATCTCGCCGGTGGAGATGTTGGCCATGGCGGTGCTGCTCGAGTCGACCCAGCTTCCGACGTACTTGCCGCGCACCTTGTCGTATCCCGTGAGCGACAGGCCGACGAAGGGCATGCCCTCGAACGAGCCCGAGTAGTCCCCCTGCAGGAACCGTCCGCCGAGGATCCAGGTGTTCTTCATGGTGCCGGTGGACAGGGTCGGCTCACCGCCGGGCATCATCCAGTAGCGCACGGTGGCGTTGAACGTGCCCAGCATCGGCTGCAGGCGCTCGTGCTCGATGCCGGTGGTGCCGATCTCCGCCATGCGCGCCATCATCTGGGCCATGTCCGCTTCCGGGGAGATCTCGTCGAGGGAGGCGCTGGCTTCGCGCACGCTCTCTTCCACGATGTCCGATTGCTCGAATTGCTCGTCGACGATGCTCTCGCTCAGCATCTCCCCGTCGAGCATCACATCGTCCGGACCGGCCTCCGCCCAATCCTCGTCGACGATCACCGGTTCGACCGTCAGGGATTCGGTGGACGCGTTGGCTTCTTGGGCCGTGGCCATTTCGCGCACCAGGCGATCGAGTTTGGCCTGGACCTGCGCGTCGAGTTCCGCCGGTTGCAGGTCGCGGTACTGCTCGGGGTTGGCCACCGCTTCCATGGTGCTTTCCACCTGGGCCGCCGCTTCCCGGGCGAGGGTTTGGGCATCGGCCGCGGTGTCCGCGCTCGCCTGCCGCATGCCGTGCGAGGTTTCGTAGGAATCCGATTGGCACGCGCCGATCAGGGGAGCGCAAACGAGCAAAAGAGAGAGTTGCTTCATGGGTTGGGATCAGGGGCTTGGAGCCGCCATCTTGGCACGGGTCCAGGGGATGTCCACTGTGGAAGCACCCTTTGCCGGACGCGGCCGCCCCGTTTGGTCTTGGGCGAAGGAAATCCCAGTGCAGCCGACCGCTGGGACAAAAAAAAAGGCCCCCCAGGCGGCAGACGCCTGGGGGGCCGGGATCCGCCCCTGCTCCTAGGGGAGGCGGATCTCGATCGCGTTCGAGAAGGTTCCGCGGGTGCCCATCGACAGGTCGAGCACAAAGGCTTGCATCACCACGGTGTCCCCGGCGCCGGTGGGCAGGGTCACGTCGTAGTTCAGCTCGCCGTTGGCATCGGTCTGCACCAGGCTCAAGGTGATCGGAGAAGCCACGCGCAACACGCAACCCAACCACAGTTCACGCACCTGGCGGGCACTGCCCTGGACCATGTACACGAAGGTGTTCGGGGTAGCGCGGTCCAGGTGCAGCTGCACCGTGGAGCCGGGGTTCGCGCAACCGCTCAGGGTCATGCGCGGGGTCTCGCCGTTCGAACCGGGGCAACCGAAGCCGAATTCCTCGACTTCAGCGGTGCACGACGGAGCGGTCACCTGGACGGTGATCGTGCCGCGCTGGGACTGGACCTCGCCGTCCCACGCCGCGTACTGGTAGGTCACCGTGCCCTGGAAGGCGCGGTCCGGGTAGTACGTGGTGCTGCTCGCGTTCCAACCCGCGGTGCCGCTTTGCGGCTGGGTGATCAGCTTGTAGGTCAGCGCGGTGCCGTTGGCATCGCTGCCCTGGAAGGGGATCTGGATCGACAGGTCGCTCGGAGTGCTGACCGAGATGTTCTGCACCACGGGCGCCGAGTTGTTGTTGGCATCGCCATCGTTCGGGCCGTCGTGGCAGGCGTAACAACCGACCTGGAACCCACGGTAGAACTGCTTCGTACCGAATTGGGTGTTGAAGGTGCGGTCCGCTTTGGCTTCGGACAGGATCGTGCCGCGCGAATCCGTGCCGTGGCACACCCGGCAGGAGGCCGAGCCGTTGGTCTCCACCCAATCCCCGTGCTGGTTGTTGACCCAGGCGGAGTTGCTCGGGTGCATCCCGTGGGGGCCGTTCACGCGCTGGGCGGCGGTCAGGCTGTTGTGGCAGGAGCTGCACTCCTGGATCGTGCCCTCATGGCCTTGGAACGCGACGCTCTGCTGGTTGTCGTTGGCTTCCGAGGTGGGGTAGATCGCGTGGGGCGGGCCGTGGCACGCCGAGCACTGCAGGTCGCCGTGGCCGGTCGAGAAGCGGTACAGGGAGATGCCCGGGGCCGGGGTGTCGTCGTTGGTAGCGAAGAGGTTCGTAGTGGCCTGGCGCAGATCCCCGTTCGCGTCGAACGCGTGGTCATAGCGGATCTGGCCCGGGTTCTGGGTGGCCGAGCCGGCGTGGCACGCCTGGCAGTTCGGCTCTTCGAACCAACCCTGGCGATCCCAGGATCCGACCGTCTCCATGTCGCCGTGGCAGGACTGGCAGTCCATGGCCTTGTCGCCATCGGGACCGATCGCCTTGCCCATCGCGCCGCGCAGACACTGGGTCTTGGCGCCGGGGTGGCAGGTGTAACACGCGGCACGGCCGGTGGGGGCGTTCAGGGAGTTGCCCATGAAGTCCGACACCTGGGCGTGGCCCGCGTGCATGGCGCGCGTCATCGGGGAGATGAAGTACAGGCCCGAACCCGGCAGGGCGTTGGACGGGTGGCACTTCGCGCACAGGATCGGGGTGCCGGTGTTGCGCACGGTGGCCTCGAGACCAGCGGGGTCGAACCCAGCCAGTTGCAGGGACGTGGCGTAACGCGGCGTGCCGCCCTGCAGATCGTCGTGCAGGCGCAGGATGTTGAAGCGGTCGTCTTCGAGGGTGTTGACCTCGTACGTCCAGCCGCTCGACGGGCGCGCGGCCGGGTTGGCACCCGAGGCGTGGCACCGCGAGCACTCCATCTCCTTGGAGTTCGGCACGCTGGCGACAGTTTCCGCCAGCAGCGCTCCGGTGGTGGAGCGCGCCTGGAACTTGAGCAGCGGGTAGGGGTTGTCCGCGCCACCATCATCGATGGGGGTAAAGGGGATGCCTTCGGCGTGGAACCAGGCCCAGGCGTTGTCGAAGCCGACCTGCTGGGGCGTGTTCGCGGCGCCCGGCATCGAATACCCGGCGAGACCGGTATCCGGGGCAAGGTTCGCGCCGAACAACGCGGTGCTGTAGTCCCAGAAGTTCGTCTTGCCGATCGAGGAGGTGTTGATCGAGCCATCGGCGTCCGCCTGGGCTTGATACGTCACCTGCACTTGACCGGTGCCCGTCACCAGTTGACCCGCGCGGATCACCTGGATGTTGAGCGTGTTGAACGGGGGAAGGATGGAGAAGATGGAGAAGTCCGGGTCGAGGCAGTGCATGCCCAGGTCGTTCCACGCCAGGACGCGGTCCTGGGCGGAAGCCCCTTGGCACAGGGAAGGTGCCAGGGCGGCGAGCAGCACGCCGATGTGGATGGTTCGCATTGCGAAGAGCCTCCGGTTGAGGGAGCAGGGATAGGGAGTCGTCGACACTTTGCCGAACGGCATTGTCAGTGCCGGAAAATTCCCGATTACAGTTCCGACACGGCCTTGGGGGGCCCCTGGCGGGGGTCCACGGCTTCGCCGAACCCGGCCCCGGTAGTCCCGTCCCGGTTTCGGACACTGACGATTCGTCGCGATCCGCCCGCTTTGGGGACAGTTTCTGACCCCGGGAAAAAGGCCCTGGCGGGATTGAGACCGGTTGGCATATTCGGACCAGAGGGCGCCGATTGCCGGTTCCCCATCCTCTCCCACCCCGTATCAGGGCCCTGCCTACCCTGTCCAACACTGCCTTGAAAACACGACCCTTCCTTCTGGCGTCGCTCGGCGCCTTTTGCCTCTCCTCCGCGCCCGCTTTCGCTGCCCCGCAGGTTCAGGACGCCAACCTGTTCCAGCCCGGCCGCTTCCAGGTCTACCAACTGGACAGCGGTCTGATCGTGGCCAGCGATGGCAGCGGTACCACCGTCTTCCAGGACTGGGATGAGTACCTGTCGTCGAGCTTCTTCATGAACAACGGCGCGCGCTGCGGTATGGAGCGCGAACCCCACCCGACCCCGGCGTGGTTCGCGGGCAGCGTCAACGACTGCTCGGCCAGCCTCACCGTGCCCGATGCCTCCTACAACCCCGGCGGCGGCGTGCTCTACGACATTCCGGTCGTCGTGCACGTGCTCTACTCGAGCTCCGGTACCGGCAACATCCCCGATGCGCGCATCTTCGAGCAGATCCAGATCCTGAACGAGGATTTCGGCACCCTGAGCGGTGGCAACATCCAGTTCCACCTGGCGACCGTCGATCCGAGCGGCAACGCGACCACCGGCATCACCCGCCACCAGAACACCACCTGGTACAACGATGGGGGCAGCTACGCCGCGTCGATCGGTTGGGATACCACCCGCTACCTGAACATCTACACCAACACCGCCGGCGGCAACCTCGGGTACGCGTACGTGCCCTCGGGCGGCGGCGTGGTGGGGGCGAGTTTCGACGGGGTGCGCATCCTGTGGAACTCCTTCGGCTACACCAACTACACCCCGTATCACCTGGGTCGCACCACGACCCACGAAGTGGGGCACTACCTGGGCCTGTACCACACGTTCCAGGGCGGCTGCCACACGGGAAGCTGCTACAGCAACGGCGACCTGATCTGTGACACCAACACGGAACAATCGCCGAACTACTCGGGTTGCTCGCGCACGACCTGCGGCACGCCCGACCCGGTGCAGAACTTCATGGACTACTCGGAAGACGCGTGCATGAACCACTTCAGCGCCGAGCAGGTGAACCGTATGCGCTGCACCCTGGAGAACTGGCGTGTGGATCTGACCGGTTGGGAAGGCGGCACGAACCCCGGCAACCCGCCGACTGCACCGACCAGCCCGTCGCCGGCGAACGGCGCCACCGCGGTGGCCACGAACGTGAGCCTTGGCTGGGCCGCCTCCACCGGCGCGACCGGCTACAACGTGTACTTCGGCACCACCAGCAACCCGCCCCTGGCCGCGTCGGTCAGCGGCACGAGCTGGGCTCCGACGGGGCTGGCGAACAGCACCACCTACTTCTGGCGCGTCGTCGCGAACAACAGCGCGGGTAGCACCTCGTCGGCCACTTGGTCCTTCACCACCGAAGCCGGCGGCACCGGCGGGGGGTCGTTGTTCACCGAGGACTTCCAGAGCGGCGGGTTCACCGCGGGCGGTTGGTCGCGTAGCAGCACCAACTACGTGGTAATCGGCTCGAGCTACGGCAACGGGGGCTACGGTGCCCGTCTGCGCCGCAGCTCCTGGCTGCGCACGACCTTCGCTCCGGCGGGTTCGACCTCGCTGACGGTGGAATTCGACCGCCGCGCCTCGGGGTACGACAGCGGGGAAGCGCTGACCGTGACCGTGGTGCAGGGCGGCGTGACCAAAGGTAGCGCCACCTTCACCGGCAACTCCGGCAGCTTCATCCACTCGACGGTGACCGCCAACAACCTGAACAGCGGCACCATCACCCTGACCTTCTCCACCAACGCGAACCGTACCAACGAGTACGCGTACCTGGACAACATCGTGGTGACCGGCAACTGATCCGGCCCGCTTGATCCGTTTGGCAGCGGCTCCCGCCCGGCGGGGGCCGCTACTTTTTTTATTTGCCGGAATCCCGTTCGCGCGGGGGCAGGAGGCGCAGGGTCGGGTCGCCGAGCAGGCTCCAGAAGTAGGCGCGCTTGCGGCCGATGTCGCCCACGCCTTTGCCCGGCTCCTGGGCTTCGAGGCGGAAGTATTCGCGCCAGGCCTCACCCACGGTCCCGCCGCGGCCGAGCGCCGCTGCAAAGCCGCGCGGCTCGTCGTAGAAGACCTTTGCGCGACCCACCAGCGCCAGGCCGTCGCCAAAGAAGAGCAACGCTTCGCCGCCTTGGCGCACCCCGTACCCCGCGTCCTGGAACGGACGGTTGCGCCAACCGGGCGGGGAGATGCCCTCGCAGCCGGTGTGTACGTAGAACGCAGGGGCGCCCGCCGTCGCGTGGTTGCGCCAGAGGGTGTGCAGCAGGAACCAATCGAGTTTGCCGCCGGAGCAGGGGGACGCCAGCGAAGGGGCCAGGACGTTTTCCAAGGAACTCCAGCTCCAGATCGGCGCCAGTTGCGCGTCCAGTTCTTTCGTCGGTGATTTGCCGAAGACGCTGCCCCACGGGTCGGAGTGGGCGCGCACGGTGCGCAGCACCGCAGGCTGGGCGATCCAGTCGACGAATTGCGCGAGGGTCGCTTGCTCGCCGACATCGAGGTGCTTTGCATCTGCGCCGCGCCAATCTTCGCGGGCGGAGGCCATCTCGCGATAGCCCGACCGCAGTCCGCAGGCGATCGATGCCGGGCGCCAGGCCTCTGCCGGGCTTCCGCTGGTACGGTAGCTGTGGTTGCGCTCGAAGTACTCGATCAGAAGCTGGCGCTCGAGGCGGGCATCGGCCTGCCACAACCCATCGCGCCAATGGGGGGGCTTGGACTCGAAGTCCCGGCGCACCGGCTGGCCCGTATCGTCGAACAATGCGCACTCGGGCCGCGGCACCATCGCCGTGCCCCGCGCGTCGAGTCGGCCCACCCAGATGTCGGGTTGGGCCAAAATGTTCGGCGTTCCGCGCTCCCCGGCCGCCACTTCGTGGTTGGCGTTGGAATCGTCCAGGTCCAGGCTGTGTTCAGCCACCACCAGGCGCCCGTCGTCGACCAAGAAGAAATCCTCGAAGGGTTTCTGCCCGGTCTCGAGCCGTGCGAAGGGACCGCCCCGTTCCGGAATGCCTGCCGGATAGGCCGCGATCCACGAGGGCAGCAATTCGGGGGCTTCGTGGTAACACGCCTCCCAATTCCCATCGAGGTCGGCGAGGACGATGTCGGCACGGTGGGCCACGTCTTCGGGCACGCGCCGCAGGTAGGGCACATCGGCGTAGGCTTCGCCGTCGATCTCGATCTTGCCTTGCTTGCGCCAATTGACGCTGCGCACGAGCAGGGCATCGGGGAACCGGCCGACGAGCAGCACGCCGGCGAGGGGCGCCTTCTCGGCTTCGGCGCGCAGCCAATCGCGCAATCCCAGCAATACGCGCCCGTCGCGGTGGCCAGAGCTTTCTTCAAAGCCGACCGCCACCGCGCTCGCCTGGAACCCCTCCGCGGCCAGATCCGCCTGCCAGCGTTCGATCGAAGGCAGCAGGGCGGGGAGGTCTTCGCCGGGCGCGAGCAGGCGTGTTTCCACCAGCGCGATCACCTGGGGACCGCTGCCAAGGCTGCCCAGGCGGCCAAGGGTTTCGACGCCAGGCAAGACGGGACCGGTTTGGGCAGACACCAACGGCGCGGTGCACAACCATGCGGCAATCGGGATCAGGCAATTCACGGCGCCATCCTACCGTGTCCGGCGTCCGGCGGGGCCGGGACCCAATGCAGCGGGCCCCGGCGGAGGAGTCCACCAGGGCCCGCGGGACAAGAGCACCGCCGCGCTCAGGGAAGGAAGCTCTTCTTGTTCTTCAACTTGCGCGGCAGGTATTCCTCGATCACGAAGTTGAGACCCCACTTCGCGAGGGCCTGTTGTTCGGCACGCACGCCCATCTTGAGCAGGTGGTTGATGGCCTTGTTCCAGGCGGGGTGCGCCTTGAAGAAGGGGTCGTTCTTGAGGGCGTCCTTGGCCCGCTTGACGTCGACCGGCTTGAGGGGGTGGGTGGCATCTTCGAGTTTGAAGTCGAGGATGTCCTGGGGCGTGACCCCCAGGAATTCGGCGTTCGGCACGCAGAAGAAGCGGTTGATGTGCGCCGCGTTACCACTGCCCACCTTGAGGGTGCGGTAGATGTTGGCGATACCGTACGGATCGCAGTCCACGAAGCAGTACAGGGGCAGCTTCTTCTCCTCGGACAAGCGCCGCATGAACCGGCGCTGGGCGCGGCTGGGCACGCCGCCCATGGAGATCAGGATGCAGTTCGCGGTGCGCCAGTACTGGTGGTCGTTGAGGCGGTGGAACATACCGCCGGTTTCGATCGCCAGGATGAACTTGGCTTTGGTCTCGAACTTGAGGTGCTCAACCGAGGAGGGGATGGTGTAGGCCCCGGTGCCCATGGCCGTGCAGTCGATGCGGATCTCCGCTCCGGTGGTGCGGTCGCGGTCGATCACGATCAGCTCGCCGGCGAGGGCGCCGCCGTGTTCTTCGGGGCGGTAGCGCAGTTGCTCGCGGGTGAGGCCCTCGAGGCTCGCCAGGGCCTCGATGTCGTCCATCACCGCGTCCGACTCGGGCTGCTGGTTGAACTTGGCTTCGCTCCAGTTCTTCGAGATGTAGTACGCCTCCCGTTTCGTCGCGAAGTTGTCGTTTTCGACCATCTCCTTCGACAGGGCCATCAGCCGCAGGGTCTGGGCGAAACTCTTGACCGTGTTGACGGTCAAGGCGCGCGCCTTGCGGCTCTTGCCGAGTTCGAAGTACCCGCCGGATTTCGTGTAGTTCACGTTCTGCAGCGAACGCACCGGGAACTTCAGCTCGGGCAGCACCCGGTCCTGGATGCGTTTGTGCACCCGGTCCGCGGTGGTGGTGATCACGCCGAGGGTCTTGCGATCCAGCTCGGAGAGGGCCGGTACCGCCTTCTTGGCGGCGGAACTGGAGGCCGGGGCTTTGCTCGTCGCGGCCTTCTTGGTTGCTTTCTTCTTCGCCATGGTCGGGATCAGAATTTACGCGAGCGGTGCAGCACGTCTTCGAGGGTTTCCACGGCCTCGTCGCGGGTCTTGTCGGTCAGGTCGAGGATCTCCTGCAGGGCCAGGCCGATGTGGGGGATGTACTTCTCGATGTACTCCCGCTTGTCGAATTCGCGCTTCAGGCGTTTGCCCTTGCGGATGTAGATGCCGAGTTTGCGACCGGCGTCCTGCAGGGCCTTCTTTACCTCGGCGATGATCTCGTCGTAGGCGGCGATGGCTTCCTTGGACTCGGAGGTGAACGGCACCCAGACCGAAGCGATGTGCACCATGATCGCCATGGGGGCGATCGGCAGGCTGCCTTTGGGTTGGGTCAAACCGTAGGAGCGCCAGTTGGTGGAGATGATGCTCTTCGTGATCGCGCAGCCGGCCTGCTGGTAGAGCAGCGGCACGCGGTTGGCGAAACGCAGCACGCGCGCGGGTTCGTCGGCGTTGGCGACCAGGTCCTCGGTGGCCAACTCGGCCTTGGACTTCTTCTGGATGCGCCCTTCGTCGGTGACCTCGAGGCCCACGCCGCCGGGTTTGCCGTAGGCAAGGCCGACTTCGATCTGGAAGGGGTTGCCGCGGTAGACTGCCGGCGGCCGCGTGGCGGTCACGTAGAAGTCGGCGGTGATCTCCTTCTCCAGGCCCTTGAGCAAGAGCTCCTGGCCGATCGGCGCGATGCAGTCCGAGGGCGGTGCGCTGATCTTGGTCTTCTGGATCGCATCGTGCAGGTATTGCGCCTGCTCGCGCGCGGTGCGGGTGGGGTAGGACTTGGTCGTCAGGCCGTGGCCGGCGGCATCGATGATGCGGCCCGCCAGGGTAGCGCCGACGCGGCAGAATTCCTCCTGCAGGAAACCCGACAGCGAGCGGCTGGTGGTCTCCTTGAGCATCGTGATCAGTCGGCCGAGTTCGACGCCGTGCGGGTGCGGCTTGATGTCGACGGTTTTGGCCGGCTTCTCCTTGGTGTTGCGCTCGTACACGAACTCGGTGCCGCCCGGATCGCGGTACCGCACGGTCAGGTGCGGGTTCGCGATCGCGGTCTGCTTGAGGTACATGTCGACCGAGCGGGTGCCCTTCTTGTAGATGGCCTCCATCTCAATCTCGACGCGCGTGCCGTGGCTGCGGCCCTCCCAGGCGACCTCCTGGGAGGAATGGATCTCCGGCTTGTTGCGCAGGGAATCGATCGACAGCACCGTTTCGACCGGGCGGCCGCGGCGGGTCTTGGAGATGACCTTGACGGGTTTGCCGGTGGTCAGCTTGCCGTACATGCCGGCGGCCGAGATGCCGATGCCCTGCTGGCCGCGGCTCTGGCTGAGCTTGTGGAACTTCGAGCCGTACAGCAGCTTGCCGAAGATCTTGCCGATGTGGGTATCGGGGATGCCCGGGCCGTTGTCCTCGACCGCCATCAGGAAGTGCTTTTCGCTGGTGGGGGTGATCTCGACCGTGATGTCGGGCAGGATGCCGGCCTCTTCGCAGGCGTCCAGACTGTTGTCGACCGCCTCCTTGACCGCCATCAGCAGGGCTTTCGTGGGGGAATCGAAGCCCAGCATGTGCCGGTTCTTCTCGAAGAACTCCGCCACGGAGATGTCGCGGGCCTTGCTGACGCCGCCACCGCCGCCCTGGGGGGCTTCGGGGGCCGGAGCTTCGGTCGGGGTGGATTCGGCCTCGGTACTGGCCTCGGCTTTGGCCTTGCTCTTGCGTTGTTTCTTCGGCACTTCGGTCTCAGCCGGGTCGAAAAGGGTGGGACTGCTCACGGCAAAACGCGGGTAGGGGACTCGCCCCGGGGAGCAGTGCCTGGGGAAATGGGAGCCAGCAGGCCTGAAAACCCGCGAAGTCCCCTCCAGGCGTCCCCCCCGGGCCGCTCAGATGGGTGCAGGATAGAAAGCCCCGGAGGCCCAGGGCAATCACCCCGCCGGAAATGCGCGCACCCTGGGGCCGCGGATGCGGCCCCAGGGTGCGCAAGGGCAGAAAGCCCGCTCAGGGGGTCGTTTCGATGACCGACTCGTCCACCAGGGTCAGGGTCGTGCCGCTCGTGGCGGCGAACTCGACCGACTGCGCCTGCATCTCGCCGAAGGCGGCGGCGCTCGGGCTCGGGCTGATGAGCGACTGGTGGCTGCCTTCGATGAAGCGCACCACGCCTTGGATCGCACCGCCCGAGGGAATGTCCGCGGTCACCTGGGTCAGGCCCAGGGTATCGATCAGCGGGGTGCTGCCGGACAGGGGGGCGAAGGGCACCGTGTTCGGGATCGTCGCGTCGGGCAAACCGCCGCCGGGACCTCCACCGATCACCTCCATGAAGTGGATCGGCAGGCCCGATGCCGCCACATCGGCTGCGTAGCTCAGCGGGTCCATGCGGTCCACCGCCGTCTGGGCGCCCCACAGGAAGGCTTCGTAGTCGGCCGTACCCGGGTTCACCCCGGCCGCGCCGAGGCCCGCCTGCAGCACCGGGCCGAAGGACTGCGAGCCGTCGAGCAGCTTGGCGATGCCACCGCCGGACATGGCGAAGGTCGCCGACTGGATGTTCGGAGCCGACTGGCGCAGGAACGCCATGCCGATCATGCCGCCGAGGGAGTGGCCCACGAAGTGCATGCGGGTGGCATCGACGTCCGCGCCGCCGCCGTCGTAGTCGAGCCCGGGCAGCTTGGCGCTCAGGTGCAGCAGGTCGCTCGTCGCCTGCACCATGTTGTCGCGGGCCACCAGCAGGTTCGCCAGGTTGATGAAGTGCGCGCCGGAGGAATCGACGACGCCGTCCGGAATGCCCGCGCCCTGGGCGTCGAGCAGGTCCAAACCAAAGGTGCGCTCGCGCGCGCCGCCGGCGTTCTTGTCATACCCGGCGAACAGCACTGGGTCCGACGTATTGTCGTATCCGTGCAGCGGCAGGTCGATCGCCACCACCATGATGCCCGCGTTGGCAAAACTGTCCGCCATCGCGATCATGTCGAGGCGGCTGCGGGTGATGCCGTGCTGGAAAATGACCGTGGGCCAGCCGCCCACGGGCTTGCTCTGCCCGCTCGTGCCGTTCGGCACCGCAACGAGCACCGGGATAGTCTCCTGGCCGGTGGTGGCGGGCAGCACGTTGTACGAAGTCACGTGTTTGACGGTGTCCCCGGTGAAGAAGGGGAAACGCGCCTGCATGCGCTCGATCAGCGGCGCCGCGTCGCTCACCGGCGCGGTGTCGGACGGGTTGTTGGCGGCGGTCAGGTAGTAGGGGATGGTCAATTCACCCGTGTACAGGTCCGCGAGCCCGGGGCTGCCGGGCAACGCGTCCGCGGTGGTGATGACCGAGGTCTGGTTCATCGTCAACGTCGACGTGTTGTTGGGGTCGACGGTGGTGACTTCCCCTGCGCAGCCGCTGGGCACGTTGCCGCAGATCAGCGCGATCACGCCGGCTTCCCCGCCGCCCACCACGGCGGTCAGGCCGTTGAGCACCGCGTGGATGTCCTGGGTCGTGAAGACGTTGCTGAAGACCACGTTGTCGCGCGCGATGCCTTGGCCTTCCGCAGCGACCAGGTGCGAGTTGACCAGGGCCCACAAGGCGTTGATCGGCGGGTTGATCGAGCCGTTGGCCGGATAGGGCGTGGGGCTCGAGGCCAGCAGGTACTCGCCGGTCTTCTCCAAAGGCACACCGGTCAAGCTGGTGACGCCGTTCGTCATGACGACCATGTACGAGGTGGCGGGTTTGAGCGGCGCTTCGAAGTAGACGCGCACCGAGCTGCCGGTGGTGATCTCCGGGGCCAGGCCGACGGTGAAGTCGGTGCCGGCGGCGAGTTCGGACACCACCGAATTCACCGGGCCGCCGACGGGCACGGTCGAGGTGTCGAGCGTCACCTCGAAGATGCGCACGGTGCCGCCGGCCACCAGGGTGGTCGCATCGAGCGCCGTGTTGAATTGCAGCGTGATCGGGGCCACCGGCGACCAGCCGTCGAGGCCGGCGAGCGCGATTTCGACCGGGGTGGCGGTGGGGTTCGCTACGCCATCGACGCCGGGGATCTGGAACGTCAGGTCCTGGGTGCCCGAGAACAGGAGATCGCTGGGGACGGGCACGACACCCTGGGACGGGGCGTACACGGCGGAGGGCGGGGGAACGCTCGGCGGCGGGCTGAGGTCGTCGCTACAGGCCGTCAGGATGAGTCCGCCGGCGAAGGCCGTGGAGAGGGGCCGAATGGGGAATCGCTTCATGTTTGACAGGGTTGGGGAACCGCCGGAGCGTCGGCCCGGTTGGGGCGGCGCTTGGCAGCGTGGGTGAGACGCCGGGCGGATCGGATACCCAAAGCTTGCCGCAAGGGCGCCAGATGGGCAACGCCTGTGCAATTCACGGCCGGGCAATGGGGGCCCAAGGCCCGTTTCACGGGTTGCGAGCGGATTTCGCCCTTCCCAGTTCCGGGGAAACGCCGCGTAGCCTTCTGCGCGTGGTATCGCGCGCGTGTCCGTGCTTGCGGTGGCGCCCGGTCAGGGCAGGTGCACTTCCGCCAGCATGCAGCGTGCGCTGCCGCCGCCGTGCACTTCGATCGTGTCCAGTGCGGGGGCAAGCAGGCTCGCGTGTCGCTCCAGGCGCCGGCGTTGCTCCCCGTCGAGGCTCGCAAGGGCGCGGCGCGAAAGCACGATCACCGGATTGCCGTGTTTGCCTTCGAGGAACATCTGGTTGCCCGCAAAATCCGCCATCTGCGAGTGATCGATGAGGATCACCTCGCGCCCGCTCTGCTCGAGCGCGTGCAGCAGCATGGCCCGTTCCTGGGGATCCGGCAGGGCGTCCGCGCACAACACCGCATAGTGGGGGCCGAGGCTGAACAGCACGTTGGTGTGGTAGATCGGGAAGCCGCTCGCATCCGCCGTGCGGAAGGCATGGATGCGATAGCCGCTCGCCTTCGCAAACGCGAGCAGCGCAGGGGCCGTAGTCCGCGAAGAGAGGCCGGCGTACGCAATGCGCCGATCGCGATCGAGCACGAGCGATCCGGTGCCTTCGAGGAAGTGCGCTTGATCCCAGAGGTGCGTCAGGTCGACGGTGCGCGTCCACGGATGGCCGAGCTGCTCCTGCAGGTTCGCGATCCAATCGCGTCGGATCTCCTCGCGCCGACTCATCGCCTGCAACGGATAGAGGATGAGCGTGCCGTCCTCGTGGAACGAAACCCAGTTGTTCGGGAACAGCGAGTCCGGCGTGTGCGGCACCGGATCATCGTGGAAGAGATCGAGTTCGATGCCGTGCGCTTCGAGCCCCTCGCAGAACCCGTCGAATTCGGCCAGCGCGCGGTTGTGGATCTCCTGCTGCTCCGGCCCGAGCGCAGGCACCTGGAAACGGTTCGACTCCGCCGTCTCGGCGTTGTACGCAAAGCAGCACGGCCGGACCATCAGCACCCGCCCGGTGGGGCGTACGCGGCCCGGTCCCTGCGAGCACTCCTGCGGCGGCGGAACCATGCCCGGATCATAGGCCCGGATTTCCACCTGCCAAATGACAGAACCGTGAGTTGCGCCGATCCGGTTCGGCCCGGCCGGTGCCTAGGGCTGGGACCTTTTTTTGATCCGGGATTTGTTCAGCAAATAGGTGAGGGAGGCTGAGTGGTTTTTGCGCAATTGCTCGTACAGGGCCGCGGCTTCGGTCTTCTTGCCCTCGTCATAGAGCTTGTCCGCCTGCTTGAGCAGGGCCTCGGGATCCGCCCCGGAGCCATTGCCCCCAAGCAGGCCGTCGAGTTCCTTGCCCAATTTCTCTTCCACTTTGTCGCGCACCTTGTCCTGCAGCTCGTCCTTGCGCTGCTCGACCTCCTGGCGGGCTTTTTCTTGGAGCGCGCGCTTGGTCAGGTCCCCCAAGGCCCCCTTGATATCGATCCGGGGCGAACTGACGGAACCGCCAATGGGCAGTTCGAAGGTCTGTCCCAACAGGGGCTGAAGCACGCTGTGTTTGGCCACCAGGGTCTCATCGATGGGCACGACCCAGTTCAGGTCGAGGGTGCGGTCGAGGCCGACCGAGCCCGAGAACTTCGTCACCGACCCCTGGATCTTCCATTCCCAGGGGTGACCATAGGTCAGGCGGCCGTTGGCCACGGTGAACTGGATCGGCTTGAGATAGACCGTCGTGTCCGCGGGCAGACCGAACAGCTGCAAAACCTGGCCCATGAGGGGCGATTCGGCGAACGAAGCCTCCTGGATCTGCAGGGTTCCCGTGCCGTTGAGCGGGGTCCAGTCGAAGCCGGCGAGTTCGCCTTGCAGCAGCCCCTCGGGTAGCGGCGCGTCGTAGACCAGGTCGAGCGAAGCTTTCACCAGGCTGCGCAGTTGGCCGGAGCGATCGGCGCCGAGGGTCTGCAGGGCGGGGTGCACGAGTTCGAGCAGCGAAGCCACCTGCGGATTGGATTCGAGGCTGTCGACCTGCAGCGAGACCCGCGGCGGCGAGGTGCTGTCGCCGTGGGGATTCCAGCTCGATTCCAGGTGCACCGTGCCGCCGTTCGCGCGCAGGTCCCCGCGGGCCACCAATCCGCCCGCCTCGTTCTGCACCTGCACATCGCCGGTCGTGTCGAAGCCGAACCCCGAGAACTGCGCCAATTGGATCTTCGCGCTGCCGTGCAGGTCCTCGAGCAGCGATGCCGGATCGAGCTCCTGTACCTGCCCGTCGAACGCGATTTCGACTTCGCGCTCGCTGCTGCCGCTCAGGCGACCCGGCAGGAACGGCTCGAGCAGAACCCCGAGTTCATCGGGTTGATACTTGAGCGTACCGCGCAGGTTCTGCACGAGCATCGGCCCCGGCGTTCCGTCCTCGGCGGCGGGTTCCATCCGGATCGTGCCGCTCAGGTGACCGCTCAACACCTGGCTGGCGAGGTCCAGCGCACTCGTATCGATCTGCATCTGGCCCGTGTCCGCCTCGCCCTGCCAACCGAGCTGCACGGCGGGATCGTCCCAATGCCACGGCGTACCGTCCGCGAGCACCGTGTCGAAGTGCAGGTTCTCCACCCGGCTGGCCACGCGGCCGTTCCAGACCCCGCCGGTGCCGCGCAGTCCGATGTCCGCCTGGAACGCGCCGCTCCAGTTCATCGATTCCAACGAGAACAGCGGCGCCAGGTCGAGCAGCACCCGTTCGAGGTTGCCGTTCGCTTTGGCTTGTACTTCTCCAGCCAACGTGTCGGGCCCACCCGGCATCGTCAGCTGCCCGCCCGCCTCGAGCGACGCGGTGGGGGATTGGTACCGAAGTTCCTCGAGTTGCATCTGCCAGCCCGCATCGAGCGGTTTGACCCGCGCCCGCAGGGTCAGATCCGCCTCTTGTTCGAGGGTTTTCTTGCCGTCTTCGAGCGGCCATGAGCCCCGGAAGTGCAGGTCGCCGGTCGCTTGCATTTCCTGGCCCGCGCCAACTTGCGCGTGTAGGTTGCCCGACAGGTGGCCCTCGGGCATCGGCCCTGCCGCCGGATCGGCGAGGGCCGCGAAGGCCTGGGTGCCGAGCTCTTGGATGCGCACTTCGAATTGCGCGTCCACATCGGTCGGTGCCGTCGTCGCGGGCGGCACGAGTCGGCCGGTGATCACCAGGATCGGTTCGACCTGCCCCGGCACCGAAACTTGAGCGTCGAGGGTGGCCGGCCCGCCGTCGGGCGGCCAGATCAGACTGCCTTCGAGTCCGGTCAACCGGCTTTCGCCCCCGGGCCCGTGCAAGACGAGCGTGCCGCCGCTCCAACGGAAGTCGAGATCCAGCGGCGGCAGGGGATCGCCTTTGCCGGTTTTCGGGGTGTCCTTGCCGGCATCCGCGGAGTCCGTCTCGGGTTGCCAGTTCCACTCACCGCCGGCGCCTTGGCGCAGATGCAATTCGAACGAGTCCAGCGTGCCGCTCGCCTTGAACCGCCCGCGCAGGGCACCCAGCGTGTCGACTTTCGCCGTCAATCCGCCGATGCGCAGCATGGGCTGGCCGTTCTTGTCGTTGAGCGCGACCCCGCCGATCTCGGCTTTGCCTGGCCAACCCAGGTGCAGACTCTCGATCGTGCCTTTGCCGCCGAACGGAGTCGCCAGGGCTTCCCCCGCGCGGCCGCGCACGAGCGGCGCGATCCAGTACGGCGCGGCGGCGATCGCCGCGACGAACAACACCATCAGGATCAGGATCACCCGCAACCAGCGGCGGGATTTCTTCGGGGCGGCATCGGACATGCCCCTCCCTTAGCATATGGGCGGGGACTGCGGAATGGTCCCCCGCGCGGTTCAGCGGCAGGCGGTGGGCACGGCCTCGTCGGAGGCCAATCCCAGGACCCGGGAGCGCTCGCCGAAGAGCTGCAAAGCGTCATCCATTTCCCCACCCATGGAGTAGACGCATTCCTGGCGCAGGTAGTCTTCGATGACTTTGGAAGGCAGGGACCAGGTGCGCGCCGCGTTGCGCGCCAATTCGCCCGAAGCCGCGCGACCGGCTTCGTAGGAGCGTTGGAAGGCGGGCAGGTGCGGTTCGATGTCGACGCCGGGGCGCACGATCCAAGCCGCGAAGACGAAGGGCAGGCCGGTGCTGCGCGTCCAGGCGGAGGAGGGGTTGAACACCTGGCTGGCGCCGGAGTGGAAGTGGCGCAGGGCGCGGTCGCCGATCGACAGCCAAGCGCTGCACGGCAATTCGCGCGGGTCCTGGCCGAGGGTGGGGAAGTGGTAGGACGGCGGGCCCCCCTTGCGGTCGGCGAGCAGGACCTGGACCAGGGCCTGGGAGGTGCGGCTGGCCGGGTCCATGGCGATGCTGTCGACCTGCTCGATCGGGCGGCGCAGGAAGACTTGCACGCTCGAAACCGCGCCTTTGCCGCCCACGCAGAGGCCGGGGATGTACGAATACCCCGGCATGCAGAACAGCTCGATCGAGCTGACCAGTGCCACGTCCAGTTTTCCGGCCCGGAGCAGCTCCACCAGGCGGGCCGGCACGTGCTTCTCCAACGTGATTCCCTCCTCCCGGGACAGGCCGTGGTCCAGGGGGCGGCCCACAAGGTAGGGCACCGATCCGACGCGCAGGGTTTCGCTCATGGCCGAGAAGTCTAGGTCGCCACGCTTCCGCTTTCCGCCCGGAACCTTCACTTTTCCCGGCTTTGTCGGCGGCCAGCCGGCCGCGCGTGCGCCGATCCGGGTCGGGTGCAAAGTGGGTGCAAAGGCCGGTTGCCCGAACGCCCGAATCCGGCCACCCCGCCTTCGCGGTGGGCACCGGGTGAAACCGGCTGCAACGGGCTCCCTTCCGCAGTACCATCGGGCCATGATCAGTTTGTGGATCGCCCTGCATGGCCTGGCCGCCACCCTTTGGGTGGGGGGCATGCTCTTCGTGCACTTCGCCCTGCGCCCGACCCTCGTCGAACACCTCGAACCCCCGCAGCGTTTGACCGTCTGGCATGGGGTGCTCCGCCGCTTCTTCCCATTGGTCTGGCTTTCGATTGCCGTGCTGCACGCCACCGGCTACGCGCTGCTCTTCGGGTACTTCGGGGGTATGGCGGGAGCCCGCCTCCACGTGCACCTGATGCTGGGTATCGCCTGGGTGATGACCTTGATCTTCGCCGGGTTGTACTTCCGTCCTTGGGCCGCGCTGCAGAAGGCGGTCGCTTGCCAGGATTGGCCCGCCGGAGGCCAGGCCATGGGCCGCATCCGTCCGCTCGTCAGCACGAACCTGTTCCTCGGGGTCTGCATCGTCGTGATCGGCGTGTCCGGTCGCTACTGGTAGATTTTTCGGGAAACCGCGGCGTGCGCCATCGGTCCACAGGGCTGGAGGTGCGAGTCGATGCAGAAGTGGAAGTGGGCCTGGGGCGGAGTCCTGGGTGTGTTCGGAGTGTTTGGCGGGTTTGCGCGGGCGCAGATGCCGGTCTGGAGCGACCCGGAAGATCCGCCGGTGCTGGCGGCCGGGGAGAGCACGGGTTTCGGTCAAGCCCTTGCCTGGTGGGGGTCGCGCCTGGTGATCGGGGCCCCGCGCTCCCACCGGAATGGCGAGCGGGCCGGTGTCCTTTGGAACGCGCCGGCGTGGGGCGGGGAGAAACCGGTCCCGTGGGGGGGCGCACCGGCGCCGCTGCCGTGGCAGGCGCTCGGGTATTCGTTGGCGGCTTTGCCGGGGAGCCAATTGCTTGCGGCGGGTGCGCCGTTGGCGCCGGGGGATGGCAGCGATCCTGGACGTGTGTACCTGTTGGCCCCCGGACCCACGGAAATGCGGTTGCACCGGGTGCTCGAGGGCACGGACGCACACGGTGGATTCGGGCAGGTGCTGGCCCCGGCGTTTGGTGGGTTGTGGGTCGCGGCCCCGTTCGCCCGGGATGCTGCGGGCGCGGTGCGCACCGGCGCGGTGTCGGGGTTTTTCCCGGCCGATTGCGATGCCGAGCGTGCGATTCGGCTCGAGAGTCCGTTCCCCGGGCAGGAGGCGCAGTTCGGCGCCGCGTTGGCGTGCAGTGGGGATTGGCTGGCCGTGGCGGCGCCGGAAACGTTGTCCGGGGGAGCCGTGTGCCTCTATCGCCGCGCAGCGCAGCAATGGAACCTCCACACGATTCTCGAAGCGCCGCGCATCGACGGTCGCGGTTTCGGCAGTGCGCTGGCGTGGCAGGCCGGTGGTACGCGGTTGTTCGTGGGGGCGCCGCGGCACGGCGAGGGTGGGGTGGTGTTCGTCTGCGAGTTCGGCGCCGGCCATTGGCGCCTGGCTGCCGAAGAGCACCGCGCGCCGGTGGGGCTCGCGGGTTTCGGGTCGAGCCTTGCCTGGGGTCAGGCGGGGCTCTGGGTTGGGGCGCCCCGGTCCCTGGGCGGCTGCGGAGGGCTCGTGTGGTTGCTCGATCCGGGAACGGTACCGGACCTCGCGTGGGTCATCCCGGGACAGGCTCCCCGGGAGGCCTTTGGCGCCAGCCTGCTCAGCCGTGGGGATCAATGCCTGGCGGCCGCACCAGGGATGGGGGTCGCGGACTTCCTGCCCGCGGTCCGGGGTTGGGTGGCCGGGTTCGGGGAGCCCGCCGCGGGGCCGATGCGGGTTCCTTCGGGGGAGGCCCAGGGGCGCTGGATCCAGCCTCGCGGTTTGGGGTTCCGGTGCTGCATTTGGGGCCTGATGCCCGGCCAAGCAGGTCTGCTCAGGGTCGATGGGGGGCCGGGGGCGCTGGGAGCGGGTCTGGGCGGCCAAGCGGACCGCCATGGGCACCTCTGGATCGAAGCGGATCAGGGCCTGGCGCAGGGGGACTGGACCCTGACCCTGCGCCTTGCTGGCAGTGCTTCCCGGCACTACCGCGTTGCAGTTCCGTAAACAACGCAAACGCGAAAAAAGCCCATGCGGGCACTCGCCCCGATGTTGCGCCTATCCGTTAAGATGTACGCGTGGTGGTGTCGCATCCGTTCGATACCTCCCATGGCGGGGTCGCGCCCCGCCCAAGCCTCGCTATCCCATACGAGAATCATGATCCGCACCTCCCTTCTCACGCTTTCGGCCCTGGTGGCCCTCGCGTTCTCTGCGCCGTCTTTCGGCGCCCAGGCTGCGCCCGCGAAATCGTCCTGCTGCCAGGCCAAGGCGGTTGCTGCGCAACAGGCTGCGCCCGCCAAGTCCGACTGCGCCGCCTCCACGTCGTGCCACGGTACAAAGGCCGGCAAGGTCGCCATGCGCGGAGTCGATCCGGTTGCGCCCGCGCCGAAGAAAGTCGTGGCCATGCCGGTCGGCCAGGTTCTGGCCAACGCGCCCCAGAAAGCGAAGCCCGGCGACTGCGCGGGTTCCGGTTGCGGGAGCAAGGCCCAAGGTCCGGTGAGCCAACCCGGCTCGACCGTCGGCGCCGGTTGCTGTGGCCAGATGGCCAAAGCCCCCAAGATGCCGGCTTCGCAGGGCAACGGCCCCTCCGCCAACGCGGTGGCTGCCCCCGCTGGCAAAGCCGGTAGCTGCTGCGCCGGTAAGGCCCAGGGCGTAGCGCAGGGTGCGGCTCCGGCTCCGGTCGCGAGCGTGCCCGCCGCGAACGTGGCTACGGTTGCCAAGAAAGCGCAACCGACCGCCGGTTGCAGTGGCGCCGCTTGTGGTGATTGCGCGAGCAAAGCCGCGAAAGCCGCCGACTGCTGCGCTGGCAAGGCGCAAGAAGTGGTGAAGAGCGCGGGTGCGGCCCCGGTCGCGAACATGCCGGCCGCCAAAAAAGCCCAGCCGACCGTGGACTGCAATGGCAAGGCCTGCGACGGCGCTGCCTGCGCCGAAATGGACTGCGCGAGCAAGGCCCAGAAAGCCGCGTCCACCGACTGCTGTGCCGGCAAGGCCCAGGGTGTGGTGCAAGGCGCTGGTGCGGCTCCTGCCGCGAATGTGCCCGCCGCGAACGTGGCTCCGGTCGCGAAGAAAGCCCAACCGACCGCCGGTTGCAGCGGCGCCGCCTGCGGTGACTGCGCGAGCAAAGCTGCGAAAGCCGCCGATTGCTGCGAAGGCAAGGCCCAAGGCGTGGTGAAGGCCGCGGGTGCGGCGCCGATCGCCGGTGTCCCGGCCGCCAACGTGGTGGCTCCCGCGCCGAAGAAGGCCCAACCGACCGTGGACTGCAACGGCAAAGCCTGTGACGGCGCTGCCTGCGCCGAAATGGACTGCGCGAGCAAGGCCCAGAAAGCCGCGTCCACCGATTGCTGTGCCGGCAAGGCCCAGGGTGTGGTGAAAGGCGCCGGTGCCGCTCCTGCCGCGAATGTGCCCGCCGCGAACGTGGCTCCGGCTGCGAAGAAAGCCCAACCGACCGCTGGTTGCAGTGGCGCCGCTTGCGGGGACTGCGCGAGCAAGGCCGCGAAAACCGCCGACTGCTGCGCTAGCAAGGCCCAGGGTGTGGTGAAGGGCGCTGGTGCGGCTCCTGTCGCCGGCGTCCCGGCCGCCAACGTGGTCGCCCCCGCGCCGAAGAAGGCCCAACCGACCGTGGACTGCAACGGCAAGGCTTGCGATGGCAAGGCCTGCGACGAAAGCGATTGCGCGAGCAAGGCCCAGAAGGCCGCTCCCGCCGGTTGCTGCGCCGGTAAGGCTGGCAGCGTGGTGAAAGGCGCGGGTGCGGCTCCGGTCGCCAACGTGCCCGCCGCCCTGCCGTCGGTGCCCGCCGCGAAAATCGTGAAGCCCGTTGTGCCCACCAACCTTTGGAACGGTGCCAAGAAGCAGGGTTGCTGCGGTGGCAAGCCGGCCGCGGATTGCGGCTCGAAGAAGGTCAACGGCTGAGCCCGGACCCTACGCAGCGACGCGGGGAGCGGAACCGATCGGTTTCGCTCCCCGCGCGCGTTTTCCACCCCCGCGCACGCTGCGGGAACCCGGCGGACTCCGGGCTGGGGTTCGGGAATGCATCGATGGGGCACGCCTTTGGCCCGGGGCGGGATCCCGGGCGGCTTTCGCGGTAAGCTCCCCCCGTGCAGCCCAGTTACTTCCCCCCGGTTCCGCTCCCGCATTACTCCCTGCTCGACTCAGGCGATGGGGAGAAACTCGAGCGCGTGGGTGGCAAGGTGCTGCGGCGGCCCGATCCCCAGGCCCTCTGGAAGCCGCACCTGTCGCCGGACCACTGGCAGGGGGCCGACGCGACGTTCGTCCGTGAGTCCGACCGCGGCGGCCGTTGGGTCGATCGCAAGGGCAAGAACCTGCCAAAGGACAAGCGTTGGCAAGTCGAGCTGATGGGGGGGCGCTTCTGGGTGATGCCCACCGCCTTTAAACACATCGGCGTCTTCCCGGAGCAGGCCAGCAACTGGCAAGTGGTCGCCGACCTGCGCGCGGACCTTGGCGACGAACCGAAACTGCTGAATCTGTTCGGCTACACCGGCGTGGCCAGCGTGCTCGCTGCCAAGGCGGGCTACCACGTCACCCACGTCGACGCCTCGCGCCAGTCGATCGCGTGGATGGAAGACAACCTGGCCGCGAGCGAGGTGCCCGCTTCGGCGGTGCGCTGGGTACTCGACGACGCCCTGGGTTTCGCCGCCCGTGAGGTGCGCCGAGGGTCACGCTACCAGGTGATCTTGCTCGATCCCCCGCACTACGGCCGCGGCCCGAAGGGGCAGAAGTGGCAGTTGGAGGAAGGCCTCGCGCCGCTGGTGCAAGCGGCCCTCGAGCTGCTCGCCGACCCGGGGTTGTTGATCCTGTCGACCTATGCGGTGGGCTACTCGCCGCTGGCTTTCGCCAACATGCTGCAGGCGGGCGGGACCGGCCGCATCGAAGCGGGGGAACTGGTGTTGCCCGAACTCGGCAGTTCGCGCCTGTTGCCTGCCGGCTTCTGCGCACGCTTCTGGCGCGGGGGGCAGGCGTGAGAGCGGCGCCGCAGGTGCTGCACGTCGACAACCACGTGCTGGCCCTGAACAAACCGGCCGGCATGCCGACGGTGCCCGACGACAGCCGCGATCTGGCCTTGCTCGATTGGGGCAAGGACTGGGTGGCGCGCGAGTTCCAGAAACCGGGCGCGGTGTTCCTCGGCGTGGTGCATCGCCTCGACCGGCCGGTCTCGGGCCTCGTGGTCTTCGCACGCACCAGCAAGGGCGCCGCGCGGCTGTCGGAGAGTTTCCGCAGCCACATCACGCGCAAACGCTACGTGGCCCTGGTGCCCGGCCGTCTGCGCGAAGCCTCCGGGGAGCTACACCAGTGGCTGCGCAAGGATCCCGTGCGCAACACCTCGGCCGTGGTCCCCGAAGGCAGCGCCGGCGCCAAAGCAGCGGTGACCTCCTGGCGCGTGCTTGCATTCCAAGCGGGCCAAAGCCTGGTCGAACTCCACCCGCACACGGGCCGGCCGCATCAACTGCGCATGGCCATGGCCACCCTGGCGGGCCCGATCGAAGGGGATCTGCGTTACGGCGCGCGCCTGCCGCTGCCCGACAAGAGCATCGCGTTGCACGCGCTGGCGCTCAGCGTGCCCCATCCGACGCGCACGGCCGGGGACGGCCCCGAGATCCTCCGATTGCGCGCTCCCTTGCCTGCGGGGGAGTGGTGGAACTGGGCGCGGGACTTCCTTGCGCAGGAGGAGGCGGCCGATGGCATCCGCTGAACCCGAGGCCCGGGGCGCGCGGATGCGCACCTTCGGATTCGGCCTGGCCGGCTGGGCCCTTGGCCTGGCCATCCTCGCCGTCTGCTTCCGCAGTTGGCCGGCGTTTCACGCGGGCATCGACTTCAACGCGGCGCCCTTCGAGGACTTTGCCGGGCCCTACATGCGCCAGGCGGCGGCGATGCACGGGGACGGCCACCTGGAAGCGGGTTTCCTCTACCCGCCCTCGTTCGCTCTGCTGCTCGCTCCCTTCGCCAACCTGAGTCCCCTGGCCGCCAGCTACGCCTGGCTGGCCGTGCTGCTTGCGGCCACCCTCGTCCTGTGGGCCGCCGGTTGGTGGGTCCTGCGCCCGGTGTCACCCGCGGTGTTCTTCGCCTACAGCCTCGTGTTCGCCCTGGGTTTTCCTTGGGTGCACGACATGCACTGGGGCCAGGTCAGCACCCTGTGTTGGGCGTTGATCCTGCCCGCCTTGCTCGCCTGGCGTGCGGGGAGAAACGGACTGGCCTCGCTGCTGCTGTCCCTCGCCATCGCGATCAAACTCTATCCGGCTTTCTTCGCGGTTTTGTTCCTGCTACGTGGTGATTGGCGCAGCGTCCTGCGCACGGCGGCCTGGAGTGCCCTCTGGCTGTTCGGGCTGCCCGCCCTGCTGATGGGGCCGGAGACGATGACCGCCTTCTACCGCGACCTGCTGCACTGGTGGCGCGGCTCCGCCCAGGGGTTGTTCTGGGAGTCCCCGGGCAGCCAATTCGCCCCGCTCTTGCTGCATCGCCTGTGGGGCGGTCCGACCGGGATCCTCGCGGTGCTCATGTGGGGGCTGCCCCTGGGCCTGGCCGCCATCCTGCTGCGCTGCGCCTGGCGCAACGGGGCCGCCGGCCGGAACAACCGCGCCCTGCTGCTCGTGACCTGCACCCTGCCCCTGGTCATCAGCCCTTCGTGGTCGCACTACTTCGTCTGGCTGCCCTGGGCCCTGGCCCTCGCCTGGCGCGAGTTCGAAGGACTCCCGGCCCGGGCCCTGCTGATCCTCGCGGCGCTCACCATGGGCACTCCCGCTTTCCTGCTCGTGGGGGGGCACCCGGCCTATCCGCTCATGGGGCTTCTGACCCTGGCCGCGATGGCCATCCCCTTGGCCTACTTCCTGTCGCCGGAGCCGCCAGGCAAGGCGATCTGAGGCGCGGGCGTCACCACGCGCACGTGGTGCAGGCCGAGCACTTCGTCGAGTCCGCGCACGCGCACGTCCTGCGGCTGATCGGCGGCGATCACGAGTTGGTTGTGGCCGGGCTCCAGCATCACCGACTGTGCCATCTCCCGGCCCCGGCTGTTCCAGCACACCTCGACGGGCACATGGAAGCGCCGCCCACCGGTTTCGTCGTTGCGGATCGAGACGAGCATGCGATCGCCTTCGACCTGGACCACGCCGCGCACGCGCGGGTATCCACGGCCGCGGAACCACTCTTCGAAGAAGCGATCCCAGGACCGGCCGGTTTCCCGTTGCAGCACGGCCTTGAGGTCTTCGGTGCTCGCGACGGAATGGCGGTACTGCTCCTGGAACGCGGCCAGGCAGCGGTTCAATTGCGCGGTGCCGCCGAGTTCCCAGGCCAGGGTGCGTAGGACCCAAGGCCCTTTGAACCAAAGCACGGGTTGGGCCGCCATGCCGGCGGTGCGCTGGGCGCGGTGGCAGACCCACAAGCGGTGTTTGGGGGAGATGTCGGGAACCAGGTTCTGGAAGGCGATCTCCATGGAACCCGCGCCGCGGCTGGCGCCCAGGTAGGTGAGTTCGCCGTAGCTCGCAAAACTCTCGTGCAGCCACGCGTCGCACCAGGAGCTGGCCGAAAGGCCGATGCCCCACCATTGGTGCCCGAGTTCATGGGCGAGGGCGCGGGTGACCTGTTCGAGCGCGCGGCTGTCGTCTTCCGGTTGGCTGTGCTCTTGCGGCGCCTCGAGCAACAGCCCCGAACCGATCCCCACCCACGTGGCGTGGCTCGAGCTGCCGGCGAGGGTCTGCACGAGGTTCAGGGGTTCGCCTCCGAACGGGTACGGCCCGAAGGTCGATTCGAGGTGGCGGAGGATCGCCGGCAACTCCGCCGTGCTGCGCAGGAACGCTTCGCGATCCGCGGGCAGGAAGCAGCGGTTGACTTCGAGGGTGCGGTCGCCGGCGAGGGGAATGCTCTCGCGGGTGGTTTCGAACGGCCCGATGGCAATGCCCAGGCCCCAGGTGGGCAGGGGATGCACGGCACTGAACCAGGTCTTGGTGTTGCGTCCATCGCCGAGCGGCAGCACCGAGCCATGGGACGGGCCGAGCACGGTCAAACCGGTGGGGGCGATGACCGTGAGCGAAACCGTGGAGGGTTGTTCGTCCGGATGGAACCAGGCGGCTTTGCACGGGAAGAGGTTGTGCGCGCCGCTGTACTGCAGCTTCGTGTCGAAGCGCAGCGGCCGGCCCGGTCCCCGGTCCCAGTTCCAGGCGAAGCCATCGCCGGCGGAAAGGTCCCCGTGGAACTTCACGCGGAACTCGCGGGCCGTAGCGATGTCCATCGGCTCCGCCAGCTCGATGCGGTAGTGGCTGCCTTCGCGCTGGGCCGAGACGATACCGATCTCGTTGCGGTCGGAGATGGGATCGGCCACGTACACGCTGTCGAGGGCCAAAGGCTCGCCGACATCGAACCCGATCACCCGGGCGCCGTCGTGGCGGGCGGTGAAAAACATGTCCACCGAACCGTCGAAACGGGAACCCTCGTTCGGGAAGCGCAGCTCCACTTCGAGCGAAAGCACCTGGATGCAATCGCCGACCCCGTGACTGCACTCCTCTTGAACCGGAGCGGAGGCGGGTAATACCTGCGGGTAAGCAACCGCCGAGCCCGTCAGGCAGACGGCCGCCAGGACCCGGACAGTACCGGTGCGGGTCAGGGAGATGGGCGGCTCGGGGAGGTGGGGGTGCGGCATGGGGCAGACAGCGGGCGTTCCCTCTCCTATCGTACGGCTGCCTGGGCGCAAAACGGGAGTCTTCCCGGAAGTTACGGGAACCCTACACGGCCCACGGCCGCGGGCGCGCGAGTGGGCCGGACCGGCGGGCGAAGCGCCCCGTGACTCTGCGCGGGACCGATGCGGAAGCGCGCTGTTTGTCCAGGGCAAAGGTCGGAGTCTGGATTACCGGATGGTTCCGGATTCGGACCGTCATCGGAGGCGGCGGTGCCCACGCGCGGTGGGGCCGGGGTTACGGCCGGTCAGCGCGCAGTCCCAAGGCCGCCAGCGGTCTCAGACCCCGGCCGGCAACGCGCGTTCCGCTTCGCTCTCGCTCCAGATCACTTCGTAGATCGTGTTGCGTTCGACCGGGATCCGGCCCGCGTCGCGGATCCAGCGGATCAGTTCCTCGCGTTCCACGGCCTGGGGCGTGGTGGCGCCGGCTTCGTGGTAGATCTTCTCTTCGACCACGGTGCCGTCCACATCGTTCGCGCCGTAACACAGGGCCGTCTGGGCGATCGGGATGCCCAGCATGATCCAGTAGGCTTTGATGTGCTCGATGTTGTCGAGCAAGAGGCGCGCCACCGCGATCTCGCGCAGTTCGTCGAGGCCCGTGGGGGACGGGAGGTGCGACCACTCGTTGCCCTCGTTGTGGAACGAAAGCGGGATGTAGGCCTGGAAGCCGCCGGTTTCGTCCTGCAGGAGGCGCAGGCGGTTGAGGTGGTCGACCCGCTCTTCGATCGTCTCGATGTGGCCGTGCAGCATCGTGCAGTTGCTCTTGAGCCCCGCGTTGTGCACGGTGCGCGCGGCATCGAGCCACTGGTCGCCGGTGTTCTTGACGTGGTACCCCTCCTTGTGCACGCGCTCGGCGAACACTTCGGCGCCACCGCCGGGGCAGGAGCCCAGGCCCGCTGCCACCAGCTCGGGCAGCACCTCGGCAAGGGGTTTGCCCGCCAGCTTCGCGATCTGCATCAGTTCGACCATCGTGAAGGCCTTGATGTGGATCGACGGACGTTCGCGCTTGATCGCCTGCAGGATGTCGATGTAGTACGAGTAGGGCAGGCGCGGATAGACGCCGCCGACCACGTGCACCTCGGTCACCGGCTCGTGCAGCTGTTCGCGGATCTTCTGCGCGACCTCCTCGGGCCGCATCACGTAGGCGCCCTCCTGCTTGGGAAGGCGCTGGAACGAGCAGAACCGGCACAACTTGTTGCACACGTTGGTGTAGTTGATGTGCTGGTTGACGTTGAAGAAGGTGCGGTCGCCGTGTTTGCGCTCGCGCACGAAGTTCGCCAGCGCGCCGATCGCGTGCAGGTCGGGAGAGCGGTAGAGGGTCACGCCCTCGTCGAAGGAAAGCCGTTCGCCGGCCACGACCTTGTCGCGGATCTTCGCCAGGCCGGCGCGTTCGATGCGGCGCTCTACTTGGGTGGGCAGGACCATGGGATCAGGCGGTTTGGGGACGGCTGGCGGTGGCGATGTCGCGCCAGGCCTTGGGCGCGGCGGCGTGGGTGGCGGACTCTTCCCGGCGGCTGGGCCAGGTGTCGCCCTCCCAGCGCGGGTCGACGATGCCGTACCAGGAGTTGCGCTGCAGCGGGCGGTAGCCGGCGCGGGTGATCATGCGTTCGATCGTCTGGATCGATTCCAGATGGAAACAGCCGGCCGCGCTGACGACGTTCTCCTCGAGCATCGTGCCGCCGAAATCGTCGCAGCCGTACATCAAGGAAACCTGGGACAGCTTCATGCCCTGGGTCACGTAGCTGGTCTGCATGTGCTGGAAGTTGTCCAGGAAGATGCGCGCGATGGCCTGCATGCGCAGGTACTCCGCCGGGGTGGTCTTGCGCGGGAAACTCGCTTCGTCGGGCACGCCCTCGGGCTGGGTATTCCAGCAGGCGAAGGCCGTGAACCCCCCCGTTTCGTCCTGCAGATCGCGCAGGCGCACCAGGTGTTCGATGCGCTCGGGGATCGTTTCGACGTTGCCGTACATCATCGTGGCCGAGCTGCGCAGCCCCGCCTGGTGCACCTTGCGGTGCACGTCGAGCCAGTCGTCGGTGTGCGTCTTCTTCGGGGCGATGATCTCGCGCACCCGCTCGACCAGCATCTCGGCCCCGGCGCCCGGTAGGGACCCCAGGCCGGCTTCCACGAGATCCTGAACCACGGCCTCGATCGGGCGCTTCTCCATGCGGGCGAAGTGTTCGATCTCGGGGGCGGAGAGGGCGTGGCAGTTGATGTCGAAGCGCGCCTTGATGTCGCGGATCAGCTCGCACCACCAATCGCTGAGCACGTTCGGGTGGTGGCCGCCCTGCATCAGGAGTTGCTGCCCACCCAGGCGCACGGTCTCCTCGACCTTCTTGTAGATCTCGTCGCGGCTCAGCACGTAGGCCTCGCGGTGGCCCGGCGAGCGGTAGAACGCGCAGAACCCGCAGTCGGTGACGCAGACGTTGGTGGGGTTCAGGTTGCGGTCGACGATGTAGGTGACGATCGCGTCCGGGTTGAGGCGCTCGCGCACCGCCGTCGCCATGCGCGCCAGGCCGAGCAGGTCGGCTTTGGCGTGCAAGAAGAGGGCCTCTTCGGGCGAGAGCCGACCGCCGTCCAGCACGAGCTGTTCGAGGCGGTCGAGTTCCTCGCGGATCGGGCCCTGCTGGGCGGAGGAGACCAGGGGCGCCCGCCAGGTGCGGGCCGGCTTCAGTTGGGTCGTGGGGGGCACCATGATCGGGCAGTGTAGCCCGGATTGCGGTGCATTCGTACCCCGCTCGGCGGGTCCTCCTGGCCGGATCCACGGGGGGGCCGGATCCGCGCACTCCGAGACGCCCGGACCGGCCGAAAGTCGCCCGGTGGCCGCGACTTCGGGCGCCTGGGACCTGATCTCGCCGGGCCGCCGCGCTAGGATGGCACGCCCCTGACGCAAACCAACGTCCCGGACCCCAGCCATGGCCAAACAACCGCCCTCCTTGATGGACTCGATCGTCTCCCTGTGCAAACGCCGGGGGTTCATCTTCCAAGCCTCCGAGATCTACGGGGGCATGGGCAACACCTACGACTACGGCCCCCTTGGGGTCGAGCTGCTGCGCCGGGTCAAGGAGGCCTGGTGGGGGGCGATGGTCACCGAGCGCGCCGATGTGGTGGGCCTGGACTCCGCCATCATCCAGCACCCCAAGGTCTGGGAGACCTCCGGCCACGTGGGCGGCTTCTCCGACCCGATGGTCGACTGCAAGACCTGCAAGGGGCGCTTCCGGGCGGACAAGCTTGAAGACGCGCGCTGCCCGATGAAGCCGAGCAAGTGCCCGGGCCAGTGCGACGGCGAGCTGACCGAACCTCGCGAGTTCAACCTGATGTTCAAGACCCAGGTGGGGGCCATGGAGGGCAGCTCCTCGATCGCCTACCTGCGTCCGGAAACCGCCCAGGGCATCTTCCTGAACTTCAAGAACGTGATGGAGTCGGCGCGCCTCAAGCCGCCCTTCGGCATCGCGCAGATCGGCAAGTCCTTCCGCAACGAGATCACCCCCGGCAACTTCGTCTTCCGCACCCGCGAATTCGAACAGGCCGAGATGGAGTTCTTCGTGCCGCCGACCGAGGACGAGCAGTGGTTCGATCACTGGTGCCAAACGCGCTTCCAGTGGTACAAGGACTACGGCATCAACCCCGACAAGCTGCGCCTGCGCGCCCACGATCCGAAGGAACTGGCGCACTACGCCAAGGCGACCAGCGACGTGGAATACCTCTACCCGTTCGGCTGGGGCGAGCTCGAAGGCATCGCGAACCGCACGGACTTCGACTTGTCGCGCCACAGCGAAGCGACCGGTGAAAACCTGGTGTACTTCGATCCGCAGACCAAGGAGAAGTACACGCCCTACGTGATCGAACCCGCCGGCGGCATCAACCGCATGGCGCTGACTTTCATGATCGACGCGTACGAGGAGCAGCAGCTCGAGAAGGACACGCGCGTGGTGCTGCACTTCCACCCCGAGATCGCCCCGATCACCGCCGGCGTCTTCCCGCTCGTCAACAAGGAAGGCATGCCCGAAAAGGCCCGCGAAATCGCCGCCACCCTGCGCAAGGCCCGCCTCAGCACCTTCTACGACGACAAGGCGGCCATTGGCCGTCGCTATCGCCGCCAGGATGAAGTCGGCACGCCGTTCTGCATTACCGTGGACGGGGAAACCCTGGCCAAGGACATCGTCACCGTGCGCCACCGCGATTCGATGGAGCAGGAAACGGTGCCGGTCGCGGAGCTCGTGACCTACCTGAACGAGTCCAAGGGCAACTGGAAGCGGCCGCAGTAACCCTGCTGTGGATGGCCGGCCATGGCCCCGTTGGAATAACGTTACATACCGAACCAGGTCGATCAGCCCACATCCGCGGGGCGCGCTGCGCACGCCCCGCGAATTGTGGGACTGATCGAACCTGGTTCGGTATGTAACGTTATTCCAACGGCCCACTACCACCGGACCTCGACCGGAGTGACCTGCCCACTCCTCACCTCCACCGGCACCGCCTTCGTGAACCCTGAAGCCAACGTCACCTTCAACGTGTAGAACCCGGGCCGCACGTGGTGGCTGAGCAGCGCAGCGTCGTTCAAAGGCCAAAGGCGCCGGATTCCTCTGTCTCCATAGTCCAGGGATGCCGTCGAGCGGTCATCCTCGCCTTGTACGCACCAAACGGGGTAAATCGGCCCGAAGGGGTCGCCAATCAGTTCGACTCGTGCGTGAGTGGAGGCATCGACCCTTGTTTCGCAACTGGAGCCGAACCGGACGAAATCCTCGGTAGGGATGGCCGGGCCATCGGCTGGGGCCCCCAGGTCTCCTTCAAGTCGAAGCCGAATCTGCCCGCCGCGCACAGCGTACAGGTACAGGGTGATCGGAGTACCCGGAAGGACTTCGAACTCCTGGATTCCGGGAAGCCATGGCCCATGCCCATGGGGAAGATTGCTCTGCCCGCACAGAATTGATGGAGCATAACGACGGGACTCGAGGAGGTATCGACCCGGTGGTAGGTCAACGGTGGTTCCGGGCACCGGCACCCGGATCTCTCCCATCGGGAGGCCGCTCGTCGCTTCTTGAAAGTACACGCTCCAGCGGTTGCCTGGGCGTGTCCTTGAGCTTTGCGACGGGGCGTCCTGAGGATGATCGGCTTCCAGATCTGCCTGCGTGGCGTGCACCCACACGTCCAAATGGACCGGTACCGTGCGCAAATGGGGCCGCTGTTTGAGTTCGATGCAAGGTATCGGCCCTTGCTCGGGAATGTCCACGGCAAAAGGCGCCGGATCAAACCCGGGGGCGAGCACGGAGATCCAACGGCGGCCACTGCCCTGAACCCGCAGGATGTACGTGCCGGAGTCGTGCCAGGCGACTTTGGCCTCAGCGTCCGGATGCAATTCCTCGAAGAGCCGGACGTAGGGGGGAGGCAGCTTTGTGAATCCCTCCCGGATGAACTTTGGCACATTCCGAGCGTTGCTTGTCGGAAAAAGAGGCCTTCCGTTTTCCGCCAGCAGCTCGACGTGGAATTCTCGGCACAGCTCTTTGGGTTCCGGGTCTTGCCAGGCGCGTACCGGGGAAAGCAGGAATGCGGCCAGGCTAAGGTGGATTGCCAAGGGCCTTGCACCCAAGGGGATGGGGCTCCTGGGCTTGGTTGGAACTCGTTTCTTGCGGTGCATGTGCGAATCAGCGGAGGCCTAGGGGATGCTCCCGGTGGAACGTTCGAAGTTGTCGCTGGTTCAATGATTGGAGGCCATGGCGCCGTTGGAATAACGTTACATACCGAACCAGGTTCGATCAGTCCCACAATCGCGGGCGTGCGCAGCACGCCCCGCGAATTGTGGGACTGATCGAACCTGGTTCGGTATGTAACGTTATTCCAACGGCATCAGCGGGTGCCGGTCAGCGCGCCAAGGAACACCGCGATGGACTTCACATCTTCATCGCTGAGCGCCTTGCCGAGTTGCACATCACCCATGAACCGAATGGCCTCCTCCAGGGAGTCAAAACGCCCGTCGTGCATGTACGGACCGGTCCTCTCGATGTTCAGCAGGGTCGGCACCTTGAACATGTACTTGTCCGCTTCGTTGCCCGTGACCTGGAATCGGCCCAGATCCTCGGTCTCAACGGCTTTGACGAGTCCGAGCTTCTGGAACATACCGCCCCCAACCGCGCGGCCGGAGTGGCACATGGTGCAGCCGCTGGCGACGAAGGTCTCAAGACCCTTCTTCTGCTCGGCGGAAAGGGCGTTGTCGTCGCCATCGAGCCAGGCGTCGAAGGGGGAGTGGGTGACGAGGGTGCGTTCGAAGGCACCGATGGCCGCCCGCACGTTGTCGGCAGTCAGCGCAAGTTGATCCGACGCCCCGAATGCCTTCGCAAACGCCGCCGGGTAGTCGCCGACCCCCTGCAGAATCTCGACGATCTGATCTTCGCTCACCAGACCGTGCTCGACATCGGTCAGCATCGGCATGGTGGACTGGGTCTCGACGCTGTCGGCGCGCCCATCCCAGAACTGCGCGAACTGGCGGAAGGCATTGATCGAAGTCGGCGCATTGCGTTTGCCGAGCAGGCCGGAAGTGCCCGAGCTCACCTTCTTGCCGTCCTGGCCGAAGTTGTCGAGCGCGTGGCAGGTGGCGCAGGACACGTCACCGCCCTTGGACAGGGCCGTCTCGTGGTACAGCCGTTCGCCGAGCGCGACGATCTCCGGGGTGGAGGCCACGGGCGCGGCGGGGGAGTTCGGCCAGGACTGGAAGGGGGCCCGCAGATCGGGCGGGCCTGCGGCCGTGGGGACCGCCTGGCCCTTGTCCTTGTTGCAAGCGCTGAAGCCGATCAGAACCAAAGCGCCCATCAGGGGCGCGACCGTTGCACGGAGGTGGGGGTGTTTCATGGGGCAGTGACCTATGGCCGCTTGGGGGCCGAATCGGGCGCTGCGGTTCCCGGAACTTGCCCGCGTTTTGCATCGATCAGGTCCTGATCCCGGCGAAAAGCGGGTGTAAACGGTCCGATTGGGGCCCCCGGGGCCCCAACCCCCTCCCAGAAAACCCCTTGCGCGATTCCGCAGGCCCTCATTAGGCTCCGGGGGCGTGGAACGACCCATGTATGAATGTCGCCCATTCGGGTGACGACACGAACTGCGGACCCGAGGCTTGGCCCGGGGGACGCAGGGGGTGCGGTCGTACTCCCCTTGGATTCCGGTCCGACCCCAGGGGCCACGCGGAATCCCGTTCCTGCCAACGCTAGCACCCACGGCCTGAGCCGAGTCGGGTGGGTCCGCAACCCTCTTAGGACCCCCCAAATGACTCTGACTCCTCAGCGCTCCCTGCTGGCTGTCCTTGCAGCCAGCTCCCTCACCGCCGGCCATGCCCTGGCCCAGTGCGGCTATGACAACGGCAGCCCCCAGTGCTTCAGCCTGGCTCCGCCGCCCAGCGAGATCGGCAACATCAGCGAAAACCTGATCCTGCGATCGAACGAACTGACCTTGACCGGTGACATCCGGTTCCGTGCCCGCATGGCCGACTCGCCGAGCGGCACGCCCTACGCGGACTCGGACCAGATCAGCAGCCGCACGCGGGTCAACATGGACTACGTGCTCAACGAGAAGGCCCGCGCCTACGTGCAGTTCAACTTCTCGGAGACCTGGGCTGGTTCGGAAGGTTATTCCGACGCGGCTCCCGGCGTGAACTACAACGGCATCGGCCAGGCCTACCTGCTGCTTGATGACCTGCTGGGCGAAGGCACCACCGTGCGCGTCGGCCGCAGCTACTTCACCCTGGCTTCCGGTCTGGTCTACGGTTCCTGCGACTTCCTGCAGTATCCGGCCGCCGGCACGGGCCTTTGGATCTCCAAGCACTACGACCAGCACGCGGTCGAGCTCTTCGGCTTCGACAACAACGGCACGGTCACCTCGGCCGCCGATGGCACCCGCTTCGTCGGCGCCACCGGCCGCATCGGGCTGGGCAGCGACGAGCTGCAGGCGATCGAACCCTGGGTGCTGTTCGGCACCGGCGATGGGGATGCCACCAGCGACGACTCGTGGATGGGGGTGACCCTGCACGGCTCGATCGGCGCCCAGAAGGAACACCCGTCGATGTTCGACTGGAACCTCGAGTACGCGCGCCGCGACGTGGACGCCACCGACGAGACCCGCGATGCCTACCGCATCGTGCTTTCCAAGGACACGAGCGAGATGTGGGGGGCCGTCAAGGGCATCCACCTGACCCGCACCGAGTCCGATGGGGCCATGCACATCAACCCCGGCGACTTCAACACCGCGGGTCTGTTGCACCAGTTCGGCGGCGCCTGGCGCAGCGACCTGGCCACCAACCAGTTCGGCATGCACATCGAGCCGAACGAGAAGCTGGACATCAACTTGGCGTTCTTGAACTTCGATGCCGCGGGCAACAAGAACAACGAGTTGGATGCGATGGTGGGGTACCCCCTGGCGGAAGGCGTGCACGGCTGGCTCGGTTATGGCCGTGACGAAGACGACCGCGAGGTGATCTACGCCCAGATGACCATGTACTTCTAGGAACGCGGGTGGCCGGGCCGTTTGTGCCCGGCCACCGGCCCTTGCCTGCCAGAACCCGATGAATCCCGCGAAGAGCAGCTTGCGCGCCGAAGATGTGATCGCCTGGGCCGAGGACCAGTGGGGCCAGCCGTGCCGCTGCGGTCAGGCCTTGATCGGTCAGGACGCCGTGTTGAGTCTGTTGCTCGGCTACAAGAACGCGCCGGCCTGCATCCCTTGCCTGGCCCAGGCCCAAGGCGAAGCCCCCGGCGCCCTCGTGCACCGCGCCCTCGCGCACATCGCGCGCCTCGACTGCTACAAAGCCGGCTGGCGCCACTCCGAACAACGCCTGGCGGAAGCTGGCGAATCCCGGCCGCCCTACCTGCCCACGGCGCCGATTTCCGTGGCGGCGGCCCCGACGGCCGCCGCGTCCGCCGCCCCGAATGTCCAGGACACCTGGGATGCCGGTGACATGGGCTGCGGCGACCTGGTGCTCGAACTGCGCACGCGCCTCGCCCAGCTCGAACCCGGCGGCGTGCTGCAGGTGCGCGCCACCGATCCCGGCGCCCCGGGGGACCTGCCCGCCTGGTGCCGCGTCACCGGCAATGCGCTCGTCTTCCACGAACACCCCCTCTACTGGATTGCGCGCAAACCGCAGTCCTGACCTCCACCGACCGCCAGCGTGCGGCGTTCCCCCTCCCCAGACCCCCCCAAAGCTCCTCCCATGAACAACCGATTCTGCGTCAGTCTGACCTCCGCCAAAAACGACACCGACAAGGCCACCGTCGCCTTCGTCGTGGCCAACGCTGCGGTGGCCTCCGAGAAGGAGACCGTCATGTTCCTGTCCACCGAGGCCGTGCACCTTTGCCAGCAGGGGTACGCCGACGGGGTGCACGAAGAAGGGTTTGCCCCGCTCGGGGAACTGATCTCCAAGTTCGCCCAAGCCGGCGGCATCATCTGGGTCTGCTCGCCCTGCTTCAAAAAGCGCGGCCTTGACGAAAGCAAGTTGATCCCCGGCGCCACCATCGTCGGCGGCGCGAGCCTGGTGGAGTTCCTCTCCGTGGGCGCTCCCTGCGTCTCCTACTGATCGCTCCATGACGGGTGAAGAGTCGGTCCCCCTCAGCGCAGACGCGATCTGCGAAGGGGGGGACTTGGATTGTGGCAGCGGCCTGCTGCTCATCATCCGCGAAGCCATGTCCCACCTGCCCGCAGGTGGGTCGATGGAGGTGCGCAGCAACGATGCCAGCGTCACCGTCGATCTGCCCGCTTGGTGCCGCCTGGTGGGGCATTCCTTCTTGGGCTCGCGGCCCGGTCAAGGCCGCAGCACGAGCCACTTCCTGATCAAACGCGGGCACACCGACGAAGACCTGGCGGCGGATCAAGAGAAAGCCCGCGCCCACGCCTGGCGCGTGCGCGTGCGTGCGATCGAAGGCCAGCCGGCCGTACGCGCCTACGCCCGCAACCATTCGTTCGACATCGGCCAACCCGCCAGTTTCGACACCGAAGAAGTCGCGCCCGGCGCCCTCGAATACCTGCTGGCTGCCCTCGGCGGGTGCCTCGCCCAGGGCATGCGCTGGCGCGCGAGCCAACGCGGCATCGAGATCTTCGCCCTCGAAGTGACCCTCAGCGGCAATCTGCGCGATCCGTTCGTGTTCCTCGGCACCGCGCCCGAAGGGGACGCGGGCCTCGCCGCCATCGATGGCCGCCTGTTCATCGATGCCGACACCGACGAGGAAACGCTCGCCGAACTTTGGCGCGAAGTCCAAGCCCGCTCGCCGATCCTGGCCTCCCTCAGCCACCCCATCCCCGTGACCATCGTACGCCGGAGTTCCTGATGCCCCGCCCCCTGCCCGCCTTTCCCGTGACCACCGTCGGCAGCTGGCCGCGGCCCGCCGCCCTGCTGACCGCCATGAAGCGCCGTTCCGCGGACGCCGGCGCCCTCGCCGACGAAGCGGTCGTCGCCGCCGTGCGCGCCCAGGAGGAAGCCGGCGCGGACCTGATCACCGATGGCGAACAGCGTCGCGACAACTTCACGTCGTTCCTGTCCGAGCGCGTGCAGGGCTTCGACCGCATGTCGATGGCCGATTTGCTCGACCACGTCGAGGACAAGGCGGCGTTCGAGACCCTGCTGCGCACTCTCGACGTGCCCGCCTACGCCATCCGCAACAACGTGGCGGTGGGGCGGTTGAAGGCGATCCGCCCGCTCGTGCGCGACGACATGGAGTTCCTGCGGGGCATCACCGACCTGCCGATCAAAGCCACCCTGCCCGGCCCCTACATCCTGGTGCGCTCCTCCTGGGTCGAAGCCCTTTCGCGCCCCGCTTTCCGCGACCGGCAGGAGCTCTGCGATGACGTGGTAACGATCCTGCGCGACGAACTGCGCTCGCTGATCGAAGCAGGCGTGGACATGGTGCAGTTCGACGAGCCCGTGCTCACCGAGCTCGCCTTCGCTGGAAAATCAAACACGCACACCTTCATGTGCGCCGCCCTCGCCGCGAACGCGAACCCCGAATCCGAACTCGACCTAGCCGTCGAGCTGATGAACCGTGTCGTCGACGGCCTCACTGGCCCGATCCGCGGCGTGCACGTCTGCCGCGGCAACTGGAGCCGCGACGAGTCTGTGCTGCTGCAAGGCAGCTACGACGCCCTGCTGCCGCACCTGGGCCGCATGCACCTGGACCAGTTTGTGCTCGAATACGCCACCCCGCGCGCCGGCGATCCCGCCTTGCTCACCGCCCTGCCCCCCGGCTCCAGCGTCGGCTTCGGCGTCGTCAACCCGCGCACCGACGAACTCGAAAACCCCCGCACCATCGCCACCCGCGTGCGCGCCCTCGCCCAAGCCCTCGGCCACGAACGCATCTTCCTGAACCCCGACTGCGGCTTCGGCACCTTCGCCGAACGCCCGATGAACTCCGCCGAACGCGCCTCCGCCAAAGTCCGCGTCCTCGCCGAAGCCGCGGGACTGCTGCGCTCAGGGGCGATCTAGTTCCGCGCCATACAGCTCCTGCCGCATGCGCACCAGGGTGGCTTCGGCGCGCTGGGCGTCGGGGCGATCGGGCAGGTTGCAGTGGGGCAAAGCCGCGGCGATGCGGGCCAAGCGTTCCTCCGCCATGTCCAGCACCTCGGCCAGGGAGTAGTGGCCGGCTTTGACCGCCAGCAGGAACTCCCTGTCGGGGCGACGCACCACCACCGTGCCGTCTTGGATGATGCCCAGGGCGGTATCGAGGAGCCGCAGGGTGTGCATCATGTTCTTCGCGTCGTAGCCCTGCGCATGGGCCACGGTGTTCTGGTAGCGCGCCTCGTTGCGCTCGTTGACCCAGACCCAATACTCACGGTGACGCTTGCAGAAGTCCGAGTACCCTTGGCGCCCGAAGTGCAGGTAAGCGATGGGGGCAAGGCCAGGCGGCACCTCGCTGAGCTGCACCTCATTGGCCTCCGGACCCGAAGAGATGCCGCGGGCCCAGGTGCCTTCCGCGTCCAGATACAGTCCGTACAAGTCGGCTGCCTTGGCGATGGGCGCAAGGCCCAAGCAATTCGCCGCATGTCCCGACCGAGCGAGCCAATGCTCCCAGCGTTGGCTACGCCCGCCTTCGATCACATGGCAGAAGTCCTGCACGGACTTGCGCTCGCGCGGCATGGGGTTGTGCACCTTCTTGTTCAGCCCCCGTGCGCGCCGGATTTGGCCTTCCGCGTAGCCTGTAAAGGCTGGAATGCTCGCTTTGCTCAAAAAGTCCTGGGTCCTGAGCGGTTCCATGACCGGATGGCGAAAAAGCACGGCATCCGGCGGGCTCGCAAGCAGCTCGAGCGCACCGGGATTGCTCTGCAGGAGTAACTCCACGAATCGGCCGAGCTCCCAATAGGTGCGGTCGTGGCGCGCATCGCTGATTTGCTTGCAGGGCAACAGGCCGTAGAGCGTTTCCTGCGGCTGCAGGAACACGCCGCGGAAATCCTCATCGGATTCCGCCGTCGCAAGTCCGTAGGCGTGGCTGCCCGCGCGGCAGCGCAACAGAAGGCCCTTGCCCGCTTCCACGTCTTCCAACTTCACAGGGGCACTCCGAATTGTTCGAGCAGGAACCGATTCGCGGCTTCGGGATCGGGGGCGAGCATGGGGAATGCGTCCGCTGCGCGCGCAGCGTCCGTCCGGCGCCGGACGAGCTCCGTTTCCAGCGGGCCGGGGACCGGAAAGTCCGTGCCCTCGGATACGCCAGCTTTGTGGCGCACGAGGTCTTCGAGTTCTGCCGACAGGCCAGCGTCGCCGCAATGGGCGTACAGCTCATCGAACGGAACCGGGGCCATCGCGCCGTGGCGCACGATGAAATCCGCTGCCAAGGTCGGGCGGGCGAAGTAGAAGAACTTCTTCAGGTTCCAAGTGCCGTCGGCCTGGCGGCCGCCATCCCACGCGCTCTGGCCGATTCCAACGTAGTGGTGCACGGCGCGCCGCACGTCAAAGTACCGATTCGCCAAATCGCGCGCCTGGTCGAGGAAGCCCTTGTCATGCAGGTAGAATTGCGGAGACCCGAGCCATTCCAGCACGCTCGGGTTGCTGCGGACGAGGTGGGCCGCAAACTTGGGCAGATCCCAACCGGCGAAGTCGAGTTCGCCTTCCAACACCGGCCCGATGACGTCTACAGGCCGTTGCATTTCCAGATAGCGCCCCAACGGGCGGCGATACACGAACCGCACATCGTAGTCGCTGTCCGTGGATGCCAGGCCCCATGCCCGGGAACCGCTTTCGCAGGCGTGCAAGATTTCTAGGCCTTGCGCCTGCGCCTCTGCTTCGAGGCGCGCGCGGATCGAGTCGGGAGTGAGCATGGCGGGGGAGTTGTCCCGCAGCCTACCAGACGATCATGACGTCCGTCGCTTCGTATGTGCGTACGGTCACCGATTGTTCGAAAACCCGGCCTCCGGGCAGGGTGATGCGCAGGGCGGCGGGGCCTGCGGGCAGAAAGCCCGTGAGGGTCGTTCGGCCCAGTGGAAACGCGCCAAACGAACACCACTCAGATGAGTTGTCGCCCCACAAGACGGGCGTCTCGGGAAATCCATCCACGAGGAGATCCGCAATCGCGACGCCATCCTTGGGTCCTGGGCGCACGGGCCAGGGTGGGGTGGATCGGAGACCGCGGCGAAGGAGGTCGTGCTCCTCCCGGAGTCGCTGGAACCAGTCGGCTGGAGAACACAGTTCCAGCAGCGCGCGATCCTGCTCGGTGAGCGCGCCGACCAGGGTCAGTCGCAGTTGACCATAGCCCAAGCGTTCCATTTGGACCGCGGTTTCCTCCCCGGGTCGAATCTCGAAGCGCGCACGGATCATTGCGTTGCACTCCAGATCATCCAAGGGTTGCGGGCAGGTTGGAGCATAGCGGTAGATCTCCAAGGAGTAGCTGCCGGCCGGCAGTCGGTCAGACCCAGGGTCTTCCATGTGCGATCCGATGGACTCGCCCTGCGAATCCATGCTGCCTGGCCGAGGCCGAGCTCCCAAGAATGCGAGGACATGCCTAGGCACCGGAAGCGGCACATTTCCAGGCTGTAGGTATAGGTGCGCACCGGACCGTACCAAGAAAAGTGGCTCCAAATCGCCCAAGTAGGCGCGCAACTTTCCTTGCCCCCGCGAATCCGCGCCGCGCCATGCCAATCGAATCTCCTGCGACTCAGAATCCCGTGCAATCTGGAGGAGACGATTGTCCGGGGGAAGGTCCGCGTGCCAGGCGACCAGGCGCCAGGTTCCGGGTTCGACGCCGGTGAACTGGGCAACCCCCGCAGGCAGGATTTGCGTGGGGTGGAGCGTGATGGGTTCAGGCCGCTCCCGGTACAGAAACAAACCCTCTCGCAATGCGTCCTGCACCCTCTGGGGGCCTGTGCCTGGCGCGGCAAGGACTTGCACCCGAACCTGCGGCGCGGTCTCGTCCATCACCTGCGCAAGACCCGCGCCGGCAGCGGGCTGCTGAGGTGGGCTGGCGGGCCGCTGCACAGGCCCCTTGGCAGAGGTGAGCGGCGCGAGCAGAAAAAAAATGGCGGCGATAACGCGACAGGGGAGCATGGCAATGTTGGAGGCAGCAGGCGTCTATAGGGCTCTTGGGTGCCAGGGTAACCGAGCCGCGCCCGCCGCGCTTCAACCCCACGCCTGCCCGTGCAGGCAGGTGGTCAAGATGCGCGGGCCGCGCAGGGTTTTGGGGGTGGCGGCGAGGTGGGGGAAGTGCGCGCTAAGGAGCCCCGCGATGTCGCGGTCGAGGTGGCAGCCGCCGAAGAGGCGTTTTTGCACGGGGGTCCAGCGGTGTTGGCTGGCGGCGACTTTGGCATCAAGCGAGAGACCGTGTTCGAAGAAGTGCAGGCGGGCGCCGGGTTTGAGTACGCGGCGCATTTCCTCGAGGGCGGCGTGCACGTCGGGAATCGAACACAGGGTCCAGGTGCAAGCGATGCCGTCGACGCTTTGGTCGTCAAGTTCGATGCGTTGGCCGTCGAGGCCGGCGAAGTGCACGGGGAAGGGCGCGGCGTGGATGCGGGCGGCGGCTTTGCGGCGCGCCAGGTCGCTCGGTTCGATGGCGAGCACTTCGCGCACGGCGGCGGGGTAGTGGGGCAGGTTGTGGCCCGCGCCGAAGCCGACTTCGAGTACGGTGCCGGAGAGGCCTTCCAGCGTCGCGGCCCGGTGCGTTTCGAAGTAGCGCAGACCCATGCCCCAGGACAGGAGGCGCGGCAGCACCTGGTGTTCGTAGAGCGACATGGGGGCGCGCTCAGGATCCCGTGGTGGGTTCGGGGAACCAGTCGTGCATCTCGACGGGCAAGGCGCCGAGGATCTCCCGGCGCAGGGCGCGCAACTGGGCGGCGAACTCGAGTTGCTCGGGAGCGAAACCGGGTTGCTCGCTGCCCAGCCAAAGCAACTTCTGGCCGAGACCGCGCATCAGGGTTTCGAACTCCGCCGGATCCTGGTTGGCCCGCAGGCGCCGCGTGAGGGGACCCGCGCGTTCGGGCACCCGCCGATAGCTCGAATACATCCAAAGCACATGTCCACTCGGGTCAAGCACCGAAACATTGCGCTCGGCTGCGAAGCGTTCCTTGTCGATCAGCGTGGTGGTGCTGGCATAAAGGCAGAGCCCGGCCAACGCCGTGGTTGCGAACCAGGCCAGGGCGGCGGTACCGGGCTGGTTTCCGGCCAAGCGGTCCAGGCCCGCGGCGGCGGCGAGCACCACCCACGGCATGGCCAGCAGCACATAGCGGTAACCGAAGACGGCGTCCTTGGCCTCCACACCGAATCCGGTGACGGCCCACGCCAGGAGGAATCCACCGAGCAGGACCGCGGCGAGGTGGGCGGGGTGCGGCACCCCTTCCCGGCCGCGGCAGAAGCGCGTGGCGCCGATCAAGGCGGCCAGGACCAGCACCCCGGCGTACAGCCGGTTGTACGTGGGACCCCATTCGGGCCAAGCCCAGTCGAACCATTGGGCTGCGGGCCAATCCCGCGCAAAATAGCCCCAGAGTTTGCCTACCGGCCCCTCGCCGGCCACCCAATCCTCCGGCCGCTGGCCGTAGATCTCGAGGCCCGAGAAATCATTGCGCAGGTTGTACCAGAGCCACGGGATCATGCCGATCACGAAGCCCGCGACTTGACCTGCGAACTCCAGGAGGCGGGGGCGCCAACGGGGGAACAGGTCGAAGAAGGCGAACATCCCCACGAACAGGATCGACTGGTAGCCGATGTAGACGTTGAGTCCGAGGCCGATGCCGAGCAGGATGCGGCGGGCGACCTGGGGGCGTTCTCCCGCCTGCAACTTCAAGTACAACCAGAGGCAGAGGAGCGCCAGTACGTTGCTCTCCACGTGCGTGCCCCAGACCATCATGCTGTTGATCAGGAACCCGGGGGTGGTGAGGGCGTAGAGCAGGCCGCCGAAGACCGCGGCGCGGCGCGAAGCCCAACGATCGAGGATCGCGAAGATCAGCACCACCGACAGGAGCTGCAGCGCCAGCGCGAAGATGCGCAAGGTCCAGGCGGTGGAGCCGAAAAGGGGCAGCAGCGGCGCCATCAGGGTCGAAACCACCAGGGAACCGCCGGTGTAATTGGCGTATTGGTAGTCGATCCAAGGCATGCTCGTGCCGTACCAAAGATCGTTGGCGGCGTTCATGCGCTGGCGTTCTTCCCCGGCGACCAAAGGGGAGTCTACGGGCTGCGCCGCTTCGTAGCTGCCGAACAGATCCCGGCGTGGAGCCGAGAAGACACTGGCCCGCTGGAAACCGGCCAGCAGGACGACGATCAATAGCAGGACCCAGGCGGGCGCTTTCATGGGGCCAGGGTACCTCCCGGGCGCAGCGATTCACGCAGCAAGCGCTTTTGGATCTTTCCGGAACTCGTTTTTGGCAGCTCGGGGCATTCCAGGATGCGTTTGGGACATTTGTACCCCGCCAATTGGGCGTGCAGGTGCTGCTGCAAGCGCTCGAGGTCGGCCGTGGCGCCCGGCGCCCAGACCACGGCGGCCCAGACGGCTTCGCCCCAATCCGCGTCGGGAACGCCGAAGGCCGCGGCCTCGAGCACCCCGGGATAAGCGAGCAGCGCGGCTTCAACTTCGATCGAATACACGTTCTCGCCGCCGGTCAGGATCATGTCCTTCTTGCGGTCGACGATGTTGACGCTGCCGGTTGCATCCCACGTGGCCAGGTCCCCGGTCCGGAACCACTCGCCGGCAAACGCGGCGGCGGTGGCGTCGGCGTCGCGCCAGTAGCCGGGCGTGACCGTGGGGCCGCTGGCCCAGATCTCTCCGACGGCCCGGTCGTCCTGGGGCACGTCGTTGCCGGCTTCGTCGACGACGCGCAAGCCCACGCGGCCGAAGGCACGGCCCGTGCGCGCCCGGCGCGCGATGCCCGCGGGCCCCTCCGGGTGCCGCTCGCCGGGGCGCGGCAGGCTGAAGGTCAGGTACGGGCTCGTTTCGGTCAACCCGTAGGTCTGCGCGTACTCGCAGCCGAAGAAGTCCATGATGCGTTGCACCAGGGACGGCGCGATCGGGGCCCCACCGGAGAGCACGAGGCGCAGGCGGTTCCATTCGCCCGCGGGCCGCGGCAGGGCGAGCATGCGCTGCAGCATCGTCGGCACGAGGTTGCTGAGGGTGATCGCTTCGTCCTGGAGTTGCTGCAGGGCCGCGTCGGCTTCGAACCGTTCGAGGAAGTGGTGGCGTGCGCCGGCGGCGGTGGCCGCGAAGGTGGCCCATGCGTCGGCGAGGTGGAACATCGGGGCGAAGTGGCCCCAGCCGTCCGCGGGGCGCAGGCCCAATTCGGCGATGGCCTGGCGCGCGTGTTCGGCGACGTTCTTGTGCGTGAGCATCACACCCTTCGGCCGGCCGGTGGTGCCGCTCGTGAAGTAGAGGTGCGCGAGGTCCGAGGGGGCGGGGAAGCCGCCGGGCCAGGGGGCGGTGGGGGCTTCGAGCCAGGTCAAACCGGGTTGTTCGACATCGGCCCAATGGGCCAGGCCCAGGTGCGGGGCCCTTGCGATTCGGCGCGCGAGTTCGGTGTGCCCGGGGTCGATGCAGAGCACGCGGGCCTGGGCGAGTTCGAGGATCGCGGCGAGCTCGGGCGGCGCGAGGCGCGTGCCGAGGGGGACGAGCACGGCGCGCAGCTCGGCGGCGGCGAAGTAGGCTTCGAGGAAGCGCGGGCTGTTGCCGGCGAGCACCGCCACCCGGTCGCCCGCCATCACGCCTGCTGCGGCCCACGTGCCGGCCAAGCGGGCCACATCGGCCCGCAGCTCGGCGTAGGTCACCGGCATCCCGCGGCGCAGGTACGCGGTCTGGCCCGGGCGGCCGGCGGCGGTGTGTTCTAGGAAGTGGATCAGGGCCATGGCGGCCCAGGGTACCAGGGCCGGGGCCGCGGACCGCCCGGGAGCTCCCTGCGTAAGTCCTTACAGAGCCACTCCTGGTGCATTTCCACCCGCGTGCGATACTGGGAGGGTCCGCGGCCCCTGCCGCAAACGAAACCAACGACGCCATGATGTTCCCCCTAGCCCTGCTCGCCCTTTTGGGCGTAGCCCCGGCCGCACCTGCGCGTGTGGCCCCCGAAGACCCGCCCAAGGTCGAAACCGCGGCCCCGGATGCCTACAAAGCCCTGGTCGCCGAGTTCGACCAGGCTGAAAAGGCCTTCCGCGAAGCCATCCGCAACACCGAGAGCCTGGCCGAACGCCGCGAGCTGCGCGCGAATCCGCCGGCCCAGAAGTTCCAACCGCGCTTCCAGGCGTTGGTGGACGGGGGCGACGGCCGCGGTCTGCTTTGGATGCTCGACCACCAGAAGGAACTCGGGGTCGACAAGGACCAGCGCGCGGCCCAGGCCCTGGACTACTTCCAGAGCCTGGTGAACGACTACGCCGGGGCCGACTGGTACCCGGACATGCTGGGAACCCTGGCGGACAACAAGTACTTGTCCGTCGAGCAGCGCGCCAACCTGCTGAAGCGCGTGCAGCAGAACGACAAGGCGGGTGAGCCCGCTCGCGTGCGCGCCCAGTACCACATGGGCAGCTTGATGCTGGAGTCCAAGGACCAGGCCCAACGGGATCAGGGCAAGGCCCTGCTGCAGGAGCTGATCGACAAACACCCCAAGTCCGAGTGGGCCCTGCGCGCCAACGCGCAGATCAACAAGGCCAACATCGCGGTGGGGGAAATGGCTCCGGACTTCATCGGAACCTCCATCGACGGGGAGTCCTGGCGCCTGTCCGATTTCCGCGGCAAGGTGGTCCTGGTCGACTTCTTCGGCTTCTGGTGAGGCCCGTGCAAGGGCGGCATGCCGCACCTCAAGGCGCTCGTGGAGCGCCACAAAGACGACCCTTTCGTCCTGCTCGGAGTCAACACCGGCGATGAACCCAAGGAGTTCCGCGAAGGCCTGGCCACGTACGGCGTCACCTGGCGCGCGGCCTACCAAGGACCCGAAGGCCTCATCGCCAAGCTCTACCAGGTCAACGCCTACCCGACCTACTTCCTGATCGGACCCGACGGCAAGATCCTCGGCACCGGCCACAACGGCGAAGCCTACGACGAGAAGATCGCGAAGCTCGTGGCGGAGATCAAGAAGGCCCAGGAGTCGAAGTAACCTCCAGCGGCCTCGGGGCGCTTCCGCCCCGGCTCAGCGGACCCAGGTGCCTTGCGCACCTGGGTCCGCTGCGTGCTCAAGGTGCCAAGCGCAGCCGGCGAATCCCCCGACGTTCGCGGGCGCGACCGAGTGGATTCCGTGCACTCTCCGCCTGCCACCGAGTCGAGTAGACTCTTCCGTGCCCGGGGACCGCACTCGGATCTGCCCCCGATGCATGTTGATGCCGAACTCGCCTGAGAACACGATCGCAGAACTCCTCGAGCGGGTACTCCTGGGCATTTCGGTAGGGGAGCCCACGGCCAGCGAACCGATGGCCCATCTGTTGGAAGTCCTGGAGACTTGGCTTCCCGCCGCCCTGGCCAAGGGGTACCCCGAATGGAAGCGTGAGAGCATCGACGGCTTTCAACTGGCCCACGCAGGCCAGCACGGCGGCAACCAAATCCTGCTCGCCGGGACCTGCATTCTGATCAGCAATCAAACCGTCACCCCATTCCGGCTTCGCATCGGACGCGGAGACCTGGAGGGGCAACTTTCTCTGCAACTCCGCCTCGGGGTGCCCGGTGGGGGCGGGCTGGGGATCTCGGGCCCGCCGGTTCACTCTTCGAAAGCGCTCAAGCTCCTGTGGGGAGGGCTATTGCCCGGGGATCATGTCGATTGGATCTACCGGTTGGGGGACATCGAAGTGTCGGAGCACTAAGATCGCTACGGAATGGAATCCGGCCCCGAGGTCGGGCTTCGTTTGGGCGGGTCTTGCGCCGCGTGAGTCTTATGAATTCAGATTTCCGAAAGTGGTCCCTCGCTGGAATGAGCGCGTTATGCCTCGCGGGGCTCATATTCCTGAAATCGCCGAAATCCGAAGGGCCTGGCGCTGGGCTCGGGAGTGCGCGGGAGAAGGTTGCGGTGCCGGTCGAAGAGTTCGTTCCGGATGGGATGCCTGAACCCACGGATCGGGATGCCAGCCGCACCGTGCGCTCGGCCGTGTTGCTCCCTCGGACAACGCCATGTGTGCTCATGGATACGGGGACGGGGGACCCGATCCCTGGGTGCGAGATCCTGGTGATCCATACCGATGGAACCGAGCGGCACACCACTACCGATCGCGGCGGTGCATGGCAGCGGGAGGGCGGGCTTTCCCGATTGGAGCCGGCGGATGGATTCGCGTTTGTGCCGATCGACTTGACTCTGGGGGACGATTCCCAGGCGGCGTTCGTCCAGGGGCAGTTCCGGGTTCGGGTGCTGGGTGATGGGGGCGGACCCGTGTTCATGGGGCGGAATCGTGCCATGTCCGAGTGGGCGGAGCTCGCTGCGAAGGAGCCGGCAGAACTCGTGCGGGCGGAGACCGGGCTCACGGCCTTGGTGCCGGGAGAATGGACCTTGGTACCCACTTCGGGCAACTTCTTGACCTTGATGGCTTGCAAAGGCGAGCTGGAGCCTGGGCACCCGATCTTCGTGGGGCAAGTTGTCGTGGGCGACGATGGGGTTGCCGAGTACAACTACCCAACCGCCCCGGGGACCTCCTATCTCTCCAGGCCCTGCAAGGGCCGGGCAGGCGAGAGCATCGAGTTTTCGGTTCGGCCCGAGGAGCCTGCCTCGGAGATTCGATTTGCCGTGGGACGCGGTGGGATCTCCGATGGTTTGGTCGTGCTCCACGAGAAGGGGGGCATCGGGGGGAGCACGGAGGGCGGCTTCTTCCGCCGCCGTTTGGAGGAGCGAAAGGTCCGTGGAGAAGTCGGGGAGTTGGTTTTTGGGAACTTGCAAGCCGGAGTCTATTCCATCTCCAGCGCGTTGCATGTGGGGGATCGTCTGCTCGTGTCCAACAGTGAGGTCGAGGTGCACGGGGGCATCTACCTTCTGGCGGAGGGGCAGGGCATGGGAGCGGGTGCGATCGAAATCCAATGCGAGCCGGAGAATTGGAGGTTGGAGACGATCTTGTCGAGGGGCGAGAAGCCGGCACAAAACATCGCGGTAGAGCTGCCCCTGGCGGGGATCAAGCAAGTGATCGGCCTCGACAATTCCAAGGTCAAGTTGGCCTTCACGAGGGGCGGGGATATCAAAACGACCGAACTGCTCGACTTGGATCTCTCAAAGGAGTCCACGCTGCGCAAGATCGTTGACTGAATCGGGATGGCGATCGTTCCTACGTGTTTCGCCCGGGAATCTATTGTGCGGACAAAAGGGGCATTGGTGCCTCCTGATCCGCACGATTGTGCTCGTTATGGCTCCACCCGATCTGAATCCGGTTGAAGGCCATCGACGATGGGCCGATGGTGACGGTCTACTCGGATCCTTCGGTGCGCCGAGCGCTTGTGCTGTTTGCACGCTCGGCCTAGGTGACAAGGCTGAGGTTCTGCTGCAACTCCGCGCGGGTGGTGATACGCCGATCCTGCTCACAATGCATGCGAGCGGCGCGTACCTTCCACCGATGGTGGGGGAGTGCCCAGCCGCTCAACCCACCTCGCCTTCGCCGCGGATCTCCTGCAAGACCTGCTCGCGGGCTTCGATGGCGCGGCGGTGTTCGCGGTCGCCTTCGCCGCCGCGTTTGCGGCGGTCGATGGCTTCGATGTTGCAGAGGCGGCCGTAGACGACGATGGCGTCGCCGGGGAGGATGAGGGTGGTGGGGGTCATCTCGCCTTCGTATTCGCCGGTTTGGCGGCGGATGCCGAGCACGTTGAGGCCTTCGTTGCGCAGGCCGGACTCGCGCAGGCTGCGGCCGGAGAGCCAGTCGCCTTCCTGGATGTAGAGTTCGCTGACGCGGTAGCTGCCGGAGAGTTCGACGAGGCTTTCGAAGTCCTGCACGCCGATGTGGGTGTAGCGGTCGAGGGCGCGATCGATCAGGCGCTTGAGCATGCGGTCGATCCAGGCGCTGCTGCCCAGGGCCCAAAGCAGGGCCAGGCCGCCGAACAGCACTCCGAGTTTCGAGAAGACGCCGAGGCCGTGCTCGGCGGTGTTCATGAAGGTCAGGATGAGCGAGGAAACGACGGTGATGATGCCGGCGTTGCCCACGAGCATCAGCCACATCAGCAGGTGGCGGCGCACGGGGTGGTTGACCAGGCTCTCGGCTTCGCGGGTCGTGTAGCCCACGCCGGACAGGGCCGACCAGGCTTGGAAGCGGGCGGTGCTTTCCGACAGGCCGGTGTGGATGAAGGCCTGGGTGGCCACCCGGGCGAAGAGCAGGGCCAGGGTGACGACGCTGAGCAGGGTCAGAAGCGCATACATGACCCCGACAGGCTAGCCGGAATGGGCGGGCCGGTCGCGGGCTGTGCGCCCGTTCTTGATCTATGTTCCGGGCCCTGGGCTAGTACCCCGCCGCGAACCCGTCCTTGCGCGATTCGCTGGCGCCCTGGTATACGCGGTTCTTCGCGTCCCAGAGGATCGCTTGGTAGCCGCCGTAGATGCCCGGAGACGGTGCCAGGTGGTGGCCGCGTTTGGTGAGTTCGGCGCGCAGCTCCGGCCCGAAACCATCCTCCAGGTGCAACTTGCCGCCGTCCTCCATGCGTTCGCCGGTAGGCTGAGAAGACCCGGTGTGCACGATGCGCGCCGCGTCCCCGGCCTCCTGCAGGTTCATGCCGAAGTCGAGCATGTGGATCAGGATTTGGGCGTGGGCCTGGGGTTGGGTGGCGCCGCCCATCACGCCAAAGGCCATGTACGGCGCACCCTCTTTGGTCACGAAGGCGGGGATGATGGTGTGGAAAGGACGTTTCCCGGGTGCGTAGGTGTTCGCGTGGCCTTCTGTCAGATCGAAAAGCTCGCCGCGGTCCTGCAGCATGAAGCCGAGGCCCGTGGGCACCATGCCCGACCCCATGCCGCGGTAGTTGCTCTGGATCAAGGACACCATGTTGCCCTCGCTGTCGGCGGTGCACAGGTAGACCGTGTCGCCTTCTTCGAGGGGTTTCGGCAGGGCGGTGTACTTCTGCTGGGCTTTCTTCGGATCGATGAGCTTGCGCAGCTCCGCCGCGTATTCCTTGGAAATGAGCCCATCCACCGGCACGTCCGCAAAGTCCATGTCGGCGTAGAAGCGCGCGCGATCTTCGAACGCGAGTTTCTTGGCTTCCGTGAACAGGTGCACGTAGTCCGCGCTCTGGTGGCCCATGGCCTTCAAGTCATACGGCTCGAGCAGGTTGAGAATCTGCAGGGCGGCGATGCCTTGCCCATTGGGGGGCAGCTCCCAAAGCTCGACGCCGCGGTAGGTGGTGGAGACCGGCTCGACCCATTCGCCATGGTGCAGGGCCAGGTCTTCTTCGCTCAGGTACCCACCCTGGGATTGCACGAAGTCGGCGATCGTACGCGCCATCTCGCCCTTGTAGAAGACGTCGCGGCCCCCTTCGGCGATGCGCTTCAAGGTCCGTGCTAGGCGCGGGTTGGCAAAGCGCTCGCCCTCGAGCGGCGTATGGCCGCCGGGCATCCACGTCTCCGCGAAACCGGGGTACTTCGCGAGCACCCGTGCGCTGCGCTCGAGGTAATAGGCGATCGTCTGCGGCACCGGGCGACCTTCGTACGCGGCTTCGATCGTGGGGGCCAGCAGCTGTTCCATTGGCATGGAACCGAAGCGTTCGTGCAGCATGTACCAACCGTCCACGCAGCCGGGCACGCTGACGGACAAGGGGCCGTGCGGCGGGATCTTGCCATCGACCTTGCTGCGCAGGGTCTCCAGGTCGAGGCTGCGCGGCGAACGTCCCGAACCGTTCAGTCCGACGAGTTTTTTCTCCTTGGCGCTCCACACGATGGCGAACAGGTCCCCCCCGATCCCGCTGCCGGTGGGTTCGCCATACCCGAGGAAGGCGTTGGCCGCGATGGCCGCATCGATCGCGTTGCCGCCGGCTTTCATCACGTCCAGGGCGATCATCGTCGCCAGCGGATGACTGGTGGCCGCCATGCCGTTCGTGGCGAGGGAAACCGAGCGGGTGGCGAAGGGCTGGCCGGTGATGCGATCCATGGGCGGGGCGGTTCGGGGCGTGGCCCAGGCAAGCGCGGCGCAGGCCACCAGTGGGGCAGCGGAGAAGAGCGGGCTCATGCACTCACGATAACGGCGAGGGGAAGACCGCGAAAGGTTGGCTTTGGGCAAGGGGCCAACGACTCGGCGTCAGGGGGCCGCCGGGGGCGGTCCGGGGTGCACAGCGGCCCGCGTTATGCTGAAAAACAAAGCCGCCCGGCGAAAGCGATTTCGCCAGGCTGCAATACCCGGGATTCAGACGCCCTAGCGTCTGGAGTCCGCGGTTCGGTCGGCCCTGGCGGGATGCAGGGCAAACGCATCGTTCGAAAGCTCCTCGATGAGGTCAAAGTTGCCGTCGTTATCTATGTCGCAAAGCAGCAAGAGGGTCACCTCGGAGTCGTTCAATTGCGCCGGTAGGAAATCGAAGAGAATGCACCGGCCGCAATCCGTCGAGTTCCAGGCGGAACGACCAATGATCTGCCCACTCAACAAACCGATGGAATTGGCATCGGCGATGTCTACCGTCTCTTCGGTGGCAAACCAGAACTGGCGGAGCCGGGAATCCCCTTGCACCCGATACAGCACGTACCGATCTTCCGCATCCACGATCACCGACGTCAGACGCCCCGGAGTGGATCCCGCATAGAGCTGCTCTCGTCGAACGCGCATCGCTTTCGGTCGCTTGTCCTGCGGAAGGAATGGGCTGCCGCGCAACGCTTCCACTTTTGCTTCCGGCGCGACGGGCGTTCCCCGGCGGGTGTTTCGGTGGGAGGTTATGCACACCTGGAAGTAGCCGGAATCGGCGGGCAAAACCTCCCAATGCTCAAGCACCGGGTTGCCTTTGGGGTCCTCGCCAGCGAGGTAAAGTTCGTGGGAGCCGCGCCGACGATAGTCCTGGAGGACAAACGAAGCGCTGAAGATTCCAGAGTCCTCGACCCTATCCGGCGGAGAGAAGCCGGCCGGAGGTTGCTCTGAATAGGAAACAAGCAGCTCTTGCCCCATGAGTTTGACCTGCCCCGAAATGTATTCGCCTAGGGACTGCCTTTCGCCGCCCGTACTGGGTTCGGAAGGGCGGACGCTTCGGCCATCGATCCATGAAACGGCGGAGGGGACCGGGGGCGCAGTCGGCCTGAGGATGCCGGACTCGGAGCGGGGGGGCATGGCCCAGGTTTCCGCCGCTGCATCGCGGGGGCATGGGCGGCTCACCTGCATGCAGGCCATCGGGGCCAAGCAGAGCGCTGCCACAGGAATGGAATAGAAGTTCATATGGCTGGTCCTCTGCCTGCCCGGAATACCTGACGGGGCAGCACTGCAATGCGTGGCAATCGCCCGCGCACCCTAGATCGTTCCGAGCAGCCAGCGGTTCAATGGAAATCGGGTTGCACGCCCGTTATGCACGGCGGCGTGGTCAAACCCAGGGCGAACCGGGGGCCCTGCTAGTGCAGGGAAAGCTTTGCCAGCAGCTCGCCCGCGAGTTTGCGCGACTTGATCACGATCTGGTCGGAGTTGTCGTATTCGAAGCGGCCGAAGCGGCCCAGGGGGATGACTCCGGTCTGGTCGAGCCAGTCGAAAGCGACCTTGCGGCGCGCTTCGTACTGGGCGTCGAAGACGACGTAGGCATGGTTGACCGTGCTGCGGTCGGTGAAGAGCAGCTCTTCGCGGCGCATCAGGCCCGCTTGCACGAAGCCGTCGACGACTTGCTGTTCGAGTTCGGGGCCTGGGAAGGGCTGGCCGCCGGGCACGGTCACTTCCGCCATCAAACTCGTCTTGCCCGCCGGCGCGTTTGCGGTGGCGTAGTTCGACATGTAGGTGACGCGGTTCGCGGGACCCTGCGACGGATGGGGCAGGTAGATCCAGGAGAGTTCGGGATGGTCGGGGCGGTCGAGAGCCACCAGGATCGACACTAGGCCGTTGTATTCGAGGGTGCGCATGGCGTGCGCCACCGATTCGGGCATTTCCGGGAAGAAACCGGGAGCATAGGTCAGCGGCAGGGTGGAGACGCACAGGTCGAAAGCCTCGCCGTTGACCGTGACCCCGCTCGCCGTCTTGCGCACCTCTTCCACCTTGGTGTTGAGCCGCAGGCACGCGCGAGCGCCGCTGGCCATGCCGTCGGTGATCGCCTGGAAGCCGCCCTTGCGCGGATAGTAGAAGATCGACTGGTGCGTGTAGCCCTCGGTGCGGATGCCCACCGCCGCGCGCAGCACGTCTTCGATGGGGGCATCGGGCACGCGACCCGCCACCCAATCCGAGGTGAGGAAATCCAGATCGCGTTTCCAGATCTTCTCGTTGTACGGATCCATGAAGTGCTTGGCGATGCCATCGCCGAAGCGCCATTGCACCCACTTGCCGAAGGTCTCGGGCGCGCTCGATCCATCGGTCTGGCGCGCATGCCAGGCTTTGACGTACCCCGCGAGGCAATCGAAGTTCGCCTGCTTGGGCAGGTCGCCGATGCCGTTTTCGAAGGGGTAGTGCACCCAGCGATCTTCGAAGCGGATCTTGGTGTGGCGATCGCGTTTCTCGAAGGCCGGGTCGCCGCCGGCTTCGCTCTTCATCCAATCCATGGCCGCCTGGTCCTTGCTGAACAGGATGTGGCCACCGGAGATGTCGTAGGTGAAACCCTGCACGGTTTTGGACCGGCACAGGCCGCCCGCTTCGGGTCCCGCCTCGAAGACGGTCAGGTCCGCGGGATCGACGCCGCCTTGAAGCAGGAAGCGGGCAAGGGAGAGGCCGGAGATACCGGCACCGAGGATCGCGATCTTGGCCATGGGGAGAGGTTCTTGCCCCCAAGGGTAACGGCCCCAGCCGGCTCGATCATGGCCGGGATGCAAAGCGCCCATGATTTCCCGATGGGTCGCCCGAATCGAGACCCGCGGCGGGGCGGGACTACTGGAATGGGACTCCCAGAGCGGCGGTGAAGTTGCTGGTGTTGCCCGGATTCAGGTCGCGGTACCAGCCCTGGAAGTACCACGTGTCGCCCGCTTGCACGGTGGGGGAGCCCGGCACCGGCCACGAGGTCAGGTCGAGCACGAAGAGCATGCGCGTGGCCGGGTCCGCGGTGAGGATCTGGCCGGACTGGTTGAAACGGCCGAGGGAACCGGACAGGCACAGGTTGCCCTGGCTGCCGGCGGGGTTCGCGACGAAACCCTGGCCAGCGCCCACGACGAAGTAGCCGAACTGTCCGGGGGGCACGCCGGTGGCTTCGAGCCACAGCAGGTTGTTGCTGACCACCGCCGACCCGGAAGCGGCGAGGGTGGCGAACTCGCCGATCGAGTTCGCGTGGTTCTGCACGCAGTAGGCGTTGCCCTGCGGGTGGCAACCCGCGGTGATCCACACCGCGCCGCTGGCGCCCCCCGAGGTCGTATTCACCCCGGGCAAGCCCATGGCCAAGTCGGGCACGCCATCGCCGTTGCGGTCCCCCGCCAACGCGAGGCCTTCACCGAGGCGAGCGAGCGAACCCTCCCCGTAGAAGCTGCAGATCAATGCGCCACCCGCGCCGCTGTGCACATCCACGCGGCCGGAGCGGGAGTTGAAGGTGCTGTCCCCGGTCGCCGACACCGCGAGGTCGGGCACGCTGTCGCCATCCACGTCCCCCGCGAGGCTGATCGAAGCGCCCAGGAAGTCGTTCGGGGCTCCGACCCCGCTGAACAGGAGCGCGCCGGTCAGCCCCGAATGCACGCGGAACGAACCCGCCAGATTGCCGCCGAAACCGTCCCCCGGCGAACCCGAGGCCCAATCCGTATGTCCGTCGCCGTCGAGATCGCCGACCGCGGCGAGCACTTCGCCGAAGTTGTGACCTGCGTAGCTGCCCGGCACCTCGTACAGCCAAGTCGCACTGGATCCCGAATGCACGGCCACCAGGCCCGCGTCGAAGCCAGCCGCATCGTTGAGCGACATGGAAACGGCGAACTCGCTATGCCCATCGCCGTTCAGGTCGCCGAGGCCGACCACGGAACGGCCCGCGAGATCGCCCGCGCTCACTCCGCCGACCACGTTGAACAGGTTTCCGGTCGCACCCGAGTACAAAAGCACCCCGCCCGCGTCGGGTCCCTGGTTGTCGAGCCCCGGGCTGCCGATGGCAAAGTCGGGCACGAGATCCCCGTCGAGATCGCCGATGCCCGCCACCGACCAACCGACCCAATCCCAAAGGCTGCTGCCTTCGTATGCGTACATCTCCGCGCCGGTCTGGCCGTTGAACACCGCCGCGCGCCCGTTCTGGATCGAACCGATATCTTGGTAGAACGGCGCTCCGACGATCACCTCGCTCCACCCATCGCCATTTAGGTCGCCCACGAAGTCCGCGGAGAATCCGAATGCCGACCCCGACTGCGGTCCGGGCAGATCCAGCAGCACGCTGTTGTCGAGGCCGGAGTACACGATCACGCGGCCCACGGCCGCGCCGTTCACCTGCGCATTGCGCGCGGCCGCGAGCACATCCCGCAGGCCGTCCCCGTTCAGGTCCCCGCCGCGCAGGGTGCTGCCGAGCTGGGCCGAGGTGTGCGGTCCGCTCCACTCCGCCAGCAGCACCTGGGCCCGGGCCGTGGGGGCCAGGACCGGGGCGAGCAGACCGACAAATAGCAGGCGGGTCGACATGGGAAGTAAGTCCCAGGTTCAGGCCAGGCCCCGATTCTGTCAAACCGGGCCCCACCCGGGGCCCTTCCCGGCCAGCCGGGGCTCCTGGGGCCTCAGCGGCTGCGGATCGCTCGCCCCGGTCCTGCCCGAGCTCGCTCAGCAGCCCATCCGCTTCCTTCAGCCACCGCCGGGCGTCGGTCACGTACCCCGCCGTCGGCTGCACCTGGGGCAGGCGACCGGCGAAGTAGGCGTTGAACGCGTGCATGGCGAGTTCGCGGCCGTACTTGGCGCAGCACGAGGCCACGGCGGTGGCTAGGCACTGCTGTTCGGCGCCGACGCGGAAGGAGACCCACAGGTCGCCGCTGGGACCGAAGACGTGGTAGTCGCTGCGTTCGGTCCCTTCGGCGGTGGTCACCACGCCGTGGCCGGGGAAGTCGCGCTCGAGCAGGGTGCGGTAGTTCTTGCGTCCGCCCTGGCGATCGACGATCGCGCAGACCCCATTGCTGCCGAAACGCTCGAGCAAGTCCGCAAGCAATCCGACGGTGATTTCCCACGTTGTGGCCGCTTTGCTGTCCGTGCGCAGGAAACTCGCGTTGAGTTCCGCCGCGCTGACGAGGCGCAGTCCGGTCGCCACGTTGCGCCAACCGCTTTGCTGCAGGGCCTCGTGCAACGCTTGGGTCTGCGAAGCACACTCTTCCGCGGTCACGGCGTGGGGCAGGGGGGTGGGCAGGTGCGCGTACCACGGGGCGCGCAGGGCCTGTTGGCCGGGCAGGGTCCAGTCGAGCAGCGTTTGCCCGGCGCGACCGGTGCGCAGGAACGCCAAAGCCGTGGCCTCGAGGCGCCGCATGCCCGCCGGTCCGCGCTGGAACACGAGCTTCGAATCGGCCACCACCAGGCGGGTTTCGCCGCGCCGTCCGGTTTCACAGACCGCCGAGCCGAGGGTCTGCCACAGGTCCGGGGGCGCTAGCGGATCAAAACCCGCGGTGGACTGCAGGGCGCATTGGCCGATGGCGAGGGGGCCGAGCATCGGCCCGAGGCCGGCTTCGTCGATGCCGGCGAGCAGGTGGGCGCGCATGGCTCAGGCGCGGGCCTGCCCCGGGGCGTACCCGCCCGCGGCTTCCGGCGGCTGCTGCGGCTTGCGCAGGCGCAGCAGCAAGTAGAGCGCGGTCACCAGGGCCACGCCGATCGAGATCAACTGGCTGGTGGAGATGCGCCCCTCGAACCACAGGCCCCGGATCGAATCGCCGCGGAACATCTCGATGCCGAAGCGGCCGAACGCGTAGAGCAGCAGCAGGGTCGCGGCGACCTGGCCCGCGTAGCGGCGGCGCGGCAGCAGCCAGAAGCGCCCGATCAGGAACAGCAGGAAGGCGTTCATGCTCATCCACATCTGCGTGCAGTAGAGCACCTTGCCCATGTTCTCCTCGCCGAACAAGCTGCCCGCGGGCAGGGGGCTCGGCACGTGTACGACCAGGGGGAAGGGCCACGATTGGTGCGCATCGGCGGCGATGCGCCCGAAGTCGTCGCCCACGAGCAGGCAACCGATGCGCCCGATCGAAAGGCCCAGGAAGGCGGCGGTCACGCCCAGGTCCATGGAATGGGCCAGGGGCAGCTTGTACTTGCGAGTCGCCAACCATCCGGCCAGCAGGCCACCGATCGCGCCGCCGTACATGACGAGGCCGCCCTGCCAGACGAACAGCATCGAGAGGGGATCTTCGCGGTATCCGCGGCCCACATCGGTGTTGCCCGAGATCTCGACGATCACGTACAGGGCCCGCGCTCCCGCCACCACGCCGAACAGGACCCAGAGCGGCAGGGCGCTGAAGCCCACCTTGGCCTCGGCCGGGCGGGCAGAGCCCTTGGTGCCCCAGCCGGTCAGGAAGTGGGCGCCCACCAGGAAGCCCAGCATGACCATCAGGCCAAAGGCGCGCACCGGCCAGTGCAGGCCGGGGATCTCGAAGAGGATCGGGTGCATGGCGCAATGGTAGGGGGGCGGCGGGGGCCGGTTCAATCGCCGGCTGGCCCTGACCGGGCTTGGGCAGTAGAGTGTTCGCCCCCCAGACGGGAAAGCCCGTCCCCGGGCCCCCCGGGTCCGCCCCGTGGCCATCGCCCCGGCCGGCCCTCCGGACCGATCCTCCCGCGTAGACCGATGCAGAAACGCCCCGAGAGCAAGATGTTTGTGGAAGGCCGCTACCGCAAGCTGAGCCGCGACCTGCCCCAGACCGTCTTCTTCTGCCCCGAATGCAAGGGCCATCCGCGCCGCCGTCAAGGCTGCGAGAAGTGCGAGGGTTTCGGCAAACTCAGCCGGGATTCGGTGCAGGAGCTCGTGTCCTGGGTGCTCGGCAAGGCCGCGGGGACCCGCAAGCACAAGTTCCACGGCGCCGGCCGCGAGGACGTGGACGTGCGCATGCTCGGCCGCGGCCGTCCCTTCATCGTCGAGCTGATCGCGCCGAAGGAACACCAGATCGATCTCGCCGAGATCGAACGCACGATCAACGACCGCAACGCGGGGCGCCTCGAGGTCGAAGGCCTGCACTGGAGCGAAAAGGAGCGCGTCCGCGTGCTCAAGGAGACGCCCGGGGCCAAGGCGTATCGGGCCGGGGTCTCCGTGCAAGGCGATTTCGACTTGGAAGCGGTGCAGCCGCGCCTCGGCGAACGTCTGCACCTCGCGCAACAGACCCCCGAGCGCGTGGCGCACCGCCGCGCGGACAAAACCCGCGAACGGTGGGTGGAGTTGCGTTCGGTGGCGCCCGATCCCGAGCGGCCCGGCGCGTTCATTGTCGATTTGGTGACCCAACACGGCACGTACGTGAAGGAGTTCATCAGCGGCGAGGAGGGCAAAACCGAGCCGTCGCTGGGCGAGTGGCTCGGCGGTGTGCAGTGCCGTTGCGACTGGCTCGACGTGCTCGAGATCCTCGGGGAAGACGGCGAAGACCTGCCCGCCCCGCGCAAGCGCACCCCGCCGCCGGTGTTCGGTCAGGGCCTCTGATCTGCCAGCCCCCGGGAGCCGCGCGCTCCAAATGGATACCCGCGGCCAGATTGATACATGCCGCGTTCCGAATGGGGCCGGGGTCCGCGCAGCGGCCCGCCCCGGGGGTGGGGAGCAGGTAGCCTTGCGAGGTCGCCGACCCTTGCCTGCCCATGCCCCAACGCCGCACCCCCTCCATCGTGCTGCTGCTCGCCATCCTGGCGGCGGTGAGCCTATGGCACTTCGGCTTCCGGGGCCGGCCGACGGCGGTGGCGGCGTTCGCCGCGCCGCAGATCCAGGCGGGGCTCGGCCCCGAAGACCCCGCAGCACACCTGGAAGAGCGCAACGCCTACATGCGCTTCATCCATACGATGCCGCGCGGCACGCGTTGGACGTACAAGGAGATGCAGAACACCCGGCGGCGCTTCGAGCAGCGCGCCGAGGCGGATCCGGATGACTTCTTACGCGGGGTGGATTCGCGCTGGAGCGAGGTCGGGCCCGACAGTCAATCCGGGCAGACACGCAGCCTCGCGATCGCGGCCGATGGCACTTTGTTCCTCGGCATGGCGAATGGCGGCCTTTGGCGCGGGCACCTCGACGGAGCCCGTTGGTTGCCGCTCACCGATGCGGTGGGGGGTGGTGTCGATGAGGTGCACCTGTGCGAAGGGCCGGGATTCCAGACCCTGATCCAACGGCACGGGACACGCCTGGTCGTGAGCCGCAATGGCGGCGAGGACTGGAGCGAACCGGCTGGGCTCGAAGCGTTGATGCGCGCCATGCGGCTCGTGAACGATGGGGCGAATCGCATCTGGCTGCTCGGAGCCGTGGGCCGCGGATCGGCGCTGCAGACCGCGTTACTCGTTTCCGAAGACCAGGCGGCGAGTTTTCGCGTCGTGCATACCTTCGGCGAGTATTGGCGCGGCGATCTGTTGCTCGACCCCTCTGAGACTTCCGGCACGCGCCTCTTGATCCTGCACTCCCGCGAGTTGCTGGTCTGGGACATCTTGTCGGGCACCCTCGCGCCGCTCGCGCGGGCCGAGGTGCCGGCGCGCCAGGGGGTATTGGCGTCGGGCGGCGGGCCGCAGGGTGAGGTCTATGTGGCCCTCGACACGGACAACGGTTGGCGTCTCTACGCCACCTCCGCGCCCCATTGGGCTTTGGATCGGCGCGCCGACCTCGACGAGTGCAATCGCAATCTGTGCGCGGCGCGCGGTGCACCGGGGCAGGTATTCACCGGCGCGGAGATCCTCTCCGCTTCCCATGACGGCGGCAGGGAATTCCAGCCTGCGCAGCCGGGGGGCAGCTACTTTGAGGATCCCCAGGGCCACCTGCATCCGGGCGTGCGCGGGCTGCAGTGCCTGCGCGATCCGCGCCGACCCGACCAGGATCTGCTGGTCGTGCACACCGACGGGGGCACGTGGCTGTCGCGGGACTTCGGCCGCAGCTTCGCGCGGCTTCCGATGATCGGCCTGCGTGCGGGCCAGGCCTTGGACACGCTCACTTCGCGCCGCGGGGTGCCGTGGTTGTGGGCCGCGACCCAGGACCAGGGCCTGCAGGGCGGGTTCTACGATCGGCTCGTGGACGGGGACGGCCCGGCGCAGCTCCGGCCTTGGGTGAACGGGGACTACGGTTCGCTGGTGGAGATCGCACCGCGCGGCACGTTCTCGGGTGGGGTGCTGGCCGCTGCGCCGGGGTACGTGCTCTGGTTCCACGGCCGCGGCGAAGTCGCGCCCGAGTTCCTCGCCCTGCCGGAACACGCGCAGACCCTGTGGATGCCGCCCCTGTACGCCGATCCGCAAGATACCCAGGCGGCATGGTTGCTCGCCGAGCGCATCTATCGGTACTTGCGCGGGCCGCAAGGGCGTTGGACGGTGCAGCCGTTCGGCAACCTCGAAGCGCGCGAACAAGGGGCCCAAAGGCTGGTCGCCATGGGCTGCGCGCCGGGGGCGACCACGGTCTACGTGGCCGACGATGCGGGCGGACTGCATCGTTCGCTCGACGGGGGGCGCACCTTCGAACCCCGCGGCCGCACGATCGAGACGCGGCCCGCGAACGACCAGCCGCCGCAGTTCGTCCTGGCTCGCTGCCTGTGGGTCGACCCCGCCGGATCGGAGACGGTCTGGGTGGGGGGCACGGGCTACAGCGGGCCGGGTGTGCTCGTTTCGAACGACGGGGGCCAGACCTTCCGCTCCCCGGCGACCGGCCTGCCGCCGACCCTCGTGCGCGAGCTGGCCCTGGGGGTCGACGGGCAGATGTACGCGGCCACCGACGCGGGCCCGTGGGTGCTGGACCAGGCCCGGAGTCGCTGGATGGGAATCGAAGGGCGACGGGCGCCGAACACGGTTTTCACCTCGGTCGAGCCCCTCGATCAGGGCCGGGTGCTGCGCTTCGCCACCTTCGGACGGGGCGTTTGGGATTACGTGGTGGGCCCGTCTTTCGGGTCCGGGGCCGGCGACGACCAGTAGGGCCGGGTTCCGATACCGCCTGGGGCCGGGTTCCTGATACCCTTTCCGCCCCCCAAACCGGGGTGAGAGCACCATGGGCAAGATGACTTTGACCGGCAAGGGCCGGCGTTGGGTGGCGGGCGGCCATCCGTGGATCTACAAGGACGACATCGCCGAGGGCAAAGGCGAGCCGGGCGAGTTGTTGCCCGTGCACGACCCCGCCGGCAACTGCCTGGGCTGGGGTCTGTTCTCGACGACCTCGCGCATCGCGGTGCGTATGGTGACGCGCCAGACGGAGCAACCCAACCGCGACTTCTGGAAGCGCAACATGCAGCGCGCGATCCAGTTGCGCACCGAAGCCGGCCTGATGCAGCCCGATGGGGCTTGCCGCCTGGTCGCGGGGGATGCGGATGGTTTCCCCGGATGGTTGGCGGATCGCTACACCGACGTGGTTGTGCTGCAGTGCACCACCCAGGCGGCCGAGCGCATGCGCGACTTCCTGCTCGAGCTGCTGATCGAATGCCTACCCTTCGAGCCGCGTGCGGTGCTCGACCGCTCGGACGTCGGGGTGCGCAAGCTCGAGGACCTGGATCCGCGCGTCGAATGGCTGCGCGGCGAGGAACAGGGTCCGATCGAGGTGCGCGAAGGGGCCGTGCGCTACCTAGTCGACGTCGGCACGGGCCACAAGACCGGTTCGTACCTGGACCAGTCGGCGAACCACCAGAAGGTGGCGCTGTATGCCCCGGGGCAGACCGTGCTCGACGCCTTTGCCTACGGCGGCCTGTTCGGCCTGCACGCGGCGGTGGCGGGGGCCGAGAAGGTGCTTTGCCTCGAGCAGAACCAGGCCGCTTGCGAGCGCATCCTCGAAAACGCCCGCCTCAACGGGGTCGAGGATCGCATCGAGGTGCGCCGCGCCAACTGCATGCAGGCCATGCGCGAGATGGCCGACGAGGGCCAACGATTCGGCCTGGTGGTGGTGGACCCGCCCGCCTTCGCGCGCAACCGCCGGGAGGCCCAAGGGGCCGAACGCGGCTACGTGGAGCTGGGGCGCCGGGCGTTTGCCATGTGCGCCGAAGGGGGCACCCTGGCCAGCGCCTCCTGCTCCTACAACGTGAAGCCGGAGGAGTTCGTGGATCACATGCGCAAGGCCGCCCACTTGGCAGGCCGCGAAGCGTGGCTTATGTCTTTGGACGGTCCGTCCCTGGACCACCCGCAACTGCTCTCGATCCCCGAAACCCGCTACCTGAAGTGCGCCTGGATGCGCGTCTGGTGACCCATGCAGATCCTGGTCAACGGTGAAACCACCGAGGTGCCCGCCGGCACCACCGTGGCCGAAGTCGTGGCCCGCCGCGGCCTGCCGCCCCAGGTCGTTGCTGTGGAGGTGAACCAGGAACTCGTGCCGCGGGCGGAGCGTGAAGCGTGGTCCCTCGTGGAGGGGGATCGCGTCGAGCTCGTGACCCTGGTGGGGGGCGGTTGATGCAAGGCGCGCACGCGGTGTTTCCGGCCCAGCCCGAGGACCGGCCGTTCGTGATCGGGGGCAAGACCCTCGGCTCGCGTCTGCTCATGGGCACGGGCAAGTTCGCGACCCACGCGGAGATGCGCGAGGCGCTCGAAGTGAGCGGCACGGAGCTCGTGACGGTGGCGATCCGGCGGGTGAACCTCGACGCGGCCCAGGGCTCGTCGCTGCTCGATCACATCGACCGGGGGCGCTATGCGCTGCTGCCGAACACTGCGGGTTGTTACACCGCCAAGGACGCGGTGCGCACGGCGCTGCTCGCCCGCGACCTGCTGGAAACCGACCTCGTCAAACTCGAGGTGCTCGGGGATCCGCGCACCCTGCTGCCCGATCCGCTCGGTACCCTCGAAGCCGCCGAGCAGCTCGTGGCCAAGGGCTTCAAGGTGCTCGCCTACACCAGCGACGACCCGCGCCTGGCGGTGCACCTGCAGAACGCCGGCGTCGAAAGCGTCATGCCCGCCGGCGCGCCGATTGGCAGCGGGCGTGGGCTTGCGAACCCCTCGAACCTGCGCATCCTGCGCGAGCTGATTTCGGTGCCGATGATCGTCGATGCGGGCATCGGCACCGCCAGCCACGTGGCCCAGGCGATGGAGCTCGGCGCCGACGGTGTGCTGCTCAACTCGGCTGTGGCGGGCGCCCTGGATCCGATCCGCATGGCGCGCGCCATGGCGGCGGCTTGCGTGGCGGGGCGCGATGCGTACCTCGCCGGGCGCATCGGCGAACGGCTGTACGCAAATGCCTCGTCGCCGGAAGAGGGTCTGATCGAAGAGGCTGGTCCCGCCGAGGGGCAGGTCGGCTGATGGAAACCCTACCGCTTCCGGCCGCGCTGGCCAGCTTGGCCCTCTGCGCCGGTCTGCTCTGGTCCCTGCGCGGATTCTTCGCCCGGAAAGCCTCGCCCGAAGCGCCGCCGCTGAAGCGCGCCCTGCCCGACCTGCTGCTGCCCTTGCTGGGCTTCTTCATCGGCACCGTACTCGTGGCCGGCGCGTACGCCCTGATGAAGGGGGCGGGGGAAGAGTCCCCGCCGCCGCTGACCCTTTTCGCCCTGACCGCCGCCGTGCAAGCCGCGGTGGTGGGCATCGTGATCTTCGTGGCGCGCGAACGGGGCGCCACGTGGGCGCACTTCGGTGTCCACGGAAGGGAAGCGGGCCGTGGGATCCAGCTCGGTTTCCTCATGTACCTCGTCGTGTTGCCGGGAATCGCCGGGGCGGGCAGCCTTTGGGGCCCGCTCGTGGAGCGCTGGCAGGAAAAGGAGGCGGTGCAGGAGGTCGCGCTGCAGTTGCAGGCGATCCAAGGCGCCGAGCGCGTGCCGGCGTTCCTGCTGGCCGCGGTCCTGATCCCGGTGCTGGAGGAGATCCTCTTCCGCGGCTACTTCCAGAACTGGGCCGGCGCGTTGCTCGGCCGCCGCCAGGGTTTGCTCTGGACCTCGGTGATCTTCGCCTTCCTGCACGGGCTCGAGCCCTTGGCGCCCCTGCTCGTCATCGCCTTTGGCGCCGGCCTTTTGATGCACTGGAGCCGCAACCTCTGGGCGTGCATGACCCTGCACGTGCTCAACAACTCGATGGCGACCCTGGTGCTGTTCCTTGCCCCCGAAACCCTGCCCTGAACCGATGGCCAAACACTCCGACCCGATCAAGCGTTTCCCGATTGCTGGCAAGATGCACCCCGTGCGCGGCGGTGCCTGGGTGGCGGAGGGGGCGGTGGTGCTCGCCGATGTGACCTTTGGCGAAGACGCCAACGTCTGGTTCGGCTGCGTGCTGCGCGGGGACGACGCGCCGATCACCATCGGGGCGCGCACCAACATCCAGGACGGCACGATCGTGCACGCCGACCCCGGCGTGGCGAACCACATCGGCGAGGACGTGACCGTGGGGCACCGCTGCGTGCTGCACGGGGCCAAGGTGGGGGACCGCTGCCTGATCGGCATGGGCGCGATCCTGCTCGCTGGCAGCGAGATCGGCGACGAGTGCTTGATCGCCGCCGGCGCGGTGGTCAAGGAGAACATGAAGGTGCCGCCGCGTTCGCTGGTGGTCGGCATCCCCGGCAAAATCGTGCGGCAGATCACCGACGAAGAGGTGGCCGCTTTCCGCGAAAGCGCCGCCGGCTACGTGAATCAGGTGAACCTGTACCGCTGAGGCCCGCCGCCGTGACGACCCTCGCCCAACCCCGCCCTGGCCTGGACGCGCGCCGCGCCGCCTTGCGCGCGCACCTGGCCGAACTCGGCCGGTTGGCGGTGGCGTTTTCGGGTGGGGTCGACTCGAGCGCCTTGCTCGCCGAAGCCGTTGCCGTGCTGGGGGACGGAGCCCTGGCCGTCATCGCCGACTCGCCGAGCCTGCCGCGCCGCGAACTCATCGAAGCGCGCCGCATTGCGACCCAGCTCGGCGCGCGCCTCGTCGAAGTACGCACCACCGAAGGGAACAACCCTGCCTACCAGGCGAACCTCGGCAACCGCTGCTACTTCTGCAAGTTCGCCCTGTTCGATGCGATGCAGGCGGTCTGCGCCGAACACGAGGTTCCGTGGATGGCGTTCGGCGAAATCACCGACGACTTCCGCGACCACCGCCCCGGCGCCCAGGCCGCGCGCGAGTTCGGGGTTGTGGCGCCGCTCTCTAAGGCGGACCTCGACAAGGCCGACGTGCGCGCCCTCGCCGCCGCCCACGGCCTGGAAGTCGCCGACAAACCCGCCTCCGCCTGCCTCGCCTCACGCATCCCCGTCGGCACCGTCGTGACCCCGGAGCGCCTCGCCACGGTCGAAGCCGCGGAAGAAACCCTACGCGACCTCGGTTTCGCCGTGCTGCGCGTGCGCCACCACGGCGCCAAAGCGCGCATCGAAGTGGACGAGGATCAGCTCTCCCGGGCCGAGGAACTGCGCGGCACCCTTGTCGAGCGCCTGGCGCTGCTGGGGTTCGAAGCGGTCGAGATCGCCGTGTATCCGCGGCGTTGAGAGGCCTTGCGCCGTTGCGCGAATTGTAAAGAAGCCGCGCCACTCTCCAGGCACGCAGGGGGGCTGGGACCGGCCCTGTAGTTTCCTGGAAACTATGGCCGGGCCGTGGCAAGGCCGGGGGCGGAGGCCTGGCGAGGCGGCCGCCGGGAGGGGTGGGGAAAAATCTTCCACAATTCCGAAACTCCCGGGGGTGCCAAATGTGATTGGAGGTTGGACCCGGTGGATCAACCCCGTCAGTGGTCGCCTTCCTGGCCCGTACGCTCTCAGGCAGGTTGCGTGCGGACCCTTCCGCTGCCGTGGGTTGATCCACCACTTGTCCGTGCCCGGCGGCAGAAACGCGAATCGATTGCATTCGCTTGGGGGCGGGTTTGCCGCTTGCCCTGGGACGCGCGGCGGGGAACCGCGCTGGGGAGCGTTTCGAAATGGGGCCGCGGGGGAACGCGGCCAAGGCGCGCGGATCGATGCGAAACAGGATTGCCCCCCTTTGATGCGCGCGGTGTGCATGCAAGTGAGAAGCGTGCACGGGCAATTTGACTTGTCCTTATAGCGGGGTATGGTCCCCCCGCATTCCGGGCGGCTCGCGTCTGGAAGCAACGCGGCCGGGGGGCCGCGCAGGGGGAAGTCATGAAAACTCTGTGGGGGGACCTGCGATCGCAGGACCACAAGGGAAATCGGCGCCGGGGGTTGTCCATGATCGAAGTCATGGTCGCCATCGTGGTGCTACTGGTTGCGGCGACCGCGGCCTTCTCGAGTCAGATGACCTCGATGCGGCTCGTGCAACAGAGCCGGGACCGGGGTGTGGCCCTGGCGGACATGACCGCGTGCATGGAAGCGATCCGCAGCACGCCGCCGGACAACCTGGCGGAAGCGGGTCCGTTCGCGCACGGCGTGCCCGTGGCGGCTTATGACGACCTGCACCTGCGCGATGAGCAGATCGTGGTGACCTACCCCGGCTACGTGGCCGGAGGCGCTCTGCCCGACCCCCTGGTCGTGGTGTTGACCGCGAATTGGCGCGATGATCGCGGCGGTCTGCGGCAAGCCCGTTTGATGACGGTGAGGGCGCAATGAAGGCCACGAATTGGAAGAGGGGGTCTCGGCGCGGGGGCTTCACCCTGCTCGAGGTGATCATGTCGACCACGATCCTGGGCGTGCTGGCGCGCTCCTTGATCCTGCTTTCGGGCAGCATGGGGTCCATGTCGCAGAGCGGCGGTTCGCTGGCGCTGCTGCAGCAGGAAGCTAGCAAGGCCCAGGAGGCGATCATGCACGACCTGCGGCGTTCGGGCCTGCACACGATCGGGGCCAAGTCCTTCCCGCACGTGTTCGAGAACGGCGTGGCCGGGGTTGGCTTCGAAGCCCACAGCTATGCGCCCGCTTCGCAGAGCGCGCAACCCGGCGAGTACGGCTTCGGCCCGCACCGCGCGCTGGTCTTCCTGAGCCCGTCCGACCTGGACGGCGACGATCGGCCCGACATGGACCTGGATGTGAACGGCATCCCGGACCTCGACGGCAACCGCGACGGTGTGTTGAGTGAAGATCCGGCGGACCTGGCGGGCTGGGATCCGGCCCAGACCTGGGCCGATCCCGACACCGGCTTGGTGTGGGGTCTCGATGAGTTCGCCTTTGCCGTGGTCGACGGTCCCGATGGTCGCCCGTACCTCGAGCGTCGCATGAACGGCGCCCCGGGCAAACGCATCGCGAAGGACATTGAACGCATGTGGATCGAAACCCCCGCGGATACGGGTTTCACCATCCCTACCAACGCGCTGCGCATCTCGCTCTTCTTGCGCCGCACGGATACCGACGGGGTGGTCTATCGCCACTCGGTCAGTTGGGTCGTCAGTCTGAGGAACGGAGAACTCGAATGAAAGTACGCGGGAGTAGAGGGCCCGCCGGGCCGGAAAGCGGTGTAGCGCTCGTCTACGCCATGTTCGGGGCAATGCTCGCAGCGGGCATGGTTTCGGTGATGTTCGCCACGGCGGGCACGTCGAGCCGGCAGGAGGACCTGCGCCAGGACTCGGTCCAGGCGCGTTATCTGGCCGAGGGCGGCGCCGAGATCGTGCGCCGCGACCTGGCACAATCCATCGCCAACTGGGATGCACCGCCTACCACCGGCACGGTGAACGTGGCGGACCGGCCGGTGACCTATCGCGTGGAGCGCGTGGCGCCCACGCGCACGGTCACCGATAAGTCGGGCATCCAGACGTTGGTGGACACCTACGAGGTTCTGGCCATGGCCGAGGTGGATCGGCGGCGCGCGCAAGTGCACCACATGATCCAGACCCAGGCCACGCCGGTCTTCCAGTTCGCCGTTTTCTACAACGGGGACCTGGAAGTCCTGCCGGGGCCCGACATGACCCTGGGGGGGCGTGTGCACACGAACGGGGACATGTACCTCGGTTGCGGTGGCACCCTGACCATGGATACGAACTACGTGCACGCGGTGGGCAACATGTACCGCCAGCGCAAGGATACGGGCGACGCCAGCACGGGCGACGTGCGCATCCGTCAGTGGGTGGAGGATCCTTACGATTCCTCCGAGCCCAACGTGTTCCAGAGCATGTTGTCCCTGGACCAGATGCTCGCCTTGGGCATGTCCACCGACAGCGGCTACGACAGCCTGTTCACCTCCGGCTTCGACGCCGATGGGGACGGACGGCTGGATGGGCCGGACGACTGGTTGCCTTTCGCGGCCGGTTCTCTGTCGCGCTGGGGTGAGCCCGAAGGGTACGCGACCAGCGGCCACACGGTGTTGACCGGCCAGCATGATCTGCTGGAGGCCTCGGCTCCGAACATCGGCTCGATCGCCATGTTCGAAGAGTCCGCCTCCGGGGACTACGCTTGGAACTCGGCCCAGGGCCGTTACGACTTCGTCGGCGCGGGCCTTGGCACGCACCACCCGGGGTACTTCCACGAAAACGCGGGTCTTTCGATCCTGGTTTCCGCGGATGGCAGCGAATTCCAGGTCTTCGGGCCTGGCGGGGCGACTTCGGACTCCAACGGCATCTCCTACAAGGACCTGGTGATCGCTTCGGGTGCCGTGTCGATCGACGGGGTGGCGGACATGCGTCAGTCAAACAGCAGCAACACGCCGGTTCGGGTGGTCGAGGTGGACCTCGAGTTGCTCGGCGACGCGGGACTGTTCCCGGAGAACGGGCTCTTGTACGCCGCCCACTACGGCATGGGGGAAGGCACGGATGCCAAGGGCTTGCTGCTGAAGAACGGGGCGGAACTCGCCAGCGGATTGACCGTGGCCTGCGAAGGTTCGGTCTACTTGCAAGGCGACTACAACACCGAAGAGAAGAAGGGGGCGTCGATCATCGGCGATTCGGTAAACCTGCTTTCGAACGGATGGGACGGCAGTAAAACCGCCGGTTCCTTGCCGGAAGCCACCGAAACCACCTACAACTGCGCGTTCATCGCGGGCAACTACGCCAGTGAGCAGGGGCGCTACAACGGCGGGCTCGAGAACCTGCCGCGCTTCCACGAGAACTGGGATGGGGTGCCCTGCAACGTGACCGGGTCGTTCGTGAACACCTGGGATAGTGCCTTCGGCACGGGGGATTGGTTGTACGGCGAAGACCGCTATACCGCGCCCCAGCGCAACTGGGCGTATGACGAGGACTTCAACACGGTCGCCAACCTGCCGCCCTTCACACCGATGGTGGTGAGCAGCGAACAGGTCGTGACCTGGTAGAAGGAGACCGCTGCAAGGAGGAGATCCAGCACATCGGTAGGAAGTGACCCTTGGATGGGGGGGAGCCCGGCAACGCGCCGGGCTCCTTGCTTTTTTGCGCAAGGTCGCGGGCGCGCCGGAGCGCTGGGGGTTGTGGTGCGGCGCGCTCCAGTTGCGGCGGTCCATCATCCGATAGAAGCAATTGGAAGTTGCAATACCCACCCGACCTTACGATGAAATACCCCCTCTTGGTGCGCGGCCTGCTGCTGGGCGCCCTGCTCACCGGCGCCACCGGCTGCCTGGGAACGACCCGTGGAAGCCAGAGTCTGCGTTCCGTCGACAATCTCCTGACCGGAGTGCAGAGCGTGCACGTGGAGTGCGAGATGGTGCGCCAGGAAGTGCGCGCCACCGTCGATCGCATGTTGCGCCTGTTCCAACCGACGACCACCGAAGACCGCCTGGCGGCCTACGCGGAGTTCGAGAAGGCGCTCGACGTCTGCGAGGCGCAGATGGGGCGCTTCCAACAGTCGATCGCCAAACTCGAAACCCTGGGGCCGGCGTTCTTCGATAGCTGGCAACTGGAGCTCGATTCCTACCAAACCGCGAATATGCGCGAACAAAGCGCGGCGCGCCTGGCGCTGACCCAGGAGCGGTATCGGGCGATCCTCGACAGCAGCGCCGATCCGATCCTGATGTACGCCGGGTTCGTGACGGACGTGCGCGATGCGCTGCTGTTCCTCGGACGCGACCTGCATCCCGAAGCGGTGCGCATGATCGAAGGCGACCTGCGCGCGATCCTGCAGGAGGCGCGCACCCTCGACAGCGCCCAGGAGGTCTGCCAACAGGCGGCCCGCACGTACCTGGATCACACCGGCCTGCCGGACATGGGCCAGGTGCAGATCGAACCGCTGCCCTGAGGGCGGGCGGCCGGGGGCCCTGGGTCCCCGGCCTAAGAACACGCCGGCCCGCAGCCGCGCCGGTGCATCCAAGGACGCGTGCCCAGGGGATCTCGCCCCGGGGGGCGCGTCTTCACAAGATCCCCGCGAGGGGAAGGGGGGAGGATCCATGCACGAAGTCCCAATTGAAGGGGCCGGGAAGGGGTCGCGGGCCTATAGGGGCCGCGCGATCGTGCCGAAACATCGAGGTGGAGAATCCGCGCCCAACGCGCGCTTCCACCCCGCATGAACGCCTTTGTCCTGCTCGGCTCGCTGCTTGCCCTGGGCCTCCTGTCTGCCGCTGCCTGGATCCGCCGTAGGGATCTTGTGCGCATGCGTGCCCTGATCGCCGACGAGGCCCAGGTGCGCGCCGCCGGCGGGCATCGGGTGGCCCTGCGTTATCCGGTCATCGATCGCAGCATCTGCCTGGGCTGCGCGACTTGCGTCACGTCGTGCCCGGAGGACGGCGTGCTCGAACTCGTGCATGGCCAGGCCATGGTCGTGCAGGGGGCGCGCTGCGTGGGGGTCGCCGCGTGCGAACGGGAGTGCCCGGTCGGGGCGATCTCGATCACCGAGATCAACCGCAGCCTGCGCGACGATGTGCCGGCGGTCAGCGCTGCGGGGGAGAGTCTGGGCACCCCGGGCTTGTTCCTGGCGGGCGAGGTCACGGCGCATGCGTTGATCAAGACGGCGGTGGACCAGGGCAGCGCGGTGGCGCGGGCGGTGATCGCGCGGCGCGCGCAAGGCGGCCGGGTGCAGCCGGGGACCTACGACCTGTGCATCGTCGGCGCGGGGCCGGCGGGCTTGGCTTGTGCCCTCGAGGCGCGGGCGGCGGGTTTGTCGGTGGCGCTGATGGACCGGGAGCACGAGGCGGGCGGCACGGTGGCGAAGTACCCGCGCCGCAAGCTCGTTTTGTCCCAGCCCTTCGACCTGCCTGGCCATGGCCGCTTGGCGCGCAAGAGTTACGAGAAGGAAGAGCTGATCGAGCTGTGGGATGGTCTGCTCGCCGGGTGCGACCTGGATTGGTTGCCCGGCCGCGAGCTGCTCGCGGTCGAGCCGCAACCGGGCGGGGATTTCGTGGTGCAGACCAGCGCGGGCCCCGTCGCCGCGGCCACGGTCTGCCTGGCGATCGGTCGCCGCGGACTGCCGCGGCGCCTCGGCGTGCCGGGTGAGGAATTGCCGAAAGTCGCCTGGCACCTGCTCGATGCGCACAGCTACCAGGGTCGCAACCTGCTCGTGGTGGGCGGCGGCGACAGCGCGGTGGAAGCCGCCCTCGCCCTGGCCGAACAACCGGGCAACCAGGTCACTTTGGCCTATCGCGGCGAGACCTTCTACCGATTGCGGGCGCGCAACGCCGAGCGGCTCGAGGCGGCGCGGCAAGGACAGCGGTTCGTCGTGCGCACCCAGACCGAGGTGCTGGAGTTCGAACCCGACGCGGTCGTGCTGGCCACGCCGCACGGGGTCGAGCGCATCGCCAACGACGAAGCGTTCGTGATGATCGGCGGGGTCCCTTCGACCGAATTGCTGGCCCGCTCTGGGGTGAGCATGCGGGCGGCGGGGGAAATGCCCATCGAAACGACCGCAGAGCGAGGCAGCGGACTGGCCGCGGCGTTCGCCCTGGCCGGTTGCGCCGTGCTGGCGGTGTTGGCGTTTGCGTTCTGGCACCGCGGCTACTACGCCCTTCCGACCAGCCTGCGCGCGGCCAACGCCCAGCACGACCTTTTGGGGCCCTCGCGTGGCCTGGGTCTGGGGCTGGGCATCCTCGCCTGCGCCCTGATCGCCGCCAACCTGCTCTACCTGCTGCGCCGCGGCAATACGCCGGGCTGGCGCTGGGGATCCTTGCGCACGTGGATGACCACCCACGTGGCCACGGGCATCGCCGCGCCGCTGGTGGCGCTGCTGCACGCCGGCATGCGCGCCGAGGATTCGCTCGGGGGGCACGCGTTGCTCGGCCTGGGCATCCTCGTGGCCACGGGCGGCATTGGACGGTACCTCTACGCCTGGGTGCCGCGTGCAGCGAACGGGCGCGAGCTCGAGCTGAACGAAGTCAAAGCCGACCTCGGTGCCCTGCGCGAAGAGGGAGACGGGGGCCTGCGGGTCTTCCGCAGCCGCGTGCGCGAAGAGGTGCTGCCGCTGGTGGACGACGCCCGCTGGCGCGGGTCGCTGCCCGCCCGGCTTTGGGCTTTGGTGCACTCGCGCTTGCGCCTGCGTGCCGCCCTGCGCCGGCTGCGTACGGTCGGCCGCGAACTGCGCGTGCCCGAACCCGACATCGACCGCACGATCGAACTCGCCCGCCGCGCGGCCCGTAGCGCCACCTGGGCGCAGCACTGGGAGGAGTTGCGCGCCCTGCTGGCCACTTGGCGCTATCTGCACCGCTGGGTGGCGGCGTTGATGGTGCTGCTCGTGGTCGCCCACGTGGCCTACGCCCTGGTGTACGGCTTCGGAGGAAATCATCCCCAATGAAACGCACCCACGCACACATCGCACTGGCCGTGCTCTCCGCCCTCGGGGTGGTGGGACTGGTGTACAAGGACGTGCAGCGCACGAGCCCCGGTGGGCTCAGCGAAGTACACGCGCGCATCGAGGACTTGGCCGGGGCTGCGGGTTGCGACTCGTGCCACGGGGATAGCGAAACCTCGCGGGCGAGCGCGTGTTTGGAGTGCCACGACGTGATCGCGGGGGATATCGCCCAGCAGGCAGGCTTGCACGGGACCTTCGAGAAGAACGTGCGGCAGGCCTGCAACCTGTGCCACAGCGAACACCACGGGGCGAACTTCTCGATGGTGAACGCGCGCACGTTCCTGCTTGCGGAGATCCCCGATGTGCAGGCGTTCGATCACGAGCGCGTGGGTTGGCCCCTGGAGGGAGCGCACCTCGAGCAGAGCTGCGAGGATTGTCACACGAATGCGGCCGTTGCGGTGCTTGAAGCCGGCCAGCATCGGTATGTCGGAGAGAGCCGCGATTGCGGCACCTGCCACGAGGATCCGCACCGCGGAGCCTTGGGCGGCGGCTGCGCGGAATGCCACAGCCAGCAGAGCTTCACCGAATTCGGCGCGTACGAGCATCCGGGGGTTCTGGCGCTGACCGGTGGCCATGCCGGGATCTCGTGCCGCGAATGCCACGGGGAGGGCAAGGCGTTCTCGCTGGAGGCGAACTTCGCTGACGGCCCGCGTACCCAGGCCCGCGAGTGCGTGGCGTGCCACGAACATCCGCATACGCAGGGGTTCCTGCGCCAGATCGCGCCGATCGCGAACCTGGCCCTGGGCGCCCTCGGCTGCGATCAGTGCCATGCGGAGGGGCAGGGGAACTTCGTACCCGAGCCGGCGACCTTCCCGGTGCCCTTGCACCGGGCCAGTGGCATGGCCCTGGAGAAGCCGCACGCCGATGTGGAGTGCGCCCAGTGCCACGGCCAAGCGCCGACGCCCTTCGCCGAACGCTTCCCGGGCCGCGAGGCCGAGCGCTGCGGCGCGTGCCATGAGGACCCGCACGGCGGGCAATTCGACGGCGGCCCGTTCGGCGATCCGGGCTGCGTGACGTGCCACGGTACCCAGGCTTTCGAACCGCACGGATTCGACCTGAAACTGCACGCGACCACCGGCTTTGCCCTCGAAGGCCGCCACGCGCAGACCGAGTGCGCCCAGTGCCACACGCGCGAGGGCCAGGATCCGCGGCGGTTCGCGGGCACGGCGATGGAGTGCGCGGCATGCCACGACGACGTGCACGATGGCGTGTTTGCGGCGCAAGGGCACGGGGATTGCTCCGAGTGCCATGGCGCGGTGCATTTCACCGGCGGGGAGGAGCGCGGCTTCGACCATGCCATGGCCGGCTTTGCTCTGCTCGGGGCCCACTCCCAGGCGAATTGCGAAGCGTGTCACCGGGTGCCGGCCCAAGGGCGCACCCTCGGGAACGTGCTTGCGGGCACGGCTTCGGGGGCCGCTTGCGCGACGTGCCACGGGGATCCGCACGGCGGGCGGTTGCAAGGCGAATTCGCGGGCGGGCCCGATTGCCGGGGTTGCCACGACGAGGTCAGCTTCCGGCGGGCCGCCGCGGGCTTCGATCACGGTGCCCACACCGGTTTCGATCTAGGTGGCGCCCATGCGGCCATTGCCTGTAGCGGCTGCCACACGCCGCTCTTCGATGCCCAGCCCGGCGGTCGTTCCTTTGCCTTCGCGGCCGGATCCGGGTGCGTGGACTGCCACGCCGATCCCCATGGCGGGCAGTTCGATCTGCGCGGCCGCACGGATTGCGCCACGTGCCACTCCGCCGGATCGGGTTTCGCCGACCTGGCTTTCGACCACGATCGCGATTCGCGCTTCGCCTTGGATCAAACGCACGCAGCCCTCGCCTGCGCGGCGTGCCACAAACGGCCGGTGGGGCAACCCGACGCGCCGATCCACTACAAGCCCCTTGGTATCGAATGCCGGGATTGCCATGGGGAGACTCGCAAAGATTTGAAACCCGGCGGGGGGAAGAAGTCATGGTAGGGAACTGGAGTCTCTGGGCCAGCCTGGGCGCACTCGCCGCGCCGGTGCTGGCCGTGCAGGACGAAGCCGTAGTCGAACTGCCGGTGCGCATCACGCAGGTGCTGCCGGATGGGCGTTTCGAGATCGACCGCGGGGCCAACATGTGGCTCGCGGGGGGCGATCGCGTGGTGCTGCTCAGCCGCGACGGACGGTCGTGGACCGGGCGCATCGCCGAGGTGCGCGAGTTCGATGCGGTGGTGGAACTATTCGAAACGGGGGCGGACCTTGCGGTCGGCTCCCAGGGAACGGCCTATCTGCCGAAGGCGCGCACGACCGCCGGGCAGCCGGTGCCCAAGGGGCGCGACACGGCGCCGACGGGGCCGGTGTTGCACGATCCGTGGGAGCGGCTCGATGAGGAGTGGACACGCTCGGATCCGCTGCTCGCGCGCATCGCGCCGGTGCACCCCGCGGACCGGGCCGTGCGCGATGGAGGCCGTTTGTACGGCATTCTCGAACCGCGCTGGAGCAGCGAAGAGGGGCGCAGCGAGACCTGGTTCCGGGTCGGCGGCCACTACTGGATGGAGAACCCGTGGGGGCGCGGCGGGCGCTTCGAAGTGGACGGGGAATTCAATCGGTTGAGTTATCACCTGCCCTTCCCCGAAGACCACCGCGATCAGAACCTGCGGGTGGATCGACTCAGCTATGCGCTCGGCGGCACGCGCCAGGATCCTTGGCGCTACGAGGTGGGCCGGTTCCTGATGTACGGCATGCCCGAGCTGGGGCTGGTGGATGGGGGCTCGGTGCACCTGCGCCGGCCGAACGGGGACCTGATGGGGGTGAGCATGGGGTGGATGCCGGAGCCCGATCCGGACCAGACCCCGGGCCACGACTTCCAGATTTCGGCCTTCTATCGCTGGAGCCTGGATACGTTCGAGCGGTATACGGCGGCCCTCGCGGTGCAGAAGACGTGGCACCAGGGAGCGCAGGACCGCGACCTGATCATCGGGCGCATGGACTACGCGCCGCTCGAAGGGTGGCGGTATCACGGTTCGGCGTGGATCGATTGGTACGGCAATGATGAGTTGGTGAAGGACAGCGGCGTGGATCTGACGCGCCTGCGCCTCGAAGGCAGCCGGGAGTGGCAGGGGGAGCGGGGCTTGTCGACGAGTTACCGTTACGAAGCGTTTCCCGACCTTTTGCGCGACGAATTCCGCGAGCCGTCGCCGATCACGCTGCAGGAACAGCACCTGCACCGGTTGTCGGTTTCGGGGTGGAAGCAGCTCTCCCAGGGCCTGCGCGGCACGGCGCGGGCGGGGCTCTGGCTCGATGATGGCGACGGCGGCGGGGACCTCGAGGTCGGCGGCGCGTGGAGCGATACGGGGATCCTCGGGGGCACCTTGTCGGCCGCTCTGTTCGTGGTGGACGGCCAGTTCACCGAGGTCTATGGCCTGCGCACGAGCCTGTCGCGCAGCCAGGCCCGCACCCACTGGATGCTGCTCTACGAAGCCAGCCAAAGCAGCGAAAAGTCCCTGCCGGGCGACGGCAACGACTTCTACACACACCGCTTCTGGGGCAGCTACGGCTTCTCCCCGGCGAAGAACTGGAACGTCTCCATCGAGGGGCAAACGACCATCCTGCCCGACGACAGCGATCTGTTCCTGGGCCTGCAATGCGACTGGAGTTTCTGATGTTGCACGCGAAACGACGACTTTGGACCGGCTTCTGGCTGTATCTCGCCCTGGTGGCCTGCACGTCGCTGGGTCCGGGGGACATCCGTCTGCAAGGTTGGTGGCGCGGGCTAGGGCCCGTCATGCCGCACGATTCGTTCCCTGCGGACTGCTCGCTGTGCCACTTGGGCGGCGATTGGAACACGATCCGCGCGGACTTCGAGTTCGACCACACGGCCGAAACCGGGTACGCGCTCGAAGGGGCGCACGAGGCGGCCCAGTGCCTGCGTTGCCATAACGACCGCGGCCCGGTGCAGGTCTTCGCTGCCCGCGACTGCGCGGGCTGCCATGAGGACGTGCACGTGGGGCAACTCGGCAGCAACTGCCGTTCTTGCCACTTACAGGACACCTGGAGGCCCTTCGGCATGCGCGAGATGCACGCGTCGACGCGTTTCCCGCTCGTCGGGCGCCACGCGACGGCTTCGTGCCGGGCGTGCCACCTCGGTGCCGAAGTGGGGCGTTTCGCGCAGACCGATTCGGCCTGCGTTTCGTGCCACCGCCGCGACCTCGAAGCCACCGCGAACCCGAATCACATCGGGCTCGGTTGGGTCGACAACTGCGACCGGTGTCACGTTCCGACAACCTGGCACCAAGCCCAGTTCGTCCCCAATTGAGCGGGCTAAAGGAAGACGCAATGAACAGTCGAAGGAAGGCCGTGTCGCTGGCCCCGATCTCGCAATGGGGCCGGCCGCGTTTCAGGGGGGAAATGCAAATGGGGCGTACGCCGCAGGCGGAGGGGCCGCGGTTGTTGCTGGGAGTTCTGGGTGTGCTGGCTTCGTTGCTGGCCGCCTGTAGCAGTAGCACCGACAGTCTGGGAAGCAGCAACTCTTCGTGCATGCGCTGCCACAATGGCTCGCAGCACGACGACTACGCGGGACCGGGTATGGAGAACCCGCACCCGGTGGCAGGGGTCGATCCGATCCTGTGCACCGGATGCCACGGGGGCAATCCCGATGGGGCGGACGCCCTGGCGAGCCACGTGCCGCCACCGCCGGCGATCGGGGACCGGGAATTCCAGGACACCGATGCCTACGCGTGGTTCAACAAGTTGACCCACACGGGGCTCGACCGGCAGCCGGATTACACGGTCGACGGGGTGACCTATTCGGCCCTTGACTACCTGCAATTCGTGAACCCCGGCGATGCACGCGTCTCGGCGGCGGGGCGCGGTTGCGGCGAATGCCACACCGGCCACGTGCAATGCCTGACGCAAAGTGTCGTCGGCACGTCTACGGGCATCTTCTCGGGCGCGGCGTTCGCGATCGGGGTGCCGAACGCCCTGCCGGGCCAGCAGGGAATGTGGCAGGACACGGCGGCGGATCTTTCGTTCCGCGCGGTGACGAACCCGAACTACGTGCTCGATCCGGCCAAGATCGGGGCGGTGGAGGAACTGCTCGAGTTCCCGGTTTTCAGCCAGCGTTTCGAGACCGGTCCGCGGCGCATCTTCCAGAGCAACGACTACCTGGCGGCGGACATGGACGACGACCAGGCGGCCAATGGGCAGGTGCTGCCGGGCACGCCGTTGCATGATCTGTACCTCGAGCAGGTGGCCTTCACCTGCGGCGATTGCCACTACGGCAGCGCGGGGGCGAACAACCGGGCCGGGGACTTCCGTTCGGGCGGGTGTACGGCGTGCCATATGCCGTATTCGCTCGATGGCAAGTACCGCGGCAGCGATCCGAACGTGAACCGGCTCGAACCGGCGAACCCCGACAACATCCGCGATCCGGAGCGGCCGCACGTGCGGCGGCACATGATCTTGAGCGAGGCGCGTACGTTGCCGAGCGGGGAACTGATCATGGGCATCGACGATGCCGCTTGCGCGGGTTGCCACCAGGGCTCGAACCGGACGGTGATGCAGTACTGGGGCATCCGCCTCGACCAGAACCAGGACGTACACCGTGGGCGCCAGTACCCGGCGAACCCGGTGTCCTACACCACGACCAACAATGATCCGCGCCTGTTCGACCCGGTGGCGGACAACCACACCTTCAACGGACGCAATCATCGGCAGTACCTCCTGACCGAGGACTACGATGGGGACGGCAGGGACGATACGCCGCCCGACGTGCACTATGACGCAGGCCTAGCGTGCATCGATTGCCACAGCAGCAGCGACGTGCACGGCGGGGATCCGGCGCACCCGGAGAATGCGGACATCTACAGCCGTATGGAACAGAGTGTGGCGATCGAATGCGAGTCGTGCCACGGCACGGCGGACACGTACGCCAGCACGGTGGCGGGTACGGACAGCCAGGGCAACCCCGTGGAGTATGCGGTGGACCGCTTCGGGCAGGTGCTGGACCACGTCGTGCGCGAAGGGGACGGCAACTTCTACCTGACCAGCCGGCTCGACGGGCGGCGCCACTTCGTGGTGCAGACGCGCGATACTGTGGTGGAGAGCGGGGTGACGCACCCGACGACCGGGGCCCCGGTGTACAGCGCGAAGGCGTCGTACTGCATGGGCCGGGCCGATGGGCAGACCAGCACGGGCATCGGGCCGCTGCAATCGGGCAGCGGGCCGGGGGGCTTCAGCCACATGGACAACATGAGCTGCGTCTCGTGCCATGCGTCGTGGACCAACAACTGCATCGGCTGTCACCTGGGCGGCGAGTACAACACGGGCAACAACTTCAGCAACATCACGGGGGAGCGCATCGTCTACAAGCAGACGACTGCGGATTTCGTGTACCAGAGCCCGGTGTTCTTCCAGCTCGGTATCGATACGAAAGGCCAGATCGGGCCGATCGCTCCGAATACGGAGACCTTCTATCAGTGGGAGGACAAGAACAACCAGCTGTCGAAGATCTTCGCCTTCAGCGACCGCAAGGGCAAAGGTGGGGATCGCACGGGCGGCGGGTTCCCGGCGCTCAGCCACAACGCGATGATGCCGCACTCGATCCGGGGCAAGGTGGCGCCGGAGAAGGAAGGGCCGCGGTACTGCGTGGCGTGTCACCTGACGACGGACGGCCTGGCGGCGTACGGCACCGAGTACAACGCCTTGCGCACGGCTTTGGCCAGCCCGACGTTGTCGGGGTTGGATGGTTCGATGTTCCAGGTGCTCAAGACGCACTTCGGCCAGAACACGGGCAACCAGATGAACTCACCGCTGTGGGTGCACATGGTCGCGGGTTTGGGTACCGGATTGTTCCTGTTCGATGAGAACGGGGCGGCGGTGAACCCGTTGGATACGAACCCGGATCGAATTGGCTCGGGGGGCGTGGCGCCGGCGACGACGTTTGATCTGGCGCATGTTGCCTTCAACCTCGACCGGATCGTGGAGGTGGATGGGACTTCGAATGGGTCCAACAACCACCCGATGCAAGCGGTGGGAGTGGGGACTGTGCTGCGCGATGGGGCGGGGAACCCGGATATGTCGGGGCCGCTTGGGGCGACGTTGATTCAGCGGTTGACGGATCCGACTACGGGGATTGTGCTCGATTCGTGGTTGGATGCGGATGGGGCGGTTCAGGGCAACGCGGGGACGTTTGTGCCTTAGGGTTTGGGTTGTTCCTTGGGGCCTGGGTCCATGGTGCATCTGGAATAACGTTACATACCGAACCAGGTTCGATCAGTCCCACAATTCGCGGCGTGCGCAGCACGCCGCGAATTGGTGGGACTGATCGAACTCGTTCGGTATGTAACGTTATTCCAGATGCACCATGGAGAAGAGGGGGGGGCAGCTTGGCTGCCCCCCCCTCTTCAGGTCACTGGAAACTCACGTAGAGCCCCGGAGTGAAGTTCGAAGTCGGCGTGCTGAAGAACACGTCGCGGTACCACGCCTGGAAATACCAGGTCTGGCCGGCTTGCACCGATTGCGCGGGGTTGGTGGGGATGTTGGTGAGGTCCAGGGTCAGACTGATGGCACCGGTCAGACCGGAGAACCCGATTTGGTTGACCGCGTTGAAGCGACCCAGGCTGCCGCCGAGGCACAGGCTGCCCATGGAGCCGGGCGGGGTGATGGGGCTGCCTTGGGCCGTGCCGGTGATGAAGTAGCCGAACGTGCTCGTGGGCAGCTGGCTCGCGGTCAGGGTCCAGTCGTTGTCGATGGCGTTCAGCGAACCTGCGCCCGCGATCAGCGCCGGAGCGCCGGTGCTGTTCGAAGCGGCCGGATCGCAGAACAAGCCGCTACCGCCGTCGCAGTCGACTTCGAGGATCTCGAAGTCGTCCACCGCCGCCTCGACGATCGATCCGGCGCCCAGATCGCCCACGCGGAAACGCAGGCGCACGTTGGCGCTGGGGGTGATCACGTCGGAGACGCGGAACTCGTGGTAGTACCAACCGCCACCGGCTTGGGGGTGTCCCGGGCCGAGGGTTTCGACCGCACTCCAGGTGCTGCCGTTGGCGGTGATCTCGACGAACATCGAGTCGTCCACGGATGAGTTGCCGTTGTTCACGTACCAGCGCCAGTAGCTGATGATGCCATCGGGGTTGGCCGATAGGTTGAATACCGGCGACATCAGGGTCGTGGTGCCCCCGTCGACGTCGTTGGTGCCCACACCGGCGCCAGCTGCCGCCTGGCCGGTGAACCAGCAGTTCACGCCCGCCGGGCTATGGTCGTCTTCCGGTTGGGCATCGCTGCCGTTGGGGTTTCCGCGGGTCCAGATGCCACTGGTGGCGTCGTCACCGGCGACGCCGCCGACCCAACCGGTGTCGGTTTCCATGGCATCGCTGAAGGTCGTGGTCACGTCGTAGGCCGAGCGGCTCCGGTAAGGAGCGGCGGGGCCATCGGCCGGTCCATACCACGGAAGGCCGATGGTGCTGTAGGCCTGTACGTACCACGCCATGCGATTTCCGCAGGTGTTGGCGGGCAGATCCGCGCTGTATTGGTTGCCTCCCAGGGAGGTCAACGGCACGGTCACCGCGCCGCTGCCCAGGTCGTAGACCAGAACCGGACTCGACAGGTCCAGAACGGCGGGCGCGATCGCGTCGATGGTGATCGTAAGGGTCTCGCCGCCCGGCGAGATTTGGGTCGGAGCACCGCCCACGACTTGGATGTCCAGCTGTTGATCGCCGGCGTACCACACGAACAGGCCGCGCTCGAGGTCGCTGCCGATCATGATGCCGCTCGGGAAGTACGGGAACACGCTCCAAAGGCCGTTGAACGTGGCCGCGTCCGAATCCGGATAGGAGTCGAAAAAGCCGATCTCCTGCGGGTTGGACGGGTTCGACGCGTAATCGAAGATGCGCACACCGCTGGTGTAGTTGGCGGCATAGATCTTGCCGTCTTTCGTGTACAGGTTGTGGCCGATCGCCTGGTTGCCGTTGGTAAAGAACCCGGTATGGGTGGGGTTGGCCAGGTTGCTCACGTCGAACACGTGGGTGCGGGTCGTCAGGCTGCCGTTCTCATCGAGCTCATCGCCCAAGTAGAACCGCGTGCGGTCTTCGGACAACCAACCCTGGTGCGAGTAGGCGGGGGCCGGATAGAAGCCCTCGCCGAGCACTACCGGGTTGGCCTTGTTGGTCACGTTGAGGATCGTGAGGCCAGTCTGCGTGTAGCCGTTGTTGAAGCCGGAGCAGCAGAAGGCCACCTCCATGCCCGCGTAGGGGCCCGAGGTGTAGTTCACGATCTGCACGTCGTGCACGTACTTCGTGTTCCACTGGCCGACGAACGGCGGGTTGGTCGGGCTCGCGTTCAGGTCGTAGATGCGCAGGCCCATGCTGTCGCCGCCGCTGCGGTACAGGTAGCCGCTCTGCGGTGTTGATCGCCACGTTGTGCGTGGCGGTCAGGCCACCGGTGGTGATCGTGTTCACCAGGTTGACCGAACCGTTGTCCACGTTCGCCAGGTTGACGACCTGGATGCCGCTGCCGCCTTCGCTCACGATGTAGGCGTAGGTGCCGTACACCTTGATGTCGCGCCACAGGCTGTCGGGGCCATCGATGAAGCCGATCGAAACCGGGTCGCCCGGATCGCTCAGGTCGAAGAAGGTGGTGCCCTTGTAGGTGCCGATGATCCCGATCTCACGGCCAGTCTGGGACACGTAACCCCAGCAGTCGTTGCCGGAGGAGGCGCCATCGATCAGGTTGAGCGGCACCCACGAGAGCAGGGAAACCCCGCTCGAGTTGAAATTCGTGCCCAGGTTGCTGACCGTGGTAGTACTAAGCAGCCCGCCCTGCGGCATGGCGCGGCGGTAGCCTTGGCTGAACACAGGGGGACGGCGATCGAGCAGTTTCGGGTCGTCCTCGTGGGCCTGGAGGGGTGCGGAGACCAGGGCGGCGGTGGCCAGGGGGAGCAGTGTGCGGGAGAGTTTCATGGGGGATCGTTGGGGGCGGCCGGGAAGGGGCCAGCCCAAGGGTAGCCGGGGATCCTGAAAACGGGCGCCGGACGGGCCCGGGAGGCCCACATTCGAGGGCCAGGGACCGTCCGGTGTCCTAGCGTGAGGATTCCGGGTCGGGGGGGCGGGTCCATTCTGCGGGCGGCGGGGCCCCTTGCAGGGACTCCAGGAAAGCCAGCAGCTCGGCGCGCTCCTGGTCGGTAAGACCCAGCGGACGCAGAATTTGTTCCTGATGATGGCTGGCTCCCACGGCCCCCAGGCGGGTGTCGTAGAAGGCGATCACGGCGGGCAGGTCGGGAAAGACCCCGGTGTGCATATATGGGCCGCGCACGACCAGGTTGCGCAGGCTCGGGGTCTTGAACTCGCCCCATTGCTCCGAGCCGGTCTTGAGCCGCCGGGTGCGCTCGGCCCGGGCCCCCTCGGGCTCGTCGCTGTGCTCGCCGCCGCTGTGGAAGGGGTCCAGTTGCACCAGCCGCCCGCCCTGGAAGCGACCCGGGTCGGTGGGCTCGCTGCCATCGGCTGGCGGCGCACCGGTGTTGTGGAATTCCCCGTCGCTGAAGTGCGGACCGGTGTGGCACACGACGCAGCCGGCTTTGCCGCGGAAGAGGTCGAAGCCGGCGCGTGCGGCGGGGGAGAGGAAACGGTCGCCGGGATCGTGGCCGGCGCGCAGGGCGGCCACGTGGTTGTCGAAGGGCGCGGGGCCGCTGCGCAAGCGGCGTTGATAGGCGGCCAAAGCCTTGCCGACCGCGGCAAACATCCGGTCGGCCGCGGCGCGGGCCTTTGGGTCCATCGCGTCCCACGCGTCGGTCCAGGCGGCGGGCACCGTGTGTTCCTGCAACTCGGCGGCGACGAGCGGCCGCGCATGGGTGGGCCAGGTTTCCGTGTCGGGCAATACTCCGAACATATCTTCAAAGGCGCTCCGCAAGGCCGGATCCCCGGCGATGTGGCGCACGATGGCGACGCGATCGCCCGCCATCTCCGCCCGCGCTTCCAGCGGACCGAGGGCCTGGGACCACTGCGAATCCGCCTTGCCGCCCCAGCCGAACCAATGGTGCGCAGCGGCGTCGATCAGCGTGGGGGCGTGGCGCGTACCGGGCCCCGCGCCATCCGCCAGGGGCCGCGGATCCGAGAATCCGTGCCCGGGATCGTGGCACGTGGCGCAGGAAAAACGGCCGTCCCCCGACAGCCCGGGGTCGAAGAACAAGGCGCGGCCGAGGCGCGCCGCGGCTTCGGAATCGGCGAACGCGTTGCTGGGGTCGGGCGCGGGTGGGGGCAAGGGCGAAAAGGCGGAGGCGGCGGCGAGAAAGGCCTGGGCCTGCGGGCTGAGCTTGGGAGTGCGCGCGCATGCGGACGCGGACCAGACCACGCAGGCGGCCGCCAGAACGCCGCGCCAGCCAGGAAGGGAACCGCGCCGCACCATCGCCTCAGACTTCGAGCGAAAACGCCGCCCGTTCCGTCCACGCACCACGCCGCACATCCACGTGGAACTCCCAGTAACCGACCATGTGCAGGCGCATGCCTTCGACGCGGTAGTGCCCCGGCGCGATGCGCGTAACCGTTACCGCCTGCAGCATGCCGTGCCGGTGATCGGGCATGCGCGCATCGACGCGCACCTGCTCGGCGGGCAGGTCCAGCGCCGCGCCTTCGCGGGTTTCGGCGAGTTGCACCTCGATGGCGAAACCCGGGCCCATGGTCACGGGCCCGTCGAGCGAACGCCAGGCACACGCAAAACCATCCGCGTACGAACGCGTCCAGGTCCACTCGCCCGGTTGCGCGACTGGCGCACCCGGCGATCCCGATGTCGGTTGGGAAGTGGGCTCCGGCGCCTTGCCACAGCCGGCCAATACGCAGAGGAACAGGAGGCGTTTCATTCGGATTCCGGCGCGCCCTTCGCGCCCTCTCCTTCGGGTTTGCGCGCCGGGCGCGTGTAGAGCTTCGAGCCGAAGGCCTGGCGCCACGCCCAATCGGCGCCCCAGACCATCGCGCGGTGGTTGCCGTGGTCGAGCACCCACCAGGCGCCGTCCGTGGCCACCGCTACGTCGCTTGGGCCGTAGAGCTCTTCGCGGCCGAGGCCGGGGGCGAAGTGGCGTGTCACGCTACCGTCCGGTTTCAACACGAACAGCTCGCTCTGGTAGCGGTCCACCACGGCGAGGTCGCCGGCGGCCGTGAACTCGAGCCCCATCGGCCGGCGCAACTCGCCTTCGCCAAGCAGCGTCTGCGCGCCGGCGGCCGTATCGTGCAGGTGCACGCGACCCAGGGCCAGGTCGCTGACTGCCAGGCGCGGGGCCTGCCACGCGATCGCCACCGGCTCGATCCAAGCGGGGTTCTCCCCGCGCCATACCCCGACCAGTTGCCACTTCGCATCGAAGCGCAGCACCGCCCGGTTCGCGCGGCACAAGACCAGCGTTTCGCCCGCCTCGGTGCGCTGCACATCCACCGGCCGCGGCACGTAGGTCAGCCCCATGCGATCGGGGCACGTGGCAAACCACTCGACCAGGTCGAACTCTCCGACGAGTTTCGGCGCGCGGAAGTCCTGGGCCAGCGGCGCCGCTTGCGAAAGGTCCAGGCGGTACCACGCGATGCGCCGATTGCCGCGGTCGGCGATCCAGAGCTCTAAGGGGTCTCCCGCCACCAAGCACAAGCCCGCCGGATCGCGCAATAGGCCCGGATCCCGGCCGAATCCGCCCAATTCGCAGACCCGCACGGGATCGTCCCCCGGGGTCAAACGCAGGTCGTAGATGCGCACCGAGTGCGATTCGGGTTCGGGGATCGCGAGGTAACCGCCCGCCATGCTCCAGCTCGGCCCGTAGTGGGGGGCGGGCTGCATGGCTTCGGGTCGCGTGGGATCGGGCGCGGGTTTGGCGCCGGGGGCGGGACCAAAGATCTGGATGCGCTGGTCCATCGGTTCCGCGAGGGCCAGGCGCTGACCATCGGCGCGCAAGGCGACCGCGCTGGGGTAGTGCAGGCGTCCTCCGCCTTCGCGCGGCAGGATCGCGTGCGTGCCCGTGCGATAGAGGGCCTTGCCTTCGGCGTCGAAACATTGCACGCGTTGGTTCTCGCGGTCCGCCACGTACCACCGCGTGCCGTCCGAATCGATGCCGGAAGGATCCGCGAGCAGGCCCGCGAACCAACCCCATTCGCCGAAACGGCGCACGAGTTCGCCCTCCGCATCGAACACGCACACCGCGGCGAGCCCGCTGTCGACCACACCGAGTCGGCCGCCAGCATCGAACGCCACATCGCGCGGGCTGTCGAGCACGCCCGCGCCGAGCACGCGCCGCTGTTTGCCATCGGGCCCGAACACCACGACCAGGCCCGCGTCCTCATCGGCCACGAACAATTCGTCGCCGTGGGTGGCCAGCCCGCCGGGCCGCTGCAGCGCCCCGGGCGGGATCACGTACAAAGCGCGGCCTTCGTTGTTCAGGCAAGTGATCGCGCGGTTCCATGCGTCCGCAACGTAGATGCGGCCTTCGGCATCCACGTGCAGTCCGGCCGCGCCCACCGTCGACGCCATACCCAAGCTGAGCACCAACTCGCCCGCCTCGTCGAACCCGCACAGCCGGCGCGAGTCGGGATCCACGGTATAGAGGGCCCCGTTTGGTCCGTAGGCGACTGCGGTCGGCCGGGCCAAGTCGCCCTGGGTGCGCAGGGGCTGGCCCAGGTGGCTCGGACCCTCGGCGGAGTCCTGGGGAGTGGCGATCAGGGACGCCAGGAGGAGCAGGGTGGGGGCGATCATGGGGGCGCGTGCGGGGGGGCCCATGATGCCGGGAAATGGGCCCAGGGCACAATTTACACGGTTCCTTTTGGCATATCGGGGCTCCAGGGCTACCCTCCCCCCCCTCCCTGGCGGTGCCGGGGGACCCCCATCCCTGGGGTTCATTCGCCTGCCACAGAAAACCATCGACAGAACCCACGTCATGAAAGCCAACCGTCTTCTCGCCGCCGGCCTCGTCCTGGGCGGCCTGCTCAGCTTCACCTCCTGCGCTTCCGGCCCCCGTCGTCTCTCCCGCAACTGGGATGAGTACGTCAACCAGAAGTACTCCGAGGACTCCTGGGTGCACGGCGCCCTGCTGCAGGACATCCTGCCCGTCTACCCGATCGTCGGCCTGTTCATGGCCGTCGGTGACGCCCTGGTGGTGAACCCGTACTACTTCTGGACCAAGGACCTCCAGGACCGCAAGGGTACCGCTTACCACTACGAGCAGCCCGAGAGCGACAAAGCCGTCTCCGGCTGGGGTGGCGAAGAGAAAGTCGCCGAGATGAAGGACAAGATGGCCAACTGAGCCATCGCTCCTGCGATCGCAGCGGGCCCCGCCTTCCGTTCCGGAGGGCGGGGCCCGCTGCAATTCCGGGGGGGCGCTCGGCTGGGCCTTGAGCCATCCGGGCACAATCCGTAGGGTATGGGCGGGAGGACGGATACCCCATCTGGAGGGTGGGGCACCGCACACATACATGCTCAACGCAAAGCTCGACGGAGTGGTCACCGATGTGGTGCGCCGCTACGCGCGTGAGACGACGCCGGAGGAGATGCAGGCGCGGGGGGTGCGCACGGTACGCTCGGTGCGCCTCACGCACATCGCGGGGTTGATCGATCAGGCGATCCAGACCGCGCTGATGAATCGCCATCTCGGGGTGGTGGAAGATCACCAACAGGCTTTTTCCGAGGCCGCGCGCGAGGAATTCGTGCGTTTGATGCAGGGCGGGAAACCGAGCCCTGCGCCGCCCGAAGCGGGCAATGCGCTCGATCGGCTGAAAGGCCAACTGCGCACGCGGCGCCACGAATGGCGCGAAAGCCAGGCGAACCTGCTGAGCAGCAGCGAGCAGGGCGGGGCAGCGGAAAAGGATCTGGAAGGCGAGTTGCGGCGGGTTTTCCTCGCGTGGGGCGGGGATGCCGAACGCTTGTCGCCCCTGGAGCAGGAGATCACCCAGGCTGCGGTGCAGGCCCTGCGCAAGGAGCGCACGCGCGCCGAGCAGGCGGACCTCGATCGCCAGCGCAAGGAGATGGACCTGCTCGAGCGCCGGGTGAGCAAACTCACCAAGGAACTGACCAACACCGAAGCCGAATTGGCGCGGGTGCGGGCGGCGAAGATGATCGATCCCGGCGTCGGTTCGATGTACGACGGGGTGCAGGGCCTCTCGGTGGAGGACCACCAGTACGAGCGCAAGACCGAACTGATGACCGCGCTGTTCGCGGCCAACATCGAGTTGCGGGCGAAGATCGACTGCCAGGTCCGCGAGGTGCCGGCCGCCGCCGCTCCGGTAGCGCCGAAAGCCCGCCCTTCCCTGGCGCCCGAACCCCTGCCGGTGCGCGACCGCTCGGGCCTGGCGGCCTCGATTCCTGCCTCGATCCCGGCCTTCGACCGGGCCCAGCCGGTGCCCGCCACCCCGCTGCCGGCCCCCGCGCCGAGCCCGGTCTACACCGGCGCGCCGTCCTGGCTGCGCCGGAACTGAGCCCGATCCGAACCCTCCCCTGGGCCCCAAAGCCGTCCCGGACCCGGACGGCGGCCGGCCCCGGGTAGGGGATTGGCTTGAATCCCCCCCGCAAGGATCGCGGGGCGGTTCTAGAATGGGGGCATGGTGCACCGCTCCCACCCGCGTCCGGGACGTCTGATCCTGGTCCTGTTGCTCGCGCCCCTCATGTGTCTCACGGCCCTGACCGGCCGTGTCCTGGCCCGCTCGCTGGCGCCCCAGGATCCGCCCGCGCCAGCCCCCGAGGGGGAGAAGGACAAGCCTGCGGACAAGGACAAACCCGCCGATAAGGACAAGGACGGGGACAAGGACAAGGAGAAAGAGAAAGAGGGCGACAAGGACAAGGACAAAGAGAAGGACAAGGACAAAGAAGACCCCGACGAGAAGGGGGATGGGGACGACGATTCCGACGAGGACGACGCCGATGAGGGCGAAGACTCGGACGACGAAGACGGCGACGACGAGGACGAAGGCAAAGAAGAGGAGGCGGTGCCCCTCACCATCGAAACCCTCACTTCCGCCGAGTACCGCAAGGGCCAGGACCTGCCCGAAGAGGTCATGAAGTTCAACGGCAAGCGCGTGCGCATCTCCGGATACATGGCGCGCGGCCTGGACCTTGGCGCGGATACCTTCGAACTCGTGCCGCAGGATTGCGAATGCGGCCGGTCCAAGGTGAACCACTTCGTCAAGGTGATCATCGAAAGTGGCGCCGGTGCGGAGTTCGACCCCGCCCGCGTCCAGTTCACGGGCCGTCTGGAGATCGGCGAAGTGGAGGAGGACGGGTTCATCACCAGCCTCTACCGCTTGACCATTGAGAGTTTTGATCCAGAAGAGCCCGATGAAGACACCTCGCCCCAGCCGTTTGCGCAGCAGTAGCGCGGTCCTGTTCCTCGCCCTCTGCGCCGCCGTGCCGGCCGCCGCTTCCATGGAGAAGCAGGAAGGGGCGCGGCTCGAGAAGTTGATCGAAGTCGCCATCAGCGGTTCGCCGGTGGTGCGTGGGCAGGCGGCGGAGCGGCTCCTGGGCCGTGCGGATGAAGTGCGCGGCCTGGTGCTTGCGCGCTTGGCGCAGGCGGTCCCGGGCGAGAACTTCGAAGGCTGGTGGGACCTCGGTCCCGAATTCCTGCGCCTTGCGGCCAGCTTGACCCGGCCGGGCGTGGCCGAGGAGAAGGACCTGCGCAAGGCGCTCTGGCAGGCATCGAAGGATCCCGTCTTCCCCTGGCGCTTTGCGCTGGTGGAGGGCCTAGCGGTCGAAGCGCGTATCGGCGAATTGGACCGATTTGCGGAATATCTGCGCGATCCGCTGTTTGCCGTGCGCACCGCCGCGCTGGCGGGCTTGGCGAAGGGCAGCGCGGAGGCGTCGATCCCCGCGGTGAAAGCCGCGCTGCGCACCGAGACCGATGCGCGGGCGGGGCGCGCGATGGCGGCTTTCCTACTCGATCATGAGCAGGCGGAAGGCGCCTGGTACCTGTGGCGCGAACTCGTGCGCGAGGATCGTTTCTTCGATCAGCCCGTGGGGCTCACCGCGCGCGCCGACGCGGCGCAGAAACTGGCGGCGCACTGGTCGCACCTCGATGCGGGCATCCTCGCCGGCGAGCCGAGAGGCGAAGCAGCCACCAATGCGCGCCGGGAGTTGGGCCAGCGGTTGACCGAAACCTTCGGGCCGGAACCGAAGATCAGCGAGTCCAAACCCGCGCCCGCCGGCGAGCCCGTTCTCGGCCTCGAATTGCGCAGTTGCCGCCTGGGCGAGGTCTTCCTGCGCTGGACCGATGCGGAGCAGCTCTGGATCGGTCGCGATACGGTGCAAGTCATTGCGCTGCCCGAAGGCACCCTGGCGAGTCTGCGCGCCGCCGCGCAGGGCACCATCGAAGCGATGGGCAAGGACTACCTCACCGGCGAGGCGGGCTGCGACCTGATGGGCCTGTCCATCCAAGTGCCGGGTGAGAAGCGGCCCAAGCGCTACCTGGTGACCAAGGGCCCGCGTTTTGTGCAAGGGCTGACGCCGAAGGCGATGGAGCGCCTGCTGATCCAGTCCCTGGGCAGCTTGCCGGAGGAAGGTGGCCTGCGCCCGACCGTGAGCTCGCTGCTCGCCGAATTCGGCGGCGTCTGGTAGGCCGCGCGGGCCGACTCAGACCTGGTCCGGCGCCGTGTAGTGGCGGGCCAGGGATTCGAGCCGATCGAAGGTGTCCGCATCCAGGTACTCGCGCTGGCTCGTGAGCACGGCGAGCACCTGTGCGCGCGTGGCGCCCAGGCGCAGCGCGCCGCGGCAATGGCTGGCGAATTGGCGATCGAGGTGCCCGAGGGCCAGGCACACGAGTGCCAGCAACTCGCGGCGGGCCCCATCGAGCCCCGGACGCGAGAGCACCCGCCCGTAGGCGTGCTCCGCGATCCAATCGGCGAAATGCCCGTGATGCTGGCGCAAGCGCCGGCGCACCTTGTCGGACAGATCGCCGTAGATGCAGTCGAACAGCGCATCTCCCTCCCCGCGGGTCGTCTCGCTATCGCGCTCCCCGTGCAGCGGTCCGCCGGGCTGCAGACCGCCGTCGGCCGCCAATTGCTCGAACGCCTCGACGATGCGCGGGAATCCGAGGAACAGGTGGCTCTGCAGGATCGCCTCGCGCCATTCGTCGTCGGGTTCGCCCGCCGGCGCTGCGCGCACGCAGGCGTGCAATTCGCCCCACGCGCCGCGGGCGATGGCGGAGACGAAAGCCACGAGGCGCTGGTCCTTGGGGGGCAAGGCGGCGCTCATGCCGGCTTGCCCCAGGTTCCAATCGCCTGGCCCATGCGCACCACGGAACCCTGCTGCAGCCCCAGGTCCGCCGCCGCCATGCCGGGCGGGGTCACGAGCACGATGGTGGAGCCCATCTCGAAGCGCGCCAATTCGCCGCCGCGCTCGACCTCGCGCGGGGGATTCGGCCGCCGGTCGCCATCGGGTTCGATGCCGACGACGCGGATTCGGCCGACGATCACCGCGCCCACCAGGACGAGGAACAGGGGCCCTCGATCGGTTTCGAAGCGCAGCACGCAGCGTTCGTTGACCGGCAGCACCATGCGGCGGGCGAGCACGCGCGGCTGCACCGAGTAGCGGCTGCCCAGGGTCCAGCGCGCGTGGGTCACGCGCCCGGCCACGGGGCTGTGGATGCGGTGGTAGTCCTTCGGGCCCAGGTAGATCGTCCAGGCGGTGCCGCCTTCGAGCTCGACGCCCTCATCCACCCCGGCCAGCAGCTCGCGCACCCCGTAGCGGTGCCCCTTGGCCTGCAGGATCGTGCCCGCTTCGATGGGGCTGATGTCCTGCACCGTGCCGTCCACCGGGCAGGGGATGCGGCCCAGGTCGGGTTCGATGGGGCGCAGGCCGGGGGCCAGCTCGCGCACGAAGAACTGGCCCAGGCTCGGGTATTCGGTCAGGGGGCTCCGGGCCTCGCGCCATTCCGCTCCGGTCAGGGCGCAATAGGTCTTGTAGATGGAGGGCCGCAGGAACCGCGGAATGCTGCGGTCGGCGAACCAGCCGGCCAGGTGCGAGAGACGCAGTCGCAGGGGTGTGGACACGGGGGCAGCATACGGGGGCGGCGGTGGCGGCCGCCAGCCCCGGGATGACCCCCGCGTTAATTGACACGCGCGCGGCCGGGGAAGTAGGATCCCCGCCCCCGAAGGTGCCGGAACCCCGTCGCCTTCTTGCCTGCTCACCCTGCCTGGGCCGCTTCGGCCCGTTTTCCGCCCCAGAACCCCCATGGCATCCGGCGTTTCCCTGGTCATCCTCGCTGCCGGCAAGGGCACGCGCATGAAAAGCGCCCTGCCCAAGGTCCTGCACCCCCTTTGCGGCCGCCCGATGATCGGTTGGGTGCTGCAAGCCGCCGCCTGGGTCGATCCCGACCGGGTGGTGCTGGTGGTGGGGCACGGGGCCGACGAGGTCGAGACCGAAGCGCGCAAGGAAGCCCTGCGCTTGGGCCTCAAGCTCGAGGTGGTGGTGCAGGAGGAGCAGAAGGGCACCGGTCACGCCGTCCAGGTGGCCGCTCCGGCCCTCGGACCCGACCCGGGCATCGTGCTCGTGGTGGCGGGCGACATGCCGCTGATCCGCGGCGAGAGCCTCGAGGATCTGGTCATCGCCCAGCGCGAGGCGGGCGAACGCGCCATGGTCGTGCTGACCGCCGATCTCGATAACCCCGATGGCTACGGCCGCATCGTGCGTGATGAAGAGGGGGCGCTGAAGGCCATAGTCGAGCACAAGGATGCCGACGCGGACGAGCTCGAGATCACCGAGACGAACACCGGTGTGTACGCCTTCGACGGCCATGCCCTGCTGCGCAACCTGCCGCGCCTGTCGACGAACAACGCCCAGGGCGAGTTCTACCTGACCGACATGGTGGCCCTGGCGGTCGAAGACGACCTGCCCGTGGTGACCGTGACCCTGATCGATGCCCTCGAAGGCAGCGGTGTCAACGACCTGGTGCAGCTCGCCTGGGTGCGTCAGGAACTCCAGTTCCGCATCCTGGCGATGCACATGGAGAACGGCGTGCGCATCCTCGATCCGGCCACGGCGTATATCGATTTCGACGTCGAAATCGGCACGGGAACGCAGATTCTGCCCTGTGTCATGGTGCACAGCGGCGTGCGCATCGGCGCGAACTGCGAAGTGGGGCCGTTCACGCAATTGCGTTCGGGAACCGTGCTCAAGGACGGCGCCCAGGTGGGCAACTTCACCGAGATCAAGAACTCGACGCTCGGCGAAGGCAGCAAAGCCAAACACCTCGCCTACCTCGGCAACGCCGAGATCGGCAAGAAGACCAACATCGGCGCCGGCACGATCTTCGCCAACTACGACGGCAAGGCCAAACACACCACCACGGTGGGGGATCGGGTCTTCATCGGCAGCGGCTCGATCATCGTCGCCCCCAACCACCTGCCCGACGGTGTCACCACCGGTGCCGGCGCGGTGGTCACCCGCACAGCCCAGGTTTCCGAGGGAGAGACCTGGGTCGGTATGCCTGCCAAGCGCCTGCGCCCCAAATCCTGAAACCGCCCCCCGGCAAACCGCTGACGATCCCGTGGAACGCATCAAGGACCTGACCCTGATCTGTGGTTCGGCTCACCCCGAACTGGCCAAGAACATCGCCGTCCACCTGGACAAGCACCTGGCGGACACGGTGACCGATCGGTTCCCGGACGGGGAGTGCAACATCAAGGTCAACGAGGACATCCGCGGCCGCGATGTCTTCGTGGTGCAGCCCACCTGCCCGCCCGTCAACGACAACTGGGTCGAGCTGCTGCTGCTCATGGACACCCTGCGCCGCTCGAGCGCGGGCCGCATCACCGCCGTGATCCCGTACTTCGGGTACGCGCGCAAGGACCGCAAGGACGAGGGCCGGGTGCCGATCAGCGCCAAGGTCGTCGCCAACACCCTGGTGGGGGCGGGGGCCGACCGGGTCGTGACCCTCGACATGCACGCCCCCCAGATCCAGGGGTTCTTCGACATCCCCGTCGACCACCTCTACGCCCGCCCGGTGCTGATGCAGGGGGTGCTGAACCTCGGCATCCAGAGCCCGGTGGTGGTGACCCCCGACGTGGGGGGCACCAAGATGGCCCGCGCCTACGCCAAGCGCCTGCACGCGGACCTGGCCATCGTGGACAAGCGCCGCATGTCCGGTTCCGAGACCGTGGTCGAACACGTCATCGGTGACGTGCGCGGCCGCCACTGCGTGCTGGTCGACGACATGATCTCGACCGCCGGCTCGATCACCCAGGCCGCCCAGATCCTGCGGGATTCCGGGGCCAAGTCGGTGGTCATCGCGGTCTCCCACGCCGTGCTCTGCGGCCCGGCCCTGGAGCGCCTGGCGGCGGCCCCGGTGGACAAGATCCTGGCCACCGACTCGGTGCCCCAGGACCGTGCGAATCTGCCGAAGAACATGGAAATTTGCAGTGTGGCGCCCCTGATCGCCCAGGCAATCCGTAATATCCACCTCTCCGAGTCGGTCAGTTCCCTCTTCGAATAGGGAGCCCGGCCCGGTTTTTTCTGTCCCCGCCGCCCGCCCGGGCGGCCCCCCTGTGCGCCCGAAAGGGCGGCGAACCATCCAGGAGATCCGATGAGTGCCAGTGTCACTTTGAAGGGCGAACTGCGGACCAAGGTCGGCAGCCGCAATGCCCGTAGCCTGCGTTCCGAAGGCCGTCTCGTCTGCAACCTGCAGGCCGACAAGGACCACGAAGGGATGAACTTCCACATCTGCTTCGACGAGTTCATGGCCTCCCGCCGCGCCCACGCCCACCTCTACGACCTCGAAGTCGGGGGCAAAACCCAGAGCGCCGTGGTCCGCGAACTGCAGTACGACGCCCTCGGCAGTGGCATCGTGCACGTCGAGTTCAAGCCGGTGACCCGCGGCGTCAAGACCGAGTCCGAAGTCGAACTCGTGTTCCTCGGCCAGCCGAACGGCGTGCTCAACCACGGCGTGACCCACATCGCCGTGAGCTGCATCCCGAGCCTCATCCCGGACGAGATCGAGGTCAACGTGGGCGGCATGGAAGCCGGCTCCCACATCAAGGCGAGCGACCTGAAGCTTCCCGAAGGGGTCGAGCTGGCCGTGCCGGCGAACCTCGAGATCGCGGTCGTTTCGGCCGTGCGTGGGGACGAAGGCGCCGCCGCGGAGGGCGAGGAAGGGGCCGAGAAGGCCTGATCCGCCCCCCGGAGACCCCCTGCGAGCCACTTTCCAGGCCGGCCCCTTGCCAGGGGCCGGCCTGCCTGTAGACTGCTCGCCCTTCCCCCGTCCCGGGGGAGGTCCCTGCGCTGCTGCTTATGTCGGGCCTGTTGATCGTCGGGCTGGGTAACCCCGGACCGGAATACGACTGGACGCGCCACAACCTCGGTTTCCACGTGTTGGACCAGGTTGCCGAGCAGTGCGGGGTGCTCTTTCAAAGCGCATCCAAGCTCGCCGGCTATGCCGGGCCGAAGTCCTTCCTCTGGGCAGAACTGCCCGGCGGCAAAGGTTGGCTCGTGAAGCCGATGACCTTCATGAACCGCTCTGACAAGTGGTCGCGCCCCTCGCGCGGCTGCTGCTGGCCCAGGCGCCGGTGGAGGAGGGGGCTCCCCCCTTCGACCTGTCGCGCCTGATGGTGGTTTTTGACGACTTGGACCTGCCCCTGGGCGGGCTGCGACTGCGGCCCCATGGGGGGCACGGAGGCCACAACGGCATGCGCTCTATCATCGAACACCTGGGCACGAATGCTTTTCCCCGCTTGCGGGTGGGCATCGGGAGCCCGGGGACCGACGCGGTGCGCCATGTACTGGAGATGTTTCCAGCGGCCGAGCGTGTCGAAGCCGAGATCTCGGTCCGCGAAGCGGCCGAGGCGGTGCTCGACTGGCTCGACCACAGAAACTTCGAAGCGTGCATGACGCGGTTCCACAGCCGCTGGAACAGGGAAGCCTGAGGATGGTCCGAAGGTCCCGCAGTGCCGCCTGAACGCAAAGGAGAAGGAAACTTGACGCAACTGTACGAAGCTATGGTCCTTGTCTCGAACCAGGTGGTTCGGGAGGACTGGCGCAAGGCGAAGGCCCTGGTTGGCGACACGCTGGTGAAGCATGGCGCCAATGTGAAGGCCCTGCGCCGCTATGAAGAGCGCCGCCTGGCGTACCCGATCGCGGGCAACCAGCGCGCGACCTACTACCTCAGCTACTTTGAAATGCCGGGCGAGAACATGCCCGCCTTCAAACGCGACTTCGATCTGTCCGAGCAGGTGCTGCGCTACCTGGTCCAGGCCGTCGAAGTGATGCCCGAAGACGAGCCGGCCAAGGCGGCCCTCGAGGACGGCACCGACTACACCGTTCCGGAACCCCCGGCCGACGACGAGCCGGTGATCGAAGAGGGTGTGACGGAAGAGGAAGTCGACGAGGATTCCGATGTGGATTCCGACGACGAGGATTCGGACGAAGGCAAGGAGGACTGATCCATGGCCAAGAAAGAACGCACTGTGATCGGTTCCACGAACTGTGACGATCCGATCATCGACTACAAGAACATCGAGTACCTGGAGAAGTTCCTGACCCCCCAGGGCCAGATCCTCTCCCGCCGTCGCACCGGCTTCTGCGCGCAGTGCCAGAAGCAGCTGAAGAAAGCCATCAAGAACGCCCGCCACGTGGCGCTCTTGCCCTTCACCAAGTGATCCCAGGAGGAAATACCATGGCCAAGCGAGTGGAAGTCCTCCTGAAAGAGGACGTAAAAGACCTGGGGCACACCGGTGATGTGGTGCGCGTGGCTTCCGGCTATGCGCGCAACTACCTGCTGCCCTTCCGTCTGGCGATCCCCGCCACCGAGGACAACAAGCGTCAGATCGCCCGTCGCGCCGAGCGCGCGGCCGCGGCCCGCGCCGAGCACGCCCAGCAAGTGCAATCGACCCTTTCGAAGCTCGCCGAGCTGGTGGTCACCACCAGCGAGCGCGCCGACGACAAGGGCAACCTGTACGGCTCGGTGAGCGCGGCCCAGGTCGCCAGCATGGCGACCGCCGCGGGTACCCCGCTGGAAGAGCGTCAGATCCGCCTGGATCACCCGATCAAGCACACTGGCGACCACAAGGTCCGCGTGCACGTCTGGGGCGACCAGGAGACCGAGATCACCGTGCGGGTCGAGGCGCAGGCCTGACCCCCGGGCGATCCGCCCAAGCGATCCCGGCTGGCCGGCCCGGAGCCGAAGCACCACGGTGTTTCTGGATTTCCGAGCCATGGCACGAGCCAACTCCCGCGCGGCACCCGGTTTCGGGTGCCGCGCGGCATTTCCCGGCGTCACGGACCGTGCTGGACCTTGGGATCGGTCCCTGCCAATCGCTATCCTGGGCACCGGCCTCCGCTCTCCGATCCCATGGATGAAATCACCCCGCCCGGGCGCATCCCGCCGCACAACGAAGACGCCGAGCGTTCGGTGCTCGGTTCGCTGCTGCTCGCGCCGGACCGTATCCCGGACCTGTTGGCGGTGCTCAACCACGAGGACTTCTTCGTCGGGCGCAACGGCAAGATCTATGAGGCCATCTTCAAGATGGCCGAGGAGAACCTGGGCATCGACCTGATGACCCTGTCGGAGTACCTCAAGGCCCGCGGCGAGCTGCAGGCGGTGGGGGGCGCGGCCTACCTGGCCCAACTCACCGGGGGCAGCACCAGCCCGGCGCACCTGATGCACCACGCGGGCATCGTGCGGCAGACCTCGATGCTGCGCAAGCTGATCAGCGGCGCGGCGAACATGATCGACAAGGCCTACCGCACGGCGCCGGTCGGGGAAGAGGTCACGCAGCTGCTCGATGAGTCGGAGAACGCGATCTTCCGGATCAACGGCGAGCGCGATCGGGCCGGGGCGCGGCCCATGGGCGATGTGCTGCGCGACGTGTTCCGCAACCTGGACGCGGCCAGCCATCGTGGCGAACTGACCGGCTTGCCTAGCGGCTTCTACGAGCTCGACGACATGCTCGGAGGTTTCAACAAGGGCGAGATGACGATCATCGCCGCCCGTCCCTCGATGGGCAAAACCGCCTTCGTGCTCAACCTGATGGAGCGCGCGGCCCTCGACCGGCCGGCCCACTACGAGCACAACCCGGTGGTGCTGTTCTTCAGCCTCGAGATGGGTGCGGCCTCCATCGGTCAACGTATGTTGTGCTCGCGCGCCCGCGTCGATTCGTCGCGCCTGCGCAAGGGCAAGATCGACTCGTCGTCGTTTGCGGACCTGTCCCAGGCGGCGGGGGAGTTGGCCGAAGCCAGCCTGATCATCGACGACACCCCGGGCCTTTCGATCATGGCCCTGCGCAGCCGCGCGCGGCGGGTGAAGTCGATGTACAAGAACCTCGATATGATCGTCATCGACTACCTGCAGCTGATGACGGCCAAAGCCGAAAGCCGCCAGCAGGAGATCTCGGTCATCTCCCGCTCGCTCAAGGAACTCGCGCGCGAGCTCGAGGTGCCCGTGCTGGCGCTTTCGCAGCTCTCCCGCCAGGTCGAGAACCGCGAGAACAAGCGCCCGCAGATGGCCGACCTCCGGGAATCAGGCTCCATCGAGCAGGACGCTGACGTGGTGCTCATGCTCTACCGGGCCGAGTACTACAACCCGACCGAGGAGAACCGCGGCAAGGCCGAGATCATCATCGCCAAGCAGCGTAACGGTCCGACCGGCGCGGTCAGCCTGCACTACCAGAGCGAGATCCTGCGCTTCGAAAACCCGGCGCCCAGCATCGCCGAACCCATCCAGTTCTGATCGGGCCCATGACGCGTTTCTGCCTGCTTCCCTTGCTCTTGGTGTGTGTCCTGCTGACCGGCGTGCGGCCGGCGCGGGCCCAGGAGCTGCTCGGCCCGGTGCGCCAGGCGCCGGAGATTCCGCTGGTGGTTGGCGTGGAGCTGCACGGCCTGGGCAACTACTCCGAACGCGCGGTGCTCTCGGCCCTTGGCATCGAGATCGGCCAGCCCCTGCGCGAACTGCAGGTGCGCGAAGCCTTCGAGAACTTCGGCATCATCGTGTCGGAACCCCCGCGCATCCTGCAGGGGGACGGCGGCGTGGTGCTCGACATCACCCTGCAGGAACTCGAAGTGGACCCCGACGTGCGGTTCATCGGGGTCGAGGAGTTCTCGGTCGAAAAGGTGCGCGAGTGGGCCGGCCTGGGGGAACGCACGCGGGTCTACGTCCACGAGGCGGATCGCATCGCGGACCGCATCCAGCGGGGCTACGCCAAGCAGGGGTTCCTGTTCTGCGAGGTGGGTTGGGTCGCGGGGGAACCGCAACCCGGCTCGGTGGTGCGCGACTTGATCTTCAACGTGCGCGAAGGGCCGAAGGTGCGCTGCCTGGGCCTCGAGATCGAGGGCAACGAAAGTCTGCCCGAGACCGGCCACCTGTTCTGGAAAGGCGGCCTGCGCAAACTCGCCAAGGTGCAGACCGGCGGCAAGAGCCTGTTCAACTGGCTCGGCCGGGTCTACGACCAGGACGAGCTCGAGGCCGATCTCGTGGCCATGCGCCAGGTCTACCGCGACCGCGGCTGGCTCGACGCGAAGGTCGAGATCCAGGACCTCGTGTTCAACGAGAAGCGCAACCGGGTCAAGGTCAAGGTGCTCGTCGACGAGGGGCCCCTGTACACCGTGAACTCGGTGCGCATCGAGGCGAAACGCGATCAGGGGGGCGAGCTCGAGAGCGTGCCGCTCACCTTCCCCGAGGAGGAGCTGCAGGCGCTGCTCAAGTTGCAGCCCGGTGTGCCGCTCGAGCGCGCGCGCATCCAGCGCGATGGGGGGGAGCTCGGCCTGTACTACGGCGACCGGGGTTACCTGGCGGCCGAGACCTTCGCCGATCCGCAAGGCGGCGCGGGTTTCCGTTTCCTCGAGCCCGAACTGCACTACTTGTCCGACGGACATCTCGTCGACGTGGTCTACCGGATCATGGAGGGCAGCCCGAAACGCGCGCGGGCGATCACCTTCCGCGGCAACGGCCACACCCGCGACCGGGTGCTGCGCCGCGAAGTCAGCGTGCTTCCCGGCAAGCTCTTGTCCCAGCGCGAGCTGGAGGCCTCCCGCCGGCGCCTGGTGAACAGCGGATACTTCTCCGACCCGAGCGATCCGCGCCACCCCCTGCCCTACTACCAGTTGGTGCCGGTGGACGGCAGCCCGGACGAGGTCGACGTGGTGTTCCAGGTCGAAGAGGGCCGCAACGTCGACCTGCGCTTCACCGCCGGCATCGACAGCAACAACGGTCTGGTGGGCCTCGTGTCCCTCTCGATGAGCAACTTCGAGGCGGCGGACCTGCCGAGCGGCTTCTTCTCGACCTTCAGCGAGGTCTATTCGAAAGAAGCCTTCCACGGCAACGGCGAGACCTTCGCGGTCAACCTGTCCCCCGGTAGCGAAGTCGACCAGTACAGCATCGATTACAGCCACCCGGACGCTTTCGGCACGCACTTCAACCGTACCGGCTTCGGCATCGGATTGTCCGAGCGGACCCGGCAGTACCGCAGCCACGACGAACAACGCGGTCGCGCGCGAGTCTTCCTGTCGCACATGTTCGGCCAGGGGGACGTGAGTCTGCGCGTGGGGGCGGAGTTCCAGAACCTGCAGCTCGATGGGTATGACGACGGGGACCTGCCGGTGACCCTGACGCACACGCCGGCGGATTCGGATTTCGTCGGCATGGACGTGGAACTGCGCATCAGCAGCCTCGACAACTTCCGGATGCCGCGCAAGGGACAGTTCCTCAAGTGGGATACGACCTTGTACGGTGGGCCGTTCGGCGGGGACAACGATCTGCTCAAGACCGAGCTGACCTACGACTACTACTACCTGTTCGGGCCCGAATCGATCAGCGCCCGTCCGGGCCTGCACGTGGGCCTGCGGGGCGGGGTGGCTGCGCCCTACGGCGATACCGAGATCGCGCACTACGGGGAGCGGTTCTTCGGTGGGGGCAGCGCCTGGATGCGGGGCTTCCGCTACCGCGGCATGGGCCCGTACAACGGCGACTATCCGCTCGGCGGCGAGACGATGGTCGGCGGCACCTTCGAGTATCGTGTGCCGATCTACACCACGCCGATCGCGGGTACGGCGGAGCGCGCCGAAGTGTTCCGCCTGATCCTCTTCTCCGACTGGGGCATCCTCGATCCCGAAGCTTGGCAGATCGATCCGGACCAACTGCGCGTGACCGCGGGTTTCGGCATCGGCATGCTGCAGCCGATTCCCTTGTCGTTCAACTTCGGCTGGCCCGTGCGCGACTACAACTCGGACGAGTCCCAGGTATTCTCGTTCACCCTGTCGCTGCGCTGATGCCGCCATCCGGGCCCCGTGCCCGCCGCCTGGAGCCCCGCCCTGGGGCCCTGCGTCCCGGTCAGGGGCCCGCTTCCCGGGCCCCGATTGACTTGGGCTGGCGGCTCGGGTACGAAGGGGCCGTCTTCCCATCCCGCCCGGGACGAGCCGCCCTGTAGGACTCCCGGGTCGCGTCGATGTCGATGCCATGAAGAAGCTGAACCTTGCCCAGGTTGCCGCACTCTGCGGCGGCCAGATCGAAGGACCGGATTCCGGGTCCATCCGCGGTGTCGCCTCGCTCGAGGACGCCGGACCCGACGAAGCGGCCTTTCTCGCCGACCCCCGCTACCGGGGCGCGCTCGGGGAGAGCCAGGCGGGCTGCGTTCTGGTGGGCACCGATCTCGAATTGCCCCGCGGGGAACGCACCCTGCTGCGCTGCGCCGACCCGAGCGCGGCGTTCACGAAACTCGTCGAGCACTTCGCCCCGGTGTGGCAGGCCCCTCTGGTCGGCGTGCACGCGACGAGCCACGTGCACGAGACCGCGCGCATCGACCCGAGCGCCTCGATCGGTCCCTTCTGCCACGTGGGGCCCCACGCGCGCATCGGTCCGCGCTGCGTGCTGGTCAGCCACGTTTCGGTGGGCGAAGGGGTCTCCGTCGGCCACGACTGCGAGCTCTACCCCCAGGTGGTGCTCTACCCCGGGATCAAACTCGGCGCCCAGTGCCGCGTGCAGGCCGGCAGCGTGATCGGCTCGGAGGGGTTCGGCTACGACTCGACCCCCGGCGGTTGGAAGCGCATTCCGCAGACGGGCACGGTGGTGATCGAAGACGAGGTGGACATCGGTGCGGGTTGCACCATCGACCGCGCGCGCTTCGGCATCACCCGCATCGGCCGCGGCACTAAACTCGACAACCTCGTGCACATCGGCCACAACGTGGTGGTGGGCGAGAACAGCCTGCTGATCGCCCAGTCCGGCGTCGCGGGTTCCACGCGCCTCGGCCGCTGGGTGATCCTGGCGGGTCAGGCGGGCGTCGCGGGCCACCTCAAACTGGGCGACGGCGCCCGGGTGGGGGCGGGCAGCAAGGCGCTCAACGATGTGCCCGCCGGCCAGGACGTCTTCGGCCACCCGGCCGGGCCGAAACGCGAGACCCTCGGGGCCCTGCTCGCCCTGCCGCGCCTGCGCGAAGAGCTGCGCCTGCTCAAGAACCGCCTGAGCGCGCTGGAGGAAGAACGTTCATGAACCGACGGCAACAGACCCTGAAGACGGCCGTGGAGCTGGTGGGCGTGGGCCTGCACAGCGGGGAGTCCGTCAAGGCCCGCATCCTGCCGGCGCCGGCGGGTCACGGCATCGAATTCGTGCGCACCGACCTGCCCGACGCGCAGCCGGTTTGGGGGCACATCCGCTACTACTCCGACAAGGAGCGCCGTTCGCGCCTCGCCAACGGCGAGACGGTGGTGGAGACCATGGAACACTTCCTGGCCGCCTGCCGCGGCCTCGGGGTCGACAACTTGCGCATCGAGCTCAACGCCGGCGAGTTCCCCGGGGGCGATGGCAGCGCCCTGCCGATCGTGCAGCTCATGCAGCAGACCGGCATCGTCGAGCAGAACGAAGAGGCGCGCACCTACGTGCTCGACGAACCCGTCTACGTGCGCGAGGGCAGCGCGACCCTGGTGGCCCTGCCCAAGGAGACGCCGGGCCTCACCGTGCAGTACGTGGCGACCTTCGATGAACCCGGGGTTGCGGGGGGCAGCGTGCAGGTCGACGTCGATCCGGCGAGTTTCGCCAAGGAGATCGCGCCGGCGCGCACCTTCTGCCTCGCGTCCGAAGTCGAACTGCTGCGCAAGGCGGGCATGGGCAAGGGCGCGACGCGCGAGAACACGTTGGTGCTCGGCGATCCCGAGAGCACGCCGCGCATGGCCGACGAAGCCGTGCGCCACAAGCTGCTCGACCTCGTCGGCGACCTGTCGCTGCTCGGCGCGGACCTGCAGGCCCACGTGATCGCCACGCGCACCGGCCACCGCGCCAACGCCCTGCTGGTCGAGAAGCTGCTCGACCGCATGCAGGAGGAGGAGAACCAAGGATTGCGCCGCGAGTCCGGCATGGACGTGCGTGAGATCCTGAACATGCTGCCGCACCGCTATCCGTTCCTGCTGATCGATCGCGTGATCGAGGTGCAGGGCTTCCAGCGCGCGGTGGGCATCAAGAACGTCACCATCAACGAACCGTTCTTCCAGGGGCACTTCCCCGATGTGCCGCTGATGCCGGGGGTGCTGCAGCTCGAGGCCATGGCCCAATTGGCGGGCATGCTGCTGCTGCGCAAACTCGAATACTCGGGCAAACTCGCCGTGCTCTGGTCCTTGGACAAGGTCAAGCTGCGCGGCTCGGTCACCCCCGGGGACCAACTGCGCCTGGAGGTCGAAACCATGCGCATCAAGGGCGAAACCGTGCAGGTCAAGGCCTGGGGTTCCGTCGCCGGCAAGCCCGTCTGCGAGGCGGTGCTCATGTTCACCATGATCGATGCCTGAGGAATCCCCATGGCCACCAAGATCCACCCCACCGCGGTCATCGAAGACGGCGCCGAACTCGGCGCGGACGTCGAAGTCGGCCCCTACACCGTCGTCGGCCGCCACGTGCGTATCGGCGATGGCACGCGCATCGGCCCCCAGGTGATGATCGACGGGCACACCGTCATCGGCCGCGAGAACTTCATCGTCGGCCAATCGTCGCTCGGCACGCCGCCCCAGGACTTCTCCTACCGCGGCGAGGACACCCGCCTCTTCGTGGGGGACCGCAACACCATCCGCGAATTCGTCACGATCAACCGCGGCACGATCAAAGGCGGCGGCGTGACGCGCGTGGGCAGCGATTGCCTGCTGATGGCCTGTTGCCACGTGGCGCACGACTGCGAGCTGGAAGACCGCGTGATCCTGGGCAACGGGGTGTTGCTCGCGGGCCACACCCTGGTCGAGCACCACGCGAACCTGTCGGGCATGGCGGGCGCGGTGGCTTTCATCACCGTCGGCGCCCACGCCTACGTGGGCGGCATGACGCGCATGTCCAAGGACGTGCCGCCGTACATGATCGTCGACGGCCACGACAGCCGCGTGCGCGGCGTCAACGTGATCGGCCTCAAGCGCGCGGACTTCACCGCGGAAGAGGTCGAGGAGCTGCGCGAGGCCCACCGGCGCATCTGGCGTTCGGGCATGGCCCGGGGCAGCGCGGTGGAGGAGATGCTCGCCGAAGAGGGCTGGGGCGCGCACGTGCGCTACTTGCTCGAATCCATGGCCCGCACGGACATGGGGCTGAAGGGGCGCTACCGCGAATCCCAGCGCAAGGAGTTCACCGAACTCGGCGTGCGCCGCATCCTCGAAGGCGGCCTCGGCAGCGAAGTGAGCCCGGCGGAGCCGGTGCCCCCCGCCCGCCCCTGAGCGCCACGGCCCGGCTGGACCGGGAATCGAGGGCGGGGGAACCCCCGCGGGTTCTTGGATCCGCGGGGCGGGGGCAGGCTAAGATACCGCCATGAAACTGCGTGCGGCTCCCCCCTCGGTGTCCTTCCCCCAGCTCGAAGACGATCGCCTCGCGGTCTGGGAGGCGAAAAACGTCTTCCAGCGCTCGATCGACGGGCGCGCCGGGGCACCGCGCTTCGTGTTCTACGACGGTCCGCCCTTCGCCACCGGCCTGCCGCACTACGGGCACCTGGTGGGCAGCGTGATCAAGGACATCGTGCCGCGCTACTTCACCATGATCGGCCATCAGGTGGAGCGGCGTTGGGGCTGGGACTGCCACGGCTTGCCCGTGGAGAACGAAGCCCAGAAGGAGCTGGGGCTCGAGGATGCCCGCGCCGTGCAGGCGGTGGGGCTCGAATCCTTCAACCACACGTGCCGCAGCCTGGTGCTGCGCTACACGGCGGAATGGCGCACGACCATCCGGCGCCTCGGCCGTTGGGTCGACCACGATCGCGGCTACCGGACCATGGACACGAGTTTCATGGAGTCGGTCTGGTGGGTGTTCCAGAGCCTTTGGGACCAGGGGCGCATCTACGAGGGCTTCCGGGTCCAGCCGGTGTCGACGGCCCTGGGCACGACCCTGTCGAACTTCGAGGTGGCCCTCGGGCCCCAGGAGAAGGATCCGGTCACCAAGAAGGAAGGCCACAAGCGCCGGCAGGACCCGTCGATCACGGTGCGGTTCGCCCTCGAGGACGAAGACGCGTACCTGTGGGCCTGGACCACCACGCCCTGGACCCTGCCGAGCAACCTAGCCCTGGCGGTGAACCCCGAGCTCGACTACGTGAAGGTGCGCTTTGCCGATGGGGGCGAGGTGGCCTACGCGAACCCGGTCTGCCTGGCGCGCTACAAGGAGCGCGGGAGGATCGGCGAGTACGAAGTGCTGGAGACGGTCAAGGGCAGCGCCCTCGAAGGCCGCCCCTACCGGCCCCTGCTGCCCTTCTTCGCCGATTATGCCCAGCCGGGCCCGGATGGCAAACGCGCGTTCCGCGTCGTGCTCTCGGGCCACGCCACCGCGGATTCGGGTACGGGCATCGTGCACATCGCTCCGGCCTTCGGCGAAGACGACTTCGCCATCGGCCAGCGCGAAGGCCTGCCGATGGTGAATCCGGTGTCGATCAGCGGCATCTACGATGCTTCGATCCCGGACTGGCAGGGCATGTACGTCAAGGACGCGGACAAGGACATCATGGCGCGACTCAAGGAGCTGGGCGTGCTGGTGGACCGCGATACGATCGTGCACGCCACGCCGCACTGCTATCGCACCGAAACGCCGATCCTGTACATGGCGATCTCCACCTGGTTCATGCGGGTGGAGGACATGCGCGACGAGCTCGTCGAGCTGAACTCGAAGGTGCACTGGGTGCCCGAATCGATCGGCAGCGGCCGTTTCGGCAATTGGCTCGCATCGGCGCGCGACTGGAACCTGGCGCGCAGCCGGTTCTGGGGCACGCCCCTGCCGATCTGGCGCTGCGATGAGGATCCCAGCGAAATGGTCTGCGTGGGCTCGGTGCAGCAGCTCGAGGAGCTCGCGGGCCTGACGCCCGGCAGTTTGACCGACCTGCACCGGGAGACGATCGATCCGATCACCTTCCCGTCGAAGCGCACGCCCGGCGGCACCATGCGGCGCACCAGCGAGGTCTTCGACTGCTGGTTTGAGTCGGGCTCCATGCCCTTCGCGCAGAACCACTATCCGTTCGAGAACAAGGAGTACGTCGAAACCGGCCACCCGGGTGATTTCATCGCCGAGGGCGTCGATCAGACGCGCGGTTGGTTCTACACGTTGACGGTGCTGTCGGCGGCGTTGCGCGGCAAGCAGGCCTTCAAGAACGTGATCGTCAATGGCATCGTGCTCGCGGAGGACGGTGCCAAGATGAGCAAGAGCAAGCGCAACTTCACCGATCCGAACCTCGTGCTCGAGCAGTACGGGGCGGATGCGCTGCGCATCTACCTGATCGATTCGCCGGTGGTGAACGCGAAGGACATCCGCTTCTCCGACGCGGGTGTGCAAGAGAAGATCCGCACGGTGTTGCTGCCGCTGTGGAACTCCTATTCGTTCCTGACGCGGTACGCAGAGGTCGATGGTTGGCAGCCCGATGGCCACGCGCCGGACGGTTCGATCAACGAATTGGACGGCTGGATCCTGGCGCGCCTGCAGTCGCTGATCGGGGCCGTGCGCTCGCACATGGCCGAATACCACCTCTATCAGGTGGTTCCGCGGCTGCTCGAGTTCATCGACGATCTGACCAACTGGTACATCCGACTCTCGCGGCGCCGTTTCTGGCGTGGCAACGAAGCGGGCGATGCGGACAAGGTCAACGCCTACCGCACCCTGCATCACGTGCTGCTGACGCTCAGCAAGGTGCTGGCGCCGTTCCTGCCGTTTGTCGCCGACGAGATCTATGAGAACCTCTCGGTGGGCAAGGGGCTCGACAGCGTGCACCTGGAGGATTACCCCGAGGTGGAGACCCGCTACGCGAATCCGGGGCTCGAGCACCGTATGGAGCTCGCGCGCCGGGCGGTCGCATTGGGCCGTTCCTTGCGGGTGGCGCGTGATGTACGCATCCGCCAGCCCCTGGCCAGCCTGACGCTGGCGGTCGCCGATGACGGCGATCGCGCGGCGCTGGAGGGCATGCGCGACCTGATCCTGGCGGAGCTCAACATCAAGGAGATGCACCAGGCCCAGAGCGAACAGCACCTCGTTTCGTACTCGGCGCGGCCCAACCTGAAGGTGCTGGGTCCGGCCTACGGCAAACAGTTGAAGGCGATCCAAGCCGAGGTCGCAGGGCTCGACAGCCATGCGCTGGCGGGCGTGGTGGCCGGCAAGGAGCTGGCCAGCCAGGCGGTCGATGGACTCGTCTATACGCCCGAGAATCTGCTCGTGGACCGGGAATCGAAGAGCGGCTTGGCCGTGGCGACCGAAGGGGGAGTCACGGTGGCGCTCGATCTCGAACTGACGCCCGAGTTGGAGCGGGAGGGCCTCGCGCGCGAGGTGATCAACCGCCTGCAGAACCTGCGCAAGGATGCGGATCTCGCCTTGGATGATCGCATCGAGGTGTTGGTGTCCTGCGACGGAAGTCTGGCCCAGGCCGTGCGCGAGTTCTGGCCGGTGATCGCCGGCGAAGTCCTTGCGGCGCACGCTTGCCCCGACCTTTCCAACGATCCCGGCGAGGGCGCATCCGAGTTCGACGTGCTCGGTCAAACCCTGCGGGTTGCGATCGCTGCGCACACCCTCGGCTGATCCCGATCCCAACGGCACGACGGCCGGCCTGCGTAAACGCGGGTCGGCCGTTGTTCGTTTTGGCGCCGCGTACCGAATCGATGCGTGGCACTCCCTGCGCGCGGAAATCTCTGGGGACGCGACTCCAACTTGTACGCGCCGGTGCTAATGTGGTTCTCCCTAGGGGGGCCGCGCCCGCAGGTGTAGTCCCGACATTCCCTGGAGCCGAATGACCCTCTAATGGGCCTGTTACGCGCGTACGGTGTTCTGTACGCAGTTTGGCCCACCTGGAACCCTGTGGTTCCGGGATATCGGGACCACGGCGAGGAACGACCCCCCTGGTTTTCCCCCCGCTGCGCGGACTCGCCGGCGCTGGAGGATGGCGCTGCGGGATGCGGCGCGCGTGGTCCAACTGGCGGCCAGGCCGAGCGCCCTAGGGATTCGCCTCCGGCCAGGCAGGGACCCGAGCCGGCCAGGTGCCTAGGCACGCCCAAGGTGGGGGAGGGGAGCGCGACGGGTTTTCCGCCTGGGGGGAATGGACCGCCAGCCGACCCGATCCCACGGGGATTCGCCGGGCGGCCGCCGTACGATTCGGGCTGGATTCCCCCGGGGGGGTGGAAACCATGCAAACCGGTACGGACCTCCCTGGGGAGCCGCCGGCGCGGGCAAGGGCCCGGGCCGGGAGATTCGGCTTACCCTGGAAACGAGGTGTACTTTGAGGGGCCTTCTGCTGATCACCACGGCGGTGATCTTGATTGTTCTTGGATTGCGTAGCTCTGGATCGGAGGAGCCGAAACCGGCGAACGATCCCACGACGGGCCAGGTGGCCCCGGCACCGCCGACGCTCGACCCCGCCCAGGGGCTGAGCAAACCGGAAGAGGCGCTGGCCGTGGTGCCCAAGGCGCCCGAACTCGAGCCGACCCCGGAAGTCGGGGCCGGAGCGGGGGCGGCGGACGACCGCGTCGAGCTTCCGTTTGTCATCGAAGATCCGGTGGCGAAGCTGGGCGGCGAGCCCGCCCCGGCCTGGCAGGCGAACGGTGCGGAGCGGGTCGGCATCCAGGAGGCCAGCTCCAGCATCCAGTTGGGGGCGCCGGCCGGGGACAGCGCGCGGGTCGCGCAGGCGTTGATCGAGTCCTGGTTCCAGCAGGACCCGCGCGCGTTGCAGGACTCGCTCGATGCGGATCACGGAACGGCGGCGGCGCAGGATCAAGCGCGCCTCGCGGGGTACTTCTGGCAGGCGATGGTCGGCCGTCCCGAAGCGGCACGCGATGCGATGCAGACGCTTGCGGAGAGCGGCTCGATCACGCCTGCGCAACTCGAGATGCTGCAGGCCGCAACCGAGTTCGATCAACGCCAGGTGATGCCGCAGCATTCCGGACGCAACGATCCGCTCGCGCGCTCAATGCGCATGGTGTTACTCGATGCGAACAGCAACCGTGAGTTGAGTGCGTCGAAGTACAAGGAGGCTGCGACCGAACTGTCGGAGTTGATCCTCGCGGAAGTGCACGCGCCTTGGGCGCCGCACAAGGAAGCGTTGGCGCAATGGGCAGAGCGTTTGAACCGCGCGCAATCCTTCTATCGCATGAACCCTACGGGGGATTGGCCTGGAATCACGTATCGCGTGCAATCGGGCGAAAGCCTCGAATTGATCCGCAAACGCGTTGTAGACGAGAATCCCGGTCTGCTCATGTGCACGGGCTTGATCAACAAGGTCAACCATCTCGGCAAGTTCATCCATCCTGGTGATGTGCTGCGCATTCCGACGGAGCCCGCAAGCATGCTTGTCGATCTTGATGCGCGACTTGCGATGTACATGCACGGCGGAGAGATCGTGCACGCGTGGGTTGTCGGCGTTGGACGCGAAGGCAAAGACACACCGATCGGCACGTACACGATCGGTGACAAGTTGAAAGAACCTGTGTGGACGCGACCGGGTCAACCTGCGTTGCCGTATGGACATCCCGACAACTTGCTCGGTGCACGTTGGCTCGGTTGGTATCAGGATGGTGTGAAGACGGACTACGGCTTCCACGGCACGAACGATGAATCGGGCGTGGGTGGACGCGTATCGAGCGGATGCATCCGCATGCGCAATGCGGACGTGGAGCTGCTGTTCGAGCTGCTGCCCTCCGGGGCCCGCGTGGTGGTCCAGCCCTGACCCGGTGGGGGAGGGGAGAACCCGGATCGGACCCTTTCCAAGGGGGCCGGGGGCGCCGCGGGGCGCCCCGCGAGGCTCCGCGAAGCGAAAAGGCCCCCTGGCAAGTGCCAGGGGGCCTTTTTGTGCCCGCCAGACCCAGCAATGGGGGATCCCGCCAGAATTCCTCAGTTCCTAAGTCCTTATTTTCCGGGCCTTTACATTCCAGGCCGTAGGAAATGCACGATTTCGGGTCAGGCGTTGTTGACCGGGGAGAATCTGCCCCTATTATCCCCTCTCCCGACGCGGCGCGGGGCACACCGCACGGCGGGCCAAACGGCCCACCTGGTGTGACCCGAACGAGGTTCAAACCTCGTTCTGGAGTCCCCCGCGCGCGGTTCTTTGACAATCAGGGTGACCTTTGAAAGCTCAAGCGAGTGCGCTTCGGCTCACGCCGAGGCGCGTACAAACAAAAACCAAGACAAACTCAACTGAAGGGTTTGATCCTGGCTCAGAACGAACGCTAGCAGCGTGGATTAGGCATGCAAGTCGTGCGCGAAAGTCTTCGGACAAGTAAAGCGGCGAAAGGGTGAGTAACACGTAACCAACGTACCCCTCAGCTCGGGATAACCACTGGAAACGGTGGGTAATACCGAATGGTCCTGTGGCTAGGCATCTAGTCAATGGTAAACGGTGGCTTCGGCTGCTGCTGAGGGAGCGGGTTGCGGCCTATCAGCTTGTTGGTGGGGTAACGGCCTACCAAGGCGATGACGGGTAGCGGGTCTGAGAGGATGATCCGTCACACTGGGACTGAGACACTGCCCAGACTCCTACGGGAGGCTGCAGTCGAGAATCTTCCACAATGGGCGAAAGCCTGATGGAGCGACGCTGCGTGTAGGATGAAGGCCTTAGGGTTGTAAACTACTGTCACGCTATAGGAACCCACGTTGGTGAATAGCCAACGTGCTGACCAAAGCGAAAGGAAGTGCCGGCTAACTCTGTGCCAGCAGCCGCGGTAATACAGAGGGCGCAAGCGTTGTTCGGAATCACTGGGCATAAAGAGCATGTAGGCGGCTTCTTAAGTCGGATGTGAAAGCCCTCGGCCCAACCGGGGAACTGCATTCGATACTGATTAGCTCGAGGACAGGAGGGGTGAGTGGAACTTCAGGTGGAACGGTGAAATGTGTAGATATCTGAAGGAACACCGGTGGCGAAAGCGGCTCACTGGCCTGTCTCTGACGCTGAGATGCGAAAGCTAGGGTAGCAAACGGGATTAGATACCCCGGTAGTCCTAGCCGTAAACGATGGGCACTAGGCAATGGGTTTACCTATGGAACTCATTGCCGTAGCTAATGTGTTAAGTGCCCCGCCTGGGGAGTACGCTCGCAAGGGTAAAACTCAAAGGAATTGACGGGGGATCACACAAGCGGTGGAGCATGTGGTTTAATTCGAAGCAACGCGAAGAACCTTACCTGGCCTTGACATGTATGGATTAGCCCTATGAAAGTAGGGTGACAGCTCTTCGGAGTCGGAACATATGCAGGTGTTGCATGGCTGTCGTCAGCTCGTGTCGTGAGATGTTGGGTTAAGTCCCGTAACGAGCGAAACCCCTATCGTTAGTTGCCAGCGGGTCATGCCGGGGACTCTAGCGAGACTGCCGTTGTTAAAACGGAGGAAGGTGGGGACGACGTCAAGTCATCATGGCCCTTATGGCCAGGGCTACACACGTGCTACAATGGCCTATACAAAGGGTTCCAAGACCGCGAGGTCAAGGCAATCCCAGAAAGTAGGCCCCAGTTCGGATTGCAGGCTGAAATTCGCCTGCATGAAGCCGGAATCGCTAGTAATCGCGTATCAGCCATGACGCGGTGAATATGTTCCTGATCCTTGTACACACTGCCCGTCAAGCCACGGGAGCGGGTAGCGCTCGAAGTCGCTTTGTCTAACCTTCGGGAGGACGGCGCCGAAAGCGAGATCCGTAACTGGGACTAAGTCGTAACAAGGTAGCCGTAGGGGAACCTGCGGCTGGATCACCTCCTTTCTAACGGATATGTTAGACGCTCCGATCTACGATCGGGGTGGCAAGCATGGGACTCACTTGTGCTGACGAAGGTCACCCTTTCTACTTCATCTTGAAGACGCCGAAAGCGCTTCAAGTTGCCTGGTCATCAGGACTCTGATCGATGAACCCGGCCTACTGGGTCGGGTTCAAGGGTCTATGGGCCATGGATTCTCCGGAATCCGCAGGTGTCGAACCGGTAGGGCCTGTAGCTCAGTTGGTTAGAGCGTTCGCCTGATAAGCGAGAGGTCACAAGTTCGAATCTTGTCAGGCCCACCAACCTGCCTCTTGCCCACCCGGTCCCCCTTGCGGGGAACAGTGGGGGCGTAGCTCAGTTGGTAGAGCACCTGGTTTGCAACCAGGGGGTCGTCGGTTCGAGTCCGTTCGCCTCCACCACTTCGAGTGGTTTGGTAGCTCCCCCAAGGCGAATCACCCTGATGAAGTAGAAACACGAAACAGTGAGGCAGGCTCTGCCAGCCTCACGTTCTTTGAAAACAAGGTGGAAACGAACGTAGGCAAAGCCACGAGCTAAATACAGAAGAGCGTGGTTAAGCTACAAAGAGTGGATGGTGGATGCCTTGGCGTCCAGAGCCGATGAAGGTCGTGGCATAGCTGCGAAAAGCTTCGGGGAGCCGCTAACAGGCTTTGATCCGGAGATCACCGAGATTGGGAAACCACCTGGGATTCATCTCCCAGGAGCGCGATAGCGTAGGGAACGCAGGGAACTGAAACATCTAAGTACCTGCAGGAAAGGAAAGAAACCTCGACTCCCTTAGTAGCGGCGAGCGAAAGGGGAAGAGCCTAAACCCGTGCACTGCCAAGGTTACGGCCGTTGGTGCATGGGTGTTGTGGGACCTACTGATCCAACCGTAAAAGGATCAGGGAGTTACAAAGTGCATAGATAGACGAATGGCGTGGGAAAGCCAGCCGCAGACGGTGACAGCCCGGTAGTCGAAATCTTGGCACCTCCCGTAGTTATCCCGAGTAGCGCCGGACACGTGAAACCCGGTGTGAATCCGCGGGGACCACCCCGTAAGGCTAAGTACTTCTGGACGACCGATAGCGTAATAGTAGCGCGAGCGAAAGGTGAAAAGTACCCCGGTTAGGGGAGTGAAATAGTACCTGAAACCATCCACTTACAAGCTGTCGGAGGCCTATGGCCCTTAGGGGCAATGGCTGACGGCGTGCCTTTTGCATAATGATCCGGCGAGTTACGCTGTATGGCGAGGTTAAGGGCTTAAGGTCCGTAGCCGAAGGGAAACCGAGTGTTAATAGCGCGACTTAAGTCATACGGCGTAGACCCGAAAGCGAGTGATCTATCCATGGGCAGGGTGAAGCGGCTGTAACAGGCCGTGGAGGCCCGAACGGGTATAGGTTGAAAACTGTTCCGATGACCTGTGGATAGGAGTGAAAGGCTAATCAAACTCGCAGATAGCTGGTTCTCCCCGAAATAGCTTTCGGGCTAGCGTCAGGTAATAGTTCGCGGGGGTAGAGATACTGATTGGGATTGGGGCCTTTCGGGGTACCCAACTCAACCAAACTCCGAATACCGCGAGCCGTATCCTGGCAGTCAGACTACGGGTGATAAGATCCGTGGTCGAGAGGGAAACAGCCCAGACCGCCAGCTAAGGTCCCCAATGTGAGCTAAGTGTAGTAAAGGAAGTGGAGTCTCGAAGACAGCCAGGATGTTGGCTTAGAAGCAGCCATCATTTAAAGAGTGCGTAATAGCTCACTGGTCGAGAGATTCTGCGCCGAAAATGAACGGGACTCAAGTTCACAACCGAAGCTGCGGCTTGTACCAGGTTGTTGACCTGATACAGGGGTAGGGGAGCGTTCCAACTGGGTGAAGGGTGACGGTAACGACACCTGGACGGTTAGGAAGTGATTATGCCGGAATGAGTAGCGATAAAGCAGGTGAGAATCCTGCTCGCCGTAAACCCAAGGGTTCCTGGGCACGGTAAATCCGCCCAGGGTTAGTCGGACCCTAAGACGAGGCCGAAAGGCGTAGTCGATGGACAACAGGTTAATATTCCTGTACCACTGTTCGCGCGTTATACCGATGGGGTGACGCGGAAGGAAACGTGATCGCACGGACTGAAGTGTGCGTGTAAGCCTGAGGATGGTGCATAGGTAAATCCGTGCACGTAAATCCAGGGGTGATGCCGAGGCCGCATGGCCGAAGTCACTGGACCGACCGCCGAGAAAAACCTCTAGGGAGTTCGAATGGTGTCCGTACCAAAACTGACACAGGTGGGTGAGGTGAGTATCCTAAGGCGCTCGAGAGAACTGCTGTTAAGGAACTCGGCAAATTGACCCTGTAACTTCGGGATAAAGGGTGCCCCCTAGGGTGAAAGTCCTGCGACTGGAGCTCCGGGGGGCCGCAGAGAAATGGCCCAAGCGACTGTTTACTAAAAACACAGGTCTGTGCTAATTCCTAAAGAAGACGTATACAGACTGACGCCTGCCCAATGCCGGAAGGTTAAGAGGAGTGGTTAGCGCAAGCGAAGCTACGAATTGAAGCCCCGGTGAATGGCGGCCGTAACTATGACGGTCCTAAGGTAGCGAAGTTCCTTGTCGGGTAAGTTCCGACCCGCACGAAAGGCGTAACGACTTGGGCACTGTCTCAACAGCAAGCTCGGCGAAATTGTAGCCGTGGTGAAGATGCCACGTTCCCGCATCAAGACGGAAAGACCCCGTGAACCTTCACTATAGCCTGATATTGGGTCTTGATATGCCGTGCGTAGCATAGGTGGGAGGCGTTGAAGCCGGGCTCTCGGGCCTGGTGGAGCCATCAGTGAAATACCACTCTCGGTATATTAGGTCTCTAACTCGTATGTGTGAATCCACTGCGAGGACAGTGTCTGGTGGGTAGTTTGGCTGGGGCGGTCTCCTCCTAAAGAGTAACGGAGGAGCGCGATGGTACACTCAGCGTGGTTAGCAATCACGTGTAGAGCGTAAGGGTATAAGTGTGCCTGACTGCGAGAGATATAGCTCAAGCAGATACGAAAGTAGGTCCTAGTGATCCGGCGGATTCCGAGTGGAAGGGCCGTCGCTCATCAGATAAAAGGTACTCCGGGGATAACAGGCTGATCTCCCCCAAGAGTTCATATCGACGGGGAGGTTTGGCACCTCGATGTCGGCTCATCGCATCCTGGGGCTGAAGGAGGTCCCAAGGGTTTGGCTGTTCGCCAATTAAAGCGGTACGTGAGCTGGGTTTAGACCGTCGTGAGACAGGTCGGTCCCTATCTGGTGTGGGTGTAGGATGATTGAGGAGGTTTTCCCCTAGTACGAGAGGATTGGGGTGGACGAGCCTCTGGTGCTCCAGTTATCACGCTAGTGGTACAGCTGGGTAGCTATGGTCGGAACGGATAAGCGCTGAATGCATATAAGCGCGAAGCCTTCTCCAAAACGAGTCATCCCTATCAGTCCCCTGGGAGACTACCAGGTTGATAGGCCGGCGGTGTAAGCACAGTAATGTGTTTAGCTTACCGGTACTAATTGGACGATCGGCTTAACCACCTTCTCCTATCTTGGAGCCACGCGCTCCCGGATGGCAGAAGGAAGCCTTCCGTAATCGTGACTTTGCAGAGTTCGTTTCCACCTTACCTTCAACGAGGTTGCACGTTGTGCAAGCAACCAACCTCGTCCCGTATTCCCGGTGACCATAGGTGTCTGGCCATACCCGTTCCCATCCCGAACACGGTCGTCAAGCAGCCACCGCCGATGATAGTGGCAACGCGAAAGTAGGTTATTGCCGGGGCTTCTCAGACCCCCTGAACGGATCCGTCCGTTCAGGGGGTCTTTTTTTTGCTTCTAGCCACCGCCGCTTCTGCCGCGGCGAGCCTGACCGGCGCGGTTTCCGCGTAACGCCGGCTATCCGTGAGCCGCAGATCTTCAGGGCCGCGAGCGGTGACGGTCGTCTTTCTTCGATCCGGAGGATCTACAGTCTCCGGGCTCCTGGTTTTGAGGGTGAGCTTCTCGCCGAGGAGTTGTTCGAGCGGGATGTGTTCAGACGATTTTGTTGGGCCTGAGATCACCACGGAGCCGGCTCGAAGAGTTTGCAAGCCGGCGCACCACTCCAATCGGAGGAGCCAGGCGGCATCCATGGGTCCCAAGGGCTAGCCTACGACTCGATCTAAGGTGCGTTGCGGTGCGCAGTCCTTCGGCTGGGCCCGCATAGTTGCCTATCACAATGGATGATCGTTGGGGCTTCCGTGCAGGAAACCTTGATTGCTCCGTGATTCAGCGGGACTGCCGGACGGGGCATCGAGGCTTGGAGTTCGTCAAAGCGAAGGGGGATGCTTGATTCAAGCAGGAAGCGGGCCCTGTTCACTGCCGTCCGTGGCACACGCAGAGAGGCATGAAGGTTTTTTTGCCGGCATGACGCGTGTTTCAGTCGGTCCCTTTTGCCCTTCGGCCATGGGCCGGGATGTGCAACTCGGCTTTGTACTCAGGCAAGCCGTGCGAATGGGTCTCCTCTTGGAGGTAGATTTGGGATCCGATCGAGGAAAAGCACGTCATTCTTGGGGACCCTGATGCGCGAAACCGGATCGACCCGGCTGCCTACTTGGAGTTCGGCCAGGCTTGGCGGAGATCACCAGCTCCTCTCATCCTTCATTCTCGGCGCGGGTGCGAGTCTTTCTGCGGCATCGTGTGCTGGATTCCGCGCAGGATTCTAGGTTGTCTCGGGTTCCTGACGCTGATTTGCATCCGTTTGCCCACCGGATCGGTGCCAAGGAGGAGGTTTGTGAGGTGTTGCGGGCGAGCTTCCAGCTACCCAGGGGAGGAAACAACGTCGACGGATCGAGATCGGGTTTGTGGATCAGCGGCCCCGGTGTTGCGGGTCCTTTGAACTTGGGGGCAATCGGGCGTGGATTGAGGAGATCCTGGAGGAGGATGTCCCGATGACGATTGCCTGGATGACTTCAGCCTGGATGGCGGGGATGGGTAGAAGCCCTCGAGCAAGCAGGCCTGAAGAGGTTGGGACCGGTGCGGCCAAACGGCCGATGTCCAGATTGCGCCGCGATACTGGGCGGATCTTGCAGGCAAGTGTTTTTGGTAGGACGGTCGAGACTACGGACTGAGTCTAGAGTTCATCATTCCCAACGCGCCCGATCAGAACGGACTGACCGACGGCCCCTACCCGGAGCCTTGTGGGAGAGGGTGCAGCGGGCAGGCCCCTATGGTCTCTTCGCCAAAGCCAGGCGGGTGATTGCCCGCTGGGTCCTTTGCTCAGGACAGGGGCGACCGCAACCACCAATGGGCGATCTCAGCCCGGTTGAGTGCCGTTCCCCGGCAGCATTGTCCGTGGATCAACTTCCGAAGTGTTTGCTGCGGCTGCTGTAGCGAGTGCTGCAGGAGGCGCCTTGTGGCGCAGTTGTGTCCGCATTCACACTTCCAGTGGACCAAGGAAGGAGAGCACACGGGTACTCATGGCTTTCGCAAGGACTTGCCTGGCGGTGAGGAGATGCAAAAAGAAGGCAAGGGGTAAACCTTGCCTTCTTCTTGGCGGGCCAGGGAGGTGGGTGGCCCGCGCAGGGGGTGTGCTGGTGTGGTGTGCGGGGTCGCTCGGCTACGAGGGGCAGTGATGTCTGCCAGGTCCGCGGGTCGGTGGCGTTATTGATCTGCGTTGGTGAGCTGCGTTGGTGATCGTGCGCGTCCCGCAGGGTGTTCTACATGCGGCGGATGACGGCGACGACGACGCCGCGGATTTCTACGTCGGGCAGGTAGATGGCTTGCATGGTGGAATTGGCCGGTTGCAGGCGGATTCGTTTCGATTTCGGGGCTTTTGGATCCCGGTAGAAACGCTTGAGGGTGGTGGTTTCGTCGGGGAGGACGGCCACTACCGTTTCGCCGTTGTGGGCCTGGTTGCGACGTTCGACGAGCACCAGGTCGCCATCGGCGATAGCGTCTTCGATCATCGAGTTGCCTTGAACGCGCAGGGCGTAGACTTCGCTGCCGCGCGGTACGAGTTCGCCGAGTTCGAGGTTCTCGGGCTCTTCGATGGTTTCGATCGGGGAGCCGGCGGCGATGGTGCCGAGGATCGCGAAGGCGCCGATGCGGGCTTCGCCGGTGGAGGATTCTTCTTCGTCCACCAGTTGCAGGCCACGGCTGACTCCGCGGGCGGCGCGTTTGAGCACTCCCTTGCGCTCGAGTTCGGCGACGTGACCAAAGATGGTGACTTTGTTCACACCGAAGTGCGCGGCGATTTCCTCAAGCGTCGGACTGATGCCGTTTTCCTCCAGGTACTCCCGGAAGAAGTTGAGGATGTCCCGTTGGCGCGCGGTGAGGGGGGCGGGAGTCATGGACATAGGCTAGACCAGGAAGGTGCAGGCGATCAAGGAAGCCATGAGCACGTATGCGGGCAACAGTGGGAACCGGTTGGTCAATTTCTGACCCAACGTGTTTGCCGCCGCTGCATTGGATTCGCCGAGGGCTACCGCAGGGGCGACGTTCGCTTGGGTGGAGAGGGCAGCGATGGGGCGCAACGGTTGTGCGGAAACCATGGCGGGCCCCTTCACCGAATTCGGCAGGGAAGTCTGCATTGCACGCCGCAGGAAAGGCCGCGCCGGCGCCATCAGAGAATCCGTCGCAACGGTGCCGCGGTAGTGCGCTTTGGGAGCGAGGCGCAGGGTCGGGCTTTCTTGCATCTGCGGGGGATGCATGGCGACCTGGCGTTGCATGTGCAGCTTCTGCAGGCGGTTGCGTTGTTCGACCTCCTGGAGGCGGGCGGTGAGCTCCGCTCCCGAAAGGGCGGGTGCGACGGGCGGGCACACGGTGGGGCGGCCGACCAGCAGGACCTCGAGCCATTGGCCCGTGCTCCGGTCGTTGGTGGGCCCCCCGTGCGCGGCATGTTCCGGCAGCATTCCCTGTACCGAAGTACGGGGGTGCCGCAGGACATGGCGCAGGCCCACCGGCTGCTCGCCCCGTTCGGGATCGAACCCACCGGGCAGGTTTGCCTTGCCGTCTTCGGTCGACGACGGATGTGTGGAGGCGTCTTTCATACCGGCGCGAAGCCCGAAGGGGGCACCGGTACGTAGGGGAGCCGGACGGCGCTTGCTGCTTTTGGCCGGGTTCTCGCCCAGGGAGGGAAGGGCGGGGGGCTCGGCAAAGGGCAAGTGCACGTCCGGCGCGGCGGTTCGCCGGCGCCGACGGGTCCCGTCAGACTGGGGGCGTGGGGTACCCCCGCCGTTCTCTTTCGAGGGGCGGTCTTGCGAGACAGCACGCTTCTGGCGCTTCTTTCCGGTCCGCAGGCTGCGGGCCAGATCCCCTTGCTTCGCCACTTCGGCCCGGCGGGCCGTCTTGGAGAGCGAAGGGGTCGATGCGACGGCTTCCGGGGCAGGAAGGGGTTTCCCCGATTGCCCGTCGACATCGGAACGCTGCAGGGAGGGTTGCGAAGCCTTTCGTTCGCGTTCGGCACGTACGGAGCCGTGCCCGGTGGTTGCTTTGGATCGGTGGGGCGCCGGCGCGACCGTGGGGAGAACCGGATCCTTTGCGGAGTTGCAGCGGGATTTGCGGCGAACCAGCCGCTTGGAAGCCCTCGGTGGAGTGTCCTTCGGCCGGTTGGGTTCCGGCGTCGGTTCCGAGGGGGGCTCCGGGGGTTGCCGGCAGGGAATCAATCTGACGGCGAATCCCCTGGGTCTCCTGGCCATCGGGCTGCGCTTGCGTAAGCGTGGATGCAGCCCCCTGGCCATTCTGTTCCGGCTTTCCAACGGCCGCCGATCCGCTCTCACGGACGGGCCGGACGGCGTTCCCGGTCAGGGTTCCGGGTTGGAAGGCAGGTTGGCGAAGCGGGGAGTGTCCCATGGGATGTTCGGGGTAGGTCGGCCCGGGGTGGCGAGGCTGCACACCCCGGGACCAGAGAAGAAGACCTAACAGGTGCCTAATGTATCGCGGGATCCGACCCGAACAGGACCCGAACTTGTGAAGATTTCGGGTGGCGATCGCAAGTGGCCATTCTTGCTGGAGTTAGGGATGCGTTCGGGTCGAGGGAAAATCGGGATCCGGCCCTCGTCGGCCACCCAGCGCCCCGGGAAACGGACCGAACCCGAACGAACGTTCGCCCCGGCTTCCGCGTTTCCACCGACACCTCCCCACGCCGCCGCTGCTGCCGTTCCCCGCGGTTCCGGGGTATAGCCGGAACCGGCCGGAAGTTAGGATAGGCGCCCTATGAGTGCCCCCGGCCCCCGCCGCTTTGAAGCCTGCCCGCTCCACCGGTACCTGACCGATTTCGACCCCTTGCACGTGCCGCACTACCGCTTCGATGTGGTGGTGGTGGGTGGCGGATCCGCGGGGGGCTTTGCGGCCCTCGGCGCCGCCGCGGCCGGCAAGAGCGTGGCCGTATTGACCAAAGGCCCGGCCACCGCGAGCAACACCCAGTGGGCCAAAGGCGGCATGGCCGCCGTGCTCGACCCTGCGGATTCCTTCGCGACGCACCGCGATGACACCCTGGAGGTGGGCTGCGGCTTGAGCGAACCCGAGGCGGTCGAACGCGTGGTGCGGGGCGGACCTGCAGCGCTCAAGCAGATGCAGGCCCTGGGCGCGCAATTCGACCGGGATACGCAAGGTCACCTGTGCCTTTCCAAAGAAGGCGGGCATTCGTTCGCACGCATCGTGCACGCGGACGGCGACGCCACCGGTTTCGAGATGCAGCGCGCGATCACTCAAGGGCTCGTCGAAAACCCCCGCGTGCGCGTGTTCGAGAACCACTTCGCCATCGACGTGCTGACCGATCCGGACGGCGCGGTGGAAGGGGTGCTATGCCTCAGCGACCGCCAGGAAAAGGTGGTTTTCGCCACCACCCAAGTCATCCTCGCCACGGGCGGTTCGGGTCAGGTCTACCGCGAAACCACCAACCCCGACATCGCCACCGGTGACGGCCTCGCCATGGCCCTGCGCGCCGGCGCGGTGTTGCGCGACACCGAGTTCGTGCAGTTCCACCCGACTTGCCTCTACATCGCGGGTGCGGCGCGCGTCCTGATCAGCGAAATCGTGCGCGGCGCCGGCGGCATCCTGCGCGACCGCAACGGCTACCGTTTCATGCCCGATCACCACCCCGCGGCCGAACTCGCGCCGCGCGATGTGGTCAGCCGCGCCGTCTTCCGCCAGATGGTGGCTACTGGCGACACCAGCGTCTACTTGGACCTTTCGAGCCTGCAGGAAGACCCGCACAAGGCTTTCCCAACCATCAGCCGGCACTGCAGCTTCTTCGGCATCGACATCGCTCGTGACCCGATCCCGGTGCGTCCCGGAGCCCACTACCAGGTCGGTGGTGTGAAAGTGGACCTCGACGGCCGCACTTCGGTGCCCGGCCTGTGGGCGGTGGGGGAAGTCGCCTCCACCGGACTGCACGGCGCCAACCGCATGGGCTCGAACTCACTGCTCGAGTCGCTCGTGCTGGGCGAAGCCTGCGGCAAGGCCGCGGCCCAAGCCGCCGGCCGCGAGGCCCCCCGCGGCCTCACCCCGATCGCACCCTGGCCCGGATCCTCCGCGCCCGATGGCTTCCGCCTGAACGTCGGCGACCTGACCTACTCGCTCAAGTCGATCCTCTGGCGTCAACTCGGAGTGCAACGCCAGGCCTCCGACCTCGAGGACCTGCTCTCGCGCCTGCGTTTCTGGCTCAGCGCCCTGCTGCGTTGGCCGAAAGACGGCGCGGCCCTCTGGGAACTGCACAACATGCTGACCGTCGCGCGTTCGGCGACCCTTGGTGCCCTCGAACGCACCGAGTCCCGCGGTGTGCACGCGCGGACCGACTACCCCGACCTGCACCCCGATGGACCGTTCCACCTGGAGCAGTCCCTCGTGCGCGAAGGGGGCCGAATCACCGGCATCGAAGTGAAGCGGGCCCCGCTGGGTCAAGCTGCGCTGCATCCATGAGCCGTCCCCCCGAATCCACTCAGCGGCATAAGGACCGCGTGCTGGTCTGCGGCGCGATCCTGCCCGATCACCCGGCCGAGTTCGAAGGCGAATTGTCCGAGGTGCGCGCCCTGGTGGGCGCGGCCGAAGGCATCGTCGTCGGCGAAGGCATCGTGCAACGCCGCGACAAACCCACACCTGCGACCCTGCTCGGCAAGGGCAAGGTCGAGGAGGTCAAGGCGGCCATCGGCATGTACCACCCCGACGCGGTCGTGGTGGACAACGACCTGACGCCGGCCCAGGGCCGCAACCTCGAGAAGGCTTGGGGCGTGCGCGTGATCGACCGCAGCGAGCTAATCCTCGACATCTTCGCGCGCCGCGCCCGTACGCGCCAAGCGAGCCTGCAGGTCGAGCTGGCGCAAAACGAATACATGCGGCCGCGCCTGCGCCGCATGTGGACCCACCTGGAGCGCACCGAAGGCGCCATCGGCACCCGCGGTCCCGGCGAAACCCAGCTCGAAACCGACAAGCGGCTCGTCAACAAACGCATCACCGACCTGAAGGCAGAGCTCGCCGGCATCGAACGCCGCAAGCAGCGCGAGGTCTCGTCGCGGGACGGGCAGTTCACCGTGGGCTTGGTGGGGTATACCAACGCGGGCAAGTCCACCCTGCTCAATCGGCTGACCGGCAGCGAAGAGTTCGTCGCCGACATGCCCTTCGCCACCCTCGACACGCGCACGCGCAAGTGGGTCCTGCCCGACAAACGGGTCGTACTGCTCTCCGACACCGTCGGATTCCTGCAGCGCCTGCCGCACCACCTGGTGGCTTCGTTCCACGCGACCCTCGAGGAGACCCTGCAGGCCGATCTTCTACTGCACGTGGTGGATGCCTCGCACCCCGACGCCGCGCACCAGATGCAAGCGGTGGACGACGTGCTCGCTTCGCTCTCCGCGCGCCTCCTGCCGGACGTGCTCGTGCTAAACAAGATCGACCGCGTGCAAGACCCCCTGCAATTGCACCTGCTGGTGGGGGACCGCGACGCAAAAGTCGTGCACATCTCCGCGCGTTCGGGCCAGGGGATCGATCGATTGACCGAGATCGTCACTGCGTTCCTCGACGCACGCTCGACCCTGTTCGATGTGATGATCCCCGTGCAAGACGGCCGCAGCCAGGCCCTGGTGCGGTCCCTCGGGGGCGTACTCGAAACCGAGTGCATCGAGGAGCGCACCATGCGCCTGCGGGTGCGCCTGAGCCCGAGCGCCCTCGGCTTGCTGCGCCAGCGCACCGGGGCCGAGATCGAGCTGCGGCCGGTCTGACGGGGCGTTTCCAGGGGGGCAGCCCGGAAAAATCTTCCGGGTGAGTGCCGCCAGGAGGAAAAGCAACGGGCCCGGGGTGGGAGGAGGTCAAAGCGGGGCGGCCCAAAAGCCGATTCCAGGAAAGCCCCCCCGTCCTTCCCTGCCCCGTGAAGACCTTCCTGATCGCCCTCGTCCGCCGCCTGCACGCGCTCCGTTCGCTCGGACTGCGTTCGCTCCTTGTCACCGGCGGCGTCATGCTGGCGCTGGTCGTGATCGTTTCGGGCCTCGCCTACTGGGACGCGACCGTGCGCCAGGGCCGCGACCTGAACGCGATGGCGGAAGTCGCGGTGGCGAACTTGCCCGCGGGCCTGTCGAGCAACAACCCGATTCCCGATGAGGTGCTCGCCGGTTGGCGGGCCCTTTCCGTGGACCAGCGCCTCGGTGGGTTGATGGTCTACGCGGCCGACATGCGGCTCGTGTATGGCTGGAGCGCCAGCGGAGCGGAGTGGCCCCAGCGTAGCGAGGAGATCCAGGAGGCCTACAAGCAGGCGCCGATGGCGGTGTCGCGACCGATCCACTTCCTCGACGGCGAGGGGTCGATCAAGCTGGTGGCGAAACCCGAGACCTGGGCCAACTTGCGCGAGGCCTGGGCGGTTTTCGGGCTGCGCATGTTCTTGGCGGGCCTGCCGATCCTGCTGATCCTGGTGCGCACCCTGCAGCGCCAGATGCTGCGCCCCGTGCACGACATCGTGCGCCTGGCCCACCAGGTGGTGAGCCAAGGCAGTTACGGCGAGCGCGTGCGCACGAACGGCGACAGCAGCGCCCAGGAGTTGGCGGACGCCTTCAACCTGATTCTGTGGGAGATCGAGAAACGCGACCGGCGCCTGGCGCGCACGCTCGAAAGCCTCGAGCGGGACGTGGAGGCGCGGACCGCGGAACTCGTGCAGGTGAACGCCGAACTCAACCGTTCGCGCGAACTGGCGGAGGCCGCCCTCGTGGCCAAGAGCGAGTTCCTGGCGAACATGTCCCACGAGATCCGCACGCCGATGAACGCGGTGGTGGGCATGAGCGCGCTGTTGCTGGAAACGCCGCTCGACGCCGAACAGAAGACCATGGCGGGGAACGTGATGCGTTCCGCCCAGGGCCTGCTCGCCATCATCAACGACATCCTCGACTTCTCGAAGATCGAAGCGGGCAAGCTGGCCCTCGAGGAGGTCGAATTCAGCCCGCGCCAGACGGTCGAGGATACCATCGACATGGTGGTGCAGGCCGCCCACGCCAAGGGGCTCGAAATCGCGACCCTAGTCGAGCCGAGCGTGCCCGAGCTGCTCTACGGCGACCCGGTGCGTATGCGCCAGGTCGTGCTCAACTTCGTCAACAACGCGGTCAAGTTCACCGAACGCGGCGAAGCCGTGGTCTGGCTGACCGCCGAAGAGGATGGTCCCGAACACTGCCGCCTGATCCTGCGCGTGCGCGACACGGGCATCGGCATCCCGCGCGACCGGATGAACACGCTGTTCGAGTCCTTCTCGCAGGTGGATGCGTCGATGACGCGCCGCTATGGCGGTACGGGCCTCGGACTTGCCATCACGCACCAGCTCGTGGGCATGATGGGTGGCCAAGTCGGCGTCGAAAGCGAGGAGGGCGCGGGCTCGACCTTCTGGGCGACCATGCGCCTCAAGCGGGTGCCGAACAACAAGAAGGCCCAGCCCCCCGGCAGCGATGTGCTGCCCGGCCTGCGCTGCCTCGTCATCGAAGGCAACCGCACGGTGGGGGGCATCCTGTGCCACGAACTGCAGAACGGGGGTGCGTTCGCCTCGGCGGAAACCACGATCTACGGCGGTTTCGAATCCCTGGCGCGCGATACCTACGACCTGGTCTTCCTCGATTCGAGTCTGCCCGGCCGCGATGCGTTCTTCGGTGCCCTGCGCACCCAGGAGAACCTGCGCGACGTGAAGCTCGTGCTGCTTTCACCCGCCTTCCGTCGTGCGGTGCTGCAACCCCAGGATGAGATCCTGGTGGCGGCGCATCTGGACAAGCCGATGAAACACGCGGCCTTGCTGCAGGCGGTGGGTTGTGCGCTCGAGCGGGAAACCGCGGCCCATGCGATCGAACACCGCGAGCCCAAGGCCGCCGAACAGTCGCTCTTCGGCACGGAGTTCCGCCGCCGCGTGCGCCTGCTCTTGGTGGAGGACAACCCCACCAACCAGCAGCTCATGCAGTTCATCCTGAGCAAGGCGGGGTACGGCGTCGAAGTGGCCGGCAACGGTCTGGAAGCCATCAGCAAGGTGTCGGAACACCAGTACGACGTGATCCTGATGGACTGCCAGATGCCGGAGATGGACGGTTTCGAGGCCACGCGTCGCATCCGCGGCATGGAGGTCGCGCACGGCAGCCACATCCCGATCCTGGCGATGACCGCCAACGTCATGCAGGGCTACCGCGAGCGCTGTTTCGAGGCGGGTATGGATGACTACATCTCCAAGCCGATCCAGCCCAAGGAGATGCTCGCCTGGCTCGAGAAGTGGTTGCAGCGTGGCATGAAGGCTTCGGGCCGACTCGTGAGCGAGCGCGCCACCGGCGCCCTCCCCCGGAGCAGCCAACTGGGCCGCTCGGCGATCCGCGCCTTCCCGGGCCGCGAGATCCTCGATACTCCGTTGCCTGTGAGCGAGATTCCGGCCGAACCGGCGCCGGTGCCGTTGGCGACGGCCCCTGCGGCCTCCGCCGTCAGCCAACCGCTGCCCGAGCCTCCGGCTCCGCTGCCTTCCCCCGCTCCCGATGTGCTCGACCGCAGCGTGCTCGACTGCCTGTTCGAAGACGAGGTGGGCCGCGAGCTCGCTAAGGAGTTGATCCAGGCGTTCGCCGACCGGGCGCCCGAGTTCTTCAACGAGGTGGACCACGCGCTGATGGGGCAGGACTACGAAACGGCCGCCTCGGTGGCGCACAAGTTCGTGTCCACCAGCGGTAGCGTGGGGGCGGTGCGCGCAGCGAAGGAGCTCAAGCGCCTCGAAGGGGCCTGCCGCGGCGGCGAGCTGGGCGAGGTTCCGAGCCTCGTGCAGGCGGTGCGCCGCGAGGTGCAGGCCGCGCTCGAGGAACTGTCGAGCTGGACGGCGTGATCCGTCGCAGCGCGGCCTACAGCCCGTCGGGGAACAGGATCTCGATCGCCGGCAGGGCCAGCTTCTGCCCCTGACGCAGGCCGTTCTCGTCGGCCAGGTCGTTGTACATGGCCACGGCGCGGATCACGCGCGGCTTGGCGGTGCCGTAGTGTTTCTGGCAGATCGTGCCGAGCACATCGCCCGGTTGCACGATGTACGCGAAGTCGGGGGTCGCCGCCGGCACGGGCTCGGGTTCGGGGCCGGGCTGGGGCAGCGGTGCGTCGGGGGCCGGCGCGATCGGCTGCTGGCCGGCCAGGTGGGCGGGCACGGCCAGGGGCTCGGCGCCGCTCGGGCGGCCTAGCACGAGCCGCGCCCAACGGTCTTCCCCGGCGGTCGCTTGCACGGAAATGCCCTGCTCGAACTCCATCTGCTGTTGCAGGCGCCGGGTGGTGCCCTTGTGCCAGAACGCTGCCATCAGGAACAGCGAGAGCAGGACGAAGAGGCCGAGGAAGATGCGCATGGCGGTTGCCGGGGCGGAGGGCCCTGGGGATCAGGGTAACACACGGGCCGGGGCCGGGCGAAGCGCGTGGGGGAGGCCCAAATGCAAGGGGCCCGGGAATCCGTGTGGATTCCCGGGCCCCTGTGGCTTGGCCGACCGATCAGGCCTGGGTGGCGGTGCGCGGCTTGGCGGCTTCGGCGGCCTGCTCGGCCTCGAGCTTGCGCAGGCGGCGCGTCTCCAGCCAGACGAGGGCCGGGCTCGCGATGTAGATCGACGAGTAGGTACCCACCACGATGCCGACGAACATGGCGAAGGAGAAACCTTCCACCACGTTGTTGGTGCCCACGTTGAAGACGAACAGCAGCACGACGGAGAACAAGGTCGTTCCCGAGGTGAGCAGGGTCCGCGACAGGGTCTGGTTGATCGACGTGTTGATGATCGAGCTCAGGTCGCCTTTCATACGCGGCAGGTTTTCGCGCACGCGGTCGAACACCACGATCGTGTCGTTCAGCGAGTAACCGATGATGGTGAGCAGGGCCGCGATCATCGCGAGGTCGATCTCGGCGCGCACCCAACCGGTCATGGTCATGATCGCGAGGGCGCCGAGGGTCATGCTGACGTCGTGCACCAGGGCGATCACGGCCGCGAAGCCGTAGGAGTACTCGGCGAAACGCACGCGGATGTACATCACGGCGGCGAAGAGACTGAGCACCACGGCCAGCAGGGCCTTGTCGCGCATCTCACCCACGACGGTGGCGCCCACCGCGTTCAGCTCGGGGATCGGGCTGGACAGGCTGAGCAGCGAACCTTCTTGGTCGCGCAGGGCATCGAGGCCGGCCTGAATGTCCAGTGACACGTCGCTGGAGGTCTTGGTGCCCAGGACCTGGCCGGTGAAGCCGTAGATGGTCTTCTTGCCTTCGGTCGCGGTGACCTTGGGTTCGGAGATGTTGCAGCTCTTGGCCAGGGCCGCTTCGATGTCCGCCACCGGGTGGCTGGCGTCGAAGTAGAGCGTGCCGGTGGCGGTGCCCTCGGTGACGGAGACCTCGACCGGGCCGCGCTGAAGAACAGGGGCCAGGATGTTCTGGACTTCCGAACGCATCGAGTCGTTGCGTTCTTTCGACTTGGCTTCGAAGCGGTAGGCCAGGTAGCCGTCGCCGGAAGACGAAGCCAGGATCGGCTTGATCTGGATCGTCTTGGTGAGCGTGGTGGCGACCTTGAGGTTCTCGTTCTTGCCGGGGTCGAACATCCCGCGCATCGCATCGGGGGTCATCGCGTTCTCGAGGTTCGCGATGCCGCTGATGCCGCCGGTGAATTCAATGCCCATCGACTTGATCGTGGGCTGCATGCCGAACAGCACGAGGCTGCCGATCACCAGCAGGGTGGAAGCGGTGATGAAACCCTTGGCCTTGCCGACGAAGTCGATCTTCGACTCGGTCACCCAACGCATCATGCTCCAGTTCTCGACGCCGCGCTCGAGGGCCAGGTGCACCAGCACGCGGGTGAGCACGAGCACCGAGATCATCGAGGTCACGATGCCGACGCAGAGGGTGGTGGCGAAGCCGCGCACCGGACCGGTACCGACCTTGTAGAGGATCAGGCCGGTGATGAGGGTGGTCAGGTTGGCGTCGACGATGGTCGAGGTGGCGTTCTTGAAGCCGTCGCGGGCCGACTGCAGGGGCTTGCGGCCCTTGAGCTGCTCCTCCCGGATCCGTTCGTAGATCAGGATGTTGGCGTCCACCGCCATACCGACGGTGAGGATGATACCGGCCACACCAGGCAGGGTCAGGGTGGCCTGCATGAAGGCCATGGCGCCCATCAGGATCACCAGGTTGAACAGCAGGGACACGCCCGCGAGCACACCGAGGCGGCGGTAGTACATCGCCATGAACAGCAGCACGACCACGAGGCCAGCGATGGCGCTCAGGAAGCCCCGGCGCACATAATCGCTACCGAGGGTCGCACCTACGGTTTCCTGGGCTTCGAAGTCCGGGCGGATGCGCAGCGAACCCGAGCGCATCACGCGGATCAGGTCGTTGACCTCGGTGGCGGTGAAGCCGCCGGGGCCGCCTTCGATGATGCCACCGCCCTGCAGGCGGCTGTTGATGACCGGGAAGGTGATGATCTCGTCGTTGATGACGATGGCCATCTGGTCGCCTTCGTGTTCTTCGGTGAAGTCACCGAAGTCGTTGGCGCGCTCGGGCACCGAGGCGAAACCCACGGCCGGCAGGCCGAGGTTGTCCTGGGAGGGGTAGAAGTTCGGGAAGTCCGTGCCGCTGAAGCGATAGTTCGGATCGCGATCTTCGATCACTGCCCGCAGAAGGTCTTCGAACTGGGCGTTCGGGTCCTTCGTGGCCATCGGGTACCAACGCAGGCGGTTCAGGTCGGGGTTCGGATCGCTCGCCAGCTCCGCGTTGAAGTCGCGGATGGGGGCGTTGGGGTTGCGTTGGATCCAATCCAGCACGCGGGCCTTCTGGGTCTCGAGGTCAGTGCTCGGACGCACGCCGCCTTCCGGGATGAAGTCCTGGTTGCCGGCTTCGATGTAGAAGTGCATCTCCCCGGTGTTCTCGATCAGCTGACGCCAGGGATCGGAGGCCTTGAGCGTCACCTTGGCACCGGCGGCGTGGGCCGCAGCGGGGGTCTCACCGCCACGCTCCAGGCTACGCAGCATGTTGCCGACGCGCTTGCCGTAGCGCATCTGCTCGCCGTCGATCTCGATATGACCGCCAGCGCTGGGGAAGTCCCGGTAGTACTCCTCCAGGCGCGCGATGCGCTTGTTCGGATCCGCCGGCAGCTCGATATCGGTCGGTTCGGCCAGGTACAGGGCCACGTCGCCCGCACCCACTTCCGAACCCAGCGGCTGGCTGACCTCGCGGCGGGTGGCGGAGGCGCTACCCGGCAGCTCGATCACGACGCGGTTGGCACCTTCGGGGCGGATGGTCACACCCTTCACGCCGGTGGGGTCCACACGCTCGGTCCAAACGCCGATCAACTCGTTGATGAGTTGGTCCTTGGTCTGGAACTGGGCCTGGGTGATCGCGCCTTCCTTGAGCGCCCGCTCGAAGTCGATGCTGTACTCCAGGCGGGTACCGCCTTGGAGGTCCAGACCCATGCGGAAGCCCATGCTCCACAAGGCGAGGACGGCGACCGCCAGGAGGACGAAGAGGAAAGTGACCTTGCGACTGATGTGATCGAGCATCGCGGGTTCGAGGAAATCTCTAGGGTGTCTTGGAAGGGCAGCGCCAAAGCTCCCCCGGAAGGAGGCTTTGGCGTGTGAAGGGGAGGGCCGGGGGCCCGAAACCGGAATCGGGTCCCTGGACCCGGGCGATTACTCGTCGCCCTGGGACTGCTCGCTCTTGCGAGCGGCCAGGCCGGCGCGGCGGGTCTTTTCTTCCTCGCGTTGACGGCGGACCTTGTCGCCCAGCAGTTCTTTGACGCGGGTGCCCTTGCCGACGCGATCGCGCAGGTAGTAGAGCTTGGCGCGGCGCACATCACCGCGGCGGGTGATCACCACGTCCTGGACGCGCGGGCTGTGCATCGGGAAGGTGCGCTCGACGCCTTCGCCTTGCACGATGCGGCGCACGATCAGGTTGCGGCGGATGCCGCGGCCCTGGATCGAGATGACCGTGCCACTAAAGACCTGGATCCGTTCCTTTTCGCCTTCGCGAATCAGGTAATGCACATCCACGCTGTCTCCCGGGTGCACGGGCGGCAGTTCTTTCTTGCCGAGTTCACGTTCCAGTTGATCGATCAGGTCCATCGCTAGGGGGGCCCTGGGGCCGGTTGGGGCGTGGGGCACACGCCGGGTCTTCAGTTGTCGGGGCAACTCACCGCGTCTTGCGGGGAGCGCCGGGGGGCTCGCGATCGGGGACGATCGCGTTGTTCGGGTTGGGGGATCCAGGGGACTGTTTGTCGTGACGCGCTGCGGTGCGCATCCGCGCCTGTTCCCCGCGCCAGCGTCCGATGGCGGCGTGGTCGCCGCTGAACAGGACTCCGGGCACCTCCATGCCGCGGAAGGTGCGCGGGCGCGTGTAGTGGGGGTGGTCCAGGGTTTCGCCGTCCTGGAAGGAATCCTCCACCGCACTGCGCTCGTCGCCGAGCACGCCGGGCACCAGTCGGGCGACCGCATCGACAATGCTCAAGGCGGGCAACTCGCCACCGGACAACACGTAGTCGCCGATCGACAGTCGCTCCATGCCGAGCGTTTGGAAGATGCGTTCATCGAAGCCTTCGTAGCGGCCACACAACAAGAGGATCGCCGTCTCGTCCTTGAGGATTTCGGCGGTGCCTTGCGTGAAGCGCTCACCACTGGGGCAGAGGGCGAACTTGCGGTGCGGTCCGTAGTGGGTTTCCACCCACTCGACACACTCGCAAATCGGTTCGGGCCGCAGCACCATGCCGGGGCCGCCGCCGAACGGTCGGTCGTCCACGCTGCGATGGCGATCGCGGGTCCAATCGCGGAAGTCCACCAGGCGAGTTTCGATCAAGCCACGGCGACGTGCGAGTCCCAGGACGCCCACCTCCAGGTAGGGCTGAAGGGCTTCGGGAAACAGGGTCAGGATGGTAAAGAGCGGCACAATGCCCCCTTGGAAAGGCCCAGCAGGGTAGGCACAAGGGGCCTTGGAGTCAAGGTTTCCCCCGCTTCCGATGGTCGGCATGGGGGCCCGCGACTATGGTACGGGGCCCGGCCCGGAACAGGGCAGTGCCCCCGGCCCCGGACCCCAGGAAAGCCCCCTCCGCCCATGTTCACCAGCATCATCAGGACCTGCGTGCCCGTCCTGTCCCTGGAGCCCGTCGGCACCGGCGCCCGCCTGCGCCTGGCCCGCCCGGACCTGCCCGACTGGAACCCCGCCCCGGGCGCCTCGATCGCCGTGGCGGGGGCCTGCCTGACCCTGGTGACCGAGGAAGCAGGCCCTGGGGGCCGGCGATGGTCTTTGACCTGTCCCAGGAGACCCTGGACCGCACCCGCCTGGGGTCCCTGGAGCCCGGTCAAAGGGTCAACCTCGAGCGGGCCCTGAAGCTAGGGGACCGGCTGGACGGCCACATGGTCTCCGGCCACGTGGACGGAACCGGCCGGGTTGTCCGGGTCGAAGACAGTGGAGATGGGGGTAAACGCATCCACTTCGAGGTCCCGGAGGGGCTGGAAGCCTACCTGGTGGACAAAGGGAGCATCACTTTGGATGGAATCTCCCTGACCGTCTGCCAGCCGACCGGCCGCACCTTCTTCGTGGCGCTGATCCCGTTGACCCTGGAGATCACCTCGCTGGGGACGCCAAGCCGGGGGACCCGGTGCACGTGGAGGCGGACCTGGTGGGCAGTGGATCGCCCGCCTGGCCGTGCGGTAACCCGGGCGCGGTCGTATGGGCCGGTGGAATAACGTAACGTACGGAAGCAGGTACAAGTTGTTCACACAATGGCGATGCGAGCGTGCGCAGCACGCTCGCATCGCCTGACTGTCAGGCGGTTCAGCGCCATGCGTTAGTTCCACCGGCTTTTCCGAACAGGCCGCGCGGCTCTGGGCACTACGGCAAGATGTGCCCGGGATACCCGATGTGCTGCAGCGCGACATCCGCCTGGCCCGGGTTCCACAGCCATTGATGGGTCAAACCACCCACGCGTTGGGAGATGGCGAGCCGCTCTTGCGGCGCGCCCAAGAGGGGGCCGAAGAACGGACCCGCCCCCGGCCAGGTTCGCAGCGGGCCGCCGACTTCGTAGCGGTGCACATTCTGCGTGCCCCCGAGGTCGGCGACGAAACCGAAACCGCCGGCGGGCAGGGCACAGACGGTGGGGAAGAGGTGCTGCGTGGATCCCGGATGCACCACCACCGGCGGCGTCGATCCGTCGATCGGCACGGCCAGGACCTGGGCCAGGTTGTTCACGTTGCGGCGCACGACGGACAAGAGCAACCGGTCGCCGTCGCTCTCCACCCAGGTCAATTCCTTGATGTCGGGTTCGAGCAGGCTGAGGTTCGCCGTGGCGGGATCGAGCAGCCACAACGACTCGCCTTCCGAATCGAAGATCAGCCGCTGGCCGCTGGGCAGCGCGAATTGCCCCATCGGCGCCAGGGTGGGGGTGCCGTCGTAGAACGGCTGCGTATTGTCCCCCATGGTGTTCGTCGCGTTCTGCAGCACCACCGCGCCGCCCGTCGTCATCTGCCCGACGAACAGATCCGCGGCCTCCAGGCGACCATCCACCGCCAGGTTCGGCTCCCCGGCGAAGAAGGTCAGCATGTTGTTCGAATGGCGGATGCGACCCACTTCTTCGAGCGTATCGAGCAGATTCGCATCCCCGCTGGCCATCACTGGCGCCACCGGGAAGTCGATGCGGTCCATCATCACTTCGCGCGAGATGCCGGTGTCGATGCACCACGCGATGTGCTGGCCATCGTCGCTAATCGAAAGGAAGGGACCGCCGAGCGTATCGGGCAGGAAGCCGCCGGATAACACGTTCTGCTCGGGGCTGTGGCTCGCGAAGAGCGGGCCGCTGGGGAGCAAGGCGAAGGTACGCACGCTCACCGCGCTGGTGCCCGCCACGACCAGGGCCGCAGTACCGTTTTCGCTGAGCACGCTGTCGGGGCCAAAAAACGCAAACGCGCCTTGGGTGCCCGGCACCCAATCCGCTTGCACGCCCGTGTCGCGTCCGAAACGCAACACTCCGGCCGTGGTCACCGCATACCCCCAACCCGCACCCAGGCCATAACCATGGGGACGCAGGTCGAGCGGCGGCAGCAGTTGTGTGCGGTTGACGCGGCGCTGGGCGGGCAGGTCGAGCTCGATCAGGTCGCCACCCGCCGCCACAGTCGTGGCCAGCAGGACATTGCCGGTGCTTTCGTCCACGGCCACGCGCGGCAGGAACGGATCGACCGAACCCGGCAGGGCATCGCGCTCCAACACGATGCGCGCCTTGCCGAGCGGCGGCACCCACAGGTACCCGTACCGATCTACGTTGGTGCCGAGCACATGGTGGAAGTGATAAAGGTTGCCGAGATCCCCCGGCAGCAGCAGGCGCTGCACACCGCCCGGCAGGTCGGCGCGCACCCGTGCGTGGGCCGGGTTGAGCGAGTCCTCTTGGGTGCGCCCGACCAACTCGATGTTCAAGAGTTGCAGGCCGGCGAGGCTGTGATCGACGGGTAGGGCCCGGCCGGTGTTCGCCTCATAGCGGGCGAGTCCGCCGAATCCGCCGTCGGGACCGTGGAAAACAGTGATCTCCTGGAAGCGCCGCGGCTGGGCGGCCGTGGCCGATCCCGCCGGGGAGTTCTGGGGGGGCAGGGCTGCCGCCAGGAGGAAGGCGATGCTGGGGAATGTCATGGTTGGTGCGACCCTTGCAAAGGATTGTCCATGATGCAGCAAAAGGCGGACCGGAAAGGCCAGAACTGTCTCCGAGTGGCCTCCAGGGCCCCTGGACTGTCCCTTGCGGGGATTCCGGGGGGGAATCCCCGGTCTGAAACCTGGACGCGGGTCCATAATCTGGACTGAGATGAAGGACTCCTGCCAAACCAGCCCGACGGGTTTCGAGCCCAAGGTCGAATTGTCCCGCCGCCCGGGGGAACGCGTCGTGCGCGGGACCTGGCACGGCCAGCCTGCCGTACTGCGCATCAGCCGCATGGGGCGCGAAGTCCAGGCCGAAGCCCAATTGATGGCGCGTTTGGACGACCCCCAGCTCGCGGGCCTGCTGCACACGGGCCGCACCGAAGAAGGGGAAGAGTTCCTCGTACGGCGCTGGATCGAGGGGCAACTTTGGGATGGGGCCATCGGCGCGGCCGACGAGAACCGCCGGCTGGTCCTGCTGGCTGGACTGTTCCGCGCCTTGGACCGTTTGCACGCGGGCGGCATCGTACACGGCGACCTCAAACCCGAGAACGTGGTGGTGGAGGCGAATGGCACGGTGGTGCTGACCGACTTCGGCCTCGCCGTGCAGAGCGGCGAACGGCGCCGGCACGACCGCGTGGCGGGTTCGACGTGGTACATGGCGCCCGAGTGCCTCGCTGGCGCGCCGCCTTCTTTCGCCGGCGACCTGTTCGCCGCCGGGGTGATGCTCTTCCGCGCGCTCGGGGGGCGTTTGCCCGCGGCCGACGAGTTCTATGGCCGCTTCCCCGCCGAGGATTTCCTGCGCGCGGCGGGGGCGGATCTCGGGGCATTCCCGGCGAGCCTGCGCAATCTGCTCCAGAATCTCCTGCAGCGCGATCCTTCCCTGCGCCCGGTGGGTGCGGATGGGGTCGCGCGGGTGCTCGAAGGCCTCGTTGGAGCGGATCTGCCCACGCGCCAACCCGCGCCCGTGCGTTGGCCCTTGTTGCTCGGGGCCACGGCAGACTTGGATGAAGCCTTCGGGCTTGGTGCCTTCGAAGTGACCGAAGGACCGCAGCCTTGGCCGTTTGTGCTGTGTTGGGATCTCCCGGTGGAAGCGGCGGGCAGCGAATATGCGCAGCGACTCTGGGCCCACGGCAAGCACGTACGCCACGTACTCTGGTCGCGCGAAACCGCGGCTTGCACCAGCGAACTCGAATTCCAACGGCTCGCGACCCGGCTGCAACGCGAGAGCGAACGGTCGGGGTTGCTCATCAGCGCCGACCTGCGCGATGGGTGGCAAGCCCAGGCGATGCAGGTGTTGCTGCGCACGTTGCAGGGAACGTCCGCGCCCCATCCGGTGGTGTTGTTGCTTGCCTGCGGCAGCCCCGGACCCGCAGGCCATCCCGTGTGCAACTTGAGCGCGGCGCGACCCGAGCAGGTACAGGCGCAGCTCCTGCTGCCGTTGCCGGGAACGCCGGAGCCAGACCGCCAGGCGCTCGCCGAACGGGTCTACGCCGATACTCAAGGGCATCCCACCCGCATCGCGGCCCTGCTGACGGCCTTGCAACAACAGGGTTGGTGGGTCGATGGGCCCGATGGTTGGCACTTGACGGGATTGGAGTGGCCCGCGGGCCTGGGCGGGGAAGGCGCGGGCAGCGAAGTCGCCCCGTGGCCGGTCGCGCAGCGGCGCTTGGGTTGGATCCTGAAGTGGAGCGGCGTGCCGCTCGGCGAAAGCGACCTGCTCGCGATGGCGGAGTTCGAACCGTCTGCGTTGCGCGAACCCCTGGCGGCGTTGGAGCGGCTCGGTTGGGTGGGGCGCACGGCCCAGGGTTTGCGTTACCAAGGCCCGTTCGTCGCGGATCGCGACTGGGGAGTCGAAGACGCGGGTTGGGCCGCCCGCCTGCGCAAAGGGCTCGAAGGACTGGGCGTCGACTCGCCGTGGGCCCTCGAGTGGCTTTGGCCGCGCGACACCCGTGAACAGGGGCTGGAACGCATCCGCTCGGACATCGCCGCAGAGCGCAGTCAGAACCGCAGCGCTTCGCTCGCCGCGCGCTTGCTGCGGCTGCGCACCGAATGGCAACGGGAGGGCCAGAGTTGGCCCCTGGTGCTCGCCTTCGAATTGGCGCGGGCGCAACTGGCCGCTGGAGTTACGGCCGGGGTTCCCGAGTTGGCAGAGGAACTGCGCGCCCAGGGTCAAACCCGTGCGGCCGCGGAGCTGCAGGGGTACCTGCACAGCCAGGCCGCGGAACCCGGGCCCGCTGCGCAGTGTTTCGAGGCCGCCGGTCGCAGCGATCTCGCCTGGCTCGAACGGGCGCACCTCGCGTGGCGCGATCAGGACGATCCGATGCTGGCGCGCGTGCGCGAGGTGCTGGTGGGGCGCGAGCGTTCGATGCTCAGCCTGCCCGTGGAGGTGGAACTCGCGTCGTTGCTCGGAATCTGGCTCGCGGCACGCGGCAAAGCCCAGGAAGCGGGGGACCTGCTCGATCAAGCCCTCGCACGCCTGCAGGCGGAGCCCAAATCCACGGACAGTTGGAAGGCGACCTTGTACCTGAACCGCGGTCACGTGGCGCGGCGGTTGCAGGATCTCCCGCTGGCCCGCGAGAGTTATGCGCGCTCCCGCGACCTGGCGCACGCGGCCGGTTCGTGGGAAGCCTACGCGGCCGCACTGGGCCAATTGGCGATGGTCCTGCGCCAAGAAGGATCGCTCGGTGAAGCCGAATCGATGTTGCGCACGGCCCTCGATGTGCGCACCCGCGCGGGCGATTCGGCGGGCGCGCAGCTCGCGGCCGGCATCTTGGCGTTGGTGTTGCTCGCGGCAGGCCGGTTGTCCGAAGGCCGCGCGCTGGCGAACCGCGCGGCTTCCGATCTGGAAGCCCTGGGCCGCCCCGCGGACGCGCGCCGCATGGCGCTGCACGCAAGGCTCGCTGGATGCCTGGCGGGGGAGCCCGTCGGCGCCATGCCCGATGCGGACGTTGCCGACGCGCGCAACACCTGGCCGTGCGTGCAGCTGCAGCTCCTGGCGGGATCGGACTCGGTGGCGGGCGAATGGCTCGCGTCCGCTCCCAAGGACGAGGACCCCGCGTTTTTCGCCTGGCTCAGCGCAATGCTGGCGGGGGAGCCGGCGGGAACTTTGCCGCCGCCAGGCCCGCGCACTCCCTTGCGCGCCGTCTGGGAAACCGTGGAACGGCTGCGCACTGCGGCGCTCGATTCGCAAGCCTGCGCGAATCTGGCGGCGGATCTCGAACGGCTGGGGCACGTCGCCCTGGCGGCCCGTTTGCAGTTGGCCTTGGCGGCCCGCGGTCCCGAAGCGCATCGTGAGGCGGCCCTGGGCCGGGCGCGCCGCCTGCTGGAAGTCTGTTGCGCGGGCCTGCGCGCGGAAGGCGCCCGCGCCTACCCAAGCAGGCTCGTGGGCCTGCCCGATCCGTATCCCGACGACCTGTCGGTGCTTGACGAGGGAGACATCGAAGACATGGAAACCGCCCAGATCCTGGCGATCAACGAACGTTTGGTGGAGCAAGAGGACCTCGCGACCCTGCTGGGCGCGATCGTCGACGCCGCCCTGCAGGTCACGCGGGCTTCGCGCGGCTTTTTGGTGCTCGAGCAGGACGGAGACCTCTCGATCGACCTGGCGCAGGAGTCGGGCCGCGGCGGCATCCGACCGGAAGACGTGGACTGGTCGCGCACCATCGTGCGGCGCGCGTTGGAAGCGGGCGGCGCCCTGCGGGTGGCCGATGCCGGTCTCGACCCGGACTTCGGAAGTGCGCGTTCGGTGGCGCACCTGGAGTTGCGTTCGATCCTGTGCCATGCGTTCCAGGTGGAGCCAGGAGTGCGCGGCGTGATCTGGGTCGACGAACCGGGCCGCGCGGGCGCTTTCGACGCACGCTCGGAGCGTTTGCTTGGACTGCTCGCGGGGCAGGCGGCTTTGGCGATCCGTCAGGTGCGACGCCTTTCGCGCATCCGCGAACTGGCGGGCCAGCTCGAACAGCAGGTGGCGCACCAGGAAAGCGAATTGGTTGGCGCGCGTCGGGCGCTGGTGGACCGGGGCGTGACCCCGGTGATCGGCGGGCTGGTGGGGGAAACCCCCGCGATGCGCGCGGTGCACCAGGCGATCGCGAAGATCGCCCCGGCCGACATCTCGGTGCTCGTATTTGGCGAGAGTGGAACGGGCAAGGAGCTGGTGGCCCGCGCCCTGCACGACTGGGGCCCGCGCAAGGACGCGCCGTTCGTGAGCGAGAACTGCGCGGCCCTGCCCGCCAGCCTGGTCGAATCGGAGTTGTTTGGTTCGCTCAAGGGAACGTTCACCGGCGCCGACCGCGACCGCATCGGTTTGTTCGAACGGGCGCAAGGGGGAACCTTGTTCCTAGACGAGGTGGGCGAATTGCCGCTCGAAGTGCAGGCGAAACTTCTCCGCGTTTTGGAGACGCGCAAGGTGCGTCGCCTGGGCGACAAGGTCGAACGGCCGGTGGACTTCCGCCTGGTGGTCGCGACCAACCGCGACCTGGCGGCGCGCGTCGAGCAAGGGGAGTTCCGTGCGGATTTGCTCTATCGACTCGATGGCGTGCGCATCACCCTTCCGGCGCTGGCCGAACGCGAGGGGGACATCCCGCTTTTGGTGGAGCATTTCCTGCGGCGCGAGGAGCGCAAGGGCGGACCGCCGCGCAGCGTTTCGCCGGCGGTGATGCAGCGGCTCGTGGCGCGCCCCTGGCCGGGCAACGTGCGCGAGCTGTTGAACGAGGTGCAGCGGCTCTGCGTGCTTTCGGACGGGGATCTGACCGATCCGGAACTGGTGCGCGTGGTTCCCGGGGGGGCCAAGGCAACAGGCCCGGTGGTGTCGCCGGTGGGCACGATGGCGGACATCGAGAAGGCCGCGATCCTGGCGGCGCTCGAGCGCAACGACGGCGACAAGCGCAAGGCGGCGGCGGAGCTGGGCATTTCGCGGGCCAAGGTCTACCAACGGCTGAAGGAGTGGGGCATCGAGTGAGGTCCCGGGGGCTTTGGGCCCCTTTCAGCCCCTTCCCAACCAGCCCCTGGCGACCCCCGGGGCTGGTTGCGTTTCGGGGGGCCAGCCCATTCAGATTCTGGACCGCGTCCAGATTGTGGACCGGCATCGGGCCCAAGGGGGTCCCAGGGGGGCATTCCCGGGTTGGCACAGGGCTTGCACCTGCTTTCCGTCGCCGCACGGAGCGGCGCGAGAGGAACGGAAAGGCACGAGAGACACAAAGAGGAAACCCACAATGCGTTCGATCCACAAGACCCCCCTGCTGGTAAGCGGACTGTTCTCCCTGGCATCCCTGGCGGGTGCTCAGATCCAACTGACGGGCCCGAGCACGATGCCCACCGGCCAACGAGCCGAAGGCCCGCTGTTCGCCGACTTCAACGGCGACGGCGTCCTGGACCTGGCGGTGACCACGAACGGCACCGGCAACCTGGACCTGGTCGAGGTGTTCCGCGGTCTGGGGGATGGCACCTTCCAGGCGGCGACCACGGTCTTCCTGGCGAACGGCAGCGGCCCGAACGGGCTTTGCGCCGCGGACTTCAATGGCGACGGCAACCTGGACATCGCGGTCAGCTTGAAGAACACGAACCAGGTGCAAGTGCTGGCGGGACAGGGCAACCTAAACTTCCTGGCCGGGGCCGCCACGGGTGTGGGGGGCGATGAGCCGCGCCAAATCAGCGCGGTGGACATGGACGGCGACGGCGATCGCGACCTGGTGGTCAGCCTGAATGGTACGAGCGAAGTGGCGGTGCTGGCCAACCAGGCCGGCAGCATGACGCTGATCGGCGCGTTTGCCGCCGGCGACGACGTGCGTGACCACGCCACCGGCGACTTCGACGGGGACGGCGACATCGACGTGGCGACCGCCTCGCACGATGACCGCACCGTGCGCGTGCTGAGCAACAACGGTTCGGGCAGCCTGAGCATGGGGGCGACCCTCTCCGTGCACGGCGCGACCCGGCCGGCCGGCCTGGCGGCGGGGGACTTGGATGGGGACGGCGATCTTGATCTGGTGGCGGCGTGTGGCGACGGCACCAACCCCGCGCTGAACATGGCGGGCATCTTCCGCAACGACGGCGGCGTGTTCGCGGGTCCGTTCAACGTGGTCACCGGCCACGTGGACGCGGATGACGTGGTCTTGGCGGACTTCAGCGGCGATGGCCTGCTCGACATGGCCTTGTCGCACCTGTCCGATGGTGCGATCACGCTGCACGAAGGGCTCGGCGGCCTGGTGTTTGCCGCGCCGGTGATGGTGCAGACGAATCCCTTCGCGGGCGACATGGCCGCTGCGGATCTGGATGGCAACGGCGGAGTCGATCTCGGCGCCATCGGCCGTCAGTCGGCGGGCGTGCAGATCTTCTTGAACGCGGAAGGGGGCCTGGGCAGCTCGTACTGCACCGCCAACGCCAACTCGACCGGGTTCTCCGCCCGTTGCACGGCAACCGGAAGCGCCGTCGCGGCAGCGAACAACTTCACCCTGACCTGCGACCGCATGCCGAACGGCCAATTCGGGTTCTTCCTGATGGGCCAGACCCAAGGCTTCGTCGCGAACCCCGGCGGTTCCCTCGGCAACCTGTGCCTCGGCGGTTCGATCGGTCGCCTGAACCAGATCATCCTGAACAGCGGCGCCGCTGGTTTGGTCAGCACCCCCGTGGATCTGATCCAGATGCCGACGCCGAGCACCCCGGTCGCGGTGATCGGCGGGCAGACCTGGAACTTCCAGTGCTGGTACCGGGATTTGGTTGGTGGGCAGTCGGTGTCGAACTTCTCCGACGGTTACTCCGTGCTGTTCCAATAGTTCCAGTTCGCCGCCCGCCCCGGCGGGCAGCGAACTCCGTCGGCTGACACATGACGTACGGAAGCGGGTCGAGCTGTCACGTTATTCGCCGCGTGTGTTGGTCGGAACGACCAACACACGCGGCGAATAACGTGACAACTTAAACCCGCTTCCGTACGTCATGTTATTCGGCCGACGCCCTGGCCCCCTCCCTCCAATTCCTGGACCCCAAACCCCCCATACCCCCCTCCAAACCCCCAAAAACCCCAACCCACACTCTGGCCCACAACTTGCAGTGCATGACCCCAGGCACCCCAACCCACCCCAACCCCGGAGTCCCCATGCATTCCAACCCAAACCCCACCCCGCCCCGTCGCACCCACTCCCTTACCCACTACCTCGCCACCGGCCTGTTCCTGACCCCCGTCGCCTTCTCGCAAAGCGGCTGGACCCCTGGCCCCGAACAAAGCCTGGTGAATAGCGCCCTCTCCTTCGGCAACCCCGTGCACGCGGCAGAAGACCGCGTTGTCGTGGGCGCACCCTACTTCACCCCGGCTGTGTCGTACCAAGCCGTGGACCTGGGCACGGCCTTTGTCTTCCGGCGCGCGGGTGCCGGATGGGTTTCCGAAGGCCAACTGCTGCCTTCCGACATGGGCTCCTACGCGCAGCACCAATGGAACTTCGGCTCCGTGCTGCGGCTCGATGGAGACCGCCTGGCGGTGGGAGTCCCGGCCACGACGGCCTGCGGCAGCCAGTTTTTCTGCAACAGCGGCGCGGTCTACGTGTACGAATGGAACGGGACCACGTGGGTCGAACAGGCCCTGATCCGGCCGGCGGACAATGCCTCCAACGACAAGTTCGGGGCCCGGGTCTGCTGGGCGGGGAACCAACTCCTCGTGGCGGCCACGGGGGACAACGAGCAGTTCACGCTGGGGGGCTCGATCTACGTGTTCGAGCAAGTCGGCGGTACCTGGACCCAAGTGCAGAAGCTCTTTCCGAGCGACGCCCGCACCTACATCCAGTTTGGTACGAGCATGGATTGCCAAGGCGATCGACTCGTGGTCGGTACGCCGTACCATCCCCGCACGGGTTCGAATGGGGATGACCGGGGCGGAGCGTACGTCTTTGAGCGTACGGCCGGCGTTTGGACCGAAACGGCGACCTTGATCCCCCCGAACTTCCACACGGACATGTGGTATGGCAGTTCGGTCGGGGTCTCCGGGGACTCGATCGCGGTCGGGGCCATGGGGCGCCTGTCAACAACACCCACGATGGGGCGGTGTATCTGTGGCAGGGGACCGGGAGCTCATGGAGTGCGGCGGAATGCTGTCGCTCACAGGAACCCTGGCGGACGAGAAGTTCGGCAACCACCTTCCATGCACGGCAATCGGTTGCTGGTGGGCAAGGATCGCGCGAACTCCAACCTCGCTGGCCACGCCTTCGTCTACGAACGGCATGGGGGCAGTTGGGGCTTCGTCCGGAGCATCGCACCGGTGCAGGGGTATCCGACCAATTACCTCGGGCGATCGTTTGCCTTGACGGGGAGCGCATGGCCTTGCGTCGAACATCCAGGCCAAGGTCTACGAGGTCGAAGCCACGGCGGCGACGTTCTGTGCGGCCTTGCCCAATTCCACGGGGCAGGTGGCCGAACTGGTGGCCGCGGGATCCGCCAACTTGGAAAGCAACGATCTGATCCTGCGGGTGTATGGCATGCCGCTGCAGTCGTTCGGGTACTTCCTCGTGGGCACCGCCTTCTCCCCGACCGGCGTGATTCCGCCCGGGAGCCAGGGGGTGATCTGCTTGAACAGCAGCATCGGGCGGTTCAATGCCCTGGATGAGATCCGGTTCAGCGGCACCACGGGAAGTTTCGCCTTTGCGCCGGATTGGTCGTCGATTGCGACCCCCAACGGGGCGACCCAGGCGATGGTGGGGCAGACGTGGTGCTTCCAGGCGTGGCACCGGGATCAGGCCAGTTCGAACTTTTCGAATGGGGTGTCGGTGACTTGTGAGTGAGGTGGGTCTTGCGAGTTGGAATTGTGACGTACGGAAGCGGGTTTTAGTTGTCACGTTATTCGACGGGTGCGGGGTCGTTCCGACCACCACACCCGCCGAATAACGTGACAACTTAAACCCGCTTCCGTACGTCACACAATTCCAACTCCCAAGGGACTAGAAGCCCTGGAACGCCAGCGACAAGAACGCCGAGATCGGCGCGGCTTCGCGGGCTTCTTCGAGCGAACCCGTCAGGGTGCGCAGGGCCAGCAGCAGTTCGCGGTAGACCTCGTCGGAGGCGAAGAGTTTGGCGATGGTGCCGTTGTTGTTGCCCAGGGTGGTGGTGAAGTCCTTGAGGTCCTCGACCACGGCGAGGGCGCTGTTGTACAGGTTGCCGTCGTAGATCAAGCGGTGCACCGTGCCGTCGCCCTCGGTGATGGCGAGCATCAGCTCCTTGGCCTTGTCGGCGAAGGTGCTGTCGGTGAGCAGGCGGCCGAGGGTGCCTTCGCCCAGGCGCAGGCGGCTGGCGACGGCGGAGATGTCGTCCATGGTGGTGCGCAGGCGCTCGGCAGCCACGTCGTCATACAGCAGGGTGCCGACGGTGCCCTTGCCCGAGCGCACTTGGGCCAGGATCTCGCGGGTCTCGCTGACGCCTTCGGTCAGGCGTTTGGCGAGGCTTTCGATCTCGTTGTAGAGCGCATCGTCGTTGATGAACTTCGAGATCGTGCCGGTGCCGCCGCTGATGGTGGCCACGAGTTCGTCGACCTTGTTGAACGCTTCGCGGATCGAGGCGACCGCCTCACCCAGGTCCTTGCGCATGCCTTCGTCGGTGAACAGGGCGCCCATGACGCCCTTGCCGGCCCGGGCGTCGGCCATCAGGCCGGACAGGTCGGTCAAGGTGCTGTGCAGGGCTCCGCGGTTCTCCTCGATCAGCTTGCCCACCTGGGAGAGGGGGTTGCCGGGCACGCTGCCGTAGAGGTCGCCGGCGGGCTGGTCCCCCGAGGTCGGGCTACCGGGTTCGATGCGTAGGACCTTACCGCCCAGGATCGACGCGTCTTCGATCGTGATCGAGTGATCCTTGTAGAGCAGCACCTTCTGGTTGAGCATCAAGTCGGCCCGCACGCGGCGCTCGAGGTCCTCTTCGCGCGCGTCGTACTGCAACTTGTCGACCTTGCCCCAACGCATGCCCGCCACCAGGATTGCGTCGCCTTCGCGCAGGCCGCCGCCGTCCTCGAAGTACACGGTCATGAAGTGCTGCTCGGTGAACGGGTTGAAGTCCGCGCGGAACAGGGTGTAGTAGCCGAGTAGACCGACCGCAGCCAGGAACAGGAGCCCGAGGATGGTGTGTCGTTTGGAGGACATGGCGCTGGGGGAGGGTCAGATGCCGAGGAACTGACGCAGGATCGGGTCCTCGGAATGGAAGAAGCGGTCGACGGGCTCGTGCACTTGGACCTTGCCTCCGTAGAGGAAGATGACCTCGTCAGCCACGGTCTCGATGCACTCGATGCGGTGTTCGACCACAAGCGAGGTGACTTCGAGCCGTTCGGCCACCTCCCGCATCAGTTTGTTGATCGAACGGGAGATCTCGGGGTCGAGTCCGGCGTTCGGTTCGTCGTACAGGATCAGATCCGGGTCCGTGATCAGCGCCCGGGCTAGGCCCACGCGCTTTTTCATGCCGCCCGAGATCTCGGAGGGGAACTTGCCGCCAGCGTCGGGGATGTGCACCAGGGCCAGCTTCTCCTGGACCAAGTGTTCGATTTCGTCGGCGGCCATCTTCGTGTTCTCGCGCAGGGGCAGGGCCAGGTTCTCGGCCACGGTCAGCCAGTTGATGAGCGCGCCTTCCTGGAACACGTAGCCGATGTGCTTGCGCATCTCCTGCAGCTCGGCGCGGGTGACCTTGGCCAGGTCCTTGCCCATCACCTCGATCGTGCCCGAGTCGGGCTGCATCAAGCCGATGATGTGGCGCAGGGTGACCGATTTGCCGGTGCCCGAGCCGCCCATGATGCCGAGGCAGCGGCCGCGGGTGAGCTCGAAGCTGACCCCCTTGAGGATCTCCTTCGGGCCGAAGGCCTTGTGCACATCGGTCAGGCGCACCATCACGTCGCCCGGGGTTCCTTTGCCTTGGCTGCTCACGAGTAGATCATCCAGGTCAGGAAGTAGTTCGAGATGATGGTCGCGATGATCGAGTCGCGCACCGCGTGGCTGGTGGCGCGGCCCACGCCGAGGGCGCCGCCGCTGGCCGCCAGGCCCGAGGAGCACGAGACCACGGCGATCACGCCGCCGAAGATCACCGACTTGAACAGGCCCGCATAGACGTCCTTGGGGATCGGGAGCAGCGCGGCTTTGGTCTCGAGGGCCGAGAAGGCGGTGTCCCAGTACATGTCCCAGCTCACGTTGAGTTGGGCCACCGACACCAGGCCGCCGCCGAGGATGCCGACCGCGTCGCAGTAGATGGTGAGGATGGGGCAGACCACCATCAGCGCCACCACGCGCGGCAGCACGAGGAAGGACACGCGGTCCACCGAGAGCACCTCGAGCGCGGTCAATTCATCGGACACCGACATGGTGCCCAGTTCCGCGGCGAGGGCCGAGCCGAAAGTGGCCGCGAGGATCACCGCCGTGACGAACGGGCCCATCTCGCGGGCCATCGAGGTCGAGACAAGCAATCCGAGCTGATCCTGCTGGCCATAGCGCGCCAGCTCGATGCCGGTCTGCATCGCGAGGATCATGCCGATGAACAGGCCCACGAGCACCACCACGTGCACGTTGCCGATGCCGGCGCTGTACATCTGGCTGAAGAACCAGCGCAGGCGCCGCGGCAGGTGGTGCAGGCGCGCGAACACCGCGACGAGCAGGCCCAGGCGCCCCCCGGTCTCCTTGCAAAAGGACCGGAAGAACTCCTGTTGCATCAGGACGTACGCCACGCCCAGGGCCAGGGCGAGGATGAAAACGTCGAAGCGGGGGTCTTGCAGGGCGGCGAAGGGCATGGCCAAGGGCAGAGCCTAGGGAGTCCGGGGGCGGGCCGGAACGGCGCCCTCCATGTTCTCGAGGCGGGCGGGCGTCCGCAGCAGCGGCCATCCCGGACCAGGGAAGGCGGCGCGCATCATCGAGGAGGATTTGCCCTCCTGGCTGCGCCAGCGGATCAGGCCGAACAGCATCGAAGTCTCGGTGGTCGGCACCCCCCCGAGCAGGTAGTTGCGGCGGGCCCAGAGCCCGACCAGCGAACGGCGGTCCTCGTCGAGGTCCTTCTCGCGCCGCCACATCCCGAGCCAGGAGCGTTGCCGATAGCGCTCGAAGTAGCGCTCTTCGGTCCACAGCTCCCACATCCACGAGTAGTGCTCATCGACGAAATCGAGGCGCCAGAACGGGTTGAGGGCGGGGAAGGCGCGGATGACCACTTGGTCTTCGCGGTTGTGGTAGTGGCGGAAGATCGGCCACAGCTTGCGCCAGGTGGTCTCGAGCCCTGTGTCCTTGCTGGTGCGCGTGTACCCGTGCCAAAAGGGGAACAGGTAGCGCGTGTGTTTGGTGTAGGCGCTGGTCTCCTCGCGGCGCAGGTTGAACAACGGCCAGAGGAAGTAGCGCGAGGTGAGCCCGTCGCCTTTGTAGTACGAGTAAAAGGGCCAGAAGCGGCGGCGCTCCGCGCGCGCGGGATCCCCGCCTTGCAGCACCACAAAGGGCCACGGCCCGTCCCACGCCCAGAATCCGGTGCGCGGATCTTTCGCGTACCCGAAGAGCGGCCAAAGCGCGCTCCACGACCGCGCGGGTCCGCGCTTCGACTGGCCGTAGAACGGCCAGAACATCCAACCGTGCTGCTGGTATTCCTCCGGCCCGGAAAGGTTGTTGCCCTGCCAAGTGAACAGGGGCCAGAGCACCGACCAGCGGTCGTAGCGACCTTCGAACTTGTTGTGGGTCGCGAGCGGCCACACGCGCCAGGAAGGGCCGCCGTTGCCGCTCGTCACCGAGAAGAACGGGAACAGGAAGTGCACCGTGTCCCGCCCGTTGCGCTGGGTGTGCAGGTACAGCGGGAACAGCGCGAATTCGGCCCGGTCGAACGAGAGGAAGTGTTCCATCACGCCGCCGAACGGGAACCACGTGCGCGTGACACGGCCGTCGCGGCCTTTCGACCAGTAGATGCCCGGCAGGGTCAGGAACGACCAGGTGGTCTGTCCGTCGGGGTGTTCCGTTTCCGCGTAGCGCGTGATCGGCAGGATCTGCGTGATCGTCTGGTGCGGTTCGACCCGGCGCGTGCCGAGGGGCGGTAGGATCCACGAGAAGCTGCGTTCGGGGCCGAGCTTGCGCCAAGACACGAGCGGGCGCACGGCCCAGTAGTCGAGTTCGCCGGTGTCGCCGTTGTAGCGCACCTGCACCGCTCCGCCGGCGACTTCGACCTCGGTGTCGCCGCCGGCCAGCGAGAGCTGCGTGAAGAAGGGCGCGAGGTGGCGTTCCGTGCTCGGACCCGCACAGGCGCCGAGGCCCATGGCCAGGCACAACACCAGCGCTGCGCAATGGCTGATCCACCGGCTGTGCGCCGGGATCCCTCGATTCCCCATCCCCATGACCGATACAGGATTCCAAGGGCGGGGGGGCGGTTGCAAGGCCCACGGGCGCGGATTCGCCGCATCCGCCCCGGAAGCGCGGCAGGCCCCAATCGGGGGAGGCGGCGCGCGCGGGACCGCGGAAAAGGGCCGCCGGGGGCCAGCGCGAGGGGCTATGATGCCCGGCCCTCGCACGCCGGGGGCACGTTTCCAGGCTCATGAACACCTACCTTTCCGGCATCCAGCCCAGCGGCAGCCTGCACCTGGGCAACTACTTCGGGGCCATCCGGCAGCACATCGAGCTGCAGGAACAGGACGGCGAACACTTCTACTTCATCGCCGACTACCACGCCCTGACCTCCCTCCGCGACCCCCAGGCCTTGCGCGACTACACCCGCGACGTGGCCGTCACGTACCTCGCCCTGGGCCTCGACCCGGCGCGCGTCACCCTGTGGCGCCAGAGCGATGTGCCGGAAGTCACCGAGATCGCCTGGTTGCTGTCGACGGTCACCGGCATGGGGCTGCTCGAGCGCGCCCACTCGTACAAGGACAAAACCGCCCAGGGCATCAAACCCAACGTCGGCCTTTTCACCTATCCGATCCTGATGGCGGCGGACATCCTCGCGTTCGACGCCACCCACGTGCCCGTCGGGCAGGATCAGGTGCAACACCTGGAAATGACCCAGGACATGGCGGGGTACTTCAACGGCACCTATGGGGAGGTCTTCAAACGCCCCGAGGCGCGCCTCTCCCAGGACCAGCGCATGATCAAGGTGCCGGGCCTCGATGGGGCGAAGATGAGCAAGTCCTACGGCAACAGCATCGCGATCTTCGAGGAGGGCAAGGCCCTCAAGAAGGCCGTGGGGCGCATTCCGACCGACAGTCGGGCTCCTGAGGAGCCCAAGGATCCTGCGGAGCTGCTCGTGTTCGACTTCCTCGCGCTGTTCCTCGCCCCCGACGAGCTCGCTGACTGGGAGGAGCGCGTGCGGCGCGGTGGGGAAGGGGCTCCGGGCTACGGCCACCTCAAGGCCCGCCTGATCGAAGCCATGGACACGATGTTCGGCCCCGCCCGCGAGCGCCGCAGGGAACTGCTGGCGGATCCCGCCGAGGTCGATCGGATCCTGGCGATGGGCGCAGAGAAGGCCCGCGTGCGAGCCCAGGCCGTGCGCGACCGGGCCTTGCGTGCCTGCGGGCTGCGTTAGGCCGTCCCGCAGCCGTTTGGCAACCGCAGGGGCCGCACCGGGCACGTCCCGGCGCGGGCCCGCGCAAATCTGGGCCGCCACCGCGGCGGCCCCTGGGTTCCTGGGAGCGCCTTTGGCACCATGCGTACGTCCCAACCGGCACGAACCATGCGAAACCCCTCTCTCCTCGCCCTTTGCTGGATCGCCCTGTCCGCCTGTCAGTCCGATCGGCCCGCACCGCAGCCGACCCCTGCGGCGCCCGCTCCCGGTGTGACCGAAGCGAGCGCACCCCGGCCGATGCTGAGCGAACCGGAGCCCCTGGCGTGGACCGACGCGTTCGCGCAGAAGGCCGTGTTGCTCGCGGAGACGATCGAGATCGAAGGCCCCCCTGGGTTGCGCGTGCACGCCGCGCTCACCGCGGACACGGACCGGTACGTGGTTTCGCAGAAGGCCACCGACGAAGGGCTGCTGCAAACGGTGGCCACGCGCCCCGAACAGGGGTTTGAGGTGCGCTGCCAGCTCGATGCCTGGCAGCTCGCCGCCCAGCACATCCGCGTGCTCGAACGCCCGGGCAACTGCGATGTCGTGGTGCGGGCGACGGGGGCCCCGGTGTGGGTGGATCCGGTGCGCGGCCGCAAGGAAGACCCGCGCGAACTGGTGTTCGTGGGCAAGCTGCCGTGAACCGGTTGTGCCCCGGGTCGGCGCGCCTGCGCGCGCCCCTCTTGAGCGGCCTGCTGGTGTGCCTGGCGGCCTGTTCCAGCGGCCCGCGGCCCTGGCGGCCCCTTTGGCGCGCTCCCTACGGCTATCTGCCGATCCCCGATCGCCTCGAGTTCGATCGGGTGCGTAAGGAAGTCGAACGCGGCGAGCTCGAGGACGCCTGGCAGCGCCTCACGGTGCTCACCCAGGCCTGGCCCGACGAGCTCGACCTGGCGTTTGCCATGCAGGACTTGGAGGTCGCGATGTGGGCGGCGGGTCTGTGCGAGCCTCTGCTCCTCGCGGACGATGTGCCCGCGCCGATCAGCGGGGCGGGCGCGCTCGCGCAATCGGAGAAGGCGTGGCGCGCCCGGCTCAAGGGCAACGAGTCGGTGCGTAGCTATATCCTCGCCGCCCGCGCCACCGCCAACGCCGAGCAAGCGGTCGAATGGCTCAATCAAGCGCTGATCCTCGAACCGGACAACGCCTGGGCCTGGTACGGCAAGGCGCACCGGCTGCTGGGCCTGCGCGACCAATATCGCTGGCGCAACGCGCGCGAAGCCCTCGACCGGGCGATCGCCCTCGACCCGAGCCACCTGCTGGCCCGGCGCCTCGAAGCCTGGATGCTGGCCCAGGAGGGCATTGGTGATTCCGCCGCCGACGCCCTCGAACGTTGGCTTGCGGCCAGCGAGTTCGATCCCCGCGCCACCCGCCAGAGCCGCGTGGAAGCGCGCCTCGACCTGGCGCGCGTGCTGCTCGCGCTGGGGGAGGCGGATGCGGCCTGGCGCGAGTTGAGTTCGCTCGAGGGCGAGATGATCGGCCGCCGCCGTCGCCTGATGCTCGCCGTCGTGGCGTCCACCGAGCGCGGCGATGTGGAGGCCGCCCTCGATGCGGTGCGCCGGGCGGATTGGATCGCGGGCGACGGAGTGTTGCCCGCGGTGCAGGAGGCCTTGCTGCGCGAACACTGGCTGGCGGATCCCCAGGGCGCCCTCGACCTCTGGTCCGAAGTCCTGACCGAAGCCGAAGGCGGCAGCGACCCCGCCCTGCTCCTGCTGGCCCTGCGCGCCCGGGTGATCCTGGAGCGCGGCAAGGCCCCGGCCGAGCCGGTGGGCGAGGTGCTCCCGTGAAAGCCGTCATCCAGCGGGTCACCCGGGCCCGCGTATCGGTGGCGGGTGAGGTCACGGGGGAGATCGGGGCCGGCGCCCTGGTGCTCCTGTGCGTGCAGCGGGGGGACGGCCCCGCAGAAGCGAAAAAACTGGCGGAGCGCATCGCCCATTTCCGTTTCTTCGAGGACGCGGCGGGCCGCATGAACCTGTCCCTACTCGAGGGCACGGGCCATGGGCCCCTGCCGATCCTGCTGGTCAGCCAATTCACCCTGGCGGCGGACGGCCGCAAGGGGCGCCGACCCTCCTTCGACCAGGCCGAGGAGCCCAGCCGGGCGCGCGAGGTCCTGGCCCTGGTGCGCGAGGCGTGGTTGAGCCTCGGTCTCACCGTCGCGGAAGGCCGCTTCGGCGCGGAAATGCAGGTGGAGCTGGTGAACGATGGGCCGGTCACCTTTTTCCTGGAACAGGCCCCCGCAGCAGGCCCCGCCGCCCCGCCGCAACCCTTTACTTGACACCAAGTAAGGGCTGGGGGAGGATGGGGCGCACGGCGAGCTTCCCATGGAACAATCCCCCCGCACGATCACGAAGAAGGAACTGGCGAATCGCATCGCCGAAACCACCGGCCATCCCAAGGTGGTGGTCAAGGACATCGTGCAGCGCTTCCTCGATGGAATCATCGAGGAACTGGTGGTGGGCAACCGCCTGGAGTTCCGCGAGTTCGGGGTGTTCGAGGTGCGCGAGCGGGCACCGCGCCGCGCCCAGAATCCGCGTACCCTCGAAAAGGTCGAAGTTCCCGCCAAGCGCGTGGTGAAGTTCAAAGTCGGGCGCCTGATGCGTGAACGCGTTTGCGACGAGGATCCGCCCGAAGCCGGCAGCGAAGCGCCGATCCGCAAGCCCGAAACCGGCGCCCCCGGCGCGGGTCGCCCGGGCCCGCCGAAGGCGCCGCCCACGAAGCCGGACTCGCCCTTCTGATCGCCCTGGAATGCTCGCGCGGGGGCGGTGGCTTGCGCCACCGCCCCCGCGCGGTTTCTTCTGCGAAGTCCTTCTGCGTAGTTCTGCTGCTAGGGATCGCGCTCAGGGCGCCAATCGCACCTGCAAGCGCAGCAACCACGCGTCATCCGCATCGGGATACGCGTCGCCAGGGAAGAACCGCCCCGCCACCAACTCGAGGTCGATGCCCTGGCGCGCGCGGCTGCCGAGCACCAGGTCGAGTTCCCACCCCAGGTCGCGGCTCAGGCCGCTCGGATCCATGTCCAGGTTCGAATCCGTCCACGCGGCCAGGGCTTTGTCCTGGGCATAGTGGTGCGCAACGAAGTCAATCGAGTTGCGACCCAGGAAACGCCGCCCGACACCCAACGTCGCCACCGAGAGGTTCGATAGCTCCGGATCGACCAGCTCGCCGTAGTAGCGGAAGGAAGTCACGCCGCCGAACTTGTCGTTGTTGTCCTGCAGCCCGGTCTGGCGATAGGTCTTGTCCGTGCCATCCGCCGGGTTCGGGTCGCCGGTGGCGAACGCGTATCCCGCGGTCCAGTACCACGGGCTGCCGTCGCCCGGATACCAGGTGGCGCCGAAGTCGAAGGCCTGACCTTCCAAGTCCTTGCCGTTCCGGTCGCCGGTCAGCCAGGACAGCTCCGCCCAACCTTCCAGGTTCGGCCGGAACTCACCGTAACCCCGCAGCCCCAGGTGCAAGGGATCCGCGCCGCCGTCGAGCGAGGTCGGTCGCTGGATCGCATACGCGCCCACGGTCCAATCCGCGCTCCATTCGCTCTCCGCGATGAACATCCACGTGTCGGTCTCTTCGTCGCGTTGGTTGCCGTCGAACAGGATCGAAGCCCAGGCGAGCTCGAAGCGCCAAGTGTGACGCCGCAGGATCGCGCGCACCCCGTCGAGGTTCTCGTCGTACAGCCATTCGCGCCGTTCGTCGAAGTCCTGGCGGCCGATCTGCAGATCGAGTCCCGGCCGTCCAGCATCGCGCAGGTACACATAAGCCTCCGAAAGCCGTCCATCGGAGTCCGAGAACCGGCCGTTGTCCTCTTCGTCCCGCTCCAACCAGCGGTGCCGGTACCCGACCAGGCCGTACCACTCGTCGCCCGGGGCATAGATCAGCTCCCCCCGGATGGGGAACTCGTCATCGGTACGATCCGCGCGGCTCGTATCGTCCAGATCGAAGTTGTGCTCCTCGGTGTGTTCCCACTCCAGCCGCACCCCGCCGTAGAGCCCGCCGCCGAGCGCGTACCCGGGAATCTCGTCGTCATCGTCACGGGTGCGCACGTCGGCATTGCTGCCGCGCACCTCCGCCAGGGTGTACCCCGAAAGATCGCGCTCCGCGATCGTCTCGAGCCCCGTGGGCAACCACACCGTCCAACGCATGATGTCGATCTCGGTGCCGCCATCCCGCGTGCGGATGGCATCGACGCGCCCTTCCAGTCGGTCGCGGCCCTTGTCGCGCACGCGCAGTTCGCGGGCGGAGAATTTGCCGCCGTCGCGCCAGTACCCATCGACTTCGATCTTGCTGCCGACCAGGTCGGTCAGGCCCACCGCATCGACGCCGAAGAGCTGGGTCTTGAGGCCCACCATGATCGGTTGGTCCATCACGCTGAGCACCGCGTAGTCGTCTTCGTCATCGACGGCCGACTGCACGATGCCGATCAGGCCTTCCTGGCGCTCCGGCTCGCGGATTTCGACCGAGTCGGCCACAAACCCGCCATCCGGTTGCCAGGCGCCTTTGATGCGCACCCAGTGACCGACCTGCAGTCCACCGGCGTCCTGGGCGGAAGCGGGGGCTGCGAAACAGAACAGGGCCAGGACGAGGGCCACGGACAACAACTTGTGCATCACTGGGGACGAGGCAGGATCTCCGCCAGGGCTTGGCGCGAAAGATCGATCAACTGGGGAGCCAAGGCACGCCAACGGGGACGTACCGCATACACGAGGGCCAACCGCAGCAGGCTGCTGGCCTGATAGAAACGCAGGGAGGTGGCGAATTCGGCCTGAGCCGAATGGTGCAGGCCCTGCAGGAACAGGCGCGCGACGCGCGCAATGCTCTCGCGGTCCGCGCCGCCGGCGGCTTGGAGCTCGCGCAGCAGGAAGTGCGCGGTGAGGTTGCCCGCGTCGAGGGCCGGATCCGCCGCGCACAACAGGTCGAGATCGAGCAATACGGGGCGGCCGCCGGAGATCAGGATCTGGCCGTCGTGCAGGTCGCGGTGGCAGGCGACCCAGGCGTGGGGCGGGAGATCCGAAACCTGTTCGCGCAGGTCCGCGAAGGCCGCATGCCAACCTTCCGGCAAAGCGATTTGTGCATCGGCATGACGCAGCGCAAGCTCTTCGAGCAGGGCGACCTCGTCCGGTGCGCCGTGGCGGGCGAGACCATCGATCGGCACGGCTTGCTGGAAGTGGTCCAGGGCCTGTCCGAAGTGGCGCCAATCGGGGGCGGAATCGAGGTCGAGTCCGATGCCGTGGCCGTCGACCCACGCGAAACGCAGGCGGGCCAAGGCCTCATCGTGTTCGAGCAGCGCCGGGATGCCCAAGGCGGGGCCGGTGGGGTTCGATTGGACCAACGCCGCCGCCACCCGTTCGGTGTGGGCGCGCGGGGCGCGATCCCGGCCGGAGCGGAAACACTTCCAGACCGAAGCCCCATCGCTACTGCGCCACACGGCCCGGCGGCCGGGGCGCCAGGCGAGCAGGCGATCGGATGCATGGCCGTCGAGGCCAGGCAAGCGCCGTTCGCCCGAAGGCTGCAGCCAACGGCCTTCTCCGGCCTGGAACTCGAAACACGGTGCATGGGCGCCGCCCGGCTCCAGGTGCCAGATCTGACCGCCATCGCGCCGCACCTCGACGCGCACGATGCCTTCGGGCGCCAGACCGTTCGGGGCCTGCCGGCGCAGGTCGTCCCACGCATTCTGCCAGGCGCTCATTGACCGGCCTCCCAGAGGCGGGTGGCGCAATCCACCCATTCGCGGGCGCGCTCTTCGGCGTGCACTTCGAGTCGACGGACGCACGCGGCGGCGCGTTCCACCAGGGTGGCGACGAGCAGGCGGTGCAGCAGGGCCGGCGCGATGGGGGCTTTGCCCGCAGCGCGGTAGGCGGCCTGGAACTGTTCGCGGGCCTCGCGCGGGTCGGCCCCGGCGACGATGTGATCGACGATCCACTGCGCCAGGTCCTCTTCCGGCGCCCCCGGGCGCAGGTCGTCCAGGTCGAGCAGGCGCGGCGCGTCTCCGAGTAGCACCTGGTCGGGGTGGAAGTCCCCATGGATCCAGCAGGTCGGATGGATCGCGGGGCGCGGCGGCAAGGCGGTGGCCGACAGCAGCAGCGAACCGTTCCACTGCAGGTAACTGAGCGGCGGGGCGGGGGCCTCGCGGCGGCTGCGATTGCTGGTGGGCACCTGGTGCAACGATTGCAGAAGGCGCGCGGCGAGCTCCTGGTGTTGGTCCGGCCCCTCCTCGTTGCTCTGACCGTTCTCCCAGGTCTCGATGAGGATGCCGGCGCGGTCATCGAAGGCCAAGAGGCGCGGAACGGGCAGACCTGTGTGCGCGGCGGCCAGTTCGGTGCGCGCATTTGCCACGCGCTGCGCCTGTTCGGCCGGCAGGCAGCGCAGGGCGAAGCGGGCTTCCTTGCGGTCGCCCGCCTCGTTGCGCAGGCGCGCGTTCAGTTGGAACACGGCGCGGCGCTCGGACTTGTACCGCCGGAGCTGCACCTGGGAGGCGCGCAGGCGCATGACGAAAGGCGCGTAGCCGCCCAGTTCATCGAGCAACCGCGCCGTGCGCCGCAGGTTCAGCGCGCGGGCTGCTCCCCGCAACACCCGATCGCACGGAAAGGTCCAGAGCGACGCGTTGCCGGGCAGCAGGCAGACGGGTTCCAGGTGCGCGGTCTGTTGCTCCAGATGCGCGTTCGCCTGCCAGTCGCGTGCGACCGAGTTCCACTTGCCTCCGCGGTGCACGCGGTAGGTCACGATGCACGTCACGCCGCCTTCCAGCTCCACCGCGTAACTCGCGCTCAGGGCCACGTGCGGCTTGTAGCGCACGTGCTCCAAAGTCGCGGCCAATGCGCGCGGGCCTTCGCGCCGCTCGAGACCGGCGCCGACCTGCACCAAGAGCTCCTCGGGCGTCAGGGGCAACAGGTCGGAATCGCCAAGCCGGCCGGGCAGATTCAGATCGATTTCGTACTCGCGCAGTCCCAGGGCCACGGCTTCGTCTCCTTCGGATCGGTGGGGTCTCCAGTGCGCGCCGCCACGTGCAGCGTGCCCTGTTCCATACGCCAAACGGCGTGCAGCGAATCGAGTCCCATGGGGTCGTGGGTCACCACGATCACCATGCCACCCGAAGCTGCGTGTTCATCGAGGGTGCGCTCGACCCGGGCACGGGCGGCGCGATCCAGGTGGGCGAACGGCTCGTCGGCCACCAGGATGGGGGAACGCCGCAGCAGGGCGCGGGCCAGGCACAGGCGCTGGCGTTGGCCGCCGGACAAGGACGCTCCGCCCGACCCCAGTTCCTCGTCGAGGCCGCCAGGCAGTTTGCGCACGAACTCGTCGGCGGCGGCCCGCTCGAGGGCCTTCCACAGTTGGTTTTCGTCCGCATCGGGGTCGCCGAGCAGCAGGTTGTCGCGCACGCTCAGGCCAAAAAGCACCGACGACTGCATCGACACGGCGAATCGCTCGCGCAAGGCGTCGAGGTCGTACTCCGGCAGGGCCACGCCGTCGAGTTCGATCGCCCCTTCGGTGGGATCGGACAAGCGCATCAAGAGCGAAATCAGCGTCGATTTGCCCGCGCCGTTGGGGCCCACCAGGGCGATGGTCTGTCCGGCGTGGATCTGCGCGTCCACGTGCACGAGGGCGCGCGTGCCGTCGTCGTAGCGGAAGCCCACGTCGCGCAGCCGCAGGTGTTCGGGGCGCGCGGCCGGGGGGCGGGTGCCCGCGTTGGCGCGCACGGCGATGGGGGTATCGAGCACCTCGAGGATGCGGTCGCTGGCGGCCAGGCCCTTGGCAAAACGGGCCTGATGCTTGGAAGCCGAACGCACCGGTTTGAGCAGGCCGCGCACGTAACTCACGATCACGAGCAGTTGGCCGGGGCTCAGGTCGCTTGTGGGGTCGAGCACGCGCAGGCTGCCGAGTAGAATCGTCACGGCGAGGGCCAGGCCCAGCAGCGATTCGACGGAGGAGCCCAGGCGGGCGGCGGCTTTGGCGGTCTTGAGACCGGCGCGCGCGCTGCGGCGGTTGGAGCGCGCGAACGCTCGCACCACTTCGGACTCGCGGCCGAGGGACTGGATCACCTCCGCCGCACCGATCGACTCCTGCAGGGAGTCGGCGAGTTCGCCTTCCTTGCGGCGTTGTTTGCGCGTGGCGATGGTCAACCGGCCCGCCAGGAACCGCGTCACCCAGTAGAGCAGGGGCAGCACCAAAGCCAGGGTCAAGGTCAAGTGCAGGTCCATCCACATCATCAGCGCCACGGTGACCACCGCCTGCGTGCCGCGCACCAGCAGGTTCGTGCTCGCTTCGACCATCATCGTGCTGACCATGGGCGCGTCGCCCATCAATCGCATGAGCAGGTCGCCGCTCTTCTGGCGCACGTGGAACTGCGGCGGCAGTTCCACCAGGTGGCGGAAGATGCGCAGGCGCAGGTTGCGGGTGACGCCGTGCCCGACGGCGATGAGGCGCAGGCCCGCGTGGTAATCGATCAGGGCGCGGCCGAGCACGATGGCGAGCAGCACACCGGAAGCGATCCAGATCAACTGTTCGGGGTTCTCGCCGCGTTGGTAGAGCGCCCGGTCGAAGATGCGCTGCAGGGGCCAGGGCTGCACCATGGACAGGGCGATCACCGCGGCCTGCAGCAGGCAGACGAGCCCCATCTGGAAGCGGTGCTCGCGCACGTCCACCCAGAAGCGGCGCGCGGTGTGCAAGCCCTGCAGTCCTTCCTGGAACCGGCTCACTGGGGCACCCCCAGGCTGCGGCGTAGCACTTCGCGGGCGATGGCGGCCCAGGAATGACGGTGGGCGGCTTCCCGGGCAGCGGCCGCGAGTTTCGCGCGCAACGGTGCGTCGCCGGCCAGCCGTTCGATGGCCTGGCGCAGGGCGGTGGGATCGGCCGGATCGTAGATCAAACCCGCGCGGCCTTGCTGCACGTCGTCGGCGAGCGAACCCAGGTCGGGCACCACCGGTACCGCGCCGGCGGCCATGCCTTCGCGCAGCTTGAGCGGGGAGAAGTAGCAAGCTTCCCCCGGATCGTAGCCGAGGGCCAGGATGTCGAAGCCGGCCACATGTTCCGCCAGTTCCTCGCCGCTGCACCAATCGGTCACATGCCAGCGGTCGCCGCCCAGCGCGTTTTCCAGCGACTCGCGATAGGGCCCGGAGCCCACGCAGTGCAGGGCCAGGTTGGAGCCGCGAGCGATGGCTTCGGCGGCGGCCGACACGATGCGATCAAAGCCGTGCCAAGGGCGTAGGCGGCCGTGGAAACCGAGCACGACGGGATCGGTGAGGTTCGGGAAACGGCGCGGCCGCTCTGCGCCCGCAGCGGGGCGCGGGCGGAAGCGATCCACATCGACGCCGTTGGGGGCCACCCAGATCTGCGCGGGCCGCGCGCCTTGGCGCATGGCGTAGTCGGCCACGAGTTCGCTCACGCAGAGCACCAGGCGGGCGCGTTCGAAGAGTTGGCGGTTGCGTTCTGCGTCCTCCGACCAGACCTGCTCGGGCCGGTAGCGTCGCGCTTCTTCGACGAGGGGCGAGTTGACTTCGAGTACGTGGGGCAGACCCCGCTGCCAGGCCCACTCGGACGCCGCGTACGAACCCAGGCTGTAGCGTTCGTACACGAGGTCGGCTCCCAAAGCCTCTTCTCCGGCGAGGGCCTCCTGGGCTTCGGATTCGCTGGCGGGATACAGGCCGCGCACACGGGCGCCTTGGCTGGCAAGGGCACGCTGCAATTCCTGCACGTGCACCCAGGCGCCTTTCTGCGAACCCGGCCGGATGCCGGGATCCTGCACGACGTAGAGCAGATTCAACGGACCGGCTCCTGCACGCTGCATTCGGCGAACCAGCCGGCCAGGGTGCGCGCGGCTTGATTGCCGTCGAATTGGCGCTGGGCCCAGGCGCGACCGGCGCGCGCCATGTCCGCGCGGCCCGCCGGATCGGCGAGCAAGGCGCGCAAGGCGGCCGAAAGCGATTGCACATCGTCTTCGGGCACCAACGCGCCCACGCGGCCGTGGTCGAGGATCTCGGGGATGCCCGTCACCGGCGTCGACACGCACGGCAGGCCGACCGCCAGGGCCTCGAGCAGCACGGTCGGCAGCGCATCGCGGTTGCCGTCGTTGCCGACGCGGCAGGGCAGGGCGAACAAGGTGGCCCGGGACATGGCCTCCCGCACCGCCGCTTGGGATTGTGCCCCCAGAAGCTGCACGTGATTCTCCAAGGCCAGTTCCCGGACCATGTACTCGAGTTTCGGGCGCTCTTCGCCATCGCCGATGATCGAAGCCTCGAAGGCCATGCCGCGGTCGCGCAGGTCGGCCAGCGCGAGCAGCAAGAGATCCAGGCCCTTCTTCTCCACCAGACGCCCGACACTCAAGATGTGCGCGGCATCGCGGCCCTCGCCTTCGAAAGCGAAATCCGACAGATCGATGCCGTTGTACAGGCGGCGCACCTTCTGCATCGCCTCGGCGGTGAGGGTGCTGGCGAGGTGCTGCACGTTGGCATCGCAGACCGTGACGGTGAACGCGCTGGCCGCCACGAGGTGCGACAGCAGGGCGGGGGAGACCGTCGAGCGGTAGATGTCCTTGGCATGGGCGGTGATGCTGTAGGTCGGGCCGCCCAGGCCGTGCACCAGGTGCGCCACGATCGCCGAGTCGGTGGCGAAGTGGGTGTGGATGTGTTCGATGTCCAGTTCTTGGCAGCGGCGCAGCACGTGCAGGGCCTCCGCCACGAGGCCATCGAGGCGGTCGTGGCCGGCGCTGGCCCACGGACCGACCACCGGGGCCAGCCGCGCGAGCAGGTCCTGGCCGAGGGCCGGATCGAGCAGGTCGCGGAAGGGGTTGAGCGTGCGTGCCTGGGGCAGGATCTCGACTTCGGCGCGCAGGCCGGCGAGGCTTTCGTGGCGCGGTTCGTCGTCGGGCGTGCGGCGCGAGAAGATGTGCAGGTCCTGTCCGCACGCTTCCTGGCGCAAGACTTCTCCGAGGATGAAGGTTTCCGACAGGCGCGGGAACTTCTTGAGCAGATAGGCGATCTTCATTGGCAAGCGGCGGGAAGGGGGTGTTCGCCGGTGAACTGCGCTTCGAGCAGATCGGCGGCGAGTTTGGCGAAACGCTCGCGGCCGGACAGGTCGGGCATGGGGCCGGTAGCGCGGCGCACCGAGACGGCGCGGCGGATGGCGGCGCCCATGGCTTCGGGGCTCCAATCTTCGAGGTGTTCGGCCAGGCCAAGGCGGGCGAGGCGCGAGCTGCGCAGCCATTGCTCGAGGCGCGGGTGCGTGCGCGGCAGGAACACCGCGGGGGTGCGGCTCTGCAGCACTTCGACCGCCGTGTTGTAGCCGGCCATCGCCACCACGGCGTGGCTCTCTTCGAGCAGGCCGGGCATGTCGTCGTAGGTGCGGTGCACGCGCACGTCGGGCAGGGATTGCGCGCGGTGACGCACTGCGCGGCCCTGGCCCCGATCGAACAGCGGGCCCAGCACGAGGGTCGAACTCCAGGCGCCGGGGTTGGCTTCGACGCACTCGAGGTAGGCATCGATGCGCTCGCTGCCGTCTTCGCCGCCGCCGACCGTGACGAGCACGTGCGGGCGGGCGCTGGGCAGGGGGCGGAAGCCGAGGCGGCTGCCGGGGCGGGCCACGTAGCCGGTGAACTGCAGGCGCGGGCCGAGTTCGGGCGGCAACGTGTATTCGGCGCGGGCGTCGAAGACGAGCGGGTCGCCGTAGACGCAGATGCGGTCGTACAGGTGGGCGAGGGCGTGGCGCACCTCGGACTTCGACCATTCGCGGGCGACGACCTCGGGCGCGTCGATGATGTCGCGCAGGCCCAGGATGGTGCGGATGCCGAGCGAGCGGGCGCGTTCAAGGGTCGGCAGCAGCTCGCCGTCCATGCCGATCGGCTTGTGGTCGACGACCACCAGGTCGGGGCGCTGGACTTCGAGGGCCTGCAGGATGAGGCGGCTGCGCAGCTCGATCAGGGTCTCGAGGTCGAGGCCCAGGCTGCGCGACACGTAGCGGCCGGCGGCGTCTTTGGTCACCGAAGGCAGCTTGAGCACGTCCACCCCGGCGGGCAGGGGGAAACGCGTGGCCACCGGCGAGCCAGTGACGATCAACGCGGTGCAGCTGGGGATGCGCTGGACCAGCTCGCTGGCCAGGGTGACGGTGCGCCGGAGGTGCCCGAGGCCATAGGAGTCGTGGCTGTAGAGCAGGATGCGGCGGGCTTCTTGGATCTTCATGGCGGAACCCTCGTGGGGGTATGAAGGGTTCGCAAAGCCCGTGCCAACGAGCAAAAACCCGGGTCCGGGGGCCTTTCCGGGGCATTTCGGTGAACTGCGGGTCAAGAATCTGGACCGCGTCCGGGTTTTGGACCGCGCGGGGCGGGCGGCGAGGCCGCAGCCGTGCCGGGGCGCATTGGCACGCTTCTTGATTCAGCCCGGGGCAACCCATTCCCCAACCCGGAGAACTCCGACCATGAAATCCCTGTTGCCCCTGCTGCCTGCCGCGCTGCTTCTGTCCACCGCCCGAGCCGACTTCCTGGTCGGCATCCTCCATGACCCCGCCGGCAACCCCGTGCTGGGCGCCAACCTCGACGTCTTCGATCACGTCACCGGCATCGAGATCGACCTGACCGGCGATGGCACCGCCGTCGATGGTTCGTTTGCCGTGCAGGTCCCCGCGGGCCTCTACGACGTCATCATCAACGCGCCCGTGCCGCCCAGCTCGCAACTGGTGAGCCGCCGCATCGATTCGGTTCAGGTAACCACCCTGGCCGACATGGGGGTCGTGACCCTCAGCCAAGGCGTGCACCTGAGCGGTACCTTCTTTAAGCCCGGCGGTGTGCCCGCCGCGTTCCAGGACCTGGAGATCACCAACGAAGACACGGGCCAGGCGGTGGTGATGACCACCCCGGGCACCGATGCCCTGGGTTCGTTCCTGACCTCGGTACCCACCGGCCACCTCAGCCTGCGCATCCGTCCCGATCGCCTAGCGCCCCTGGCCGCCGCCAAGGAATACGACCTGTTCATCGGATCCAACTACTCGATGGGGGCGGTGACCCTGCCCGTCGGCCACCAGGTCACTTTGACGGTGCAGACCCCTGCGGGCGCGCCGGTTTTCAACGCGGACCTGGACGCGATCAACCTCGCCACGGGTGAGAAGGCCCTCACCCCGGGGGACAACACCAATGCCCTCGGGATCGCCGATTTCATCGTGCCGGCCGGCACCTACAACTTCGAGATCTGCCCGCCGCTTGCCACCCGGCTCGTGGCCAAGGTGGTGCCGTCTGTGACCACCAGCCCGCTGACCGCCCTGGGCGTTCAGCCGCTGCAGGCGGGGTTCCTCGTGCAGGGCACGGTGCTGCAGCCTGGGGGCGCGCCCGCGGCGAACATCGACTTGGACGTGTTCCAGGCGAACGGGGCCACGGCGGTTCCGACCTGCGCGGATGACACCGACGCGGCCGGCCACTACGCCGTGATCCTGCCGGCGGGCAACTTCGACATGGTGTTCGCGAACACCGTGGACCGATGCAGTGCGCTGCAGGTCGAAGACAGCGTGGTCATCGGCGGCGACACCGTGCACAACGTGCAGCTGCAAAGCCAGAACATCGGCTGCCGGTACTGCGAAGCCGCGACCGCGAACAGCACCGGCCGGGCCGCGCACCTCGTGGCGATCGGCAGCCGCATCGCCAGCCAAGGCAACTTGACCCTGCGCGCCCAGGACCTTCCGCCGAACCAGTTCGGCATCTTCCTCGCGGGTCAAGGTTCCGGCTTCACCGCGAACGCCGGTGCCTCGCAGGGACACCTGTGCCTGGCGGGTGCGATCGGTCGTTACAACCAGCCCGGTCAGGTCTTCTCCTCGGGCGCCGCGGGCGTGATCACGTTGCCGCTCAACTTGAGCGCGATGCCGACCCCGACCGTGCCCGCGCCGGTGCTCGCTGGCCAGACCTGGTACTTCCAGGCTTGGTACCGCGACTTCAACCCGAGCAACACGTCGAACTTCACCGACGCCCTCGAGATCCCGTTCCAGTGATCGTGGATTCCACGTACGGATCCCACCCGACCCGCCCGATTCTCCGCGAGTTTCCAAACCATGTTCCGCTCGACTCCTCACTCCTACCCTGTTTGCCCTCTTGAGCCTGACCGCGTGTGGCGGCGGCGGGGGCGGCGGAACCGTGCCCGGTGTGCCGGGTGGTTCGGTTGCGCCCGAAGGCGGCGCCTTGCACCCGTCGGCCGGACTGACGGCGCTGGTGCCCGCCGATGGGCAGATCCTCGTGCGTTGGCAGGTGACGCAGGCCCCCGGTTCGCCGCCGCCGTTGGCGTTGTTCCTCGGGACCGATCCGCTCACCTTGACCCAGGGATCGCCGCTGGGGATCTCCGCGGCGAGCGGTAGCCAGACGATCGGGAGCCTCAGCAACGGAACCGAGTACCACATGGTCCTCGGGGCGCAGGTGAACGGGAGTTGGCAGGCGATGGGGCCGACCCTGCGCGTACGTCCGGGCGTTCCGGTGTACGTGCAGGCCGGCGCCGATCCGAACGTGGCCGATGGCAGCAGCCCGCAAACCGCGTTTGCGGACCTGGCCACGGCCATCGGTGCGGCCCAGGCTGGATCCGGCAACGTGTACGTGGGAGCCGGGACCTACGCCGGCGTGGCCGTGCAGGTTCCCGCTGGCGTGCGTTTGTACGGCGGTTTCGGCCCGGCCCTGTCTTTGGCGGATTGGGACCCGGCGACCCACGCGACTATCCTGGGCAACCTGGGTTCGCAGCCGGTGCTGTTCCTGGCGAAAGCCGATGGGGACGCCACCGTGGTGTCGGGCGTGCGCATCGACGGCGGGGGGGCCAGCGAAGCGGCCCTCGAGGTCGACGAGCGCGTGAGCGACCTGACCTGGGTGACGGTGTCGGGGGCAGTGCGCGGCTTCAAGCTGCGTTCGCTGAACCTCTTCGATCCGATTCCGGTGACCATGGCGGTCTGCACGGCGAGTGGCTGCCAAGTCGGCGGCGCGTCGGTGGACGGGGCGTTCAACCTGTGGGTCTCGAAGAGCACCTTCCGCAACAACCTGCAGGAGGGGATGAGCTGCAACGACCTGTTGGGCCTCGGCAGCGACATCACGCGGCTTTGGATCGAGGACTGCAGCTTCGTGGCCAACGGCAGCGAGGGCCTCGAAGTGGATTTGGTGGCGGACCTGGCGCCGTCCACCGGTCGCTGGGACCTGCGCATCTCCGATAGTGAGTTCGTCGGCAATGCGCTCGACGGCTGCCTGCTCGACTGCGACTACGAGGGGTCTCCCGGCTGGACCGCGCGCATCGACGTGCGCGGCATCGAAGCCCGCGACAACGGGTTGGCGGGCTTGCACCTCGACTTGGATGCGGCGAACAGCACGGTGGTGCACCGCGGCCTGTTTGCGGCCAACCGGGGCGATGGCTTGTTGATCACTTCCGAAAGCGCGCCGGGCATGGCGACGATCGAAGCCTGCGCGATGTTGGGCAACCAAGGCTACGGCGTGCGCACGAACCTCGGCAACGTGGGTGCCGCCCTCAGTCACTGCGTGCTGAGCGGCAACGGAGCCGGCGGATTCGCAGCGCAACTCGCCCCGGGGAGCGCGGTTTCCACGGTGGCCTGGTTGCAGGAAAACCCCTGGACTTCGGTTTCGCGGGCGGGTTGCCGCACCACTTCGGTGCTGTCGCCGGCGCCGTTTGAACGGGCTCCGGTGGAATGGCTGCAGGTGCAAGGTGCCGCGGCAGGCGGCGTGCAGGTGGCGGCTTTGGGCTCGCTGGTGGTCGGCGATTGGGTCGAGCTCGGTGCGGATCACGTGCTGCGCACGGTGACCGGCATCGCGGGCAACAATGTGACGCTGGACCCCGCTCCGGTGGCGGTGAGTGCGCCGCAACGCCTGGCGCGTTTCGCCACCGCGTCGGTGACCGAGGACTGGAACCCCGCCAGTGGATCCGTCCTGATCGCCTCTGGCATGGGGCCGGTTGGCGGCCCGGATCCCGATCAGGGTCCCTTTGGCGCGCTGCAAGGCGGCACGCCGGGCTTCGATGCGTTCGCGCCTCCTGCCCTGTTCCGCCTGGC
>JAWKUI010000008.1:0-215076 GCA_041398705.1 Planctomycetota bacterium | reverse complement strand
GGCTGTCTATCTCGTTCACAGGGTCTCCATTGGGCCCGATGGGCGGGTCCTAGGGTTGGCCTACCTTCCGAGGGGGGACACTATATGAGGCCATGGTGTCACGAGTACCTTCCTGATGGGAACGATCTCAAAATCTAGGACCGGAAATCGGCCTTTAGCAAATCAAGACACTCGCAAAGGTCACCAGCAGCATGAATTCCGGGCCAGTACCACGCAGTGACCGAGAAACGCGGGTAACAGAATCCAAGCAAGTCTACGGCAATTCCTCCCGCTCCCGCGTGAAACGGTAGCCGACGCCGCGTACGGTGTGCAGGTGCACCGGGCGGTCCGGTTCGCGTTCGAAGCGTTTGCGGAGGCGCACGATGAAGTTGTCGATGGTGCGGGTGGAGGGGAAGGCTTCGTAACCCCAGACCTGTTCGAGGATGAATTCGCGGCTGACCACTTCGCCGTCGCGGTCGGCGAGGGTTTTGAGGATCATGGCCTCTTTGTGCGGCAGTTGCTGTTCGCGGCCGTCCCAGGATTGGCCGGTGTAGCTCTTGTATTGGAAGACGTTGCCGCCGAATTCGAGGGTGGATGCGGCTTCGAGTTCGGTGGGGCTTTCGCCGCGGTACCAGCGCACGCGGCGCAGGATGACGTCGACGCGCAGGAGCAGTTCGCGCAGGGCGAAGGGTTTGGCGAGGTAGTCGTCGCCGCCCATTTCGAGGCCGTGGATGCGATCGGAGGCGGTGCCCTTGGCGGTCAGGAAGAGGATCGGGACCTGGTTGCCCTCGTCGCGCACGGTGCGGCAGACGCCGAAACCGTCCATGCCGGGCATCATCACGTCGAGCACGACGAGGTCGAGGTTGCCGGCGCGGATGCGGCCCAAGGCGCTGAGGCCGTCGCCCAGGACCTCGACGTGGTGGCCTTCGGCCTCAAGGTTCTCGGCGATGCCGGCGGCCAGGGCCTCCTCGTCATCCACCACCAGAATGCGTCCGTGTTCGCTCATGCTGCGGCCTCCCCGCGGAAGAGGGGCCAGAGTACGTGGAAACGGGCGCCGAGGCCAGGACCGTCGCTCTCGGCCCACATGCGCCCGCCTTCGGCTTCGACGGCGCTGCGGGCGATGTAGAGACCCAGGCCGCTGCCTTTGGTCTTGCGGGTGAGCTCGTCCCCCACCCGATAGAAGCGCTGGAAGATGCGCTCGCGTTCGGCGGGGTCGAAGCCCATGCCGTTGTCCGATACGAGCAGCCGCGCCCGGTCCTCGGCGCGCTGCAGATGCACCCGCACGTGCCCCTTGCCATTTGCGCCCGCCTTGACCGATTTGCAGGCGTTGTCGATCAGGTTCTGGATCACCGCGCGGGTGCCCATCAGGTCCGCCATCAACAGCAGTCCACGTTCGGCCTGCACCTCGATCTGCACCTCGGGATACCGCCCACGCACCTCGTCCGCGGCCTCCGCCACCAGGTCAGCCAGGGCGATCTGCTGTCGCGTGATGCGCCGCGTACCCGCGTCCAGGCGCGCGGTCTCGAGCAGGTTCTCGACAAACCGCGTCAGACGCGCGGTTTCCCCGAGAATGCGCTGCGAGAGTTTGTGCACGCGCTCCGGGTCGCCGCCGCGCAGCTCGAGGGTCTCCGCGGCCAGTTGGATGCTCGACAAGGGACTCTTGAGCTCATGCCCCACCGACGCCAGGAAGTTCTGCTGGCGGCGTAGCAATTGCCCGTGCTGACGCAGGTTGCGGGCCAGAACCGCGATGCCGAGGCCCAACACCCACAGGAAAAAGCCACCTTCCCAGCGATAGCGGTTGATGCGGCTGCGCAGTTCCTTGTCCAGCGTATGGCGCTGGTTCGGATCGAAGACGATCTCCCCTTCCGCGATCACCAGGTGGGGGTGATCCGCGATCCAACGTTCGCGCAACTCCACGGGCAGATTCTCATTCGCCCACGTCGCTTCCGCTTCCAGCACCCCGAGCAACTCCCCGTGGTAACTGCGCGCGTACCGCACCTGATCGACGACCCAGAAGGTCGCCTGGAAGAACGAGATCCCGAACATCACCATCATGGTGATGAGCAGACCCTTGCCGCTCCACCAGTGGCGTTTCATCGCGCGGGGCAGGACTCCAGGGCTTCGGCCAGCAGGGTGACGAGCTGATCGATGTGGGCCGGGGTGTGCGCCAGGGACAGGAAACCCACCTCGTAGGCAGAAGGCGCCAGGGCCATCCCGCGGTCGAGCAGGTAGTGGAAGAGATGTTTGTAGATCTCCGCCGCCTTGGGCGCGATGCACGCCGCGTCGCGCGGCGGATCGCCCGCCTGCAAGCTCATCCAGAACAGCGAACCTTCGCGCACGAGGCGATAGCCATAGGTGCCCAGCACCGGCTGCAACTGCGCCTCCAGGTACGCGCCGATGCGCTCGAGCTGGTTCCAGCCATCGGCATCGGCGAGCGCCTGCAGGCTCGCCGCCCCCGCCGCCATCGCCAGCGGGTTGCCCGAAAGCGTGCCCGCCTGATACACCGGGCCGAGAGGGGCGAGGTGGTTCATGTACTCGCGTTTGCCGCCAAAAGCGCCCACGGGCAGGCCGCCGCCGACGATCTTGCCGTAACACACGAGGTCCGAGCGGATGCCATACCGCTCCTGCGCACCGCCGCGGGCCACGCGGAAGCCGGAAATGACCTCGTCGAAGATCAACAGGCTGCCATGCTGCGTGCACAAGTCGCGCAATTCGCGCAGGAACGCCTCGCGCTGCAACAGAAGGCCATTGTTCGCAGGAATCGGCTCGATGATCACCGCGGCGATCTCGCCACCCTTCTCGGCGAACAGGCGGGCGAGACCTTCGCTGTCATCGAGCGGCAGCACCAGCGTGCAATCGGCAAAGGCCTTGGGCACTCCCGCCGAGCTCGGTTCGCCGAACGTCACCAATCCCGAACCCGCGCTGACGAGCAAATGGTCCGCGTGCCCGTGGTAACAACCCGCGAATTTGAGCACCAGGTCGCGCCCGGTCACGCCGCGCGCGAGCCGGATCGCGCTCATGGTCGCTTCGGTTCCCGAGGACACGAACCGCAGGCTGTCGATGCCCGCCCATTCGGTGATGAGCTCGGCCAGGGTCACTTCGCCTTCGCACGGCGCGCCGAAGGTGGTGCCGAGAGCGGCCTGGCGCTGGATCGTCTCCACCACGGCCGGGTGGCTGTGGCCAAGGATTAACGGTCCCCAGGAATTGACGAAGTCCAGATAGCGCTTGCCATCCGCATCGAACACATACGGCCCTTCGCCGCGCACGATGACCGGCGGTTCGCCCCCCACCGCCTGGAATGCGCGTACGGGGGAACTGACGCCGCCCGGAAGCACACGACAAGCGCGCTCGAACAGCTCGTGGGATCGGTTTTCGGTTTTCGTGCTCATAGCCATCCTCCAGCCAAGGCATCGCGGCCGTGGTAGGTGATCAACAGGTCCGCGCCGGCGCGCACCATCGAAAGCAGGTTCTCGCGCACCACTTCCGGCTCGGACAACCAGCCGCGTTCGGCGGCGGCTTTGACCGCGGAGTACTCGCCGGAGACGTTGTACGCGGACAGGGGCAGCTGGCTCGCCTCGCGCACCCGATGGATCACGTCGAGGTAGGCGAGGGCCGGTTTGACCATCAACATGTCCGCGCCTTCGGCTTCGTCGAGCGCCGCTTCGCGCAGGGCCTCGCGCGCGTTGCGCGGGTCCATCTGGTAACTCTTGCGATCGCCATGCCCGGGCGCCGAAGCCGCCGCATCGCGGAACGGGCCGTAGTAGGCCGAAGCGTACTTGACGGCGTAGGACAGGATGCCCACGCCGCTGTGACCGTGCACGTCGAGCGAACGGCGCAGGGCTCCAACGCGACCGTCCATCATGTCCGAGGGCGCCACCCAATCGGCCCCCGCTTCGGCGTGCCGCAGGGCGGCTTTGGCGAGCAGCGGCAGGGAGGCATCGTTGTCGACTTCGCCATTGTGCAGCACGCCGCAGTGGCCGTGGCTGGTGTACGCGCACAGGCACACGTCGGTCATGATGACCAGATCACGGTCGAACCGGCGGCGCAGGGCGGCGACGGCGCGGGTCACGGCGTTGTCGCTGGCGCTGCTGGCGCTACCGGTGGCGTCCTTGTCTTCGGAGTTCACGAGGCCGAAGAGCAGCACGGTGCGCAGACCGAGCTTCAAATCGGCTTCGACCCGGGCCATCAGATCCTCCCGCCCCATGCGTTCGATGCCGGGCATCGACGGAATCACCTCGCGCCCGCGTTCTTGATCCAACACGAAGTGCGGCTGGATCAATTGCGCGGGGTGCAGGCGCGTTTCGGCAACGGCCTCGCGCAGGAGGGGATGGCTGCGCAGGCGGCGCGGCCGGATCGGAAGGGGGTCAGTCATGGCGGCTTCCCAGGGATTCGATGGCTTGCAGCATGCCTTGCACGTCGCGGCTCTGGGCTTCGGCAGCCACTTCGAGCCCCGCAGCGCGGATGGCGCGGGTGGTGGTCGGGCCGATGCTGATGATGCGGCAGCCGCTCCAGGTGGACGGGTCGATCCCCCCGTGGATCGCGCTCGGGCTGGCGAACAGCACGAAGTCGCCGGGCGTCGGGTCGGCGCCTTCATCGGCGGTGGGCAGGGTGCGGTACAGCTCGCCCGTGCGCACTTCGCGGCCCGCGGCGCGCAGCAGTTCCGGCAGTTCCGGGCGCGAATCCCGCGCCCCCAGGATCAACGCGCGCTGCCAGTTCGGCCAGGCGAGCAGCAGTTTGGCGAGTTCTTCACCGCCGCCTACCGCCGCGTAGAGGTCGGGGGCATGCAGGGCGCGCGTGCAGGCTTCGGCGGTGCGCGGTCCCACGCAGGCGAGGTGCGTGCCCTTCGGCAAAGCGAGCCCCAGTTGCACCCAGGCATCGACCGCGCGCGGCGAGGGGAAGATCAGCCAATCGGTCAACTCCAGCTCTTTCTTCACCTCATCGACCCGATTGTGCTGCAGTTCGAAGCGCAGGGCCGGTCGATTCGCCACGTGGAAGCCGGCGGCTTCAAACGCGGGTTGCCATTCGCGGTTGCCTTCGAGGGAACGGGTCAGCCAGACCTTGGGGGCGGTGTTCATGTCAGTCGCGGGTATGGGCCTATTGGAGATTGGAAACCGGGCCGGTTCCACGGGCATGCACACTAGCCAAACCCGTTCGGTGCGGCCGCAGGATCTGCGAAGATTCGGCGGGTTCCCAGCGCCGATCGGACCGGTGCACGGGCGGAAGCGCCGCGGACTCCCGGTCGGCTCGGCCAGACCCGTTTGCGGGCCAGTCGGGGCGGCTGGGGGCGTTCCTCATGGCGAGTGCGGGGATTGGGGTCACCGGGCACAACTCCGTCAAGCGGGCACTTCCCCGACCAGGGCGGCGTAGGCGCGTTGCACCAGGTCTTCGGGGACGGCTCCGATCTGTTCGGTGTGGGCGGAGACGCCGTCGCGTTCCAAGTAGGCAGACAGGTGCCAGCCGTCTGATTCTTCGCGGCACCAGGCGCCGAAGGGCACCTGGCAGCCGGCTTCCACCTTCGCCAGCAGGGCCCGTTCGGCGCGCACGCCGCGGTGCGCGGCCACGTCGTCGAGTGCGGCCACGGCGGCGCGGGTCTCGGCGTCGGCGGCACGCACCTGCAGGGCCAGCGCGCCCTGGGAGGGCGCGGGCACGAAGCGGGTGGCGTCCAGGTCGACTTCGATGATGCCGGGTCGCTCGACCGGTTCGATTTCGCCGCGCTCCGCGGCGCCGGCGAGGCGGTCCAAGCCCGCGGAAGCCAGCAGGATCGCGTCGTATTGGCCGTCCAGCAGCTTTTGCACGCGGGTGGGCACGTTGCCGCGCAACAAGTGCACGGTCACGTCGGGTCGCAGGTCGCGCAACAGGGCGCTGCGGCGCGCGGCCGAGCTGCCGATGCGGGCGCCGGGCTTGAGCGGCAAGTTGCGGCCCGCGGGATCGTGGGCCGCCTCCGCGATGAGCAGCCGATCGCGCACATCGACGCGCTGGGGCATGGCCGCCACGATCAGCTCGGCGGGCGACACCGACGGCAGGTCCTTGTAGCTATGCACCGCAAGATCGACGCGGCCTTCGACCAACGCCTGCTCCAGGCTGCGCACGAAGATGCCGGCGGGGCCGAGTTCGGCGAAGGGGCGGACCTGGTCCTGGTCGCCGTCGGTTTTGATGATCTCGATCTCGACCGTGTGGCCATGCTCCTCCAACCGCCGACGGATCGAGCGGGTCTGGGTCATGGCGAGGTCCGAGCCACGGGTGCCGATGCGGATCTTCATAGGTTTCACTGCTTCGCGGTTGCCGGGCCTGATTTCGGTTCACGCCACGCAAACGGGCTTCCTGCGGCGGCCAGGGGCCGATCGCGCAACAGGAGAGTGCGGCCTGCGCGCAAACTCCAGCGGTCTCCATCGATGCGCCGAGCCTGGGCGGCAAAGGACTTGTCCGGCGCAGCAAACTCATGCACCGGCATTCTACGGCTTGTGCCGCGGGTTTCGCATAGGCTGGGCTTCATTCGGTCGCCTCCAGGGGCCGGGGCGCTTCGTCGCTGTTCAAGGCGGCGCGGATGGCTGCTGCGAGTTCGGGTTGCGCGCCTTCGAGGAAAGCCTCGAGGGCGGCGGTGCCCTGGCGCTGCACCACCTGGCGCAGGCCGGTGGTTGGCAGGTGCGCCATCTGGGCCGCGAGCTGTTGGCCGAAGCGTTCGAGGGCTTCGCGCTGCGGCGCCGGCAAATCCGCCAATTCGCGCCGGAACAGGCGTTGCATACCGTCCTGGGCGAGGCGCCGGTAGTGGTCCTGCACGACGCGGGCGACTGGGCTCATGGCGTTCTTGCCGAAGGAGTCGCGGATGCGGTCGAGGGCTTCGTCGACACCGACGCGCGCCTCGACGGCGCCGTCCTGACGCTGCTGCGAGCTGCGGCGAGCGCGTTCGAGGATCTCCTCCATGCCGATCCACCGGCGGCCGAGCTTCTGCGCCGCCGCAGGATCGATGTTGGGCGGAACGCCGAAGTCGATCAGCAGCGAATCTTGGAGCTGCGGTCCCGCTAGCTCCCGTTCCCCGACCAAGGGCCCGGAACCGCCCGCCGCGCACACCAATGCCCGCACCGGGGTCGGCGCGGCCAGGAAGGAATCGAGCGCGACGATGCTGCCGCCCACGCCCACCTCCGCCAGGGCGGCCGCGGCTTTGCCCGGGGTGCGGTTGATCCAAAGGATCGGGAAACCCTCCGCCGCCAGCCCCACCGCGCAACGCGTGGTCATGGGCGAAACGCCGAGCAGCCCCACCGGCCCGGCTTCGGGATCACCCTCCCGGCGAATGAGATCCAAAGCGATCTCCGCCAACGAGGTTTTGCCCTGATCGATGCCGGTGTCGCGGCGCAACTTGCGCGCCGTGCGCAAAACCTGCTCGCAAACCAACCCCAGGGGCCCGGCCGCCAATCCGCCGCGCTGCGCCAGCTCCAGCGCCTCGCGGAACTGCCCAAGGATCTCCGTCTCCCCCACCTGCGCCGAATCCAGCCCGGTCACCACGAGCAGCAGGTGCTCGATCGCCCCCTCTTCGGTCCACATACGCAGACCCCGTTCCGCTTCCCCCGCCTGCGGCTCGCGCCCCTCGAGCGCCTTGAACACCCGCCGCCTGAGTTCCAGGGGGTCGCAGCCGGGGGGCATGCGCAAGGCAAGCTCCACCCGGCTGCAGGTGGCCAGATAAATCAATTCCCGGACACCCAATTCCTGGGCCCACCCCGCAATCCTGGCCGCACGCTGCTCCGGCGCCACCGTCAGGCGGGCCAAATCTTGCGCCGAAGCATGTCTCCAGGAGAGGCCAACAACCGCGAGGCGTTCCATGGCTGCCATGTGATACTGGACTTCGGCCAATCGCGTGTCACAGCCGTGTCACAGGGCCGAAAAATCGCGTGCGACCGGTTCTCAGGGTCAAGGATGGGGCGCCATTCGCTACGTGCCGGGCGTGCAAATCAAGAAGTTGGGTCAGAGGCAGCGCAGCTTCACCTCGACATCGCCCCCTTCGGACAGGCCCGCCTTGCGGCGCACGTCCTGCTTCACGGGCAGTTGGTAGCTGCCGGATGTCTTGTCGGGGAAGACCGAGGTTTGCCAGGTGACTGCCCCGATGGAGGCTTCGACGCGCACGGAGCCGTAGCCGGCGGCACCGGGGGAAAGCTGGGAGTGGATTTGTGCGCGGTATTGGGCGGGGATGGTGAGGAAGTGCCAACCGCCTTCGCCGGGGTAGCGCCAGAGTTTGGCTTGAAAGGTGATGGGGGTCATGGAGCGGGCCTTGGTTCGGTATGTAACGTTATTCAACCGCCATTGGCAGCGGGGCCGATGAGGTCCGAGGGCTGGAATAGTGTTACGTACGGAAGCGGGTTTAAGTTGTCACGTTATTCGCCGACTGAGGTGGTCGTTCCGACCACCTCAGTCGGCGAATAACGTGACATCAAACCCGCTTCCGTACGTAACCTATTCCAGCCCCGGACCTCCCTGGCGGCAGGGCAGATGGGCGCTACCCTTTGGCATGCGCCTTGCCCATTGCCTGATCCTCTTCTGCCTGGCCCTGCTGGGACCCTCGCACGGACTCCCTCAGAACCCCGCCCCCATCCGCGTGGCCTGCGTGGGTGATTCCATCACCCAGGGGTTCGCCAATCCGGATTGGAAGGTGCACGCGTGGCCCGCCTTGCTGCAGGGGCTGCTCGACGAGGAGAACCCGGGCCGATACCTCGTGGGCAACTTTGGCAAGGGCGGGGCGACTCTGCTGCCGGGAACCCAACGCCCCTATCGCGATCAGCCACAGTATCCCGCAAGCCTTGAGTTCGCGCCGGATATCGTGCTCATTCACCTGGGCATCAACGACTCGAACCATGGGTACTGGGACGGGGATGCCGAGGTCTTCCGCGCGTCGCTATTGGACCTGATCCAGACGTACCGCGAACTGCCGAGCCACCCGCGCATCGCGCTGGCGCGGCTCACGCACATGTATCCGCCGCACGGAAAATGGCAATCGAGCCTGGTATTCCGGAATACCGTAAATCGGGTCGTGAATGAGGTTGCGGCGGCCCAGAACCTGCCGGTGGCGGATTTCGACGGCGCGACGCTCGACTGCCAGAAGCTCTTCCCCGACGGTTTGCACCCCAATACCGCGGGCAATGCGCGTTTGGCGCGGGCAGCGTTCCGGGCGATCTTGGGCAAGGACGCGCCGCAAGTGCGTGGCTTGGATCCGAAACCGGCGCAGGGGGACTCCCGCAACCTGCTGGAGGATGTGCAGTCAGCCACCTGGACCCAAGAAGGCGGTTCTTGGCGCGGCACGGGTCCCGGCAATCTGATCTATGCGGGCCACCAGATCGAAAAAGGCGACTTCCACATGCGGGCTCGCTTACGAATGCTGGGGCAAGAGAAGTGCGCGGCGCACTTCTTCCTGGGGGAGAACATCCTCGGCTTTGAAGGCGCCTCCGCCCGCCTCTTCCGCAAGGGCCCGGCCATGGGCGGAGATGTGCGGCTGCTGCATCCCTCCCCCCTACTCTGGGACCGCGACGACTGGATCGACTTCGAAGTGATCCGCAACGGCGATCTGGTCTGGTTTGTGATCGATGGATTCGTGGTCGAAATGGCGATCCTGCAGGGTCCGGCCGGGGCATTCGGCTTTGAGCCCATGCGCAGCCGCATGGAGATCGCGGAGTGGTCCCTGGTAGGCAAGACTTCCCCTCGCCGCAGCCAGGCCCCCACCTTGCCTTGGCTCGACTTGAACGAACAAGCGGAGCGGTTTGTTGTCGTCGACCGCGAGGCAGGGCAGTACCTCGGCCACGTGACCACGGAACTGCTCGGGGATGGCAAGACCATTCTCGCCGTGTATCCCAAGGGTCACGGCGCCGGCGCCATCTGCTACAAGCGCTCGACCGACGGCGGCCGGACGTGGTCGGAACGCCTGCCGACGCCGGCCTCCTGGGCCACGAGCCGCGAGGTGCCGACCCTGCACCGCGTCTTCGATCCGAAAACCGGCAAGCCTCGCCTGATCCTTTGGTCCGGCCTGTATCCCGCCCGTCTTGCCCACAGCGAAGACGAAGGCGCGACCTGGTCCGAACTCGAACCCGCGGGCGATTGGGCCGGCATCGTGGTCATGGGATTCGTCGAACCGCTAAAGGATGGCCGGTTGCTGGCGATGTTCCACGACGATGGGCGTTTTGCGACCCAAGACGACCGGCGCAGCAACCCGGTGGTATTCACCCTGTTCCAGACCACCAGCGCCGACGGCGGCCTGACCTGGAGCACTCCCTTGCCCGTCTGGTCAGGCAGCGACATGCACCTGTGCGAGCCAGGCTGCATCCGATCTCCCGACGGTTCGACTTTGGCGGTACTGCTGCGCGAGAACAGCCGCCGGCGCAACAGCCAGGTGATCTTCTCCAAAGACGAGGGACAAACCTGGACCGCGCCCCGCGAACTGCCCGCCGATCTCACCGGCGACCGCCACACACCCGTATCCACCCCCGACGGCCGCATCGTGATCTCCTTCCGCGATACGGCCGCCGAGAGTCCGACCCAAGGCGATTGGATGGCCTGGGTCGGCACTTGGCAGGATTTGGAACAGGGGCGGCCGGGGCAGTATCGCATCCGCATCAAAGACAACCTGGACGCGTGGGATTGTGCCTATCCCGGGGTCGAGGTCTTGGGCGATGGGACCCTGGTGCTCACGACTTATGGGCATTGGAGCCAGGGGGAAGAGCCGTATATCCTCAGCGCGCGGTTTCGATTGGCGGAGATCGATGCGATGGGGCGCTAATGGGTATCTGAATAACGTTACGTACGGAAGCGGGTTTAAGTTGTCACACAATTCGTGGTGGGGGGCGTGCTGTGCACGCCCCACCACGAATTGTGTGACAACTTAAAACCCGCTTCCGTACGTAACCGTTATTCAGATACCCATTAGCGCCGTAGCTCAAGCGACACCGTGGACCTGCTCGGATTGAACGTCGGCTCGCCGTCTTCTTCGTACCGCTCTGGCATGATCCGGATCTGGTCTCTCAGATCCCCGTCATTGTCGAGATCGATGAACTCGAACTCCATTTCGGCGGGATAGCCGTAGCTGACAAAGAGCAGATTCTGCCCCGCTTCGGTGACCCGGTACTGAAGGGAGTTCACGAAGGATCCCGCGCATTGGTTCATCGAATACCACCGTTCGGGGACGGGGTTCTCGCCGAGAGGCATCCCCCAAATTTCGCCGCGGACCGTGAGTAGGATCAGACAGCGGCCCTGGGGTTCGCAGGCAATGGCACAGACTCTGCCAGGGAGTTCCCCCCGGTAGATCTCTGTCCGTTGGAAAGTAGGTGGCACGCGCTCGGTTGGGAGAATGTACCGATCTCCATTGAGCCAGATCTTCGCGGAGAATGCCGGGGCCGGTACGCCAAAGGGAACCTCGGCACGGCCAAATGCGATGGAAAACGAACCGGTACTCGGGGTGGCATCGAAGCGATGGATCACCACCTCATGGAGATTGCTTTCGTCGTATTGGGTCGTTTCGCTCAGGTCCATTCCTTTGACCGCGTACAGCTCGTCCGTGCCTCGGGAACACATGCGGGAATCGGGGTGCACGCCTACCAACGGGTATTCGCCAAGGTTGTAGGCCCACTCCCGTGGATCGCTCCAACGCGGAAGGAAATCCATCCAGAGCTGGTTCAGGGGATTTCCCGAACCGTATCTCGCAAATCCCTCGACGGTTTGAATCTGCATCCAATGGACCTTTGCGATGGGGTCAGGTTTTGGAGGCAGGGGGAGCGGGATTCCAAAGCCATACTCCACTTTAACCCATGGACACCAAACGAGGATGTTGTATCCAGTGAAGGTTGGGCATCCTCCGAGTTCGATCGCGAATTCGGGGCCATTCTTCGGTTTTCGTTCCAGAAAGTAAGGCAGCGCCACCAAAGTCAGCAGGGCCATGGTGGCGAGGAGGAGCGGGCGGAAGAATGAAGGCATTTGAGTCAGGGCTTGAGGCCCTGGGGCGGTGGAATAACGTTACATACCGAACCAGGTTCAATCAGTCCCACATCGCGGTGCGTGCTTCGCACGCACCGCGAATTGTGGGACTGATTGAACCTGGTTCGGTATGTAACGTTATTCCACCGCGGCGATGCGCAAGAGGGCACGGCGCAGGGTGGGTTCGTCCGCAATGGCCGGGACCGTGGCATAGGTCGAGCCCCCCGCGCCGAGGAATGTACTGCGGCCCTCAACCGCGATTTCTTCGAGGGTTTCGAGGCCATCGGTGAGGAACCCAGGCATGGTAACCAGCAGAGAGCGCACGCCCTTGCTCGGCAGCTCCGCCAACGTGGCGGCGGTGGACGGGCCGATCCACTTTGCGGGGCCAAAGACCGATTGGTACGCCAGGGTTGCCTTGGCGGGATCCCACTCGAGTTTGGCGAGCAGGCCTTCAAACGTGGCCTTGCAGTCGATGCGATAGAGGCCCTTCTCCCGGCGGTCGACCGCCTGGGGAATCGAGTGAAACGAAACCAACAGGTGGTCGGGTTTGGCGGGTAGAACCGCGAGCTGCTGGTTCACCCCCTCGGCCAGGGCGCCGATGTAATCGGCATCGGTTGCGGGCAGCGGGCGTAGATGCAGGCGATCCGCGGCACCGAACTTGCGTGCCACGCGCAGGGCTTCCGCTTCGGCACTGCCACTGCTGGAAGCGGTGCGCTGGGGGAACAGACTCGTGAAGTAGACCTCACCCCCATCGCGCAGGCCCTCGGCCACGCGGTTGGCGATCGAAGGCCGGCCATAACGATAGGCCGACACGACCTTCCAGCCCTCCGGGACCTCTTGCGACAGGGCCTTCACGAGCTTCTCCGTCTGCACACGCAGGGGCGAACCGCCTTCGGACCAGATCGACTGGTACAGCCGCGCAATGCGCGCCGGGCGTTTGCGCAGGATGATGCGCTCGAGGATCGGCAGCCAGAGCCAACGCGGGTACTCGACCACCATCGGGTCGCCGAGGAACTCGCCCAGGAACTCGCGCACCCCTTCTTCGGTGGCGGTTTCGGGGGTGCCCAGGTTGGCGATCACGAGGGTGCGTTGCATGGCGAGCATGGTAGCGGCCGGCGGGGCCTGGGTCAGCAATCCAGCGCCGGGTTTGCCGAACGCATTGGGGGGCCCGCGCTACAATCCCCGCCATGCTGCGCACGATGCTTCCCCTGCTCGCTCTCCTCGTTCCGATCGTCCACGCCGCGGGGGATCCCGTGCCCTTGTTCAATGGGCACGACCTGGAGGGCTGGCGCGGGCAGCCGGAGCTTTGGTCGGTGCAAGACGGCCACATCGTCGGCACAACCGTCGGGCACCCCATCAAGAGCAACGGTTTCTTGATCTGGGATGGCGCGGAGTTCGAGGACTTCGTGCTGACGGTCGAAGCCCGGCTCAAGGGCAACAACTCCGGCGTGCAGTACCGCAGCCAACGGCTCGATGCCAACCCGTACGGGCTGGCGGGTAACCAATGCGACATCCACCCCCAGGCGAACTACCTGGGCATGCTCTACAGCGAAGCGGGCAACCTCGGCATCGTGGCGGAGCGCGGTCAGCGGGTGCTCGTGGATGCCGAGGGTGGAAAACAAGTCGTCGGGCGCGTCGGCTTCCGCCAGGCCACGTCGGCTGCGGAGTGGAACACCTACACCATCATCGCCGCGGGCGACCGCGTGCTGCACCTGGTGAACGGGGTGCCGACCGTGGATGTGACCGACCTGTCCCCCACGCGCATGCGCAAGGGTTGGCTCGGGCTGCAACTGCACGCGGGCCCGGAGATGACCGCGGAGTTCCGCCGGGTGGAGATCGAGGTTCTGCAAACGGATGCGGCCTTGGCGCGTTTGGACCAGGCTCTGCGCGAGGCGCCGGAGCCGCCGCAACTCGAAGCGCTGAATGTGCCGCCGACGCCGGAGTGGATCTGGGCGGAGGGCGATCCGGCGGATATCTGGGTGCGCCATCGGTTCGAGTTGCCGGCCGGGGCGCGCGACGTTCGGCTGGATGCGAGTTGCGACAACCAGATGACGCTGTTCCTCGATGGGCAGGAGATCGGCTCCGGGGACGACTGGGCCTCGCCGCAGCGTTTGTCCCTGACGGGCATGCTCCAGGCGGGCGGGGCGCACGAGCTCACCGTGAAGTGCCATAACGAAGGCGGTCCGGCGGCTTTTTTCGCGCGGCTCGTATGGACCGATGGGCAGGGTAAGGTCACCGCGCATGTGACGGGCGAAGCCGGTTGGGAGGTGCATCCGCGGGGCCTCGCGGACGTGCGGATGCTGAAAGAGGGTTGGCAGGCCGCGAAGAAACTCGGGGCTTTGGGCTGTGCGCCCTGGAACAGCCTCGATCAGGACAATTGGTGGACGGGCGAGGAGGTGCAGAGCAACGGGCTTTGGGTGCGTTCGGGGTTCGAGGTGGATCTGTTGCACCGCACACAACGCTCCACGGAAGGATCCTGGGTGAGTTTGGCGAACGATGGCCACGGCCGGCTGATCGTCAGCGATCAAGGGGGCTTTGGCCTGCAACGCATCACGTTGCAGGGCGATACGGCGCAGGTCGAACCCCTTGGCGTTCCGGTGCCGGGCTGCCAGGGTCTGCTCGTGCGCGATGACGTGCTGTACGCCAACACCGGCGCCCATGGCTTGATGCGCCTGGGGTATGACGCCGCCAGCGACACTTGGCGTTTGCTCGATGCGGGCAACGGCGCGAAGGGGGAAGGCGAACACGGCAACCATGCCGTGCTCGCGGATCCCGCGAACGGCGGCGTCTACGTGATTGCGGGCAACCACGTGAACGTGCCCGAACGGCTGCACCATGGCGATGCGACGCACCGCTGGGGCGAAGATCTGTTGTTGCCGCGGCAGTGGGATGCCAACGGGCACGCCAAGGGGCGTTTGGCGCCCGGGGGCTGGATCGCGAAGGTCGACGGCAACGGTCGCGGCTATCGCATCGAGAGCTTCGGCTATCGCAACGTGTACGACGGGGCCTTCAACGAATGGGGCGATCTGATCGTGTACGACGCGGATATGGAATGGGACATGGGCTTGCCCTGGTATCGGCCGACGCGTTTCTGCCTGGCGAGCCGCGGGTCGGATTACGGTTGGCGCAGTGGTTCGGGCAAGTGGCCGGAGTGGTATGAAGACAGCCTGCCGGCGCTTGTTGAAGTGGGCCCCGGGTCGCCGACCGGCGTCGTGGCGGGAACGGATACGCGTTTCCCGGCCGAGTATCAGCGCGCGATTTTCGCGTTGGATTGGACCTTTGGAACGATCTACGCGTTGCACTTGGAGGCCAAAGGCGCCGGATACGCGGCGCGGCTCGAGCCGTTTGTGACCGGGGCGCCGTTGCCGGTAACCGATGCGGTGGTCGGCGAGGATGGAGCCTTGTACTTCGTCACCGGAGGCCGCGGCACGCAGGGCGGGCTGTACCGGGTGCGCTACACGGGCGGCGAAGCGACGGACAAGGCGCCGCTGCGCAGTGCGCCCGAGGGCATTGCGCTGCGGCACCGATTGGAGGCGCAACACGGCTCGGAGGACGCGGGCGGACTGGAGGTCGCCTGGCCCTATCTCGACAGTCCGGATCGATTCCTGCGAGCAGCGGCCCGTGTGGCCGTGGAGAGCCGGCCGGTCGGACTTTGGGCCCGGCGGGCGTTGCAGGAAACGCGGCCGCAGGCGCGCATCACGGCGGCGGTCGCTTTGGCGCGGCAGGGCGAACCGCAGTATCGCGAGGCGTTGTTGGCGCAGCTCTTGAGTTGGCCGCTGGCGCAGATGGACCGCGAGCAACGGTTGGGGGCGCTGCGGGCCTTTGGCCTTTGTTTCCTGCGCCTCGGGCCTCCCTCCCCCAGCGAAAGGGCGCAGGTGGCGGCCCACGTGGGCGGTTTGACGGGCAAGTTGAGCGTGGAGGAGCGCACCGAGGTGCTGCGCCTGCTCGTGTACCTCGATGCACCCGATGCGATCGAGCGGGGCCTGGCGTGGATGCGCAATCCCGAGCCGGCGCCGCAACCCGCGTGGGGTGAGCTGATCACGCGCAATGCGGACTACGGTGGGCCGATCGCGCGTTGGCTGGCGGATCCGGGTCCGGCGGCAGAGATCGGGTATGCCTTCTTCCTGCGCAATCTGCGGTATGGATGGAGCCTCGAACAGCGGCGTGAGTACCTCGAATTCCTCGCGTCGGCGCGTCGTCATCCGGGGGGCAACAGCTACACAGGGTTCCTCGACAATCTGCGCAATGAGGCGTTGGCCAACATGTCGGCGGCGGAGCGCGCGGCGCTTGGAGATTTGGCTGGGGCGAATCCGCCTGTGGAATTGGGTTTCCAGGTCACCCCGCCGAAGGGCCCGGCCCGGGCTTGGACCTTGGCCCAAGCCGCCGCGGTCTTCGAGGATCCTGCGGCGCTGACCGGCCGCGACTTCGAGAGCGGCCGCAACTTGTTCCATGCCGTCGCCTGCGCCGCTTGCCATCGTTTCGACGGCATGGGCGGAGCGATTGGCCCGGACCTGACCACCGTGCGCAACAAGTTCGCCACCAGCGATCTGCTCGAGTCAATCCTCGAACCCAGCCGCGTGATCAGCGACCAATATGTGGCCAGCAAGGTTACCCGCAAGGACGGTTCGCAGGTGTCGGGATTGCTCGTCGAACACCCGAGCCACCTCGATGTGTACCCCGCCGCAGCGAGTGCCGAACCGATCGTCATCCCCCGCGATCAAGTGGCGCGCGTCGAACGCCTGCCGATTTCGCCGATGCCGCCGGGGTTGGTGAATGCGCTTGGGGAGGAGGAGTTGAAGGATCTGCTCGCGTATCTGCTGTCGCGGGGTAATCCCAAGGATCCGATGTTCCGCTGAGCAACGGCGCGATGGGAATAACGTTACGTACGGAAGCGGGTTTAAATTGTCATGTTATTCGTCGCGTGGTGCGGTCGTTCCGGCCGCACCACGCGACGAATAACATGACAACTTAAACCAGCTTCCGTACGTAACGTTATTCCCATCGCCTCGATGGCGCATAGAATTGAGTGATGATTGCCCGTTCCAGAGGATGCCTGCTTGGCCAGCTTGCCGGCGATGCCCTCGGCAGCCTGGTGGAATTCCAGTCGCCGGCCGAGATCCTGCGGCGGTATCCGCATGGTGTCCGGGAGCTGGAGGATGGCGGGACTTGGAACACAATCGCTGGGCAGCCAACGGATGATTCCGAGATGGCTTTGCTGCTCGCCCGGTTGCTTATCCAACGTCGGGCGTATGACGCAGAGGCGGCATTGGCTGCCTATCGCTATTGGATCGACTCAGGGCCGTTTGATTGTGGTTTGACGATCTCCGCGGGATTGTCGGGTTCCTTGAACGGGGAGAGCCAGGCCAATGGTGCGATGATGCGGATCAGTCCGCTTGGCATCTTCGGTGCGCGTCATGCGCTTGCGAACGTGGCTGATTGGGCCATGCGGGATGCCGCCTTGACCCATCCAAACCCGATCTGCCTGGAGGCGAATGCCCTATTCACCATGGCGATCGCCCATGCCATCGCAACGGGGTGCAACCCTCGCGAGTTGTACCAGGCGATCCAGCAATGGGCGGAAGAACGGGAGGTGCAAGCAAACCTCGCCGCAGCCATCGCAGAAGCGGCCCATTCCCCGCCGAAGGACTACGTCGGGCAACAGGGTTGGGTTCTGATCGCGTTCCGCAATGCCCTTTGGCAATTGCTGCATGCCCCGGACTTGCAAACCGGTGTCATCGATACCGTCATGCGGGGCGGCGATACGGATACAAACGCGGCCATATGTGGGGCGTTGCTTGGGGCGGTTTATGGGCAAGATGCCATCCCCGCGCAGTGGTCCGAGTGCCTATTGAATTGCCGCCCTCAGGCCGGGCAGCCGGGGGTGCACCGCCCGAGGCCAGAGTGCTTTTGGCCGGTGGATGCATTGGAACTAGCCGATCAATTGGTGCTGGGGTGATTGGAGAGGCCTCGCTTGTAGGGCAAGAGGCCTCGCTTGTAGGGCAATGGGCGAAGGGTGGGCAAGCGGCGTTGATTTAGGCTCCTAGGCGGCTCCGATTCCCCCGTTACTCGGAGCGCGACTCGGGGTAGCAGGAGCACGATTGATTGCTGAGAGCGACAGATGAAGCTGAACTTGCTGCTATTGGGCTTTTTGATGGCTACCGGATGCCAGCGCTCCACAAAGACCCCAGAGATTGGGCCCCTCCAGGTGGGAGACCCGGTTTCCTTGACGGCTACGGTGCTTGGCCCAGGCGGAACTCCCTGGGTCGGGGCGTTGGAGGTGCAGATCAAAGCGTGCCCGGGGCAGGACGATGCGGTGTTCCTCGCGGAGGTGCAGACCGATGGCGCAGGGAGGTTCGAGGTGCTGTGGCCGTGGCCGGGGGTGCCGGAGGGCAAGGTGATTGCCCCGCGCATGTTGTTGTCCACCCCGGTTGAGGGCAAGGATCCCTTGCAAGGCAGCGGGTTCTTCACGCGGCCGACTCCCTATCGCAGCGCGGTGGTCGCGACTCCTCCCCGACTTGATCCCGCAACGGGTGTCTATTGCATGCGAACCGCGTCCCAGAAGGTCCGGCTTCATGGAATTCCTTTCTATGGTACGGTCGAGATCAGCAATCCTGAGCGGGTGACGTTGATGCTGTCAGACTTCCTTGCCAAGAGTCACACGGGTGTTTGGTCTGGGGCGTGCTTTCCTGGCCAAGAACGGTACCGCCTGGGTCCATTCGAGGGATCTCTGAAACTGTACTCGTGGAATGAAGACCACTGCACTGAGTTCACCCTGGAAGGCCCACGAAAGTGCAAGATCGCTTTGGTCGATTTGGCCAAGGGAGGCTCGGAGAAGGTCGCGGTTCTTCCCGATGTGAAATACAGCTGCACGATCGCGGGCGATCGTTTCCCCGAGGGATGTTCGGTGCAATTGGTTTATCCCGTGGGCTCGCCAGAGATCGAGCGCAACCGCCGCTACACCAAGGGCGAGTACCTACCGGATGTGTATCCTGAGGTAGCGGACGAAGTCTGGTACAAGCCGGAGAGGGCGACCTATGAGTTCATTGCACCGGCGGCGAAGTACACGGTGCGAGTCATTCAATGGGGTCGGTTCAAGGGTCGGGTTCAGGAGTTCACGGTGCTGGCTGAGGCGGTTTGCTCAGGCGACTTTGTGGATCAGCAAATGGAGTTGTAGGAATGGGCATTCCACGATTGGAATAACTGTACGGGAGCGGGTTTAGTGCCAGCGCCGCTGGTGCGGTCGTTCCGACCGCACCAGCGGCGAATAACATGACAACTTAAACCCGCTTCCGTACGTAACGTTATTCCAATCGTGGAATGGGCGCGGGGCCGCTCCTGCGCTTGGCAGAAGCGGCCCCGCGAGGGCTTGGGGGGGGGGGGAACCTTAGAAGGTCACCGACAGGCCGTTGGAGAAGTTGCTGTGGCCGGTGCCGGCGGCGCCGTCGCGGTACCACAGTTGGAAGTGCCAGGTTTCGCCGGCCATGATGGTCGGGGTGCCGGTCAGGGGCAGGGTGGAGGCCACGTCGTAGCCGCTACCGACGGCGGAGGTGCCGACCAGGTTCTGCAGCACGCCGGAGGCGTCGAAGGAGCCGACCGAGCTCATGTCGGTGCCGACGATGTTGTAGCGGCCGAGTTGGTTCGGGGCGGCGGTGGAGAGGCACAGCAGACCATCGCTGATCGCCAGGGGCGCAACGGTTTCCGGGGCGGTGCCCACGAGCACGTAGCCGAACTCGGAGGTCGGGCCGCCGGTGGCTTCCAGGTGCAGGCCGCTACCAACGCCGGAACCCATGCTGCCGCTCAGCACGACCGGGGCGCCGGTGGAGTTGTTGTTGGCGGGATCGCAGAAGGTCGACATGTTGGTGGTGCCACACAGGTTGGCAGCACCGGGGGTGTCTTCGCCCAGGCTCGGGTCGAACTGGCCGATGGTCCAGACACCGCTGCAGGTGAAGACCAAGCCGGGCACAAAGGCGCCGTCCGGGCCGACCTGGTTGGTGCTGTAGACCATGTCACCGGTGCCGGGGGTCTCGATGAAGGCAACGCTATCGACGATCGAGGCCCACGGGGTGGTGTCCAGGATGCCGTCGTCGTTGGTGTCCAGGTCATCGCCGTCCGCGCCGGTGAAACCGGTCACCAGAAGGTGGGTGACGTTGTCGCTGTTTTCGAAGTTCAGGTCGTTGGCGCCAGGCAGCAACACGTCGGCCACGCCGAGGGTGAAGGTGGCTTCGGCGGCAACGAAGAAGCCGTTCGCGTTGATCGAGTACGCGCTCAGGTCGACCACGGTCTCCACCACACCCGAAAGGGTGGTGCTGGAGCCGTCACCGATCACGATGTACCACATGCCGGCCAGCGAGGTGCCCGGGGCACCAACCAGCTCGAAGTACTCGTCGTTGTCGGCGCCGGTCTGGTCGATGCGGATCTCGCTCAGGGAGACTTGGGCCTGGGCGGCCGTCGCGAGGGCGAAGGCGGCAACGGGCAGCAGAAGTTGTTTCATGGTTGAGAGTGGGGATTGAGGTGGGTTCAGGTTCGCTAGCCCCATCTGGGGTTTCCGGGGGCAGATGTTAAGAAGCCCCCACAAGGCCCCATTGGGCCAACCCTAAAATTGTGCAAAGAGGGCCCACGGGCAGCCCAGGAAGGCATCTCAAGTTGAGACTAGCGCCCTTCCTCAGGCTCAGGAACCGTCGCTTCCCCCCCATTCCGCTGGGGCAGGGACCGCCAGAACTTCCAGCGCCCGGTCTCCCCGGTGGTGGGCACCTCCGGGTATTGCCCTTCCCCGAGGATCGCCCCCGTGTCGCTCCAGATCCGGTGCCGGCCCACCGGCAAGCCCTGATCCAACTCCCCTTCGATGCCCTTCTCGCCACCGGCGAAGAACGTCGTGAGTTGCCCAGTCGGCACCCCATCGCGGTACTCGACCTCGTAGAGCTTCTTGCCGAAGACGTCCCACGCCACGTGCACGCCCTCGCGCTGGCCCGCTTGGTAGAGACCAAACGAACGACGCGCACCGCCGGGGTGGAACAGGGTCATCTCGCCGTTCGGTCGCCCCTCGAGATACAGCCCCATCAACACCGCGCTGCCCTCTTCGTCCCAAAGACTGCGCAGACCGGACAATTGCCCTTCGCGATAGACCGCCTCTTCGCGCAGCACGCCGCGGTCATCCCAGAGCCGATGCAAGCCGACCCGCTTGCCGCGATCCCAATCGCCCTGTTCGAGCAAGTGACCGCGCGCGTGGAACACCTCCAAGGTCTCATCGAGCAGACCGTCGGTGAATCGCCCGGAAAAGGAAATCGATCCGTCCTCGTTGAAGCCGCGGAACGGCCCGTTCTCCAACCCGTTTTCGAAGCGCGCCCGCAAACGCAGCTGTCCGTTCGCATGCCAGTAGGAGAACACCCCGCTGCGTTTGCCTTCGACGTATTCCCCCTCCCACTCGCGCGCACCGCTCGGATACCAGCCCTCCCAAAGCCCGCTGCGACCGGCTTCGGGGATCTCGGTGCGTCCCGGCAGAAACGCATCCGGCCCGGCCACCGCGCCATCCACGAAATGGCCACGCGCCTGCAATACGCCTTCGGGATACCAGAAGCGCCACTCGCCCTGCGCGACCTGAAGGCCCCCTTCCTTCACCCGAACCCGGCCTTCGTACCGCATGGAAAGCCCTTCGCCGTAGAAACCTCGGACGGGTTCGGAGCGTTTTCCGCAGCCCACGCACAAGGCGCAGACCATGATCAGAAGCAGACGTGCATTCATTGTCGGAGAGGCGAGCGGGACAATCCTAGCAGACGCCGTGCGCACCCCACCCGCCGGCCCCAGGCGATTCCCAACCGGGGATCCGCGGGCCCGCACCGGATCCATGCCGCGCGCGACGGAAATCGCGTGCCCGGGGTGCATTGCCCACGGCGTTTGGCTATACCCCCGGTGAACGCCCTCCCACGTTCGACCGGTTCCCCCCACCCACCCAGGCGCAGCATCGATGCAGACAGACGTGAAGCTGCCCCAGGAGCCGGGAGAAGGACGGGTGCTCTGGCACCTGGCGCTGCCGCTCATCTTCACCAACCTGACCATGTTCTCCATGGCGGCGGTGGACACGCTGATGATCGGCCACCTGTCGAAGGACGCCCTGGCCGCGATGGGCATCGCCCTCGTTTGGCTGCAAGGCACGACGATGTTCGCGTCCGGCCTCCTGTTCGGCCTCGATCCGATCGTCAGCCAGGCGTTCGGCGCACGCAACCGCGAGCGACTGAACACCGTACTCGGCCAGGGCTGGATCCTGGCCATGGCGCTCACCCCGGTGCTGGCCCTCTGCTGGTGGTACACCGAGCCCTTCCTCATCTGGTCCGGTCAGGATCCGAAGCTAGCGGCGGCCGGTGCGCAGTACGCGCGTTGGCTGATCCCGTCGGCGCCGTTCCTGATGATCTTCACGGTCTCGCGCAGTTGGCTGCAAGGCCAGCGCGTGCTGGCCCCGGTGCTCGTGCATGCCCTGTGGGCAAACGGCCTGAACGTGCTGCTCAACTACGCGCTGATCTACGGGCACTTCGGCGCGCCGGCCATGGGACTGCGCGGGGCAGCGGTGGCGACGAGCGTGACGCGGGTGCTGATGGCCCTCGCCCTGCTCGGCAACCTCTGGCGCAAACACCACCAGACCGCCCCCTCCCTGGGATTCGGCCCCCACATGCTCGACGGCCCGGACCTGCGCCGGATCCTCGCCATCGGCATCCCGATCGCCCTGCAGATCACCTTCGAAATGGGCGCATTCGGCCTCACGACCCTGTTTGCCGGCCAATTGGGCACCGTGGACGCTTCGGCGCACCTGGTGGTGCTCAACATGGCGTCGATCACGTTCATGATCCCCCTTGGGGTTTCGCTCGCCGCCTCGACCCGGGTGGGCAACCTGATCGGCGAAGGCGAACTCACCCGGGCGCGCCGGTCGGCCCGGGCGGCGTTCGTCATGGGCGCCGCCGCCATGACCGTGTCGGGTCTGGTGTTCTACTTCGGCCGCAACTGGCTGCCCCGGCTCTACACCGCGCCCGACGAAGTCGCGGTCCGGGTGGCCGCCGCCTCGATCCTGCCGATCGCCGCCGCCTTCCAGGTCTTCGACGGCATCCAGGTGGTCGGCTCGGGCATCCTGCGCGGGGCCGGGCAAACCCGGGCCGCTGCCCTGTTCAACCTGATCGGCTACTGGCCGGTGGCCCTGCCCCTGGGCTGGTGGCTCACCTTCCGCCGGGGCATGGGCATCCAGGGCCTGTGGCTCGGATTGGCCCTGGGCCTGGCGTTTGTGGCGGCGGGGCTCCTGCTTTGGTGGCGCCGGGTCGATCTGGAGGAGGTTGGGCGCGTCGAAGGGGCCAAGGGGCCGTCCGGGGCGCCGGAATCCTGACGTGGATTTTTCAGGGGGGAAATCTCGGCCCCTCACCGGCGCACTACAATCGAAGTCCTTCCTTTTCCTGGATCCGCCATGAAACTGCACAACCTCGTATTGCTCGGCCTGCTCGCCTTGGGCGGCACGGCCACGGCCTTGTCCCTCCCGGGACTGGCCCCCTCCCAAGGGGAACCGCACGACCCGACGGGCGAGCTCGCCACCGAGCTGAAAGCCCGCACCTGGTTCAACACGATCGGCCAGCCGCCGACCCTCTCCAGCCTCAAGGGCAAGGTATGGGTCGTCGAACGCTGGGCCACGTGGTGAGGCCCCTGCCGTGGGGCGTGGCCTCACTTGCAGCAGATCCAGGAAAAATACGGAGACAAGGGATTGGTGGTCCTCGCGCTCAGCAATGAGGAGGACGAGTTGGTCGAAGAGTACATCCAGAGCATGGGCCTCACCGTGCGCATCGCTGCCGGTGCCGATGGTGGCAACATGACCTGGAGCTCGATCCCGCACACCTTCCTGGTGGGCGCGGACGGCAAGATCCTGTGGCACGGCAGCCCGTACGGGCTGTCCAACGGGATCATCGAAGACGCCTTGAAAGGGGTCAAGAAGAGCTCGAACTCGGTGCTCGCCTACAACTCCGCCACGGAGTTCAAAGAAGGCGCGGTCACCTCCATCGCCGACATGGCCCGTCAGGCGCAACTCGCCAAGTCGATCCAGGCGGTGGGCAAGTTGCTGGAGAAGGCCTCTGGCGCGGAAGCCGAAGAAGCCAAGGTGCTGCAGGGTGAACTCGACGGATTCGTCGAAATGCTGCAGGCCCAGGCCGAATCGTTCATCACCAAACGCGAGATGGTGATCGGCACTGACCTCCTGGCGGAAGTCGCCAAGGAGTGCAAGGGGCTGCCCGTCGCCGACAAGATCGCCGCGCGTCTGAAGGAGATCGACGACGACAAGGAGTTGTCGAACGAGCTCGCCGCCGACCGCGAGTTGGCGAAACTGCGCGAAGCCGCCAGCAAGAAGAGCTGGAAGCGGCAGTTGAAGAAGCTGGAGAAGATCACCGAGCGTTATGAGGGCACCGGAGCCGCCAAACGCGCCGCGAAGATCATCCGTAGCATCAACGCCGAGTGACCCGTCGCTCGACCTGAGGCAAGGGCCCGGTTCCTGTGGGAACCGGGCCCTTGTGCGTTGGTGGCGGGAACCGCCGCCCCGTCATTCCCCGTGCGAATGGCCTTGTTCGTGGCCATCTTCGGCATTCTGGTTGCCGCGCACCCGCAGCATGCGCACCTGCGCCACGCGGGCTTCAAACCCCCGCCACTTCTCCGGCGCGCGGTCCTGGATCTCGGCCAGCTGATACGCCTGACGGGCGGCTTGGAAGGCGCGCAGGCTGTCGGTCAGGTTGCCGCACTGCACGAGCCATTCGGCGTACTCCTCTTGCAGGCGGCCGAGCCACTCCGCATCGCGCACGGCAAACCCGCGCGCGTGGAAACTGCGGGCGACCGGAATCGCCTCCTTGAGCAGCTTGCCGGCCTCGGCCAGATCGCCCTTGAGGCGCAGGTTGTGCGCCAGGGCCCACTCGATGCGCAACCGTTCGCGGGTGCCCGGCGCCTCGAGGTTGCGGGCCGTGCGCAGCTCCTCGACTGCGGCCCCATGGTCCCCCCGCGCTTCCCACGCAAACCCCAGCGAAAGGTGCGCCGCCGCGATCCACGCCTTGTTGCCATCGGCTTCGGCCGCGGCTAGGGCGCGTTCGCACCAGGTGACCTGCTCCGCGGGCGCGCAGGTCACGGACGCCAGGGTCGCCGCCTGCATCGCATCGCCGAACAGGCGTTTGCCCATTCCCAACTCGTAGAGCTGCCCGAAGACCACGGTCGCCGCGCCGTTCTGGCCGAGTTCGCGCTGCTCGAGCCCCGTCGCGAGCAATACGCGCGCCTGGCTGCGCGCATCGTCGCCGTACTTCTCCTGCCGCGCCTGGGCGAGCCAAGGCGAGCCGTCGGTGGTGCGCCCGAGCAGACTCAAGCTGCTCGACACCTGGGCCGCCGCTTCAGCGAAGCGGGCGCTATCCCGTTCGTTGCGCGCGGCCACTGACGCGAGCTTGTAGAGCTCGAGCGCCTCCCCCATGGCCCCCGCCTCGAACGCCCGGTCGCCCTGCACCAGCAGGTCGTCCGCCGAGGCGCGGTCTTGCGCTCCCGCCCCGCCCGACTGGCATCCCACGAGCCCCAAACCCACCACGAGCAAACCCGCCGCCATTGCTTTGAACCGCACCATGCCCCGAGCATAGGCCGCCCCACCGGACGTGGAAATCGAAGGCCCCTGCGTTTTGCCCCGGCCGACCGGGGTTGGGTTTGCCCCGGCCCGATCCGCGCGGGCGGCGGGGTCTGGGCCCCGGGCCGGGCAGGCGCTAGGGTATGTGGGCTTCCCATGAAAAACCGGTTCGCCTGGATCCTTCCGCTCTTGCTCGGCGCGGCCGTTGCCAGCCTGGTGTGGTGGAAATCCACCCTGCCGGAATACGTGCATGGGGCCCTGAGTCGGCCTGGGGAAAGCACCCAGGGCGCGGGCCTGAGCCCGGCCGGCCCCGAGCTGACCGGAAACCGGGCAGCGGACCGGACCGCGGCGGCCCCCGTCGCCAAACCCCAGCAGCCCGACCAGGCCGGGCGCCTGCGCGTGCAGCTCGTGGACGCTACCACGGGACAGCCCCTGGCCGGTGTCAGCGTACTCGCCTACCTGACCGATCCGCCGGGCGGCGTGGCGGCGGCTTCGGCGCGCACCGAAGCGATGCGCGGGTCGCTGCAGTGGAGTCCGACCTCCGACGCGCGCGGCATGGTCGAGTTCGACCTGCCCCCGGGCCAACCCCTCAACCTCTCGATCCGGCCGGACCTCGCGACCCACAAGCCGGGCACCGAGACCGTGGCGCCGCTGGCCCCTTACGAATTGCGCGACCTCACCGTGAACGTGCGCGGCCTGCGCTATACGCCGTACCACGGTCTGGTGCGCAGTCGCGCCGACGGCGGTCCGGTGTACGGCGCCGGGATCCGGGTGCTGCGCAGCGAGGTGCTCGAGCGCGGCGCGTTTGTCGTCGATCCTGCTCCCCCCCCGGACGCCGGAACCGACGTGCAAGGTCGCTTCCAGGTGGACGCATCGGAAGCCGGCATGGTGGCCTGCATCCAAGCACCCGGCACCGGCCCGGTATTGATCGCGCTCGACGCCGTGCACAGCGATGCGCACCTGCCGCGCGAAGTGTCCCTGGCCCCGTCGGCGTGGTTGTCCCTGCGCCTTTTGGGCGAACGCGGCCGCGGCTTGCCGAAGATTCCGGTCACGGTGCGTGCGCACAGCGTCGCGCTGATGGGCCAGGACGACGAGCCGATTCCGGCGACGATGCTCGAGTGGAAGGGCACGACCAACGCGCTGGGCCGCGTGGACTTCCGCAATCTGCCCGGGGACGTGACCCTCGCGATCGCCATCGACGCGGGGGATGGCGGCGTTTCTCGGCAACCTCCGCAGCAGATCCTGGGTCCGGGCGAGGCGCGCGAACTCGATTGGACGGTGGTCGGCGGCACGCGCCTGGCGGGTCGATTGACGGGCGCCGCGAGTCGCCAGGAACGGGGTCAGGAGCTGTGGCTGCTGCCTGCGCTGGAGCCGGGCAGTCGCCTGCTTTGCGCCGAGGACCTGGGCCGCGTGGCGCACAAGGTGCACACCGATTCCGAGGGGGCGTTCGTATTCTCGGGCGTGCCGGCGGGCTCCTGGTGGGTGGCTCCGGCGCCCATGGGGGAACGATCGCAGTTGGCCCCCCTGACGCGGCGCTTCGAAGTGCCCGAGGGCCTGACCGAGCTCTCGGTGGAGATCGAGTGTTTCCCGGCGCAGTGGATCCAGGGCACGGTGGCTTCGGAGGAGGGCGCCGTCACCACGCCCCAGCGGCTTTGGCTGCAGCCGATCGACACCGGCGGGCGGCTGACCGCGTGGAGCGATGCGGAAGGACACTTCCGCTTCGGTCCCCTCGCGCCGGGGCTCGTGGAGCTCGGGGTGCTGGCCCAGGGAGACGGGCCCGGCAGCCAGGCGCAGGTCGCGGCGGCCGGCGATGACGAGGTGCGCGTGGCGCTGACCCAAAACAGCAGTCTGAACGCCGAACTCGCGTCGCAGAACGGCAGTTTGCCGGCCCTGCGGCGCATTCTGCTGACCCATCCCGATGGGCGCGTGACCGAGGAGGCCTCGCTCGCGTGGCCGGACCTGCCGCGTGGCAACTACGCGCTCTTCGTCGAGGCGGAAGATGGTCGCGTGGCCTACGCGTCGCGACTCTCGCCGGCCCTCGGACTGGTGGGCGGGCAGGCTCTGCTGACCCTGGCCGGCGGCTGCACCATCGAGCTCACCGGGCCGGGTGCCTTCGAGTTGTGGCTCGAGGGTGCCTGCGTGGCCCGGGGCGAGCTGGAAGCGGGATCCAAGCGCTCCCTCCGGGTTCCTTCGGGGTCCCTGCGCCTACTGCGCCCCGACCGCACCGTGCCCGCCGAAATGGTCGTTGCCACACCGGAAAAGGCGACGGCGATCGACCTCGGGCGCGCCGCCACCGGGCCGGGCCTCGCGCCGCGCAATCCGCGCTGATTGTTCCCATTCCGGGACAGGCCCGGGAGGGCCATCGGAGGGACTCTGGATGCCGATTCGGGGCCTCGGCCGGGATTCCCATCCGAGGCCAACGGTTTTCGAAGAAGTCGCCCGATTCAAGCTGCGAATGCGATCCCCTCGCATTCGCGCGGTCTTCCGCCGCGGATTCGATTTTTCAGGGGAGATCCGCGTTTCAGCCCCCCATAATCGCCGGCCGGTCGTGGGAACCGAAGCCACGACCCCCCCGCTTTCAGCCCGGCGCGGCATGCGAGATTGCCTATGGCCAAGAGAAAACTCGACTGGACCAACACCTTGTTCCTGATCTTCGCCCACCTGATGGCAGTGGCGGGCATCGTCTGGCTAAGCCTGAATTGGAATTGGGGCGTCGCGGCCATGGCCGTCGTTTGGTTCTGCTTCTGCGGACTTTCGATCACTGGCGGCTACCACCGCCTCTTTTCGCACCCGACCTACAAGGCGATCTGGCCCCTGCGCCTCTTCTACTTGCTGTTCGGTGCGGCTTCGGTCCAGAACTCGGCCCTCAAGTGGTCGGCCGACCACCGCGTGCACCACAAGTACGCGGACAAGGAAAAGGACCCGTACAACATCAACAACGGCTTCTGGTGGGCGCACATCGGTTGGGTACTGTTCCAGGCCCCCGATGAGGTCGACTACCGCATCGTGAGCGACCTGGAGAAGGATCCGCTCGTGATGAACCAGCACCGGTACTACGTGCTGTGGGCCCTGCTCGGCGGGGCGATCCTGCCCGCGGCGGTTGGCGCCCTGTTCGGCGACTGGATCGGCGGCCTGCTCGTGGTGGGCTTTCTGCGCCTGGTGTTCCAGTGGCACGCCACCTTCTCGATCAACTCGGTGGCCCACTCGATCGGCTCGCAGCCGTACGACACCGAAAGCACCTCGCGCGACTCGTGGATCACCGCGATCGTCACCATGGGCGAGGGCTACCACAACTTCCACCACCGTTTCCAAGGCGACTACCGCAACGGCGTGCGCTGGTTCCACCTGGATCCGACCAAGTGGTTCGTGTTCAGCATGAGCAAGATCGGCGTGACGCGCGATCTGCGCCGGGTTTCCCAGGCCGCCATCGAGCGTGCGAAAGAAGCCGTGCGCGCCCAACGCCGGTCGCGCAAGCAACTGCCCGCGGCCTGATCGATGGCAGCGCTGCTGGCCCTGCAACTGGAGCACCGGCACGCGGCCCTGGCCCACCTGGCCCAGGGTTTCACCCCCGAGGAAGCGCAGCGGCCCCTGTATGACGGGGGCCCCTGCGCTTCCTGGATTTTTGACCACCTGTCCGAAATGAGCGCGACCACGCTGGCGGCGTTGGGTGGCCCGCTGCTGGAGGCGTCTGTGGGTGAAGGCTGGCCGCAAGCCCACCAGGGGTTTGCCCACATCGCAGCGCAGCTCCTACGCGTGGCCCGCGAGCTTGCACCGGATGCGTGGCAGTCTGCGCCGGCCATCGAAGTGCTGCCGGACTTCCGCGAGAGCCTGCGCACCCGACAGGATTTTTTGATGGGCCACATTTTTCATCTGGCCTGGCACGCCGGCCAACTCGGCAGCCTGCGCAACAAGTTGCGCGTAAGTAACCACTAACGGCCAAGCAGTCCCGAAGCCTGTTTCGACGCCGTCGCCGGCGTCATTTTTTTTGCTCACCGGAAGCCATTGCGAGCACCCGGTTTGGACCCGCCGAGGGGGCTGGCGCGCTTGACAGCCGGGGGCTTCCTGTTCCTGATCGGGCCGCCCGTGGACCACAATATTTAGTATTGATCAAGCATTCTGGCCCCCGCATGATGTGCCCCAGGTCCGGAACGCGGGAGGGCTTCACGCACCGAATCCGGGGGGGAATGGCACGTTTCCCGCCCCAGCGGACGTCCCCCCATTGCCTCCCGCCACCCAAACCTGCCCGACATTCGCGTCCCTCTCAACCCCTGCCCCCCCAACCCACCCGATGGCCCACCCGACGGAGAGCTCCTCGCCTGCAGCCCCCAGCGCCTCGCAGGTTTCCTCGGCCCCCAAGGCAACCGGCATGCAAGTCCAGAAACGCAATGGTTCGCTCGAACCCGTGGACCTGAACAAGATCGTGCGCGCGGTTTCGCGCTGCGCCGAAGGTCTCGCGGATGTGGATCCGATGCGCATCGCAACCCGCACGATCAGCGGGCTGTACGACGGCGCGACCACCTCCGAGCTGGACCGCCTGTCGATCCAGACCGCCGCCGCGCTGATCGCCGAAGAGCCGAACTACTCGCGCCTCGCCGGTCGCCTGCTCGCGACATACATCGGCAAGGAAGTGGCCAACCAGGAGATCCAGTCCTTCAGCCAATCGGTGCGCACGGGGTATGACCAGGGCCTCATCAACCAGCGCACCGCCGACTTCGTGGCGGCCAACGCGCGCAAGCTGAACGACACCATCGAGGGTGACCGCGACTTCTTCTTCGAGTACTTCGGCCTGCGCACGGTCTACGACCGCTACCTGCTGAAGCACCCGACCTCGCGCAAGGTCATCGAGACCCCGCAGTACTTCTTCATGCGCGTGGCGTGTGGCCTGGCGGAGTCCCCGGGCGAGGCGCGCGACTTCTACCGCCTGATCTCGAGCCTGGCCTACCTGCCGAGCTCCCCCACCCTGTTCAACTCGGGCACCCAGCACCAGCAGCTCTCCTCCTGCTACCTGCTCGACAGCCCGCAGGACGACCTGTGTGCCATCTACGAGCGCTACAAGGACGTGGCGCGCCTGTCCAAACATGCCGGTGGCATCGGCCTCGCCTACCACCGCATCCGCGCGCGTGGATCGCTCATCCAGGGCACCAACGGCGAGTCCAACGGCATCGTGCCGTGGCTCAAGACCCTCGACTCGTCGGTGGCGGCGGTCAACCAGGGCGGTCGGCGCAAGGGCGCGGCCTGCGTGTACCTGGAGTCCTGGCACGCGGACATCGAGGAGTTCCTCGAACTGCGCGACAACACCGGCGACGAGGCGCGCCGGACGCACAACCTGAACTTGGCCAACTGGGTACCGGACCTGTTCATGCAGCGCGTCGAAAAGGACCAGGCTTGGTCCCTGTTCGACCCCAAGCGCGTTCCGCACTTCACCGACCTGTATGGCGCCGAATTCGAGGCCGCCTACCTGAAGGAAGAAGCCGAAGGGACCTTCGTGCGCCAAGTGCCCGCCCGCACCCTGTATGCGCGCATGATGCGCACGCTGGCGCAAACGGGTAACGGCTGGATGACCTTCAAGGACATCTCCAACCGCACCTGCAACCAAACCGGCAAACCCGGCCGCGTGGTGCACCTTTCGAACCTGTGCACCGAGATTCTCGAGGTCACCGACAACGACGAAACCGCCGTCTGCAACCTCGGTTCGATCAACCTCGGCAAGTTCGTGCTGCGTCCGGAAGGCGAAGCCCCGCGCTTCGATTTCCAAGGCCTCGCCAAGGTCGTGCGCACGGCGGTCAAGTACCTCGACCGCGTGGTGGACATCAACTTCTACCCCACCGAAGAGTCGGCGACTTCGAACCGCGCCTGGCGCCCGGTGGGCCTCGGCACGATGGGCCTGCAGGACGTGTTCTTCAAGATGCGTCTGCCCTTCGACAGCGACGAAGCGAAGAAACTGTCCGCGCTGATCCAGGAGCACATCTACCTGGAGTCCCTGCGCACCTCGTGCGATCTGGCGGAGAAACACGGCTCCCTGCCGCGCTTCGACGAAACCCGTTCGGCTGCCGGTGACCTGCAGTTCGACCTGTGGGGCGTCACGCCGACCCTCACCCAGCAATGGGCCGAGCTCAAGAACCGCATCAGCCAGTTCGGCCTGCGCAACTCGCTGCTGCTGGCGATCGCGCCGACCGCCACGATCGCGTCGATCGCGGGCTGCTACGAGTGCATCGAGCCCCAGGTCTCGAACCTCTTCAAGCGCGAGACCCTCTCCGGGGACTTCCTGCAGATCAACAACTACCTCGTCGCCGACCTCAAGCGCGAGGGCAAGTGGACCGAGGAAATGCGCGCCAAGATCAAGCAGGCGGAAGGCTCGATCCAAGAGGTCGAGGGACTGACCAGCGAACTCAAGGCCCTCTACCGCACCGCCTGGGAACTGCCCCAGAAGGCCCTGATCGACCTGGCCGCCGCCCGCGGACCGTACATCGACCAGAGCCAATCTCTGAACCTGTTCATGGCCAACCCCACCATCGGCAAACTCTCGTCGATGTACCTGTACGCCTGGAAGCAAGGGGTCAAAACCACCTACTACCTGCGTTCGCGTCCCGCCACGCGCATCCGCCAGACCGGATCGGTTTCGAGCAGCGGCGCCAAGGACAGCGAGGCCGTGGCCTGCAGCCTCGAGAACCCTGAGAGCTGCGAAGCGTGCCAGTAGGACTTCCTGCGGCGCCCAGCGGGCCGGGCCTCCCTCGCGGGGGCCCGGCCCGCTCGTTTTCGGGGCTGGGCCGCACGCGCGGGGGCGGCTACCCTGGGGTCATGTCCAAACACACGGAAGGAGTGCGGACGCTCGCGCCGCATGGGGTCATTGGCCGGTTGCCTGGGGATGACGAAGGCCGGGGCAGCGTGCGCGCGCCCGTGCGCCTGGCCGCGATGGCCGAGTTCGACTACACCACGGGAGCATCGGGTAGCGCGGCCGTGCATGTGTATCGCAGCGAAGGCGATCTCGACTACGGCGGCATGGTGCTGCGCCTGGAGATCCACAACCAAGAGGCGTCGTTTGTGCCCACGGCCACGGTGATCGAAGATGGCGTCGATCTGCACATCGCGGGAGAAGCGGAAGCTGAGGCGCTGATTGTGGCGCTGCAATGGGCGCTGATGAAACTCAACGCGGAACGGGCCAGGCGGGTCGGGGTCGAGATGGATTGACATTGGACCCAAAGCTCTAACCCCCACTTCTCAATCCAGACGTTCCGTTTCTATTCTCGCTCACCGGTGTTGGCGCCGCTCGGTGGGGTCCCCTGTGGCCGGAACGCTGGGCTTCCGCTAGAGTCGGGAGAGACAATTCGAACCTGCCACATTCCGCCCGCCAACTCGGGCGGTGTAACTCTGCTGGCATGCCCAACGCGAGCCCTTCCCCGGAACCTTCTCACATCATTGCCATCGGCGCGTCTGCGGGAGGCCTGGAGCCTCTGGAACGGCTCTTCGACACGATAGATGACCGCACCGGTCTTGCCTTCGTCGTCATACAACATCTATCGCCGGACTACAAATCGCTCATGCCGGAGCTGCTGGCGCGGCATACGGCGATGTCGATCCAGCGGGTAGAAGACGGCATGCGACTCGCGGGAAATACGATCTACCTGATCCCGCCCCGCTGCCAGATGACCCTCAAGGGGGGCGCACTCCACCTGCAAGCTCAAGATCCGAGTCACACGACAAGGCCAGACCCTATCGACCATTTTTTTGAGTCCCTGGCGTCAACCTATGGGCCTCGGTCGATCGCGATCGTCCTCTCGGGCACCGGCAGCGATGGAACGAGGGGTGTGATCGCCGTACGGAAAGCAGGAGGCCTGACCATTGCCCAAGACGGGTCCGCAACATTCTCGGGCATGCCTGATAGCGCGATTGAATCCAAGGCCGTTCAGTTGATCCTCAGCCCGGAGGAAATGTGGGAGGCGATTCAAGACTGGCTGGTGCATCCAGAGTCCAGCCTCCACCCGGTTTCCTTCGAAGCCACCGAAACGGCCTTGATAGGCCGGATCTTCACTGCCCTGGCCAGTCGTAGCGCCGTCGATTTCCGCGAGTACAAGCCGGCTACGCTCGAACGCAGGATCGCCCGTCGAATGCAAAGTTGCGGGGCCGCCACCCTCGAGGAGTATGTCACGATCCTGGAAAATGAGCCGGACGAACAGGAACGTCTCTTCCGCGAATTCCTCATCAGCGTCACCCGGTACCGCCGGGATGAATCCACCTGGAGGGCGCTGGAGTCCCTGATACCCGCACTGTTCGAGCGTTCTGCCAGCCAAGAACTGCGCTGCTGGGTGACCGCATGCGCGACCGGAGAAGAAGCCTACACCTTGGCCATCCTTCTGCGAGAGGCCGCAGAGCGGGTCCATTGGGAAGGCCCGATACGCATCTTCGCCACCGATGTGGATCGCTGGGCACTGGAGGCGGCAGCAACGGGAATCTACCCCGCGCGTGCGCTGTCAGGTTTGCCGCACGGGCTCGTCGAAAAGTACTTCCGAGCGGTCGGCACCGATCGAATGCAAGTCATTCCATCCCTGCGTCGGATGATCTCCTTTGCACCGCACAACTTGCTCGGGGACGCGCCCTTCCATCGATTGGATCTCGTTTGCTGCAGGAATCTCCTGATCTATCTGAAGCCGGCCGCACAGCAACGTGCCTTGGCCTTGATCCATCTGTCTCTCAATGTCCATGGTTTGTTGGTCCTTGGCACCAGTGAAAGCGTTGGTCTGCTCGGTGCCGAGTTCGCCCGAGCGAGTTCTGTCCCAGGCGTCTTCACCAAAGTACGGGAGCAGCGGCTGGCCCATGCTGAAGATCTATCGATCTCCGGCGCCCTCACGCGATTCGCCTCTGCGCCCCAAGTTCGCACCCACACGCGACTGCCGGATCAGCGCCTGCTGGCTGCGTACGATCTGCTCCTGAACGAGTTCGTCCCGGCGGGAATGCTCCTGACGGCGCAAATGGAGCTCCTGCATGTGTTTGGCAATGCGACCCGCTTCCTCCACCCACCGACGGGCCGCTTTACCGGCGAAGTCCTGAGCATGGTGCCTGAGCCGCTGCGCATGCCCATGACCGCAGCCGTGCAACGTTGCCGCAGAAACTCTGAACGGGTCCGCTTCAACCGGATCCACCTGCCCGGCGTTGTTCCCGAGCAAGAGTGGTTTGCATTGACTGCACTTCCCGTGGGCCGAGAACAACCGGTGGAACAGATCATGATCACCCTCACCCACGAAACTCCGCCCGAGATTTCCCTGGTCGACCACGAGGAACCGTTCCAGGCTGGCAGCATGCAATCCGAACAGGCGGAAGCCATGCGCCAAGAGCTGAGTTACACCCGAGAGAATCTCCAGGCCACCATCGAGGAGATGGAGACTGGAAACGAGGAACTCAATGCTACGAACGAGGAGCTTACGGCGACCAACGAGGAACTGCAGGCTACCAATGAAGAACTGCACTCGGTCAACGAAGAGCTGCACACGGTGAATGTGGAGTACCAAGAGAAGATTCATGAACTCTCCGCGGTCACCGACGACTTGAACAACCTGCTGAACAGCACCAAGATCGGCACGATTTTCCTCGATGATGAACTCTGCATCCGCCGGTTCACCGATAGCGTTCACTCTGCGTTCCTGCTGCGCCCTCAGGATGTAGGGCGACCGTTGCATGAGATATCCACCACACTCGAGTACAAGACCTTTCTCGAAGACATCCAGCACGTGCTCCAGACTGGGGATTCCTTGGAAGTCGAGACCCGGATCTCCCAAGGTCCTACGGTCCTGTTCCGCATCCAGCCGTACCTGACCGCCGCCCGCGAACGCCACGGCGTGGTATTGACCATCGTGGATATCGCGAAACTGCGCGATGCGGAGACAGCCGTACTCAAACAACTCCATGAATCTCAACTGATCTTGGATTCCATGCCCTGTATGGTCTGGTTTAAAGACAGTGAGAACCGCATCTTGCGTGCAAACCGCGCCGCCGCCGATGCGACAGGCTTGGAACCGGAGGAGATGATCGGCTTGTACTCCGAAGAGATCTTCGGTGAATTGGCCGATGAGTATGCCATTGCGGATCGTCAGGTGATGCACTCCGGAATGCCGTTGCTGGGGCAGGTGGAGCAATTGACCTTGAAGGATGGCCACCAGGTCACATTGCTCACCGATCGCATTCCGTTCGCTGGCGATACGCCGGGTTCCGGACGTTTATTGATGGTCTCGACCGACATATCGGAGGCCATCCTGCTGCGCGCAGAACTACGTGCGCAACAACTCGAACGCATGCGTGCCGAAGTCGCCCACGAGGTCGCTATGGCCAGCGAGGAGCGCTTTCGCAGCATCGCCAATATGTCCGCGGTGCTGATGTGGTCCATCGACGCCGAAGGCCGCTGCACTTGGGTCAATGAGGGCTGGCTCAATTTCACGGGCACCCCTCTGCGCGACAACTTGGATCAGGGTTGGTTGGCCGTACTCCATCCAGATGATCGCGAGCGCACAAGCACCGCCTTGGCGTCGGCCTTTTCCCGCCGCAGCCGCTTCGAACTCGAACACAGGATTCGCGCGGCCGATGGCATGCACCACTGGCTGGTCGCCCGGGGTGTTCCGCAGTTTTCGGTCAGCGGCGAGTTCAACGGCTTCTATGGCACGAGCGCAGATATCGACTCGATCACACAGCTCCGCATTTCCCTTGAAGAGCAAGTGGCTGCCCGAACCCAGCAACTCTCACATATGGTCGAAGAGCTCAATGCGCGCAACATCGAATTGGATCAGTTCACGCGCGCCGCTTCCCATGACCTGAAGGCACCTCTACGCACGGTTGCAGGTTTTGTCGAACTCCTCGACCCGCATCTGCAGAAGGAGGACACCGAGGGACGCGACCTATTGCAGCGCATACAACGGGCCACTCACCGCATGGGAGGCCTGCTACGCAGCCTCTCACAATTCTGGGAGGTGGGACGCAGCTCGTTGCAGATCGCCCCCATGTCCCTCCGCGAGCTGGCGCGCGAAGTCATCGATGACCTCACGCACGACATCGAAGCAAGCCCGGCGAAGTTCCTATACGACGGCCTTGGAGTCGTGACCGGTGATAGAATCCTGATTCGCCAGCTGCTTCAGAACTTGCTCAGCAATGCGATGCGCCACGGCGGTCCGAATCCGGAGATCACCCTCGCTTCCGACGAGAATAGCACCCACTACTTGCTGACCGTGGCTGACAACGGCCCGGGAATCGAGGAGGATCAACAGGATCGCGTCTTCGAACCGTTTGTCCGCCTGCGGCCCCAAGAGACGACCGGTTCCGGCATCGGGCTTGCCATCTGCCGGAGAATTGCCGAGCGCCATCAAGGCGAAATCTGGATCACTTCCGGCCAAGGCGGGGGATGCCAGGTGCACGTCAGCCTTTCCAAACACATTGTCGAGCACTGAACATGGACCGACTCTCCCGCATCTCCAACCAAATCTGGGTCATCGAAGACAATCCGGATGATCAAGCGTTGGTGCAGGCCGCGTTCCGCAAGATCGCTCCCACCTATCCGCTTGAGATCCTAGACAGTGGAACCCACGCCCTCCGTACCCTGGCCGACGGTTCAGACCCGAACACCCGCCTTCCTGGCCTGATTCTGGTCGATATCAACCTGCCGGACATTTCTGGACAAGAGGTTGTCCAGGGGATCAAACGACATCCATTGGGCTTTGCCATGCCCGTAGTCATGCTGACAACGTCCGCAGCCCATTCGGACATTGCCACATGTTATGCAGCGGGGTGCGATGGCTACTTCGTCAAACCCTATGGCTTCGAAGCGCTGGTCGATACCCTGCACTGTGTCACACAATACTGGATGCACCCCTATCGCCGGGGTGCCCTTGCCGGCCGCCTTAAGAGTCCGCAATCAACCGGTCTTGGAGCTGCTCCTGGCCACTCCGATCCGATCTAACCAGGGCCCCGCAACCAAGTCCACGTGCAGGATCTTGGCCAATGCAACGTCATCCATCGATGTGACGCTTGAGACGATCGGGTGGCATCCGCATTGCCTGCTGAACACGACTTCCCGAAGGAGGGTGTCCAGAAGGTTGGCGTCCTCTTCCAGATCGTCCGGGTTTCCCAGAGGAATCTTTGCATAGTCCGGTTGCAGCGCAAGCAGCATGTCCAGGTGCCACCGAGGGTGGGACAGGTTTTCGACCATGATCCCTCCGACCAGGGGACGCAGAACCTCAAGCGCTTTCGCGATGTCGACCAAACTGCATTCCATCCCCGGGGGCGCCAATTCGAGGAGTACCTCTGCCTGGCCTCTCCACTGGATTAGCTCGTGGGCAAACTCCTTGTAGCACCGTGTGACCAATTCCGGTCGCAACACAAGGACCAGGCGACTGTCTGGACTCATGCCTTCTGCCATCCGCAGGGCATTGCGCACATAGATCATGTCCAACTCGAGGCTCCGCCCTGCAGCCCGCGCGCGGGTCTCCAAGGCGGCTGCGCTCGACCAAGCCCCTCCACCCGCTAGCACCGCTTCATGGGCAAACACCTTGCCTGAAGCCGCACTGGCAATCGTTCGGAATTGCATCCGGACCACACTAGGCAAGGACGGCTTGAACTCGGCGTCGAGGCAAACTCTGTTCTTCCCCTGATCCTTGCTATCCTGAAGGGCCCTGCGGGTAATTCGCAACAGGACCTCGATATCCGGTTCCGATGTCCGGACTTTGGCCACTCCGATGCTGACCGTGGTATGGATGTGCGCCTTCTCGTACTCCACCGGCCGATCCGCAATGACTGCCCGAAGGCGGTCCGCAGTGTCCATGGCCTGCTCGCGGGTGACACTGCCGAGCAGTACGAGGAATTCATCTCCCCCGACACGCGCCAGTACATCGGATTCCCGGAGCGCATTCCCCAATCGGCGTGTGATCACCTGGAGAATGTGATCCCCGCCCGCATGCCCGAAGTTCGAGTTGATCGCCTTGAAATCGTCGCAATCGATCAGCAGCGCATACGCCCGGTTCGCCAGGCCTCCCGCCATTGCCTTTTGCAAACCTCGCCGATTGAGGGCCCCGGTCAGGGCATCGCGATGGGCAGCAACCTCCAGCGCCGTAGCGGAACGCACTTCTTCCAAGTGGTTGGCATTGCGCGCCACGGCCTGGAGAATGGACCGCAAAACTCCCTCGCCGTTGATTTCCCCCTTTACCAGAAACGCCTGCGCGTCGGCTTTTGCCGCCTGCACGCAGGTGCGATGGTCCGCATCGCCGGTGAGCACAACCACCGGGATTTCAGGATGCACCGCACGCAGGCGTTCGAGCGCCTGCAAGCCGTCGCTATCGGGGAGTCCCAGGTCCAGAATCACCACGTCGTAGCTGGCCTTCTCCAATGCACTGACCGATTGGTTGAAGTCGTGCACATTGTCGATCGCGATGTAGCGAAACGCTGACAATTGGCGACGCAACAACTCGAAATCGTCTTCGTTGTCCTCTACCGACAGGACCCGGATCGGTTGATCCGGAGCGGACGGGGTGGGCGTGGGAAGGATTGCAGCGGACATGAATGAATGGGTGCAGCAGGTACAGAGCCCTCATCGGAATTCCTTTCCGCAGCGCGGCGGGGATTTGGATAAATGTTTCCCGTTCCGTTCCGAGATTGGCAATTCGCTCCGTTCATTCCGAACGATACGAATCGAAACCGAAACGGAGTGTTTTCCTGGAAAGTACTGGGGCGACTACCAGGATCAAACTTCGTGCGCTGCGCCCCCGTAACGCTGGGTATGCAGCACGAAGTTGCGTTTCCCGGGCCGGCTGCAGGCCCAGGCGGCATGAACCACGTTCATCGATCGACCCGGTAGATCGAATGGAAACCCAGTCCCCAAACCTGGGAAGGAGCTCGTCCTTTATCTCAAACCTACGACCGTGTTGACGGACCTGCCCAGCCAGTCGGACCCAAGCAACAGATCCCCAACCTCGGCCTGTTCCGGCCCGCCAATCGCCTGGGATTCCCCTGCGCCGAACCGGTGCCAGACGATCGGGGGTCGATCCATGGGAGGAAGGGCTACGCGTCTTCCTTGCCCCAGCGCCTGAAATCGCTGCCTTGCGAAGGACCACTCCCAATGGAATCGCTCGGGCCAAGACTGCAGCACGCGACCATAGGCCGTGGCCGCAAGGCTCCTCTGGCCCTCGAACTCGTACCGCCACCCCTCGTAGAACCCCACCTCGCCATCAAACAAAGCGATGTCCTCTGCCGATTCCAACCGTCGCGCCTTTTCCCGATCCGCTGCTGCGAGGAATTGATCGTGGGACAAGTTCCCCAAGACAAACCGGGCCAAGTCCAGGTCCCACGAAGCCATGCCCCGGGGAGGATGTTCCACGAATCGCGCCAGTTCGTGCCGCGACTCTTCTGCCAGGCCGCTGAAAATGCAGAGCCAGATGCGCGGGTACACCGATGGCTGTTGTTCGCGGGCCAACGCCCGCTCCAATGACTCACACGCTTCCCGGTTCTTTCCCAACAGACCCAGCACGTAGCCGAGCTGCTCATGCAGAACCGATTGCCCATCGCAATCGGGCCGCTGGGCCAGCGTCCCAAGAAACTCGGCAGCCCGCTCGAACTGCCGACTGCGCAAGAGGAGCTCGAGATCCGCCATGCTGCGGTCCCAGGGATCGTTGCCGTTCTCCTGGAAGTGCTGCGCGATCCGGCTCTGGGCGCTTTGCAAGTCAAGGACGTCCAGGTAGAGCTCTACCAACCACGTCTGGGCCTTGAAGCGCACGAATCCCGGTTGGCCCTCGGTCAGCAGCAGGCAGTGCTCCAGATCCTCGATCGCCCGCAAGGTCAATCCCAGGCGACGATAGGCTAGGCCGCGTGCATACCAGGTCCACGGATCCCCCGGCTCCTGGACCAACGCAGCACTGAGGTCGGCGTGCGCCCGGAGCATGGATTCGCGGCCAGGCCCACGATCGCCTCGGCTCAATTGATCTTCTCCAAGCAGCACTTCCGCATGGGCCCGCCAACGCAGTCCCTCCGCCTCCGTTGTGCCCTGGAGTAGATCCACCGCCTGTTGCACCCGCGCCCGATCGATCTCCGTCAGTAGGTAGCGGTGCTCTCCCTGGTATTGCGGCAACAGGGACTGGGCCTCGGCCAGCTTCGCGGCGGAATCGGGGGCATCCTGTGCAAGCGCGATCAGGGTCAGCAGGAGGAGGTTCTGGATCATTGGCAATGGCGCCCTGTGTGATCGGAATAACGTAACGTACGGAAGCGGGTTTAAAGTTGTCACGTTATTCGAGGTGTACAGCCGGCGTTCCGCCGGCTGTACACCCAGGGCTATTCTTCCGTACGTTACGTTATTCCGATCACACAGGGCCCAGGCGGGCCCCACGCACCCTCATTGGAACGTGATCGAAATCGCGTCCGTGAAGTTCGAGTGCGAGGTGTTGTTGTAGAAGTCGCGGTACCAAGCCTGGAAGTTCCAGGTCTCCCCGGCCATCACCGCCACCGGAGTGTTCGGGGTCGGGGTCATGGTCAGGTCCAGCACCAAGGAGCCGGTGCCCGAGCCGCTCGTACCGAAGATCTGCCCCCCCTGGTTGTACCGGCCGATGGCCCCGCTGAGGCACAAGTTGCCGTCGGCGCCGCCGGGGTTCGCGATCAGGCCTTGGGTCTGGCTGGTGATGAAGATGCCGAAGACGAAGTTCGGCAGCTGCGCCACTTCCAGGGTCAACGTGTTGTCCGCGACGAAGGAGGACCCCACCGCGGAGATCACGCCCGACTGCCCCGTCGAGTTGACGACGTTCGGCGAGCAGTAGTTCACGCCGAGGCTCTCACACCAGTCGCCGATGCCGTTGCCGTTCGCATCGGGAATGGTCAGGTTGGTGACGAAGGTCGCGCCGTTCTGGAAGAAGAACGTGCTATCGGTGACGTCCCCAAGCAGGGACGTGTCGCCATCGACGAACACCGCAGCACCCGCCCCGCCGTTCGGACCGAGTTCCTGCGGCATGACCTCGCGGAACACGCCCCATACCCCGCCGTTCTGCTCGAACACCACGGCGCCGCCGGCCGGGTCAAAACCATCGCCCCCGGCGATGACGCGCACCCCGTCGGTGTGCACGCTACGCCCGAGGAAGTCCGAAGGCACGGGCACCGTGCGCACCAGGCGCGCCTCTTGGAGGAACAGCATGTTCAGCGCGTCCCAGCGGAACACGTAGACCGAACCGCAGTTGTTCACCACATCGTCGTCGTTGGCCGATCCCACGGCCAACACCCCGCCGGTGAAGCTGATCGAAGAGGCGTAGTAGTCCGCGATGTTCATCGCCGAGCCGGTGACGTGCTGGTGCTCTTGCCAGATTCCGGCCCCGTCGAGCATATATGCTTCGAGCAGACCCCCGTTGATGCCGCCAAGGTTCGCAAAGGACGAACCGATCAACATCACATCGCCTTCGATTTCGACCACATCGCCGTAACCCGATCCGGTAGTGCCCGCGGGGGCCAAGATCTTCTGCACTTCCGTCCAGACCCCGCCGATGTTCTCGAACACGTAGGCCGCACCGCGGTTGGTCGCGGTCTCGTCGTTTCCGGGGGAGCCCACAATGATGTAGTTGCCGCTGATGGCCACGGACATGCCGAATTGGTCGCCGATCGCACCGTCGCTGGGGGTCAGCACCTGGTCGACCGTCCAGTTGACTCCGTTGCCGCCATGGCTCATGACGAACACCGAACCCGTGGTCGTCGCGACGATCGGGCTCTGGTCGGGCGCGCCGATGACGAGGGTGTTTCCCTGACCATCCAAGTCCGTGCCGAAGTTCTCGCGGGCCACCAGCGAAGTCGGCTCGAGCTTGGCGATCTCGGTCCAGGCGCCGGTCAGCGTGTCCTTCTCGTGTACGTACACGGCGCCCCCGTTGATCGAGACCCCGTTCACGTGCTCACCCGGCGCCCCCGAGAACACCAAATTGCCGGACTTCCAAAGGCTCGCACCAACCTTCTCGGCGCCGTTGATATCGCCTCCGGTCAGGCGCACGTCACAGGTCTGGGCGAGCAGCGGAGAGGTGGCCAGGAGGCCAAGGACGAGAGAGGTGCAGGGACGCAAGGTCATGGTCGGTAGCAGGGTGAGCTGGAGGGTTCTTGTGCAGGCCTTCCGCAAAGCAATACCCGGTTGGGCGAGCTTGGAAGCCCCATTTCCCTACCGGAGCGTGATCCGCGACCCTTCTCCCTCTCCGTGTACCGGAAATGTTCCGAAGCGGTACAGAACCCCCGGAACGGGCGCGCCCGCACCCCCGAGCAGGGGACGCGGGCGCGCCAGGCCGATCCAGCCGGGGATCAGGCGTTCACCAGGCCCCGGTGCCGCAGCAGGGGCTCGGTGCTCGGCTCGCGGCCGCGGAAGTCCCGGAAGACGTCCATCGGGTGGCGGCTGCCCCCCTCGGCCAGCACGGTCTCGCGGAAGCGCATGCCCGTCTCGGCCACGGCTTTCTCGTTATCCAGTCCCGCGTCCTCGAAGGCCGAGAAGGCGTCCGAGCTAAGCACCTCGGCCCACAGGTAGCTGTAGTAGCCGGCGGCATACCCGCCCGCGAAGATGTGCGAGAACGAGCACAGGAAACGGTTCTCCGGCATCGGCGTCATGGCCGAGGTGCGGCGGGCGATCTCCATGTTCACGTCGAACGGGGTCTTGGACCCCTTCGGGTCGTAGTTCGAGTGCAGCTCCATGTCGACCATGCCGAACTGCAGCTGGCGCAGCAGCATCGACGCGGCGTGGTAGGTGCGCGCCGCGCAGATCTTCTCGAACAGCTCCTCAGGCAAGGTCTCGCCGGTCTGGTAGTGCTTCGCCATGCCGAGCAGGGTCGGCTTGTGGTAACACCAGTTCTCCATGAACTGGCTCGGCAGTTCGACGGCATCCCACTCGACACCGCTGATCCCGGACACGTCGCGCAGGTTGACGCGGGTCAGCATGTGCTGCAGGCCGTGCCCGAACTCGTGGAAGAGGGTCTCCACTTCGCGGAAGGTCATCAGCGACGGCGTATCCCCTACCGGCGGCGTGCCGTTGCAGGTCAGGTGGGCCACGGGCAGTCGCTTGCGGCCGCCGCTCACCTCACGGCTGATGCAATCGTCCATCCACGCGCCGCCGCGCTTGTTGGCCGGGCGGGAGTACGGATCGAGATAGAACGCTGCGATCGCGTCGCCATCGGGGCCAAAGACCTCGAAGAAACGCACATCGTTGTTCCAGACCGGCGCCTTGCCGTCCGCAGCCTTGACGGTGATGCCGAACAGGCGGTGCACCAGCGAGAACAGGCCGTCGAGGGCGCGCGGCAGGCTGAAGTAGGGCCGCAACTCCTCGTCGGTGTAGTTGAAGCGCTTCTCGCGCAGGCGCTCGGACCAGAAGGACACGTCCCAGTGCTTGAGCGGTCCTTCGACGCCGTTCTCCCGGGCCAAATCGTTGATCTCGCCCAGGTCGCGCTTGCCGCCCTCGAACGAAGCCGTAAGCAGCTCCTCGCTCATCTTGCGCACGGCGGCTACGTCGGGGGCCATCTTGTTCGAAAGGCTGAGCTCCGCGTAGTTGTCGAAGCCGAGCAGCCCCGCCATCTCCCTGCGCAGCTCGAGCGTGCGCAGGATCAGCGGCGAGTTGTCCCATTCCCCGCTCGAAGCGCGGGTGATGTACGCCATGTAGACCGTCTTGCGCAGGTCGCTGCTCGGGCAGTGCTGCATGAACGGGCCAAAACTCGGGAAGTCGAGCGTCACGCGCCACGGCCCCTTCTCGGCATCCGCCTTGGCCTCACCTTCCTGCGCACCGGCCCAGGCCGCCGCCGCGAGCTTGCGGAAGCTCTCCGGCATGCCCTTCACGTCGGCGGGGTTCGTGATGTCCATGTGGAACGCCTTGGTCGCGTCCAGCACGTGGTTCGAGAAGTCGCTGGACAGCTTCGAAAGCTCCTGCGAGATCTCGTTGAACCGGTCGAGCTGCGCGCCCTCGAGCGCGATGCCCGCCTGCTCGGCGCTGCGGATCGCCTGCTCGACGATGCGTTTCTTGCCGGACTCCATCGAAGCCCAACCCGCTCCATCACGCAGCGCACAGAAGCGCTCATAGATCGGCTTGCTCTGCCGCGAACGCAGGCTGAACTGCACGATCTTCGGCAACGAACCCTCATACGCCTTGCGCAGCTCGTCGCTGTTCGCCACCCCCATCAGATGCCCGATCGGCGACCAGCCGTATTCGAACAACCGATCCATCGCCGCCCGCGGCTCCATCAGCGCATCCCAATCCCCCAGCGGCGCCGCTTCGGCTTGCTTCAGCAAACCCTCAGCCTCGGCCAAGATGGCGTCCACCGCCGGCTCCACATGTTCGGGACGGATACGATCAAAAGCCGGCAGGCCCTCACGGATCAAAAGGGGGTTCTCGCTGGTCATCGGGTTCACGCTGTGAGAGAGGGGGTCTTGGGGGCAGCCGCACCAGAATCCAAGAATCCGGCCCCGCCCCCGCGGGTCTCGGACCGGGAGAATAGCACGCCCCCCTCCCCGATCCCACCCGGCAAGACCCCCGCCGGGCCCTCCCCCCGTTCACCCTTTGTATTGGGCGCCCCAGCGGCCTCCCGTCACCGGCCCTGGGCCCCGCTAGGATCCGCCCCGCCCCGTCACTAAGCTGGTCCCGCCATGTTCCCGTTCCGCGACCACAATCCCACGCAGAATCGCCCGTATGTGACCTGGTTGTTGATCGCGATCAACGTGCTGGTGTTTGCGTTGCAGACGTCGAAGTTCGGGCTCGGGGGGGAGGCGCTCGGGCAGTTCTTCGAGACCTGGGGGGCGAAGCCGGCGAGCTTTTTGGCCGGTGGGGATTGGAAGACGCTGGTGACGTGCATGTTCCTGCACAGCGGCGTGATGCACGTCGGCGGAAACATGATGTTCCTGTACATCTTCGGGGACAACCTGGAGGACATCCTCGGGCACTTCGGCTTCCTTGCGTTCTACCTGGTGGTCGGGATCGGCGCGAGTTACTCGCACGCGTGGTCGGAGCCGCAGTCGTTGGTGCCGCTAGTCGGTGCGTCGGGCGCGGTGGCCGGGGTGATGGGTGGGTACCTGCTGTACTTCCCGTTGGCGCGCGTGGACATCCTTTTGATCCTCGGTTTGTACACGCGCATTTTCACGGTGCCCGCGTTTGTGATGCTGGGTGCGTGGTTTGGACTGGAGTTCTTCCAGGCGTTGAAGCATCAAGGCGCGGGGGTCGCGCATTGGGCGCACACCGGAGGCCTCGCCATCGGACTCGTTTCGATGGTGCCGCTGTGGTTCTGGCATGGTGGCCCGAAGCTATGGCGCAAGATCCAGGGCAAACCGCCCCATGCCCCCACCCATCCGCCCGTGGTGATGGGCCGCACGGCGCGCCCCCTCGGGCGGCCGGACCGCTGGAGCCTGCCGCCGGCGCGCAGCCAGGATCGGTTCGGCCTGTGAGCCATTCCGGACGGGCCGTTGCCGATCCATAGTTGTTGACCGCTCCACTTCGGGGCCTTTCAGGGAATTGCTCCAACTTCGCTGGCTGAGATCCGTTCTCCATGGGAATCTGGATCCGAGGAATTGAGCATGAACGCATCCCCTACGAGCCTCTGGCCTGCCGCCCTCCTGGTACTGGCCGCCTGTTCTCGGCCCGCCCCGCCGGTGGAAGGCCTGCGCTCCGAGGCAGCGGTCGCCCCGCCGGCTCCGGAAGAAGCCGCACCCGCAGATCTGGTGGCCCCGGTGATCCAGGGAGAATCGCGCACGGCTGCAGTGGCGGCCCCGACTGCGGAAGAGCCGGTGCTGAGCATCTGTGATCTCTCCCAGGTGGCCAGCCCCTACCCCTGGCCGGACCTCACCCCCCTTCAGCTCCAGAACCTAGCCTCCCGGCTCGCGGCACCGATTCGGCTCGAAGGGTTCCTGGGCACCGACCATCAGCCCAGTCGCGAGGAGCTGACCGAGTTTTACATGGATCTACCCGTGTGGGACCTCTTCCGCATGCAGGCGGACCTGTCCCGGGGACTTGCGTACGCGCGCAATGGCAAGCTGCCGGTGTACGCTGGTGGTCAAAAGGTCGATGGCACCAACTACGTGCCGCTCAACGATCAATTGCAGTTCCTGAGCAGCGCCTACGCCTACCGCTGGAACGAATTGGGCTCGCCCACCAGCACGCCGCTGATGCCGACCGCGTACCTGTCGTTCTACGGGCACATGGAAGGCACCGAACTGAACTATCACTTTTGGCGAGTCGATCAGAATTGCGCCGTCGAGCGGCAGCGCACGGGGCGCGTCATCGGCATGACATGAAGCTCCACAGTGTCGGACTCGTGGAGTCCGATCCCGGAACCGTCTGCCTATGAGGTCGCCTTGACCGCAGAACTGAATTGGTTGCGCGAACGCATCGGCTGGTGGCAGCGGCAGGAGAACCTGGCCCAGAACCCGGAGCAACCCGTCTTCCTCGCCTGCAAGTAGCGCGAAGGGACTCCTGAAACGCACGCACCCCCGGTTCCGCCAAACGCGGAGCCGGGGGTGCGTGCGTTTCGGCGGAATCAGGCGTTCACGAGCCCCGCGAGGGCGGCGTTGAACGTGGCGCTCGGGCGCATGGCGGCGGCGGCTTTGGCTTCATCCGGGTGGAAGTAGCCGCCGATGTCGACCGGTTTGCCTTGGCAACCGTTCAACTCGCCCATGATGGTGCTCTCTTTGGCGGAGAGTTCCGCAGCCAGCGGCGCAAACCGCGCGGCCATGCCGGCGTCGTCGGACTGGGCGGCCAAGGCCTGGGCCCAGAAGAGCGCCAGGTAGAAGTGGCAACCGCGGTTGTCGATCTCACCGGCTTTGCGCGACGGAGCCTTGTTGGTCAACAGGTACTGGGTGGTGGCCTCGTCGAGGGTTTTGGCCATCACGTTGGCCGCCGGCAGGTTGCAGCGGTCGGCCAGGTGCTCGAGCGAAGCCGCCAGGGCCAGGAATTCGCCCAGGGAGTCCCAACGCAGGTGGTTCTCCTGGTTGAACTGCTGCACGTGTTTCGGCGCGGAACCGCCGGCCCCGGTTTCGAACAGACCGCCGCCGTTCATCAGCGGAACGATCGAGAGCATCTTAGCGCTGGTGCCGACCTCGAGGATCGGGAACAGGTCGGTGAGGTAGTCGCGCAGCACGTTGCCGGTGACCGAGATGGTGTCCTTGCCCGCGACCATGCGCTTCAGGCTGAAGACCGTGGCTTCGGCGGGCGGCAGGATGTGGAACTCGAGACCCGAAGTGTCGTGATCCTTCAGGTACCGCTCGACCTTTTGGATCAGTTGGGCGTCGTGACCGCGTTCGCGATCGAGCCAGAAGACCGCCGGATCCCCCGTCGCACGGGCGCGGCGCACCGCGAGCCCGACCCAGTCGCGGATCGGCGCGTCTTTGGTCTGGCACATGCGCCAGATGTCGCCGGCCTGCACGTCGAAGCGCATCAGCTCCTTGCCGGAGGCATCCGTCACGTGCACGCTGCCCGCCCCGGCGATCTCGAAGGTCTTGTCGTGGCTGCCGTATTCTTCGGCTTTCTGCGCCATCAGGCCCACGTTCGGAATGCTGCCGATGGTGGTCGGATCGAGCGCACCATTCGTCTTGCAGAAGTCGATCACGGCCTGGTACACGCCCGCGTAACAACGGTCGGGAATAACCGCTTTGGTGGGCTGCAGCTTGCCGGCGGCGTTCCACATGCAGCCCGAATCGCGCACCACGACGGGCATCGACGCGTCGATGATCACGTCGGAGGGCACGTGCAGGTTGGTGATGCCGCGGTCAGAGTCCACCATCGCCAGGGCGGGGCCCGTGGTGTAGGCGGCTTGGATCTCCTGCTCGATCGCTTCGCGTTCGACGGCGGGCAGGGTCTGGATGCACTTCAGGATGTCCCCCAGACCGTTGTTCGCATCGGCACCGGCGCGCTCGAGGGCTGCGCCGTGGCGCTCGAAGACCTCGTGGAAGTAGCGGCGCACCACGTGCCCGAAGAGGATCGGGTCGGAAACCTTCATCATGGTCGCCTTCAGGTGCACGGAGAACAGCAGCCCCTTGGCGCGCGCATCGGACAATTCGCGGTCGAGGAAGGCCACCAACTTGTCCTTGCTGAGGTACGTGCCGTCGATGATCTCGCCGGCTTTCAGGGCGAGGCCCTTCTTCAGTATCTTGCTCGAACCGTCTTTGCCGCGCCACTCGATGTCGATCGAAGTGGCGGCATCCACGGTCACCGAGCGTTCGTTGCCGAAGAAGTCGCCGCTCTCCATCGAAGCCACGTGGGACGGGCTCGATGCTTCCCACTTGCCCATGCGGTGCGGGTTCTTGCGCGCATACTCTTTCACCGCCTTCGGTGCACGACGGTCCGAGTTGCCCTCGCGCAGCACCGGGTTGACCGCGCTGCCCTTGATCTTGTCGTAACGCGCCTGATAGTCGCGCTCGGTGTCGTTCGACGGCGCATCGGGGTAGTTCGGCACGTCGAAACCCTGCTTCTGCAACTCGGCGATGGCGCCTTTGAGTTGCGGCTCCGAAGCGGAGATGTTCGGCAGCTTGATGATGTTCGCCTCGGGCGTCTTGGCCAGTTCACCGAGCTCCGCCAGGTGGTCCCCCACCCGCTGCTCGGGCTTCAGGCGCTCGGGGAACGCCGCCAGGATGCGCCCCGCCAGGGAAATGTCGCGCGTCTCCACCGCGACCCCGGCGGCGTCCAGGAAGGCGCGCAGGATCGGCAGCAGGGACTGGGTGGCGAGGGCGGGGGCTTCGTCGGTGTGGGTATAGAGGATCTTCGGGGTGGCGCTCATGGGATGTCTCCGGAAGCGCCCATCCTAGTGAGATTCCAGGCCTCCCGCGCCAGTCTGCCGGCAGATTTCGGCCCCAGGAAAGCCGCCTAGCCGCCATCGCCCGGCGGCCCCCAGGCGCCGAACGCGCGGCCGCGGACCACCCCCCTTCGCCCGCTATACTCGCCCCACGCTCCAACACCGATTCCGCATGCCGCACCTCCCCGCATCCCTGCCCCACGGGCGCGATATCCACGAAGAGCACCGCGTCGCAACGCCCCTCGAGCTGCTCTACGACCTCGTCTTCGTGATCGCGATCGCCGCGTGCGCGTCGTCCCTGCACCACGCCATCGCCGGGCACCATTACGGGGAAATCGCGACCTATGCGATCGTATTCGTGCCCGTCTGGTGGGCCTGGATGAACTACACCTGGTTCTCCTCCGCCTTCGACGTGCGCGATGGGTGGTTCCGGCTGCTCTCCTTCGTGCAGATGTTCGGGGCTCTATTGCTGGCAGCAGGCATGAAAGCCTTCTTCGCCGGGGATGGCCGGCTCGTGCTCGTGGGCTACATCGTCATGCGCATCGCGATGGTGACGTTCTGGCTGCGGGTGGCCTGGCAGGATGCTCGGTACCGCCCCACCGCCCTGCGGTACGGACTGGGCATTCTCGTGTTGCAAGGCCTCTGGGTCGGCTGGTACCTGGTGACGAAGGATATGGGGCCGACGGTCGTGTTTTCGACGATGCTAGTCTTCATCGCCGCCGAATTGCTGATTCCAGTTCTGGCCGAACGGGTCAAACACACGCCCTGGCACCCGCACCACATCGCCGAACGGTATGGGCTGTTGACGATCATCGTGCTCGGGGAGGCGGTGCTCGGCGTCAGCAACACGATCGTGAACGCGGACCGCTCGCACCTGCAAAGCGCCATTTCCTGCGGTTTCGCCGGGTCCCTGCTGGTTTTCCTTCTGTGGTGGTTCTACTTCCAGGTCTCGTTCGTCGGCGCATTGCACAGCCATGATTTGCGCCGTGGACTGATCTTCGGCTATGGGCACTACCTGGTCTTCGCGAGCCTGGCTGCCGTCGGATCGGGCCTAGGCCTGGTCGCCGACACGTTCCTCGCCACCGAGGCGGGGCACGCGGTATCCAATCAGACCGCGATTCTGACCTTGGCCGTGGCGGTGACGGTCTACCTGCTCACCGTCTGCCTGATCCGCTGGTTGGCGGTGGGGCAAGGCCCGCCGCGGCTGCTCGCGTGCCTGGTGGCTTTGGGCCTGCTGACCGGCGCGGCGTTTGCCTGCCAGATGCACCTGCCGATCTGGGCGGGCTTGCTGATGATCGCCGCCGCTCCGGCCGCCCTCACGACCTGGCAAACCCATTGTCAGGCCGGTCACGGCGACTGAGGTCGCGAACCGGTCGCATCGGCTTGGTCAGAACGTCACAGACAGTCCGTTCGTGAAGTTCGAAGCCCCAGCCGCCTCGCGGAACCAGGCCTGGAAGTGCCAGGTCTGCCCGGCCGCGATCGAACCGCCGATCGAAGGGATCTCGCTCGGGACATCGAATCCGGTACCGACCGTGGAGGTACCGACCAAGTTCACCAACTCGCCCGCAGCGTTGAATTGTCCCACCGAGTTCAGGGCCCCGCCCACCACGTTGTACCGACCGATCTGGTTGGTGCCCGTGGCGGCCAGGCAGAGCAGCCCCTGGCTGACCGGAATGCCCGTCGCGGCTGCCCCTGTGCCTACCAGGAAGTAGCCGAAGGACGTGGGCGGGCCTTGGTCCACTTCCAAGTGCACCCCACTGCCCGGGGCCGTCGTCGAATTGCCGCGCAGGCGGGCCGCCTGACCGGTGCTGTTCGTCGCTGCCGGCTCGCAGAATACCGCGCCGACACTGTTGCGATCGGCCGCGTACTCGAGCGCGTTCGCCATCAGCCGCACCGCATCGGTGGTGACCGGGTTGTAGTACCCGGAAATGCAATTGCCGGACGGCGGATAGAGGCCGAGATCCACGCGCCGGCGACTGGTGTCCACAGCAGCCAGGATCTTGCCATCCGCCCACTCCGCCAATACGAACCCGCTCACCAAGGTGCTGGTCGTGGGCCGATAGGCCGAACTCGCGCTGATCGTACTCACCCCGGCCATGACCTCGTGCCCGGGAACCAACACCGTGCCCAAACTCGACGAGCCCACGGTGGTGCCCGCCTGCGTGAGGATGACCTCGTACCCCCCCGTCAACCAACGCCCACCAAGGATTCGATTGGGATTGTTCGTGGTATTGGCAAACAGGGAAACCACCACCCCGCCGCCCGCGTCCACGTAGTCCGCCATCACCTCCCCCAACGCGAAACCATCGAGCCAACTCTGGTTCGACCACACCAGCACCGAGTCATACGCGCTGAGTTCCGCCAACGTCGGAATCGCGGTCATGACATTGAGCACGTCCACCGTCTGAAATCGCCCGGTGGCGGCCAGCAACCCTTGCACGTCCGGGATGATGCAACCTGGGTTTTCGGCCGCGCAGATGGCGATCGAAGGGAGTTGGGCATGGGCCGCCTGGCAAAGGGCCAGGAAGAGCAATGGGCGGAGGAACATGACGCGTGGGAGAGATCGGGCGTTGGAAGGGTGCGGACTTCGCACCGATTGGCGGGAGAACGTCGGGGGACGGCCGCAGTTGCGGTCGTCCCCCGACAGGTGTGGGTCCGCGATCAGAAGGTCACGGACAAGCCGTTCGAGAAGTTGGAGGCGCCAGCCGCTTCCCGGAACCAGGCTTGGAAGTGCCAGGTCTGGCCGGCAGAAATCACCCCGCCAATGGAGGGAATCGCTGCAGGCACGTCGAATCCGCTACCCGTGGACGAGGTCCCAACCACGTTCTGCAGGACTCCACCCGCATCGAATTGCCCCACGGAGTTGAGCGCACCGCCGACCACGTTGTACCGGCCGAATTGATTGCCGGCGCTGACCGCCAGGCAAAGGAACCCCTGGCTGATGGGCGTGCCGGGGTCCGAGGCGCCGGTACCGATCAGGAAATAGCCGAACGAAGTCGGCGGGCCTTGGTCTACGTCCAGGTGCAAGCCGCTGCCAGCGGCCCCCGAGGGGCTGCCCGTCAATCGCGCGGGAACGCCGGTACTGTTGTTGGCAGCGGGATCGCAGAACGTGCTGCCCACACCGCCGCCGTCCGCAGCGTATTCCAGGGCGTTGGCGAACAGCAGAATGCCGTCGGTAGCTGCCGGATCGTAATAGGCCGTCACACAGTTCCCCGTCGCGGGGAACAGCCCGATGTCCACGCGATGCGGGTTGGTGCCCACCGCCGCGAGGATCTTGCCATCGGCCCACTCCGCGATCAGGGTGCTGCCGTTCGCGAGGGTCGTTCCCGCCGGGCGGAAGGTGGTGGTTGCAGTGATGTTGCTCACTCCGGCCATGACCGGGTGGCCGGGCAGATGCACGGTGCCAACGGTCGAGGCTCCGGCTTGGTTGCCGCCTTGGGTCTGGATGACTTCATACGCTCCAGTCAGCCAGCGACCCGCCAGGAACCGGTTGTTCGTCAGGGTGCTGTTGGTGAAGGTGGCGACCACCACCCCACCACCGGCATCCACGTAGTCGGCCATCACATCGCCGAGGTTGATTCCGCTTTGGAAGCTCTGGTTGGACCAGACGAGCACGGCGTCGTAGGCGGTCAAGTCGGTGAGCAGCGGCGTAGCCGTCATCACATCGACCAGATCGACCGTCTGGAAGCGGCCCGTCGCAGTCAGCAGGGCCTGGACATCGGGGACATTGCAGGTCTGGCTGTCCGCGGCACAGATCGCAATCGAGGGAAGTTGAGCTTGGGCAGAAGTAACCAGTGCGCAAGCCAGCAGGAGGCGTACAAACATGTTCAGGAGTGTCAGGAGGTCGATAGGCAGGAACTTTCACCCTAACGCCCTTTCGCAGGGCCGCAAGGGACGCCAACCGGGCCGAAGCCCCTTTCGCGACACTCCGGTGGGTGGGTGTATGGGAAAGGTGAAACAGGCAGGCCGATTGCCTACCTTGAAGCCATGCCGACCCTCCCCCCCAGCGCCATCATTGCCCACGTTCTTCCCCTCGATTGGTCCTCGGCGGAGGTGCGCAGGGATTTGCGGGGGCATCTGGACCGGGGTGCGCAGCTGAAGCCGGCCGGGGAGGGCAAGGCGGATCCGCAGGCGTTGCTGGCACGTTACAAGCCCTTGCACAAGATCCGGTTGTTCGACGCGCACTACTGGGTCGGCGATATGCGCTTCGATCCGTACCTGAACTTCATGGTGACCTGGGTGGGGATCGAAGGCAGCGGCGGGCGTATCCGGGCGATCTACCCGCGCATCTTCTACAAGGACTCTTCCCTGGTTTGGCGCGTCGCGTCGCACTTCATCTCGACCGACGACGAGCACTGGATCGGTAAGGGCGATGTGCGCTGGGAAGAGCGGGAAGACGGGGAGTACATGGCTTCGGCGGAAGAAACCACCAACCTCCCCTACGAGTTGCAATACGCTTTGGACCTGGCGAGCCGCAGTCAAACGCCGAAGAAGGACCACCGCGCCGTGCACTTGGTTCTACGCCGCGGCGGCGCCCGGCAAACCCATCCGTTTGCCGACTTCAGCACGCCCCGCCGCAAGGCACACAATCAGTACTGGATCAACGGGGGCAAACCCGTGGTCACGTTCCGAAAAAAAGGCGATCCGCAGTCGATGGTGATCGCCAAGGGCTACGAGCCGGACTTCGACGCCGGTGTGGTCGAGGTGACCCCCTCGGGCAGCCGCCTCTACGGCGGAGACCTGCACAAGTACCGCATCCTGTCGCGCAACGGGCGGATCCAGTATCAGTTTGTCGCGTCGCCGACCCACGTCTTCGTCAATCACCCCCAGGCGCTGACCACCGAACTGATGATCTACGGCACGCGTACTCTTGATGTGCTGGCCGACGACGACGCGTTCATCCCCGGGTTCGAATACCACTTCATGGACGACAGCACGGACCCGCCGTCCCTGTACAGCCAGATCCCCGCTGGCTACGTGGGCAAGGTCGGCGATCCGGACCCGGAGCGGGCCGATGCCAAACCCTGGCTCGAGGCGTTGCCGCTCGTGCGCGAGTTCCGGCGGCGGGTCCTCAAAGGTTGAAACGGACCGCGGCCGGGAGGGAGTGGATCCCGCCCGGCCGCGCATCGCAATTAGGCAGTCCCTATTGGCAGAACTGGACCTGCAGGGCGCCCGTAAAGTTCCACGAGGCCCCATCGCGGTACCAATACTGGAAGTTCCAGGTACTACCGGGGCTGATCGTATACGGGTTGAATGGATCGAGCTGATTGTCGAACACGAACGGACTCATCCCGAACACGTCGATCGGCGTCACCGCCAGTCGCCAGGCCAAGTCTACACACAACATGCCATTGCCCGAGAAGACCGCGGTCTGCCCCGGCCCCATGATGTAGATCCCGAAACTGTTCGGTGTGCACCCAGTCACATGGAAAGTCAGGTCGTTGGCCGCAACATCGAAGCTACCGACGTAGGAAAACTCGCCGATAGTCCCGTTCAAGTTGAGCATTCCCGGGCAGAACGTCGTTGCTTGACCGCATCCAATCCCATCGAGCGCCGCATCGATATCGGGCAGGGGCCCGATTTCCACTCCTGGCCCTTGCGGAATTCCGGTCGCAATCAGCAAGTCCCGCATTTCGACCGAATCCAAGGGCGGCCCCACGGTCTTGGCGTAACTCTGCACGGCGGTGGCCACCGCGGCAATCGTTGCGCTGCCGGAACTCGTACCGTTGAAGGAGTTGGTGTACGCCTGGAGGATATCGCCGCCAAGCATGGCATACCCACCGTACCCGAGGGTGAACACCGATTGCCCCCAACCCTGCACATCCACCCGCGTGCCGTAGGTGGAGAAACTGAGCGCCGTGTGGCTTGTATTGCTGGTTCCCGCCCCCACGATGATCGCGCCGCTGTCGCCGCGGGACATGTACGGCACATAAGCAAACGAATCCAGATCCTGCGCACCGTTGCCGGCAGCAGCCACCACCACGACGCCGGCATCCGTACCCACTTTCACCACGTTCCAGACAGATTGGTTGTACTCCGCAGGTCCGTAGCCACCCCCTGCGCCGGTGGTCTGCATCTCGAGCAGGACCACGTCCCCGAGCGCGGATCCTGCGATTGCGTTTGCAATGCAGGTGGCTCGGCGGGCTCCCTGTTCGTTCGAGTTCTCCGGGAAGGTCGCAAAGGTCGCCGCATAGGCGCCACCCGTGCAGCCATACGCATTCTGGGATGCGGCACTGACGCCCAAAGCCGCCGTCCCATGGTTGTCCCAACCATTCGCGCTCACGAAGGAAGGAATCGTCTGACCGGGCTCCGGAACGATGGTCTGATCCACCAAGTCTTCATGGGCATGATGCCAGCCATACTCGCAATCCGACAGTTTGACGCCCGCACCGTTCGCGCCCCGGGCCCACCCCGCGGTGAAGTCGAAACCAGGGTTGCTGGGTTGCCAGGTCTGATTGCTGATGTAGTTGGGAGTCACGGGAGGGTAGTCCGACGGAGGTTCTGGCAGACGGTGTTCGACCTCGGCGAACTCCACGCAATCCAAAGCCTGCAGAGCGGTCCCGATACGCAACAGGGTTTCCAGGTCGCTCTCGGGCAGCAATACGCGATGCATGCCGAGCAGATCGGGCTGCATGCGACCGGTGCGTTGCTGGGCACGCAACTCCAGCTGGCTTATGGTTTCCGGCTCACATTGCAGCAAGGGCGCAAACTGCAGTCCCTCCTGGCTCGCCAGCGCCATTAGCGGCTCCAAGGCGGTGGAATCCACGGATTGAAGGCCACCGCGACCATCGAAACGCACCCGCAAGCCATCTTGGAATTTGACCACCAGTTCACGGGGTGTTTCCGGTAGGGCCAGTTCTCCGGCCGCAACCAGAGGGAACTTCTGCAGGGGCTGCCGGGGCTGGAGCGCCGGTTCGGGGTTCTGGGCCAGCAACATGCACGAGAGGAGGATGAATGTGCTCATTCCGCCAGCCTACCCGCAAAGCCCCGATTTGCCACGTTTCCCCATTTCTCGCGCTACAATGCGCCCCGAAGAAGACCGCTCCCTCCCCCAACCCCATCCCTTCTTCCCCGATGCGAAAACTCTTCCTCGCCGGCGCGATCCTGTGCGCCGGGTCCCTGGCCCTCGCCAGCTCTCCTCTCTTCACCCCATCGACGCCCCAAGACATGCCCGGCCCGAGCAAAGAACACATCGAACTCAGCCAACAGGTCGGAGATTGGGCGGGAACCTTGACCCTGTACATTCCGGGTATGGATCCGATCACCTCGACCGGAACGGAAACCGTGCGGCAACACGGCCCCTTCTGGACCGTATCGGATTTCCACTGCAACCTGATGGGCCCCGACGGCCAGCCCTTCCCCTACGAAGGGCACGGCAGCACCGGCTTCAACCCCACCACCGGCAAGTATCAGGGCACGTGGATGGACAACATGTCCTCGATCCTGAACGTGATGGAAGGCGAGCGCGACGGAAAAACCGGCGCGATACTCATGCATTGGATGGCGCCGGACATGACTGGGCAGATGGCGCAGCACCGGTCCGTGGGCGAATACGGCAAGGACGCGTACAAGCTGACCTTCTACGTGGGCGATACGAAAACCATGGAGATCCAGATGAAGCGTGCGGAGTCACCGGCAGCGGAAATGCCACTCGGTGCCTTCTCCGTGAGTCTGGCCGTGAAGGATCTCGCCGCTTCCGAGGCGTTCTACGGCCAGCTCGGCTTCACCCGCTTCGGTGGTGATGGCAAGCAGTACGTCATGCTGCACAACGGCGATTCGGTGATCGGCCTGTTCCAGGGGCTCTTCGAGCAGAACATCCTGACCTTCAACCCCGGCTGGGATCAGCAGGGTCAAAACATCGATTCGTTTGTCGATGTGCGCACCTTGGCCAGCAAGCTGAAACAAGGCGGAGCCAAGATGGTGATCGACACCACCGGGGACAGCAAAGAGGGGCCGGCCAGTTTCCTGCTCAATGACCCCGACGGAAACCCGATTCTGTTCGACCAGCATCGCTGATCCCGCCGGCTCCGCCGATCTTCCTGCCCCGCACCGGTCCGCCGTTGCGGGGCAGGTCCGTTTCCAGGCCCACCGCCCCCTGGCCGAAACCGGATTCCGCGGCTAGGCTCCTGCCATGCAAAGCGCCGCCCAATCCCCCGAAGAGTACCTCGCCCAATTGCCCGAGGATCGCCGCGCCGCGATCTCCACCTTGCGCGAAACGATCCGCAAGAACCTGGGCAAGGGATTCGCCGAAGGCATGCAGTACGGCATGATCGGGTACTTTGTACCGCACACGAAGTATCCCAAGGGGTATCACTGCGATCCGCGCCAGCCCCTTCCGTTCGCGAGCATTGCGAGCCAGAAGAACCACTTGGCCTTCTACTCGTTTTTCCTCTATCAGAACCCGGAGGAACTCGAGCGTTTCCAGAAGGAATGGAAAGCCGCCGGCAAGAAGCTCGACATGGGCAAGGCCTGTGTGCGCTTCAAGAAGATCGAGGATGTGCCCCTCGACGTGATCGCGGGTGCCATCAAACGGCAAAAAGTCGCCGAGTACATCGCCAGCTACGAGTCGCACTTCGGCGAAGGCGCATCCCGGCCGGCCTCGCAGAAGAAGGCGGCGGCCAAAAAGACCACCCCCAAGACGGCTGCCGCGACCAAAACGAAGGCGGCGAAAGCACCGGTGAAGAAGGCCGCGGCCAAGAAGGCTGTCTCCAAGAAGCCCGCTGCGAAGAAAGCCCCTACCAAGAAGGCATAGCTTTCGGCACCGGGCCGCCGGGCTCCCCGGCGACGGCCTCGCTTCCCCACCTCGCTACGCGGTCAATCGCCGCGCATGCGTTTCTCCCGCACGAAGTTGGTGAGCAGGCGGAAGGCCGACAGGTCATCCACCTCCTTGGCCGCATCCGAGCGGTCGTTCCACCAACTTTCGCGCGCCGTCTCCCGCAACCGAGCAAGGGCCAAGCCGAGGTGGTTGACGGCGAATGCCTGCAATTCGGTGGCTTTCTTGATGTGGGTGGCCATGGCCAACCCCTGCAGCTCGTAGTGGTTCACCGAATCCAGCACCGTGCCATGCCCGATGCGGAACCAGGCGGCCATGGTGCCACTGCCGTGTCGCTCAGCCGCCTCCGGGCTGTCGATCAGCACCTCGGCCCGCATGTCATCCAGGACCCGGATCAAGTGCGCCCCTTCCAGGTGGTAGATCGGCTGACAGCCCGTCGTGAACACTCCATCGAGCAGCACGCTGTGCGGCGCCGCGGCGTGCGTGGCCACCTGATCCAGAACCTGGTCCCGGGTCTGATATTGGCCGAGAACACCCGGAAATGCCGCCGCGGCGGTGTAGGTCAAGGACCAGCAACTGGTGAACAGGGCTCCCCCGCAGCGCACGTACCAGCGCACGATTTCCAGGTCACTCTGCGAAAGCTCCCCGGTGCAGCCGACGATCAGGATCGCGGTCGGATGCAGGCCTTCCGCCGCCAGTTTGCCGGCTTCGATAGTGCGGAATTGGATACCCAGGCGCTGGAGAACGGACTCAATGTGATCCCCACGACCCGGCACCACGACCACGTCGAGGCCCGAATAGATCAGCGCATCCGGCACCTGGTAGCCGTACTTCTCGTGGTCCCGCAGGGCCCGCTCCCGCTGGCGTAGTTGCGCCGCATCGCGATGCTCCGCCCACCAGGCGCCCCAACCCTTCGGCGGTGGCCCCTGCCCCTCACGCCCGGCCATGCGTTGCAGGCCCCGTTCCGCCGTGAGCGCCACCGACGGATCCTCGTCCTTGAGCATCTCCATCAAACGCTCGAAGGCCTCCGCTGTGGCCAAGTGCATCAAAGCCGTCGCCGCCGCGCCGCGCACGCGCCACTCGCGGTTCTCCGAAGCGGTGCGCAGGAATCCGAATGCCCCCTCGACGCGCGCCTTACCCACCGCCACGATGCCGGTCAGCACCAGGGCCCCATCCGACGAGGTGGCTGCGCCGACGAGCGCCTCATCCACGCCCTTTAGCTCGGGTTCGCTCAACGCCACGCACAGGGCTTCGTGGTCCGGCCCTTTGCCCTCCCCGGACGCCAGGATTCGGCCCAAAGCCTCCGGCACCTCGTCCCCGGTGACCAGCCGGCGGGCAGCCAGGCTTTCCGCCAAGGCTTGCAGGGCCCCCGGAGCCCGTTCCCTGCTTACGGCCTTGCGCAGGATCTCGTCCGCCGCCGTGCTTCCGATTTGGGCCAGGATTCGATAGGCGGCCCCCCTGCCAGGGGTCTTAAGGTCACCGAGCACCGCCTCAAGCTCGGCGAGCACCTGCTCCGCCGTCAACACTCCCGTGTTGCCCGCCTGCTGCACGCAGAGTGGATACGCAGCACCCCGCAGCGATCCATCGCGACAGGCTGCGCGCAACCGCTTGAGCAGCGAATCGCGCGCCTCCCCCGCCTCAGCCGCCCCGAGGCACGCGGCCAAGGCCGGAATCGCCCTGCGGGCCTCGACCGCCGACACTGCGCCATCGGAGGACAAGAAGGTCAGCAGCCCATCGATACACGCGACGTCTGGATCCGCCGCGAGGACTTCGAGTGCTCCCGTGCGAACCAACAGGCGTTCATTCGAGAGCAGGGTCTCGAGCACCGCCTGCTTCGACCCGGGGCGCGCGCAGGCCAGCCAGGCCGGCGGCGCCGGAACGTGCAGTTCCACGTCCTTGTTCTGCAGGAGCTTCTGGATGGCTTCGGTATCTTCCGGATGCACGCCGAACGCCGCCAGGGCCTCCAGGGCCCCAAGTACGGCAATGCGCGTCTTCTTGTTGTTCAACTTCTTGTAGAGCTGCTGCGCAGCCTCATCCCCGTCCGCCTTGGCCAAGGCACCCGCGGCGACCATGCGCATCTGAAGCAACGGCGCTTCCACCGCCAGGTCCATCAGATCCTTGACCTCTTTGCTGGTGCCATGCTGCTGCAATCCCCGCAAACCCGCGAGGGCAACGCCCCAATCCTTGTCTTGTGCGGCTTTCAAGAGCCAGGCCGGGGCTTTGTCCCCGCCAGCGGTGGTAAGGCGTTCGACTGCGGATTCGCGCGCAGCGGGATCCTTGTCGCGCAGGCCCGGATCCAGATCTTGACCCGGTACAACCGTGAGAAGGCCGAAGCACAACGCGCAACCCAGGGTCGCAGCGCGCAGTCGGGCCATCCAATCAGAGTTCAAATCGTTCTTCATGACGGGGGATGACGCAATGATGGCCCAATTCCTGCTCGAGACGCTCGGCCAGGGCCCTTGCCGAATGCGGTTCGCCGTGGGTGACATAGGTGACCCGCGGGGGTTGTAGCGAGTGCACCCAGCGGATCAACTGATCGCTGTCGGCGTGTGCGGACATGCCGCTGACCGATGCCACGGTCGCGCGCACCGGCACATCCATGCCGTGCACGCGCACGAAAGGCTCGCCATCTTGCAGCCGGCGCCCCCGCGTGCCGTGGGCCTGGTACCCCGCCAACACGATGCGGTTCTTCGCCTCCGGAGCAAGCCGACGCAGATGGTGCAGCACGCGGCCGCCGGTAAGCATGCCGCTGCTGGAGATGATCACCCGCGGCCCCTGCAGATCGTTGAGCCGCATCGAATCCTCCCGCGTCTTGTGCAGGAATACACCCTCGCCGTAGAGCACGTTGCCCGCAGTGCGCAGTTGCATGTCCTCGAGGCCGTGTTCCTCGGGATACCGCCGATAGATCTTGGTCGTATCGACCGCCATCGGGCTGTCGAGGTGGATTGGCACGGAGAGACCCTCCGCTTGCATGATCTCGTGCAGCAGGTAGACAAGTTGCTGCGCCCGCCCGACCGCGAAGCTGGGCACCAGCATAGTGCCGCCGCTTTCGATCAAAGCCAGCAGTTCGACCCGCAACTGATCGCGCACCGATCCGTGCGGGTGCCCGCGGTCCCCGTAGGTGGATTCGATGACCAGCACATCGCAGGGATCCGGTTCGCTGGGATCCCCCACCAGCGGCGCGTCGTACCGGCCGATGTCCCCACTCAGCAGGCACCGCACGACTCCCCCGGCCTTGGGCAACTCCGCTTCGATCATTCCCGAACCGATGATGTGCCCCGCGTGTTTCCACCGGAAACGCAAGCCGCCTTCCAGCTCGTGCCAGTCGAGGAAATCCCCCACTTCGAGCTGCCGGATGACCTGCTTCGCGTCGTCTTCTGTGTACAAGGGCAACGCCGGCTGATGCTTGGAGTAGCCCTTTTTGTTGGCGTACTCCGCATCCTCCTCCTGGATCCGCGCGGAGTCCTCCAAAAGAAGCTCCAGAAGGTCCGCCGTGGCCGGAGTGCAATGGATCGGCCCGCGATACCCCTCGCGAACCAGCCGCGGCAGGTAGCCGGAATGGTCGATGTGGGCATGGGTCAGCAGTACCGCATCGAGACCGGCGGGGTCGAAGCCGGGCCGAGCCCAATTGCGGTCGCGCAGCTCGCGGGACCCCTGGAACAAACCGCAGTCGACCAGGACCTGCCGCCCGCCCGCCTTCAGCAGGGTGCGCGAACCGGTCACCGTGCCGGCGGCACCGTGGAAGGCAATCTCAGCCATGGACCCAGTATCCGCCCGTCCCGGCCCAAGGAAAGCCAGACGGGTGGATTTTCCCGAAGCTCCGCCGACCGGAAGTGTGGGAGAATGTTCGCCTTGCAACCGGCGGATCGCGCCTTCCGCACGCCCGTCGACGAACCTGCCTGAGCCTGCCCCCCCATGACCGAATCCAGCATCCCGCCGGCCATCCCGCCGGATCTCGAGCGGGTCCACGAACAGCACAAGGCCCTCGCACGCGTCGTGCTGCGCACCCCCCTGTGGCCGTGGCGCGGCCGCAGCGCCCGTTCGTTTACCGAGAAGGGCACCAAAGTCAGCTTCAAGCTCGAACTGCTGCAACACGCGGGCAGCTTCAAGGCCCGCGGCGCGTTGACCGCGATCGGAGCCTTGGATCCCGCTCAACTGAGCCACGGCGTGGTAGCCGTCAGCCAGGGCAACCATGCCATGGCGGTGAGTTTCGCCGCCGGTGTGCTCGGCACCTCGGCCAAGGTCATCATGCCCAGCACCGCCAGCCCCGCGCGCCGCGCCGGCTGCCTGGCCTACGGTGCCGAAGTGATCCTCGCCGCCGACATGAACGAAGCGTTCGCCATGGCGCGCGAACTACAAGAAGGCGAACAACGCACCCTGATCCACCCCTACGAAGGCGAATCGATCGCCCTGGGCACCGCGACCATGGGCTGGGAGATCGTCGAACAGATGCCCGAACTCGAGGCCATCATCATCCCGGTGGGCGGCGGCGGCATGGCCGCGGGCATCGCAAGCGTCGTCAAGCGCCTCTTGCCCCACGCCCAGTGTTTCGGAGTCGAGCCCTTCGGTGCGGACAGCCTCTATCGCTCGTTCCAAAGCGGCCAATGCGAATCGATCCCGGCGGTGACGACCATCGCCGACAGCCTCGGCGCCCCCCACGCTGCCCCGTACTCCTTCGGCCTGTGCAAGCAGTTCCTGGATGACGTCGTGCGCGTCGAAGACGACGAGATCCGCCGGGCGATGGCGATCTACTTCCGCTACCTCAAGCTCGCCACCGAACCCGCCGGCGCAACGGCCCTGGCCGGCCTGCTCGGCCCGTTGAAAGCGCGGGTCGCCGGCAAGCAAGTCTGCGTGATCACCTGCGGCAGCAACATCGACCATCAGAGCTACACCCGCGAGCTTTCGCGGGGAATGGAGCTCCTGGGCGACTGACCGCTGAATTGTGTTACGTACGGAAGCGGGTTTAAGTTGTCACGTTATTCGTCGTGTGGGGTGGTCGTTCCGGCCACCGACGAATGCTGCGCAACTCGCCCGCTTCCGTACGTAACACCATTCAGCGGCCAACTGCTCAGGAGTTCTCACTCTATCGAGATGTGCGCCGCAATTCGAATGTGATCGTCTGACGGAAGCGGCCACCTCCGGGGATGGAAGTGGGTTCGAAGCGCCAACGTTCGACATTTTCGAGGGCGGCCCGGTCCAGCACGGCCTGGCCGGTGCTGGTAAGCAACCATACCTTCGCGACCTTGCCATCGCTGCCGATCTCCATTCCCACCGAAGCGCGACCTTCGATACCCGCGCGTCGGGCAGCGGGCGGATACACCAAGGGCGGGCGCCGCACAATCACAGCATTGGGGGCCAGGGGCGGAGGTTCGGCTTCTGTAGCGGATCGGGCCGGAGGAGAATCTGGAGTGGCAACGGATTCCATCGGCTCGCTCGCTCCCTCGACGGCAGGCGGTTCGATGGGCACCGGCGGAGCCTGCAGCCGTTCGCGTCGGGCAGTGCCCCGAGCTTCGATTGGCTCCATGGCGGGAAGATCAACAGCCGTTGCGGTTGTCATGGGCAAGGCCAAATCCAATGGCTGGAAGCTCGGAGCTTGGGTCGCAATCAACTCGGACGGTTGCGGGGGCCGTGGCACTTGGCGCAGCGCAGGGGCCAGCGGCGCGGGGGCGGGATTGAGGATCTCTTGCACCCGCTGTGCATCGAGCATAGCAACCGACATCGGCGATTCCTTGGCCTGCCGTGCGACTTGCGGGGGTTCCTTCGCAACGAACCAGCCCCCCCCGGCCGCCAGGACAAGGGCGTGCCCAATAGCCGCCAGGGCCAGCGACGAAGTCCATTCAGTGTGCTTCAACGGGGCTCCCTCCCTGCCCTGCGAGGAACACCTTGTCCTGTCCCGACATGCGGATGCCGTCCAGCGCGCCCGCCACCGCGCCGTGCCGCGCCTCCGCATCCGCATTCACCAAAACCGCCAACTCCGGATCCGACGCGCGCATCGCGCGGATCCGATCCGCCAAACCGGCCGCATCGAGCGCCTCACCACCCGCAAACAGCCTTCCGTCCGCCTGTACCGTCACGACCAGCACCGACGCCAAGTCTTGGGCGGTCGCGCTGCCCATCTGTGGGAGATCCACGGGAATGGCGGTCGAACGGATCATGACGGTCATCGAGTAGACGAAGGTCACGAGCAGCAGGAACATCACATCGATCAGTGGCAGCATCTCGATGCGTGCTCCCTCGCTCCAGCGATCCGAACGTTTCACGCGTCGCGCTCCAGGGCCAATTCCAGATCGATCAGGACCGTACGGATCTTCGCGCGAAGCCAGTTGTAGGGCAGGATCGTGCCGAGGGCCACCACCAGGCCGATCGCTGTGGTGATCAAGGCCTCTGCAATGCCACTCGAGACTCCAAGGGGATCCGGCTTGGCATCCCCCCCCAGCAGCTCGAACGATTGGATAATGCCGGTCACGGTTCCCAGGATGCCGAGCATGGGCGCCACGGTGATAACGGTATCGAGCAGCACCATGCCGCGCGCGATCACCCGCTCCGCGGCCTCGAGCCCCTCCTTGCGAGCCAGATCGGTCAATGCGGCCCGCGCCCGGCTAAAGCGCGCCCAGAAGCGGATCCGATCGATGACTACGGTGCTCGCAACGAGCGAAAGCAGTAGCAGGGGCCAGACGATCGGCCCGCCCCTTTGCAGCCAGGCGATCATTGCCCGTCCCCCACGAATCGACGCACCTCGGGATCGTCGCCACCTAGGTCGAGGTAGTGGCGATAGGCCGCTCGCGCCTCGTTGGCACGCCCAAGCCGCAACCGAAGGTCGTGGCCGAGCTGCAACCAGGCTTCGGCGAATCCCGGACGCGCCACAAGCGCCGCACGGTAGGCCTCGGCCGCCCCATCAAACTCCTGCAATTGATCGAGGCAGACGCCACGATTGAAGTGCGCGTCGGCCGAAAAGTCCCCGCAGGCTCCCTTCGCAAAGCGGGCTTCGGCGGCGCGGAAGGCGCCCGCGGCATACTCCACCAGGCCGAGTTCGTAGCTGGCGGGCCCATTGCCGTTCGCTGCGAGCGGTTCCAATGCAGCCCGCGCCTCGGTCTCCTTGCCAAGGTGGCGTAGGGCCCTGCCCCGGCGCAGCATCAGCTCCGGGTCCTTGGCCAGCGTCTCAGGCACTTGCGACAGGCGCTGTATGACCTCCGCGTATCGCCCCGCATCGATCATGCCATCGCACAGGGCGATCCAAGCGCCGCGATCCTCGGGCTGGGCCGCCAGGCGCTGTGCTTGCAAAGCGGCGCCCAAAGCCCGCGGATCCTGCAACAACCCGTCGAGCTCGCTCAAGGCCACGGGATGGCCCGGATCCTTCAACATAACCACTGAGACCAGCTGCATCGCGATCAGCGGCTGGTCCGCGCGCCGCGCCACTTGTGCCAAGAACAGGCGTTCCTCTGGGCGCGTCACCTCGAACACCAAGGGTTCGGCCACCTGCCACGCTTCGGCAGCCCTCCCCTCCTCGATCAACATCCGGCTCAAAGCGAAGCGCACTTCGGGGTGATCTAGTTGCCCGCGCAAAGTCGTTTCGGCTTCGACACCGTGGCCTGCGAGGTGCTGGGCCCGAGCCTTAAGCAGCGCCACCTCCGGCCGCCCGGCCTGGCGTTCCTGCAATGTTTGCAATTCGCCAAGCGCGCCCTGCACACCGCCGGCCCCCCGCTCCAAGAGCAGATCCACGAGTTCCAACCGCGCACGATCATAGGTCGGGTACTGCGCGAGTGCCTTTCGCAGCCACGACTCCGCATCCTGCAATCGATGCAACCCGCGCAAGGCCCGCGCGCGCTGGAACTGGCCCCTCGGATCCGTCGTATTCCCAGAATCGCTGGAATCCAACTCCGCTAGCGCTTCTTCGAAGCGACCGGCATCGATGAAGGCGCCTGCCAACAATCCGGACAACTCCGGACATCCGCCACCCGCCGCCTTTGCCGATTGCAGCTGTGCAATTGCCTGTTCCAACGAACCTTCGGCGCTCGCATGGCGCGCGGCATCCACGGCGGCCTGCACGGGATCCAACGGCATGGGCTCGACCTGCGACGACATCGCAGGAGCGACCATGAACAACAACGGGGCTAGCCAGCCCGGACAAGCAACGATCCACATCGGAAGGACTTCGAACTCCTGGGGAAGTGACGCGCATGCACAATGCAAAAGTCGTTCCATCGTTCTCGGTGCGCCCATGACCCCACAACGCGCACATCCACAAGAAGCAGCCGTTCCGATTTCGTTACGGATTGCACCGTTGCAAAGCGGTAATCGCGCATTCATGCCGCAGTACCCACGGTTGAGGCATGGCATGGCGATTGCTCTTGTCCCTTTGAACTCCAACCCATTCCTGCGGATTTCCATGCCCAATCGCAACGCAATCTCAAAACGCCGCAGCTTCTGCGGCTCTCTCCTCCTGCTCGTCCCGCTCGCCTACGCACAAGATCAGCGCCCCTACCCTGACGAAATCACGCTCGACTCCCTGCTCGGCAAAGGCGCCCTACGCATCGAAGACGAAGCCCTATTGCACTACTACTGGTGGCGTCACGAGGTGCCGATGGTCTGGCAGGACCGCCCCGTCGAGGTGTTCGAAGGCAAATCCCTGCGCTTCTCCGTGCGACGGGACGGAGACGAATGCTTAGGCTCGGGCCGTTGGCTCGTTTTCGCCGATGAGGTCATCCCGACCGTCACCGCCCTCGCCGGCGGTGGCTTCCGCGTGACCTCGGTCACCCCGCGATTCCCCGGCAGCACCCCCCAGGGTTTCGAAGTACGGTTCATCGGCCGCGGCACCGAAGCCGAACTCGCGGCGCCCGTGGCCCGGGCCCATGCCGCCGTGGACGCCGCTCGCAAGACCTGCGCGATGCCCCCGGCCAGCCTGCCCACTTCGCAGGCCTTTGGACCAAGCGACATCACCTTTGCGCCGCTCGAGCAGCTCTTTGGCAGCAAGGCCGAGGTGAAGGACGGGGTGCCCCTGTTCCGCCTCGCAGGCCCGGCGCAATTCGCCGGTACACCCGCCGGCATCCGCCTTGGATTTGGCGTCTTTGCGGCGTTTGCTGGCACCGATGCCCAGGCCCGAGCCCACGTGGATTGGACCGTGCGTTCCTCGGAACTCGTGCCCCTACTCGACAACCTCGGACATCGTGGGTACTTCGTCGAATCCCTGAATGCAGCCGCCCCCGGCTTCGACGACGAATTGATTCAGGTTTCGCTCGTTGCCCAAGGTCCGGTCGGCGATCTGGCAGCCGCCCTGGCTTCCGAGTTGCACATCCAGGCACCCAAGGCAACCGAAGGAGGGTTTGGCTTCACGGCCGACGGCACCGAATGCCTAGGGCTTTCGAAGGGAGCCCTGGCCCCAGGATGGAAGTCCGATGCGACCCTGCCCGCCGGACCGGGGCGCGCCACCTGGCAGGTGACCGACGAGCCGGGTGGACACATCATTGCCAAGATGGCCGACCCCGGCGATTGGGACAACCGCACTTTCAACCTGCTCTGGAATCCAGAACCTCGATTCCAGGATGGCGCCCTCGTCGTTGGCATGCGTGCGGATCAGGGCCGCATCGACCAAGGCGGCGGGCCGATCTGGAGGGTCCAGGACGCAAACAACTACTACGTTTGCCGCTTCAACCCCTTGGAACAGGATTTCCGAGTCTATTACGTCAAGGACGGCGTACGCACGCAAATCCAAGCTTACGGGAGTCTTCCGTTCCAATCAGGGGAGTGGTACACCATCGCCGTCGATCACGTTGGCGACCAGATCACCTGCACGCTGAACGGCACGATCACGTTGCGCGTGCGCGACAATACCTTCCCCGATGCGGGCGGAATTGGTGTCTGGAGCAAGGCGGATTCGCAACCGTCCCTCGCGGGGATCTGGATGCAGCCCGCCGCAAAGACCCGTTGACCCCAGGCGGGTCCGCAGTAGGGCCCCCGTTCGCGCGGCGCCGCGAACGGGAGCCCCAGCTTCAAGCCCGCGCGGTGGGAATCACATGGATCTGTCCCGTTGAGGCGCTGTGTTCGATCGAGGCCTCGACCCCCCAGACCGTGCGGAGCAAATCTGGGGTCAAGACATCCATCGGGTTCCCCTCGGCGACGAGTCGGCCGCCATGCAAGACGGCCAGGCGATCGCAGTAGCGCGCCGCCAAGCCCAGATCGTGCAAGACGATCAAGCCGCTGTTCCCGGGCCGGTGGCTGAATGCACGGGCAAACTCCATCACCTCCAACTGGTGCAAGAGATCGAGCTGCTGCACCGGCTCGTCGAAGAGCAGCAACCGCGGCTGTTGGGCCAGCGCCTGGGCGATCAGTACCCGGCGGAACTCGCCACCGCTAATGCGATCCACGGGCCGCTCGGCGATGGTCATCAGCCCCATCTCTTCGAGCGCCCCATCGACCACCGCTAGATCCGCTTTCGTCGGCCCCGCCAGGCGCGGCAGGTGAGCAAACCGGCCGAGGGCCACGAAGTGCCGCACACTGACGGGAAACGCCACGCTCGACCGCTGCGGAACGACACCGATGACATGGGCAATCTGCCTGCGGCTGTACTGAACGAGGCTCCGATCGCCTAGGGTAACCGTGCCTGAAGCCGGGGTGTCCTCACCGTACAAGCACCGCAGCAGGGTCGACTTCCCGGATCCATTCGGACCAATCAGGCCGAGCAACTCTCCCTCGCGCACCTCGATCGATACCCCGTGCAACACCGTGCGCTGGCCGTAGTCGAAACGTAGATCGTCCGCGCGCAACTTCATTGCGGTGCGGCCTCCCGTGCCATCGCGTACAGCAGCGACAGGAACGCCGGCACCCCGATCAATGACGTGAGTACGCCGAGGGGCAACTCGTTGGGTGCCGCCGCGGTGCGTGCGATGCAATCGGTGACCAGCACCATCAGGCCACCGAGCACGGCGCTCGCGGGGACCAGCGAAGCATGCGCGGGCCCGACCAGGCGCCGTGCGGCGTGGGGCACCACCAATCCTACGAACGCAACAACTCCTGCAATCGAAACCGCCAGGCTCGTGAGCAGGCACGCCAGGATCAACGCCAGGTTGCCGACCGCGCGGGCATCCAGTCCGAGCCGCCGAGCGTCCTCTTCACCGAGCGCCAAGAGATCCAGGCGCCGGGCCCCAAGGGAGGCGAGCAGCACACCGATGGTGGTAAGGGGTGCGATCCAATAGAGCGGCGTCCAGGTCAATTGCCAGAGGCCTCCGAGCAGCATCAAGACCATGCGGCTGAGTTGGCCTTCATCCCGCGAGATGTACTGGAACAAGCCGATCAGAGCACCGAATCCCATACCGACGTTGACCCCGGCGAGCAGCACGGTTTGCGCGGGGAATCCGCGCCGGGAGCGGGAGAGCAAGAGCACGATCGCGGTGCTCAGCACTGCCATCAGGAACGACAAACCGATCGAGCCGAGCAGGGGCAGGCCGAGAAAGACCCCAAGCACTCGGCCGAAACCCGATGCTTGGGCGGTGCCGATCAAGGTCGGACTCGCGAGTGGATCCCGCAGGATCGCCTGCAGAATACAACCGGAGGTGCCCAGCCCCGCGCCGACTAGGAGCGCCCCGATGGCCCGCGGCAGACGCATGTCGACGATCAGGGTGCGGTGCAGGCCCGCATCGGCTCCACCGGTGAGCGCAGCCAGGACTTCGCCGAAGGGCACCGCGATGACTCCTACCGAAAGAGACAACAAGAGGGCTCCGGCCAACGCCAGTCCGCCCAGCCCGTACACGGTACGCGGTGCCACGCTGCGCAGGTTCATTCCGCGTCCGCTCCCGCTTCAGGGTGCAGCCATGGCAGCAGCATGGACTCGCAACCCTGCACGCAGCTCGGGCTCGGATATTGAACCTTGCGGTTCTGTTCCGGAACCTGATGGATGCGACCTTCGCGGACGGCGCGGATGCCGGCCCATCCGGGCCTCGCCCGGATCGCTTCTGGATTGTCGCTCCAGGGTGAGAGCACGATCACCTCGGGATCGGCTGCCACGATCGCCTCGGAGCTCAACACCGGGTTCGCCAGGTGCATGTCTCCCGCAATGTTGACGCCGCCGGCCAGTGAGATCATCTCATCGATCACCGTGCCTTGCCCAGCGGTGCGGCCCGGTCGGCCCGCTTCGAAGTACACGCTCACCGGCGCGAGGTCCTTCACTATGTCCGCGATCCGTTTCCGCCTGGTTTCCATCGCTTCGATCGCCTGCTCCGCCTGGGTTTCCAGCCCCAGTTCCCGACCAAGGTCCCGGAGGAATGGAACCACCGTGACCAAGTCGCTCTTGCGGCTGACCCACAGCACGCGGACACCGCGGCCTTCAAGGGCCGGTTGCAGGTCCTCCTTGGCAATGATCAGATCCGGCGCCAGCGCCAACACCGCTTCGACGTTCAAGGCCCGCGATGGCCCGGCATGGTCGTCATTGCGGATCTTGACCTTGGTCTCGGTACCCGGCACAAAGCAGTCTGCTTCCACCGCCACCACCCGGTCGAGGGCCCCGAGCAACGCAAGGCAATCCGCGGCGCCCACGGTGAGGGCAACGATGCGCTGGGGCGCCGGCCCCGCGGCTACGGTTGATTCCGCAGGCGCGCAGGCCAGTGCCGCAAAGACGACCCACAGGGCGCAGAAGGTTCGTAGCATAGGCCTAGAGCCGCACGGCGTAGGTCAGCGTGGCCGAGTATTGCCGCGGCGCACCCGGGTAGATGCCCGTGGCAAAGCGGCGGAAGTACTCTTCGTCGAGGGCGTTGGTCACGCCCACCGCCAATGAGAGTCCGGTGCCATCGGTACGTTGACGCCATCCGGCAGTGGCATCCCAAAGCACATAGGACGGCACCGGCCCATTCAATCCATCCGCCGTTCCAACCGCCGTGTTGGCCGCATCTTTGAAGGCCGAAGAACTGTAGGATCCGCCAACTCGGGCCCATAGTCCGGTGTCTGCGTGTTGGTACAGCAGACCCCAGCTCGCCATGTGGTGCGGAGCATCGGGGGTGTCGTTGCCGTCGTTGGCCCCGCTGGTGATCTCGCTGCGTTGTTCGGTCACCGTGGCATAAGCCGAGAATCCCGCCAGGTTTTCGCGCAGGGCCCCGAAGTCGTAGGAAACCGCCGCTTCGACCCCTTGGCTGCGGGCATCGCCCGAGTTGATCGGCACCTTGCCGTCCGGCGTGTTGATGAAGTCGATCTTGTCGGTGAACCGCGTGTGGAACAGGGCGAGGGAAGCCGCCATGCCATCCACCGCGTAGCTGCGCACGCCGACCTCGTAGGCGTCGGCGGATTCGGGGTCTACGGGCGCATACAACACACTCGCCGGGTCGAATCCCGTTTCGTACTGCGGCGGATAGAAGGTCTGCTGATAGCTTGCGTAGAGGGCCGTCGCATCGCTCAACTTGTAGCTTAGGTTGGTCTCCGGCAGGAATACATCGTAGTTCTTGACGATCTGGTTCTGGTCCTCATTCGAAACTCCGCTCATGGAGATGCTCTCCAAGCGGAAACCAATGCCCCAGTCCAAGCGATCGCTCAAGGAGATGCGATCTTCCGTGAACAGGCTGAAAGCGCGCCCTTCGAAGTCCGCGTCGAGGGAGGGATCCAAGGGTGTGCCCGTCGCCAGATCGGCGCGGGTGTACAGCTCGTCGTTGGTCTCTTGCAGGTACCGTGCACTATGGAAGAAGGTGTGCTTGCGACCTCCGATCACGTCGCTCCAGCCGTATCGCGCTTCGATCGCCTTAGAGGAGAAGTCGGAGTTCTGGGCGCGCGCTTCGGTGAACGGTGCGATCACCGGCCGCACGTCCGCCAGTTTGCGGAAACCATCCTGGTACCAGGTCAGCAATTGGAAACGGGTCTCGTCGTCGATCTGGTTCTCGTACTGCACCACATAGCGGTTCATGTCGAAGCTGAAATGCGCGTCCGGGCGGGTGGACTGCCAAGGATCGGCTTCGTAATCGGCCTGGGACAGGCCGCCCGCCTGGTTCGCGTGGGGCTCGGAGAAGCGGCTGAAATAGGCCTGCACGAACTCCTTCTCGCTGATCCGATAGCGGAATTTCGCGGCCCCGTCGCGGTCGGAATAGTCGCCGCGCTCGCGGAAGCCATCGCCTTCCTTGTAGACCCCCGTCACCATTGCGCCCCAGCGTTCCCAGGTGCCCCCCACCGAGGACCACACGGCGCGTTCGGCGTGGCTACCCGCGCGCAACCCCATCGTCCAGGTCGGTTCCAACGGGATCTCGGGGGTGAGGAAGTTGACGATGCCGCCGGCGGCGTTCGGGCCATACCGCACCGATGCTCCGCCGCGGATGATGTCGATCTTCCCCAGGCGTTCGAGAGCGATGGGCAGGCCGTCGATGTCGGTGTTGCCATAGGGGGCTTCGGCTATGGGGATACCGTCGACGAGAATGGCCGTGAGTCCTGAACGCCGCGGGTCATTGCCGCGCAGGCCGATGTGGATGCGGGCGTCGTTGCCGTTTTCGGGCATGAAGTAGACGCCCGGAATCCGCCGCAGCACAATCCCGGATGTCTTGTCCGCGTACTTGTCGAGCGTCTCCTGGTCGATCTGGTCGCGGCCACCTGGATACGACACCGGGACTCCTTCGTCGGCACTGACGACGATGTCACTCAGCGAGGGGAAGCCGTCCCCGTTGGGCGTTGGATTTGCGGAATCGCCTTGCGCTTGCGTCTCAATCGTCTTCTTTGCGGCGTCTGGAGCTTCCTGGGCAAGGACCAACGCAGGGGTCAAACAGAAGATTGTGGCGAAGCGCAGGCAAAGGGACGGGCACCACAGGGCTTTGGTGCGCAACTGGGGAGTATCGGGAGTGTGGGACATCCTTGCATGCCGACCGGCGATGGCAGGTCGGTTTGGATTCGGACTTTGAGGAGATGCGAACGGTTGACTCCATGGGGCTTCGGAGTGGGAGGGCCCATGGATCCGGAGCCTGCACTTCCGCAAATTGCATACCAATCCCATACCTTCGCTCACGAGCGTTTGGTGCGAGCACGCTGCTTCGGTTCCGGAACAGTGCGTGGTGCTTTCGTAACGAATCGTGTTTCGCGAGGCGCACGATGGCCAGGCCGCCCGCGTTTCGACCGCAGCAGTTACCGAGTCGTCATTACAATGGGCCGGGTCGGAACTCCCCTTCCCGCGATACACTGCAATACCGTCTCAACGCCAAGCCCCATACCTCCGCATGCGTACAGCCCTGCTCATCCCCGCCCTATTGTTGCCCGCTACTGCTTTGGCCCACACCGACGACTTCGAGGGCGGCGTCAATGGCGCGGGTTGGCGCTTCATCGCCCCGGCGGATGTGATCGAAACGGCAGGGGGCAACCCGGGCGCTTGGTTGCACAACGCTTCCATCGATTCCTTCGCCGCCATCCTGCGCAGCGATCCGGCCCAGGTGAGTCCGTTCCACGGCGACTACCGCGCGGCCGGGGTCACGTCGATCGCGATCGATGCGCGCACGGATGCCACGGATTTCGGGGCCGCGGGGTTTGAGTTCTCGATCGTGCTGCGGGATACCAAGGGGACGAGTTCGGTCAATGACGATGACTACGCGTACTTCGTCGGCGCCCAGGTGCCCCAACCGGGGCAGGGCTGGGTGCACTATGACTTTGCCATCCCCTCCGCGGACACCAGCGCCGTGCCGAGCGGATGGAGCGGCGGTTGGGTGGGAGACGGCGCCGCCTTCCGTCCCGGAGTCGACTGGAACGACGTGATCCAGAGCGTCGATCAAGTCGAATTCTGGTGGATCAACCCCTCGTACTTCGCGATTCTGCAGAACTGGAACGTGGGCGTAGACAACGTCGAGATCCAGATGTCGGGGGGACCGGTTTCGACGTTCTGCGATCCTGCCCAGCCGAATTCGACCGGTCTGCCGACGCGGCTATTCGCCACCCTGGGTTCGACTCCAGGGTCAGGATTGCACCTGGAAGCGGATCAAGGCCCGCAGGATCAGTTCGGGTACCTGCTGGTGGGTAGCGGCATGATCGATCCGGGGGTGGTCATCAGCCAAGGCCGCCTGTGCCTCGATCAGGCGATCGGCCGGTACAACGTGTATGGCGGTGCGCTCAATTCGCTGGGCATGTTCGATTCCAGCGGTGTGTTCCAGAACGCTGTGGGAACTTCGTCGTCTGGCAGTGGTTTCGACGTGCCGACGCAACTTCCTGCGGTGTTCGGTACGACCATCACCCCGGGGTCGACTTGGCACTTTCAGCTTTGGCACCGCGAGAATGGTGGGCAATCCAACTTTTCGAATGGCGTGAGCGTTACGTTCTAGGTGGTCGACTGAATTGTTTACGTACGGAAGCGGGTTTAGTTGTCACGTTATTCGTCGCGGGTGGCTGTCGTTCCGACAGCCACCCGCGACGAATAACGTGACAACTTAAACCCGCTTCCGTACGTAACACAATTCAGTCGACCACCTGGATCATCTCAATCGATCCGCCCTCGCAGGGATGGTTACTGAACCAGTCCGATGGCTGGCCTGCGATGGTCACCTGATACAGATCGACTGCGATGTGAGACGGATCGTCCGGAGTGGTGAAGAATCCTGCCACGGTGCCCCGGTCGTTCCACACCAGTTTTTGTTCGTTCTGATTCCAGTGACCGCCAGCCCATTCCTGCCATGCCAGCTCGCTCGGAAAATCCCGGGCGGACTCCTCATAGATCACGCGAAAGGCGCCACCCATGAATCTCCCCATCAGGGGCCACTCCCTTCCGCCGGCACTGTAGATGCCCATGCAGCCATACCAAGGGCTGGTGCGCACGGTCATGTCCTCCGTCTTGCGCTTGCCGTGGAATTCAAAGCGGCGCTGGGCCATGCCGGACCAGTGCACTTCCACGGTGCCGTTGCCATTTGTGACGCGGATGCCCTCACCTTTGGAGAGAACGGTGTCCTGGGGTGCGGGCTGGGGGCCGCTGCCACAGGCGGGCAGGAAGGCCAGCAGCGCCACGGCGCGAATGGGGATCAAGGGAGGATGCATGATGGGCTGAATTGTGTGACGTACGGAAGCGGGTTTAGGTTGTCACGTTATTCCACACGAGTCGTGGTCGGCACGACCACGACTCGTGGAATAACGTGACAACCTAAACCCGCTTCCGTACGTCACACAATTCAGCAGGCAAGGGGGACTCGCCAGAGGGTGCAACAAAGGGGGTCGAAGTACGCCTCAACTTCCCCTTGCCCCCACTAGGTCTAGTGGTTATCCTACGCCGACCCACTAGGGGATGGGCCTTGGCGGCCGATCCGCGAGCGGGCGGCTGGCCGCAACGGGCCGGTTGGAGACCATCGCAACCCTCTGCCTCCACTCCACTTATGATCCTCGACCCCGGCTTCGACCTGACCCTGCGGCCGATGAAGTACCCGGTCTTCTACGACATGTACCGGGACGCGATCAAGAACACCTGGACCGTGGAGGAAGTCGACTTCTCGACCGACACCGTGGACCTCGAGAAGCGCCTGTTGCCCGCCGAGCGACACCTGATCCACCGCCTGGTCGCCTTCTTCGCTACCGGCGACTCGATCGTTTCGAACAACCTGGTGCTGTCGCTCTACAAGCACATCAACGCGCCCGAGGCGCGCATGTACCTGTCGCGGCAACTCTATGAGGAAGCCCTGCACGTCCAGTTCTACCTGACCCTGCTGGACACCTACATTCCCGACCTCAAGGAGCGGGAGCAGGCTTTTGCCGCGGTGCACAACATCCCGAGCATCAAGCGCAAGGCGGACTTCTGCTTCAAGTACATCGACTCGGTGTTCGACATGGACAACACCGAGACCGCCGAAGGCAAGCGCAAGTTCCTGCTGAACCTGATCTGCTTCGCCGCCTGCATCGAAGGCCTCTTCTTCTTCGCCGCCTTCGCCTACGTCTACTTCCTGCGCAGCAAGGGCCTGCTCAACGGCCTCGCCTCGGGCACCAACTGGGTGTTCCGCGACGAGTCCTGCCACATGGCGTTTGCCTTCGAAGTGGTGCGTACCGCGCGCGAGGAGGATCCGGACCTGTTCGACGAAGGCCTGGCCAAGCAGGTCACCGAGATGCTGGAAGAGGCCGTCGAGTGCGAGATGCAGTTCGCCGAGGACCTGCTCCAGGGCGGCGTGCCCGGCCTGAGCCTGGGCGACATGCGCCAGTACCTCGAGTTCGTCGCCGACCAGCGCCTGGCGAACCTCGACCTGCCCCCGCGCTTCGGCAGCAAGAACCCCTTCGGATTCATGGACCTGCAGGACGTGCAGGAACTCTCCAACTTCTTCGAGCGCCGCGTATCCGCCTACCAGGTCTCCGTGACCGGCGACGTGGCCTTCGACGAAGCCTTCTGATCCCCTCTCAGCCGCGTTCCCGCCCCAGGCACGTTTCCCTAGCAGCTCTTCAAGGAACCCTCCCAGCGGATCCCCGCGGGCCACAACCGCACCCCGGCCCGCGAACGCGGCACAGGCGGCCCCTTCCCCACCCCGGGGAGGGGCCGCCTTCTATTGGGTCGTTGCCTGTCCATGGCCCCCGGACCTAGGATGCCCCCATGATCACCACCACCACCCCCACGATCGAGAATCACCGCATCACGGCCTACTGCGGTGTGTTCGCCGGGGAAGCCATCCTGGGCGCGAACATCTTCAAGGACCTGTTCGCCGGCATCCGCAACGTGGTCGGGGGCCGCGCGGGCGCCTACGAGCGCGAACTGCAGCGGGCACGGGAAATCGCCATGGACGAGTTATGCGAACGGGCCAAAAAAGCCGGCGCCAACGCCGTCGTCGGTATCGACCTGGACTATGAAGTCCTAGGCCAGAACTCTTCGATGCTCATGGTCTCCGCCAGCGGCACCGGCGTCGTCATCGAACCCCTCACCTGACCATGCAGTTCGAGACCGAACGCTTCCCGATCGGCCCCTTCCACCCGCCCGAGCCCATCGACGCCGAACACATCCGGCTCTGGCTCACCGTGCTGCGCGACCTGCCCGCACAGTTGGAAGGCGAACTCGCGACCCTCGACAACGCCGAACTCGGCTGGCGCTATCGCAAAGGCGGCTGGACCATCGCCCAGGTCGTGCACCACCTCGCGGACAGCCACATGAACTCGCTGATCCGCTTCAAACTCGCGCTCACCGAGAAGCAGCCCACCATCCGCCCCTACATGGAAGACCGCTGGGCCGAACTGCCCGACGGCAAGGGCACCGACCTGGCCGACTCCCTCTCGATCCTGCGCGGCGTGCACGGCCGCTGGGTGCGCCTGCTGCAAACCCTCACCCCCGCCGACCGCAAGCGCACCTTCATCCACCCCGAAAGCGACCGCATCATCGCCATCGAGGAGAACATCGGCCTCTACGCGTGGCACTGCAACCACCACCTGGCCCACATCCGCCGGGCGAAGGAGCTGCGACTCGCCTGAGCGGCGCGTCCCCGCTCAACGCGCGGCGTTTTCGAGTTCCTCCCGGTACCACGCCAAGGTCGCTTCGGCCGCGGGGGCTTGGCTCTTGGGGCTCCAGAGGATCTGCAGGGTTCGGCGGGTGCCGGGGTGGGTTTTGGTGCGCTGGCTGTCTTTGACGGCGTTGGCGCAGGGACCCGCTTCATCGCAGAGGCAGAGCAGGTCGCGTAGGCTGATGGTCTGGCCGGAGGCGTTGAAGACGTATTCCTCGTCTTCGCGGCCGTGGCGCACGGTGAAGGATTCGCCCGAGCACAGGTCCAGGTCGACGACGCTGATGGCGATGCCCGAGACGAAGGAGACGGCGTTGAGGATGTCGACGGCGGGGTTGATGACGGGCAGGCCGCCCTCCTCCATGGCGCGCACGAGGTACTCGGAGGCGGGTTTGCCGCGGCCGGTGGGTTTGTAGGAGCCGTGGCGCAGCAGGTCGCGCATGGCGCTGCGCAGGTCTTCGGTGCGCGCGGCGGCGGCCGGGGCGCGGTCGATGACGGCGGCGGTGTCCGTTTGGGCCAGCTGCCCCAGCGGCGCGGACCATTCGGTCACGAACCACTGGGGCAGCCAGCCCGGCACGTCCTGGGCGGTGACGGTGATGGGCATGCTCAGCTACCCAGCTCGTCGCCCTGCAAGTCGTCCAGCACGCGCAGCACGAGGCGCGCCACGCGGGCGATCTTGTCGCAGTCGATCTTCTCGGGGTCGTCGGTCGGCTTGTGGTAGTCCTCGTGCACGTCCGAGAACAGGAAGATCACCGGCACGTTCAGGTTCTTGCGGTAGTTGTAGTGGTCCGAGCGGTGGTAGTAGTCATCCGCGTTGCCCAGCTTGGGGAAGCCTTCTTCCGCGCAGTGCTTCTCAGCGACCTTGGTCAGCCAAGAATACTCGGCGTGGTCCTTGGTCGGCGTGATGTTCAACTTGTCCGGGGCGTTGCGGCCGATCATGTCGATGTTCACATCGCAGACGACTTGCATGCCTTCGGGAAGCCACGGGTTCTCGGTCCAGGCTTTCGAACCCCAAAGGCCCTTCTCCTCGCCCGAAACCCACTGGATCATGATCGTGCGGCGCATCGGGCCGTAGTTGGCCAAAGCCTCGACCAGGGCCAACATGCCCGTGCTGCCGCTGCCGTTGTCATCGGCGCCGTTGTGGATCTGTCCGCCTTGCATTCCCACGTGGTCGTAGTGGGCGGAAAGCACGATCACATCGTTGCGCAGCTTCGGATCGCTACCGGGCCAGATACCGACGACGTTCTCGAGCATGATCGGATCGCTCACGATCGCGCAACGTTCGGAGACGGTCACGTCGATCAGGTCGCCGGGCTTGGCGTCCTTGATCAGTGGCTTGAAGTGGCCCGCCGATTGTTCGGTGAGGAACAACAGGCCCGGTTGACCGGCTTCGGGGGTTTTGCCCGGCCGGGGATCCTTCATGCGCTCGAAGAACTTGCCCTGGGCTTCGGCGACGCTCACTTCCGCATCGTCCTCAGGCAGGACAAGAATGCCGACGGCACCGCGCCCGAACAGGTCCCGTTGCACCGAACCCGAGGGACGGCGGCCGCTAGTCAGCACCCACTTGCCCTCGATGTCCGCTTCCAGGTCGCGCAGGTCCTTCGTGTCGCCCGCATAAACCACCGCGCGTTGCTGCACATCGCGTTCGCTGCGGGCCGACGGAGCCAGGTAGTAGTCCTGTCCCAGTTGCAAGGCAAAGCGCGACTCACCGCGCTGCACGATCACGTTGCACTCGGGCACGACCACCTGCCACTGCTCGAGCGGATAGGGGTACAGGTAGCTGTCCTGATAGCCCGGCTGGAAGCCATAGCGCATCAGACGCGCCCGCAGGAAACGGGCGGCGATGCGTTGCTCCGGGCTGGGCGTATCGCGGCCGTGCATCTCATCATCGGCCAAGAAGAAGATGTCCGAGCGCACGTTCTGCGCTTGGATCGAGTCCAGGCCCCGCTGCAACGGGCTGGCGGCCGTGTTGGCCTTTTGGGCGGAAAGCGGGGCGACGAGGGCCAGGCAGGCCAGGGACAGGGAGGCGAGGTACTTCATGGGATTCGGCTCTGGGCCGGCATGATAGCCTGCGACCCGGCGTCCCACGGGCCCAATACGAAAATCCAACACGCCCGGCCCCCAGGCCTCGCGCTCAGCGCAGGCGATAGAAGGCCCCGACGTTGCGGGTGTACCCGAACAGCAGCATGTGCTCCTCGGGCGCGTCCCCGAAGCCCGCCGCCAGCGCCACATCGAGCAGCGCTCCGCTGTCCAACCGGTAGTGGAAACCGGTTCCCATGTACCGGGCGTCGTAGTCCTGCTCCGAGATGCGCACCGAGACCCCCTCGAAGTACCAGCTCCAACGCTTGTCGAGGAATTTCTGCAGGGAACCGGCCAACGTCCACTCGAAATCGGTGCCGCCGCCGTCCGCTTCGCTCAGATACCCCGCCTGGTTGAACAGCGAGACGTGCGTATCGTCGATGTACTGGTCCACGATCACCGCGAACTTCCAGTCCACCACTTCGGTGCCGAACTGGTCCTCCTTCTGGGCAGTGGGCAGTTTCGTCTCCGACTGGATCGCGATCGCCGGGAATTTGCCGTCGTGGTCGATGATGCGGTGGCGATAGCCGATCAGCAGGTTGCCCGGACCGTTGACGTCGCGATCGAAGTCCCAACGCCAGGTATCGCCACCGATGAACGCCTCGGATCGTTCGGTCAGGCCGAAACGCCAGATCCCGGGGATGCTGAGCGAGTTGCCCGGATCCCAGTTCATGCCGACTTCCGACTGCAGCGTGCCGATGGCCGCCGTTTCGGTGGTCGTGGCCATGCGCGGCCGCTGGAGAACGGGCTCGAGGGCCATGCCGGGATCGATGCGGCAGGCGCTGAGGCACAACAGGGCGGCAATCGGGAGCGGCAGGCGGGGCATCGATCGGGAAGCGGTCAGTGGGGCGAGCGGAGGGAAAAGGGTAGCCGCAGGGGCCAGATGCGCCAAGGCACATCCGGGGCCATGACGGACCTTTCATCCCGGGCCCCCCCCCGCGAGCCCGTCCGCGCACCCCAGCCCCCCATCCCACCGGATTTCGGTCGAAGCCGCCGCCCCGCCCCCGCTACCGTAGTCCCATGCAACTCACCACGCTCGACTGGACCGTGATGGTGGTCTACGTGCTTTTCGCCCTCGCCGTGGGATTCATCTACGCGCGCAAGGCGGGACAAGGCGTCGAGGAGTTCTTCCTTTCGGGCCGCCGCCTGCCCTGGTGGCTCGCCGGCACCTCGCTGGTCGCCACGACCTTTGCCAGCGATACGCCGCTGGTGATCACCGGTTGGGTGCGCGAGAAAGGCATCTATGAGAACTGGCTCTGGTGGTGCGTGTGCATTGGCAGCGTGTTCACGGTGCTCCTGTTCTCACGCTATTGGCAGCGGGGTCGCGTGATGACCTCGGCGGAACTGGCCGAACTGCGCTACGGCGGCCCCAGCGCCAAGGCCCTGCGCTTCTCCCTGGGCATCTTCCAGTCGGGCTTCACCAACGCGATCATCCTCTCCTGGGTCATGCTCGCGGCCGCCACCATCCAGGAAGTGGTGTTCGACTACGACAAGGCGACGGCGCTCGTCGTGGCCAGCCTGGTTTCGCTCACCTACTGCTCGATGGCCGGCCTTTGGGGCGTGGTCGTCACCGACCTCGTGCAGTTCATCATGGCGATGACCGGTTCGATCGCCTTGGCTTGGATGGCCTGGTCCGCGGTCGATGGCATGGAAGGCGTGCGCACCGCCATGGCGGCGGCGGACACCTCGTTCCAGCCGGATACCCTGTCCTTCTTCCCCACTCCGGGGCCCGGTTCGTTCTTCGATGCGAGTTTCTGGAACCCGGCGATCGTGACCCTGGCCGTGCTGCTTGGCATGCAGTGGTGGGCGCGTGAAAGCGCCGATGGCGGGCCGCTCGTCGTGCAGCGGGTCTCTTCGGCGAAGAGCGAGCGCGACGGCATGCTGGCCGTTCTCTGGTACAACGTAGCGCACTTTGCCCTGCGCCCTTGGCCTTGGATCCTGGTGGCCGTGGCGTCGCTCGTGGTGCTGCCGCGCATGGAATTGACCAGCCCGGTCGCCGGTACCCTGCTCGCGGGCGGCAAGGGCGAGGTGGTCTGGCACACCGAAGGTGAAATCATCGGCAAGGACGCCGATTGGATCGAGGTGCAAGGCACCGACGGCGGTCTGCATCGCTTCGAACCGCAGCACAGCGGGGACGATTGGAGCACCCTGTGGCAGAAGATCGAGGTGGGCGAGGAGGTGAAGGTCGACCAGGTCCTGGCCAAAACCCACGAAGAACGGGCCTACGTCGTGATGATGGGCCGCTACTTGCCTGCGGGCCTGCTCGGCTTGGCGTTGGCTGCATTGATGGCGGCGTTCATGAGCACGGTCGATACCCACGTGAACCTGGCGTCTTCGTTTTTCGTTGGAGACGTCTACCGGCGATTCCTGAGGCCGGGCGCCAGCGAGAAGCACTACGTGCTCGTGGCACGCCTTTCGGGTGCGGCGGTCTTGGCCATCGCCGGCGTGTTTGCCTGGGCCGCAAACTCCATCAGCGAACTGTTCACGTTCTTCATGGCGTTCGTCGCCGGCGTCGGCCCCGTGTACCTGGCCCGTTGGTTCTGGTGGCGCGTACGGGCGGCCTCGGAGATCGCCGCGATGGTCACTTCCGCGACGATTGCCTCCCTCATCACGTTTGGCGACGAGATTGTGAAGGTAGAGGGGTATGGTTTCCTGGATGGAATCATCAATGCGCCCCTCCCCTTGGGTCCGCTGGTCGATGAGATGGGCAAGCCGAACATGGCCGGCCGGCTGGTGCTCGTGGTCGGCATCAGCGGACTCGCCGCTCTGTTCGCGACCCTGCTGAGCAAGGCCCCCGACCCCGCCACCCTCACCGAGTTCTACCGCCGCGTGCGCCCCATGGGCTGGTGGGGCCCGGTGCGCGCACTCTGCCCCGGCGTCGAACCCGCCGAGCGCCCCCTGCCGGTGATCGTCGGCTCCCTCGGCGGCAGCGCCGCGATCTTCGGTCTGCTGTTCGCCAGCGGTGCATGGTTCTTCGAACGCCCCGATCAGGTGCGGGTATGGAGCCTCGTCGGCGTGGTGGGCACCGCCATGCTCCTGTGGGGCATGCGCGCGTTGGGCGTGCGCGGCGAGACCGAAAGCTGACCCGCTGGCGGAGTCACTGCACAACCCCGTTGCAATCCCGCACGGCGCAGCCCCACTTCCCGGGCTCACTTCCCGGGCTCACTTCCCGGGCTCATTTCCCTACGCGCTCGGCCCGCTCCTTGAGCGCCCCCTGCCGGAACTCCATCGCTGCAGCGCTGCCATCCGCGGCGCGCTCAAAAGCGAGCTGCGCCGGAATCAGTCGGCAGAAGAACTCGTTTTCCGACGAGGGATAGAAACGCACCGTACGCGGCCCCGGGAACTCGAGATCGACCCGTTTGCCCGCGGCCCGCACGGTGAGCACCGTGCCATCGACCATGCGGTATTGCCCTTCGAGGCCCTGGATCCGCGGCTCCTCCACCTGGGCCTCGCGCGGATAGCGCCAGGGCTCGATCTCCTCGCCGCGCAACAGGCGCATCATCGCCGCGCCAACTCCGTCGATCACCTCGCTGGCGCAGTTGCCGAGCACCACCACCGCCAACTTCTGCTCGGGCAACACCGCCAGATAGCTGTGGTACCCGCCTGTCTGTCCGTTGTGCCACCAGAACGCTCCGTCGCCGGTCCGGATCCAGCCGAGCCCCATGCGCAAGCCGGGCTGGCCCCCCGTGCTCTCCGTCAGGCTCAAAGCCATCGCCCGCCCCCACGCCTCGTCGGGCGCCTGCCAGGAACTGCGCGCGAACTTCAACAGGTCCACCACATCCGAACGCAACCCACCCGCCGGCGCCATCACGTCGAAGTTCCACTCGTGATCGGGCAGCAAGTCCACGGTGAACGGCTTGGCGCGGGTGCCTTCCGCCCAGGCCAGCCCGCTGCGCTCCATACCCAGCGGCCCCAGGATGCGCGCGCGCAGCAGTTCCCCGTAGGTCGTTTCGTTGCGCCGCGCGATCAGGTATCCGAGCACCGCTGCGCCGAGATTGCTGTACTCGTGTTTCGCTCCGGGTTTGCCGCGCGGCACCAACCCGCCCAGGAACTTCACAAGTTGCTCTTCGCCGTAGTCCACATACGGATCGGCCGGGTTCGCCGGGGCGAAGTTGGCGGGCATGCGCGGCAGGCCCGAACCGTGGTTCGAAAGGTCGACCCAACGAATGCCGCGCAGGCGGCGGTTGCCGGCAGCGCCTTCGGGCAGGCTCGCAAGGATCGTATCCTCGAGGGCAAGCCGGCCCGCGATCACCTCCTGCGCCAGCAACTGCGAAGTGAAGACCTTCGTGATCGAGCCGATCTCGTACAGGGTGTGTTCATCGGGCGCGGGTCCGCCAGGTTCGAGCTGCCCGTAGCCTCCGACAAACGTCTCCTCCCCCCGCACGAGCCCGACGCTGAGGCCCATCAACCAGCCATCCGCCAGGGGATCGGCGATCACCGCCGGAATGCGCTCGGCCAGTTCCGAAAGGGAGGGTGCGGGCGCAGCGGTGCCCGCTTGAACGGGACAGCACAGGAAGGAGAGCATCAGGGACCACATGCCCGCATGATAGCGGCTGGGTCCCGAGCCTGCCTACGGGCCTCAGCGCGGCGTCGAAAAGGCCAGCACGGTGCGCGCCCAGGCCAGTTCGTACGGGGTCGCCGGCAGTTGGATGCGACGCTTGACGCACATCCCGTCGAGGTCGATCTCGCAGATCTGGTTGCCGTGCTGCAGGCCGACGAAGATGCGTTCCTTTGGCGTGCCCGCATCGGCGAAGATCAGGCCGCTGGGCAGGGGCGAACGGCCCCGCTTGATCTCGGACAAGTCCATCGAACCCTGCTGCTCGTCGACGACATCCCGGCCCAAGTCGATCTCGCCGATCGCCTTGTAGTTCGAGGTATTGTAGACGGAGATCGTGCCCGACAGGTAGTTGGTGCAGAGGGCCTTGCGGCCGTCGCGGGTGAAAGCGATGTCGCGCGGGAACGCGCCGCTGGCGAACTCGAGCACTTCCCGCGGATCGTCGGTGTCCACGTCGAGGATGCTGATCGAGTTGGTGGACTCGTTGACCGCCCACATCTGCTTGCCGTCGGGCGTCAGGGCCAGGTCGGCGGTTCCGCCCGCCACCGGGATCTCCTTTTGCAGTTGACGGCGTGAGATATTGATCACGCTGATCGAACCGGAATCGGGGTGCGAGACGTAGAGGTATTTGCCGTGGGGGCCGACCAACATATCGCGCACGCCTTCCCCCTTGAACGGGGCGGCGCCGAGCACCCGGCCGGTGCGCACGTCGATGAAGACGACGCACTTGGAGGCCTCCGTGGCCGCGACCATTTGCTCACCACCAGGCAGGAATGCCACGGCCTTCGGCTTGAAAAAGGTCTGCTCGCCAGGGGTCAATCCCACCTTGCCTTTGAGGTGGATTGTGCGGATCACCTGACGGGTCGTCGTGTTGACGAGCGACAGGGTCGAGCCCGCCGCCGTGCGCCCACTGTTGGGCACCACCGCGCGATCCCCCGCCACCGAAACCGCCAGGTCGGTCGGGCCATCCCCGACTCGGATCGTGGCATTGACCTCGCCGGTATCCGCATCCACGACCAGGAGCAGACCCGAATCGGGACTGGTCACCAGCAGCGACAAGGGCGCATCCTGGGCAATCGCCGGCCGGGCAAGGCAAGCGAGCATCAGGAGGCTGAAGAGGCGGAAGGACATGGGGTACAGGGAGGTTCGATGCACGTGCTGCGGACTGCGCCGGGTGGCATTCGCCGCCGGCCGCAGGGGCCCGCATACAACACATGCGCAGGCTGCATCGACCGGTTCTCCAGGCCGGATCCAGATCAAATGCGGATTTTCCGTTCGGCGCAGAATGGGACAGCCGCAAGCCGCTCGGCGTGGGGTTGCCCCGCAGGCATTCCGGCCCGGACATCCGCTGGCAACTAGGGCGGCCTCGCCTCCATTCCGCAGCGCCCCCCATGGGCCCCGGATCGCTATTTGCAGCGATTTTTAAGAAAAGAAATCGCCTGGAATATTGATATCTCGGCACCGTGCAATACTCTTAACCCGTGGGAAATGGTTGTTTCCGCGAAAGAATATTCCGGATTTTTGCAACCAGACTCACTGGATACAGTCCCCCAAGCGAATCAACCGCAAAGAGCTATGGCGAAAAAAGGAAGTCGTCGGAACCGCCGCTCCCCCGAGGAGATGATCGCGGATCTGAAGCAGAAGATCGAGGAAGTGGAGCGCCGGGCGGCTGCGAAACAACTCAAAGAAAGCAACGCGATCAAGCACACCCTGAGCGCGGTGCGCCAGATCGACAAGGCCCTCGAGGAAGCCCAAGAAGAGGGCGAAACCCTGCTCCGCCACGCCCTGGCCGAAGCCCGGGGCCCCCTGAGCGAGTTCCTCGAAGGCCGCGGCGTCAAGCTGCCCAAAGCCCGCCTTCCCCGGGGCCGCAAGCCCAAGAAGGCCTGATTGGAATAACGTTACGTACGGAAGCGGGTTTAGTTGTCACGTTATTCGTCGGTGGCTGTCGTTCCCTGACAGCCACCCACGACGAATAACGTGACAACTTAAACCCGCTTCGGTACGTAACGTTATTCCAATCAGGCCCCCGCCCCAAGCACCCGATATCCCCGGGTACAACCACCCCCCGCCGCACTTTGAGTGCGCCGCGTCGCCAAAGACGCCTACCATCGCGAGGTCCCTGCCCCCCCTTGCTCGCGATTCGGTTTCTTTCATGGCCCGCCTTCCGGCCCGTTTGGCTGCATTGGCCTGCGTTCTGCTTGCCGTCTTCTACCTGCGCACCCAGGATCGGGTCGAGTACTACGGAGGCTGCCCCTATGACGCCGCGTACTACCACCAGCAGGCGCGGCTGGTCTCCCTGGATCGCCGTATGTCCAACTGGGAGCCCTTCGGTTACCGGTTGGGCGCGCCTTGGGTCGTGGGCCGGTTCTATCCGCCCGCCGCGGAGTGGCTTTCCGAATCGGCACCGGGCCTGAAGCGAACCCTGGCGGCGATCGGGCCCGCGGCCGGGGCGGATCTCGATGCAAAGGACTTGCTCGACGGGTTCACCTGGCTCTCCGCTCTTTCCGGCATCGCTTGCGTGGCCCTGCTGGTGGCCGTGCTGCGGCAGTACGGCGCGCACCCCGCGGTTGCCTGGTGGATGGCCACCCTCTTCGTCGCCAACCCCTACTCCCCCTTCCGCTTCGGGCTCTTCTATCCGGCCATGACCGACAACCTCGCGATGGTCGCGATGCTGCTCGTCCTGTACGGCTATGCCCGCTGGCCAGAGCTGCGCCCGGTCCCCGCCGCCTTCCTGGGATTGGCGGTTTTCGTCGGAGGCCTGGTGCGCGAGGTGATCCTGCTGCTGCCCTTGGTGTTCGCGTGGTCGCTGCTTTGGCGCCGATTCTTCCCGGGTCGCGGCGAGACTCCGCGTTGGCGCACCTTGATCACGGCAACCCTGTTGGTCACCACTGGCCTGCTCGCCCTCTGGTGCACGCGCCGGTGGGTCGACCCCGTGCTCCCGGAGCAACTGGAGCGCCGCTACCACCCGGTCCAACATGCCCAGCAGATTCTGCAGCACAACCTGTCCCTACCCTCGATCCCGCTGGTCGCCGGGTTCCTCGCCATCGGTCCGCTGTTCCTCGTCCTGCCGTTTGCCCTGTTCCGGCGCCGGATGCGTGCGCTGCTCGGCATGCACAGGGAGATCCTGCTGCTCTTGCCGGCGATGGTTGGGCTCGCTGTGGTGGGGGGCCTGCACACCGATCGCATCATGTACTGGTCCTTGCCGATCATGATGATTCCGCTCGCATGGGTGCTGCAAGAGGGGCTCGGCCTGCCCGGGGACAAGCGGGCCCGCTGGATACTGCTCGCCTTGCTGGTGTTGGCCCAAGCCCTCGCCTATCGCGCGTTCTTGCCCATTCCCCAGGCATACGACAATACGCTGCTCTTTCCCGGCACCCCGGAGCACTTGATCCTGAGCGCCTATGGCCCCGGCACGACCTGGGGCCAGGTAACGGCCGCGGCGATGGAACGGCCCGCTCGTTTCGTGCTCTTGTGGCAGTACATCCCACTGGCCGTGGCGACCTTCGCCGCGCAGTTCCTCTTCCGCAGCCCGGATTGGCGCCGGTAGCGCAGACCCGGAAGGCGGCGGGCGACGGCCCCCCTCAACCCATCATCTCAACCCATCTTCCAGGCGGCGAAAAAAAGAGGGCTCCGGCATCGCCGGAGCCCTTGTCGATGCCCCCCCTCCCGGGGGCATTCACCACGTGTAGAGGTGGCTTCGCGCAGGGGAGACGTCCCCCGCGCTAGGCCGTTTCTCTGTCAACCAACCCCTTCGGTCCCAAGCGCTTGTGAGTGAGCAGGTCGTCGAGACCCGCCGCGTACTCACCGCGCGCTTCGTCGCGGAACTGGACCCAGCCCTCAGGACTCCATACCCGGATGTCTCCAAAGTTCCCCACCAGGATGACATCGCGCCGTTGCTCGTCGTTGCGGTCCAAACCCACCTGGACAAGCAGAGCATCGGGGATACGGATCCGTCCGGTCTTGTCGCACTTCACCGGGGCCGAGTGGGCCGCGAGGAAGGTGAGGGCGCGCCGCGCGCGGGCGCTCTCGACGGTGGCATCCTTCAGGGACGACACGTACTGAACCCAGTCCTCCCTCTCCCGCAGGCAGATCGAGCCATCCGGCTCGAGGTTGCCCATCAGGTTGAAGTTGGTGGCCCTGGGATTCAGGTCGTCACGAAGGGCCACCGGCAACTGGATACGCCCCTCCCCATCCAAGGTGGCGGGGTGTTCGCCGATCAGATAGAGGTCTTGGGGCATGGTGCAGAAGACCGGGCGGGGCGCCCGTGGCCAGATAGGCTCAACTTACCCGGTCCCGGCGATCTTGCCACTATTTTCGTCATTATTCGGTCCAGACCATTAGCCCTCCCCCAAACCCCCGGCTTTCCATTGGAGTTTTTCCACAGATTCCCCCAAATCGCCCCAAACCCCCGCCGGATCACAAAACCGGCCCTGGCGGGGTCGCCAGGGCCGATTTCCAGCCCTCGCCTGTTTCGGCCCGGGACGTTTTCCACATTTTCTCCACCCACTCTGGGGCCGGCGTACGGAGTGGCCCGATAGCTAGGAAGTCCCAATATCCAGGACCCCAAGCCCTGAACCTCCGACTCCAATGACCTTCCGGAACCCCGAAACCCTGCCCCGGGCCTACGCCTTCCGGGCCGGTGAGCGCCAGTACGAAGCCGTCCTGCACTCCTATGGCTCCGACCGCCTCGAGATCCGCATCCAGAAGGGGCGGCCGCCCGGCTGGGCACCCGGGGAGTCCGTCTACCTGGCCCTATCCGCGGGAGATCGGGATGTGGGCCACGCGGTGCCCGCCGTGGTGCTCGAGCGGGTGCAGGACCGTTTCGTGCTCGGGCTCGCCGACGGCCGGGCCCTGTGGCACGCCGCCGGGGCGGCGGAGGAGTTCAACCGCCGGCGGGCCTTCCGGGTGAGCACCCTGGACCTATTGGCGAAACCAACCAAGCAGGCCCAGGAAACCCTGACCACGCACATCGAGCAGGCGGGTAGCTCCCTGCAAGTGGAACTGCTCGACCTGTCGCTCACCGGGTGCGGTGTGCGCATCAAAGCCAGCCGGACGGATGATGCCCCCGCCCTCGGCACCCGGGTCTTCCTCGAAGCCCGCGGTGGCGACCTCGGGCAGTCCCTGCGACTGCCCGCGCGGGTGGAACGCTACCAGCAGAAGGGCCGCCACCTGTACCTGGGGTTGGCGTTCCTCCGCAGCGAGACCCGGCTCTGGACCCAAGTCGAACAACAGATCGGCGCGTACCTGGTCAAGCGCCAGACCCAGCGCAGCGGCCGGCGGGCGGGCTGAAACCTACCCGGGATCGGGAACCCGGCGCCGGGGGGTGCGGCATCGGCCCGGTTGGGCCAAGATGGACGGGAGAGGGGTTTTCCCCCCTCCCCCACCGCCATGCATGCACTCCTTTTCGCCCTGATTGGGCTCGTGGGCCTCGCAGCGCCCCAGGATCCCGCCCCGAAACCCCAGCCCAAACCCGTCGAGTGGGTCAAGGAGCCGGACACCGAGGTCAAGTTCCCGTCGTGGATGCGCTCGAAGCAGCACGACAAGACCATGGAGCTCTGCGGGGTCGCCGTGCGCGACAAGCGCTTCGTGATTCTGGTCAATGTGTATGCCTATGCGCTGTACATCGACGAGCCGAGCATCCAGGCCCACTTCCAAGCGTTCTTCTCGCAGCGCCCGAAGAAGGCGGAGAACAACCGCCTGTTCGAAGCCCTCGGCAAGGATGAGATCACCCGCACCATCAAGTTGCAGTTCGTGCGCGACGTCAGCGCCAAGAAGGTGCGCGGGGCGTTCGAGGATAGCATCGAGCCCCGGCTCAAGATCGCCCGCGAGAAGAAGGGCTGGACCGACGGCGACAAGGCCCTGACCACCTTCCGCTCGTTCTTCACCAAGGAGATCGAAGACGGCCAGACGATCGAATTCACCTGGCTGCCCGGCCACAAGCTCGTCACCACCGTCAACGGCACCGTGATGCAGACCATCGAGTCCAAGGCCCTGACCTGGGCCCTATGGGACACGTACTTCGGCGACGACCCGATCGAAACCAAGGGCAAGAGCACCGCCGTGAAACGCCTGCTCGACATCCTGCAGAAGACCCCCAAGGTCGATCCGGAGCAGAAAGACAAACCCAAGGAAGAGCCCAAGTAGGATTCGTATCCGGTCCAGACACCTCCGATTTCGAGCCGCCCGGCCCTGTCCCGCAGGTCTGGGCGGTTCATTTTTTGGCCAGTCCCGGCCATGGAATCCCCTCCATTGACAGATCCTGGCCACCGGAATCGAATGAACGGAGTCCTGTTTTTCCGCCATTCCCCCTATCAACCAAACTCTCCGATGCGATCCCTCATTCCACTGCTGCTAGGAGCCCTGTCCACTTCCATCGCTTCCGCGCAAGGCGCAAGCTGCGCAGCTCCGGATCTGATCAGTGGACAAGGCTCATACCTGGTTGCGAACACGGCCGCGTTCGGACCCGGCCTGGCTTGCGCCAGCCCCGTACAACATGCGGGCTACTTCCTCTGGACGGCCCCGCTGGATGGCAACTACGAGTTCTACGTGCTTTCGCAGGGAGCCACTCAGAACCGAGTCACCGTTTTCGCAGGCACGGGCTGCAACGCTCCCTGTGCCGGTCTTGCGGGCCCTGGGTACTGCCTCCTCGATGGAGTCACGGCAGGAAGTACGTGGCTGATTCAAGTCGGCAACAATACGAACGTGCCCTATGTCGGGCCCTTGTACATTCTCAATCCCTCCGACCCTTGTACCGGCAGCACCGACGACTACCTGGAGGACAACGACGTTTGCTGGCAGGCCAAACCGATCGAATCCGGTTTGCAACTGGGCCTGCACATGGAGGCTTCGGATCCGGACTATTTCCGGTACACCATCCCCTCCAGTCACATGCTGACTTTGGAGTTGACCAACATCGTGCCTGCTGCACCGGTCGGAATTCGGGCCTACACACCTGGCTGCACCCTGGTGGAAGATGTGCAAGGCACCACCCTCGTGTACCGCAACCATGGGCCGACGGCCATCCAGCTCACGGTAGAGCCCTACTTCACAACGAACCAAACTCCCTGTGTCAACTACAACATACTGGGGTACGTCAGCCTGGACCTCTGCGCGCCGGCCCTCAACGACCTCCTAGAGGACAATGACACGTGTCTGTCCGCAGCGCCGGTCGTCCCAGGGGCTCTCACCGGGTTGCAGGTATCCCCGAATGACCAGGACTTCTATTCCTGGTGTGTGCCTGCGGGTGACCGGGTCGAATTCACCACCACCAGCGCGCAGGGCACACTGGAGCTCTACCTCTGGGATCGAGCCCAAGCCGGTTGCGGCATGCTGCCGGGCGGCGCAGGTCTGCTCGCCCAGGACACCGATCACTACATCGTCACCCAGGCGAGCTGGACGAACACCACGGGTGCTCCCGTCGAAGTCGCGGCACAAGTACTCATGCTGCCCAGCGGCGGTTCCCTATGTTCCATCTACGACCTCTACATGACCTCGACGGGTAGTTGCGATGGATTGCTCGACTTCTGCTACTACTCCCTCCCCAATGCGGCGGGTCAGTACACGCACCTTGGCGGCAGTTGGGGTTCTGGGGCCGGCAGCGGCTTGCACTTGAGCGCGGATCAAGGCCCTCCGGGCCAATTCGCCTACTTCTTGGTCGGCGACGCCATCGACCCGGCCGGCACGACGATCAGCAACGGCATCCTCTGCCTAGCGACCACCCCCGGCCACCAGATCGGGCGCTACAACCAGACCGGCGTCCTTCGCGGTATCTGCCAATTCAACGCGGCAGGCCACCTGGTGAACCAGTCGGGCACATCTACCACGGGCTTCGGCTTTGATGTGCCTTCTTTGCTGCCTTTCCCTGGCAACAACACGATCCAAGTCGGACAAACGTGGAACTTCCAGCTCTGGCACCGGGATTCGGCCCTCTCCTCGTACTTCTCAAACGGATTGGAAGTCACGTTCTGATCTCGACCATGAGATAACGGGCGCGGGGAGGTGGATGCACCTCCCCGCGCCCGTTTCCGTGCTCCGCCGGCCCCGCGCTCAGCCCTTGCCCGCGCGCACGAAGCGGCCGGAGGCAGCGGCTTCGCGCAGGGAGGGGGCGGGAGCGAAACGGCCTGGGTTGCGGCCCTGGATGTCGGAGGCCTTCTCCAGTTCGCGCAAGCGTTGCACGATGGAGTCGAGGCCGCGCTGTTCGCCGTAGCGCAAGAGGCCGCCGTAGAACGGGGCGAAGCCCATGCCGAAGACGGTGGCGAGGTCGATCGAGGTGGGATCCTCGACGACGCCCTCCCCGAGTTCGAGGCAGGCTTCGTTGAACATGGCGAGCACCATGCGGTCGACCAGCTCGGCGTCGGACAGGGCGGCCAGGCCCGAGCCTTTCTGGAATTCGCCGAGGTCTTCGGCGAGTTCGGGTTTTTGGCCGGCCTTGTGCACGTAGAAGCCCTTGCCGGTCTTCTTTCCCAGGCGCTGGGATTCGACAAAGGAGTCGAGGCCCGGCGCGGGGGTCATGCGCTCGCCGTAGCCTTCGTGCAGCGAAGTCGCGGTGTGGTGGGCGATGTCGATACCGACTTCGTCGAGCAGGGCCAGCGGGCCCATGGGCATGCCGAAGTCGAGCATCACGCGGTCCAGGCGCGCCGGTTCGACGCCGCCCAGGAACAGGCGCACAGCTTCGTCCAGGTAGGGGCCGAAGAGGCGGTTGACGAGGAAGCCGCGCACATCCTTGCAGATCACGGGGGTCTTGCCGAGGCGCAGGGCCAGGGCCGCGGTGCGCGTGACCACGTCGTCGGAGGTGCGCGAGCCGCGGATGATCTCCACCAGCGGCATCTTGGGCACTGGGTTGAAGAAGTGCATGCCGATGACCCGCTCTGGGTTTGGCAGGGAGTTGGCGATCGCGTCCACCGAGAGCGACGAGGTGTTGGTGGCGAGGATCGCGTCGTCGGGCATGGTGCTGGCGAGGGCGCCGAGCACCTTGCGCTTGACTTCGAGCACCTCGGCGACGGCTTCGATGGCGAAGTCGCGGCGCCCCATGCCGACCGTGCCAGGCACGGTCTGGAAGTGGTCGAGCGCGGCATCGCGCTGGGCCGAGGTCATGCGGCGGCGCTTGACCTTGGTGCTGAGTTCCTTCTCGTGTTCCGCCTGGGCTTTGGCGAGGGCGGCCGGCGAAAGGTCCGCCAGGCGCACATCCACGGACTTCTGCGCGAGCACGCTGGCGATGCCCCCGCCCATGATGCCCGCCCCGACCACGGCCGCGCGTTCGATCGGCGGCAGTTTGCGCCCGTCTTCCGATTTGCCCAAGGCCTTCGCGCCTTCGTTGGCGAAGAAGATCGATACGAGCGCTTTGCACACCGGGGTCACGCCGAGTTTGGCGACCGCATCGGCTTCGCGCCGGGCCCAACTGCCACGCGACGCCGTGGTCGAGCCGAGCACGAGGCGGATCGCCTCGAGCGGCGCGGGGTACTTGCCGCGGGTCTTCGACATCACCGCCTTGCGCGCGGTGCGGCCGATGATCCACTTGGCGAGGGGGTTGCGATCGACGAGCAACCCCTTCCAGCCGCGGGTCTTGCGCGGACAGGGAATGCGGGCCATCGCCACGTCGCTCGCGATGCGCAGCAGGTACTCGGGTTTGGTGGTGCGGTCGATGATGCCGAGCTTCTGCGCCTTGCGCGCATCGAACAGGCGCCCGGTCAGGATCGCGTCGAGGGCGGTGGGGATGCCCACGCGGCGCGGCAAGCGGTGGCTGCCCCCCCATCCGGGGATGATGCCGAGTTGGGTTTCGGGCAGGCCGAGGCGCGTGGAGGGCGCATCGCTGGCCACGATGCGGTCGCAAGCGAGCGAGATCTCGAGGGCACCGCCGGGCACGGGGCCACCGACGGCGGCCACGGTGCGGGCAGGCAGCTTTTCGATCGCATCGAAGATCGCGTGCAGCTCGAGGCAGACCTTGCGGAAGACCTCGGGATCGCTGATCGAGCCGATGCCTTCGATGTCCGCGCCGGCGAGGTATTGATCGGGCTTGCGGCCCGTGAACACCACGCCGCGGATCGAGGGATCGGCGGCGAGTTGATCGACCGCGGCCTTGAGGTCGCGCACGAGCGGCGCGTCGAATACGGGGAAACTGCGGTGCGGCGGATCGAACACGACCACGGCTAGCGCCGGTTCGGGGCGTTCGATGCGGATGCAGGATCCCGGGGGCGGCGCGTCAGCCGGCATGGGCAGAGAAACCGTATCCATCACGAAGCCATCCTTTCGAGAATCACCGCTCCGCCTTGGCCCCCGCCGATGCACAGGGTGGCCAGGGCCAGTTCGTGGTCGCCGACCTCGAGTTCGTGGGCGGCGGTGAGCAGGAGGCGCGCGCCGGTCGCGCCGACCGGGTGGCCGATGGCGATCGCGCCGCCGTTGATGTTGGTGCGGGACAGGTCGAGCTCGCCGACCGCCTCGTCCATGCCCAGGTGTTCGCGGGCGAATTCGCGGCTTTCGAAGGCGCGTTTGCAGGCGAGTACTTGCGCGGCGAACGCTTCGTTGAGTTCGATCACGCCGATGTCGGACAGACGGCAGCCAGCGGCGCGCAGGGCCTTGGCGCTCGCGTACACCGGCCCGAGGCCCATGCGGTTCGGCGGTAGGCCGGCCCAGGCGAAGCTGCGCACGCGGGCGAGGGGCTTCAGGCCCAGAGCCTTGGCACGATCGAGGGTTGTCACGATCAGCGCCGCGGCGCCATCGGTGATGCCGCAGGCATTGGCCACGGTCACAATGCCGTCGGGCTTTTCGAAGTACGGCCGCATCTTCGCCAACGCTTCGACGCTCTGGTTGTCGCGGATCGAATCGTCGTGTTCGAGCATGCCCTTGCCGCCCTGCGGGGCGAGGGGCAGGATCTCGCGCGCCAGGCGCCCCGAATCCCGGGCAATACGCGCGCGGCGGTGGCTTTCGTTCGCGTAGCGGTCGGCGTCTTCGCGGGTGACGCCGAAGTCGCGCGCGATCAGTTCGGCGGTCTGCCCCATCAAGAGCCCGCACGTCGGATCGGTCAGGCCTTCCATCAACGCCACGCGCGGCTTGAGGAAGGAAGGCCGGAAGGAGGCGAGGATGCCGAGGCGCTGGCCGAGGGTCTTGGCCGACATGAGTTTGGCGAAGAGCGCCGTCATCTTGTCGCCGAAGATCAGCGGGTAGCGGCTCATGACCTCCACCCCCATCGCCAGGAACAGGTCCCCATCGCCGGCGACGATCTGGGTGACGGCGCTGGTGACCGCCTCCATGCCGCTGGCGCAGTTGCGCGCGACGGTTTTGGCGGGCACGTGCTGTGGCACCCCGGCGCGGATGGCGATGACCCGGGCCACGTTGGCCTGGTCGTGGGGCGGCCCCACGCAGCCCGCGATGACCTCCTGCAGGTATTTGGGGTCGATCGCGGCCCGGTCGAGCACTTCGCGGGCGATGCGGGCACCCAGGTGTCCGGCGTCCTCCCGCTGCATCGCGCCGCCGGCGCGGGCCCAGGGGGTGCGCAAGCCCGCGGCCAGGACGATCGGCGGGGCATCGTTGAGTTGAATCATGGGGTACCTCGGCGGGGGCGGGAACGCACTGCCGGAAGGGGTCACCGGTGCGCGCGAGTCAGGCCCCCATCGCTTGCGAGCCTTTCGGCGCGCGCTCTGCAGATCTTGACGCTGCGAAGGCTATGAAGCAACGCGGGTTGCGGACTGTGGAAAAGCGAACTCGCACGCCGGTGGACTGACGGAAGTGTCGAAGTCCTTCCCTTGCTCCCCGCTCTCCCGTATTCGATAGGGAAACCCCGCGAAGCGTGTGCAATTGCCGCGTTCATTTGCGATTTCCTTTTTGCATTCCGCAATTCGGTCGATGATGCCGGAAGAATTTTCCTCCCGGCCCTCGTCCGGCCGGACCTGACCCCCACCTTCCCATGAGCGGATTCCTTCTCAGCGCACCCTGGATCGGGTTCCCCCTGCTCCTCGTCGCGTTCCTCGTGCTCGGCTTCTTCGCCGCCCCTTACCTGGCCTTCGCCGCCCTGGTCTTCGTGGCGGCCTACGGCCTCGGCTTCGGCTGGATCTTCCTGGCCGTCCTGGGAACCGTGCTCGCCCTGCTCGCCATCCCCGCCACGCGCCAGGCGGTCTTCACCGGACCCGCGCTGAAGATGATGGTGAAGATGAAGTTCATGCCTGAGATCTCGCAAACCGAGCGGGAAGCCCTCGAAGCGGGCACGGTGTGGGCCGATGCCGAGCTGTTTTCGGGCAAACCGGATTGGGAGCGCCTGCTGGGTGAAGCCTATCCGGCGCTGAACGAAGCCGAACAAGCGTTCCTCGACGGTCCCGCGTCGACCGTGTGCCGCATGACCGACGACTGGCGCGTGAACCAGGAGCGCGACCTGCCGGCCGAGGTGTGGGAGTACCTGAAGAAGGAAAAGTTCTTCGGCATGATCATCCCGCGCCAGTACGGGGGTCTGGGTCTGTCGGCTTCGGCCAACAGCGCGGTGGTGGCGAAACTCTCGAGCCACTGCGGCACCCTCGGCATCACGGTGATGGTGCCGAACTCGTTGGGCCCGGCGGAATTGCTCCTGCACTACGGCACCGATGAGCAGAAGAGCTACTACCTGCCGCGCCTGGCGGACGGCCGCGAGATCCCGTGTTTCGCCCTGACCGAGCCGGGCGCTGGCTCGGATGCTGGCGGCATCCAAGCGAACGGCGAGGTCTTCAAGGACGAAAACGGCGAGCTCAAGATCCGCCTGAACTGGAACAAGCGTTACATCACCCTCGCGGCGGTTTCGACCTTGCTCGGCTTGGCTTTCAAACTACGCGATCCGGGCAACCACCTCGGCAAGGGCGAGAACGTGGGCATCACGTGCGCGTTGATCCCGACGAACGTGGCTGGAGTGATCCTCGGCCGGCGCCACGACCCGATGGGCGTGCCCTTCTTCAACTGCCCCACGCGCGGCGAAAACGTGGTGGTGCCGATCGATGCCATCATCGGTGGCCGCGGCGGCGCCGGGCGCGGTTGGCGCATGTTGATGGAGTCCCTGGCGGCGGGGCGCGGCATTTCGTTGCCGGCGTCGTCGACAGCGGGCGCGCAAATGGCCGCGCGCGTGGCGGGCGCCTATGCGGCGATCCGCAAGCAATTCGGGCTGCCGATCGGCAAGTTCGAAGGCATCGCGGAACCCCTGGCGCGCATCGGCGGCCGGGCGTACATCCTCGAAGCCGCGCGGCGCTACACCCTCGGCGCCATCGACAAGGGCGCCAAACCCGCCGTGGTGACGGCCATCGCGAAGTACAACTTCACGGAGATGTCGCGGGCCAGCGTCAACGATGCCATGGACGTGGTCGGCGGCGCGGGCATTTCGCGCGGACCGCGCAACATGTTGGCCAGCGCCTACATGAGCCAACCGATCGGCATCACCGTCGAAGGCGCGAACATCCTGACGCGGACCCTCGTGGTCTTCGGCCAGGGCGCCATCCGTTGCCACCCGTTTGCCTACAAGGAGATGGGAGCCATTGCCGCGCGGGATGTGCCCGCGTTCGACGAGGCGTTCACCGGACACATCGGACACGTGGTGCGCAACACCTGCCGGGCGCTGCTGCTCAGCCTGTCGCGCGGCAATTTCGCCATCAGTCCGGTCAGCGGCCCGGCGGCCCGCTACTACCGCAAACTCTCCTGGGCCTCCGCGACCTTTGCCACGATGGCGGACCTCGCGATGGGCCTGTACGGCGGCAACTTGAAGCGCAAGGAGTCCCTGACCGGTCGCTTCGCCGACGTATTCTCGTGGATGTACCTGGGCAACGCGGTGCTGAAGCGCTTCGACACCGAAGGCCGCCGCAAGGAGGATCTGCCCTTCCTGCACTGGTCGATGGACTACACCCTCGCTCGCATCCAGGAGGGCCTCGACGGCATCTTCCGCAACTTCGATGCGCCGATGCTCGGTTGGTTCTTCCGCGGTCCCGTCGCCATCTGGTCGCGCTTCAACGCGATCGGCTCGGGGCCGAAGGACAGCGACACCATGGCTGTGGCCCATGCCCTGCAGGTGCCCGGCGAGCTGCGCGATCGGGTCACCCCGGTGATCTTCCACGCGGACATGCCCGGGCACCCGCTGCCCGAGCTCGAGCGTGCGTTTGGGTTGTGCCACGAGGCCGATGCAGTGGTCGCGAAGCTCAAGGCGGGCATCCGCAAGGGCCTGTTGCCGCGCGGCGATGCCCTCGAGATCGGCGAACAGGGCATGCAGAAGAACGTCATCAGCGCCGCGGAATGGCAACTCTTGCAGGAAGCCGAAGCGGCCCGCGAGGACCGCATCCAGGTGGACAGCTTCACCTTGGAGGAATACAAGGCCAGCGCGGTGCGGCCGGCGCACGCGGCGGCGGAGTCCAAGGCGGGCTGAACGCCGGCCAGTGCGCCGGATAATGAACGCGGCCGGGCCCCTGGGGGTCCGGCCGCGTTCGTTTTGGATTCCTCCGAGTGCTCAACGCGAAAGGATCCAGCGCTCGTTGCGGGGTTGCAGCGGGCGGGCATTCATCGGGAAGTAGCTCTGGAACTCGCGGATCTGGTTGGCGGAGAACTCGATCGGTTGGTTCAAGACGAACCAATGAACATTCTCGGTGCAAGGCGGGGTGGTCAAGGACCCCATGTACCGGTAGCTCTGCTTGGAACTCGGGATCAACCCCATGATGTCGAGCGGAGTCGCATGTTCCGAAGGATGCGCGGCCTCCTCCAACACCCGCTGGAACGCCCGATTGCCATTGCCGGCCTCCACCATGACGCCCAGGACATAGAGCTGCTCGTCTTCGTCCATGTGAACGAAGTGCACTTCCATGGCAAAACGTTTGCCGTCTACGGCATGCTCGCTCGGGGTGTGGAAGTGCACGTTCTTCAGCTCGCACACGCGGCCGCCCATATCGGCGAAGTGCCCCTCGGGCACCTGCACCACCAGACTGTGGCCGTTGTTCTTGACGCGCAGATCGAAGGGGGTGTAGGAGATCTGGATGCCTTTCAGGCTGGCGGGGATCGCCTCGCTCAGGTCGATCGGCGATTGGCGGGTGCCGCTGTCCGCCGCACCAAAGGCCGGATCGAGGCTGCCCCACGCTTCGCAATTGTCGTAGCTCCAATGCCCGTCCGGCTTATGCGCGGGGGCGGCGTGGGTGCCGTGGGAGTTGTGGCTGCCGTGGGGTACTTCCGCGACCACCTCGGTCTCTTTCGCGACCGGCGCGGGCGCAGGCTCCGGCGGGGCGGGCTCGTTGTCGCTGATTTCCGGCAGCAGCAGCAGCAGCACGGATTCGGCTTCGTCGCCATCCTCGGGTCCGTGGGCGGGCAGCTCCACCGGGATCAGCAGGACCTTGCCGTTTTCGTCCTGCTCGACGCGCAGGAGCTGACCCAGCTCAACGGTTTGGCTCGCAGCGATCTCGACTTCCGAGCCCACCTGGGCCTGGGAAGGCACCAGCGGGCCTTTGACGACGCACGAGGCGAGCAGCGCCAAGGAAGGCGCAATCAGAAAGTGAATTGCGATTTGAGATTTGTTCATGGGGAGGGGGATGCACTGACGTACTGGCGGCGTTATCGATGGCGGCGTCCCTCCACCTTGCGCGGCAACCGGAAATCCCCGCGTCGTGGGAAGCCGTCTCGAATTGATTCCTGGCGGTTCGCGCTAACGCAAGGGCTGGTTATGGCCTCTGCTATACTCCCGTCGGCCCTCACCCCATGTAGCCAGCAATGCTCGAATTCTCTTTGCCACCTTGCTCTTGACCACTTGCAGCCAGGACGCGCCTACTCAACAGTTGATGGGCGGAGTCATCATTGAAGGCAAGGGGCAGTCGAAGGTGGTCTTCGAACCCTGGCAGGGCGAGGAGCACCTAAACGAGAAGATTCGAGGCCTGAACGCACAAGGGGGGTGTCGTGAGAATCCTGCCCGGTGAGTACGTACTACACAGACCCATCGAGCTGATTCGCTGCAAGGACATTGCAATCGTGGGCACACGGGGAGCTCAATTTAGATTCGCACCCGAACCCGACCCTACCCCTGCGCTGACCAAGGAACTTCATCAAGGGGACACCCAGATGTTCTTGGATAGAGCTGCGTCCATGCACGCGGGCTGGCGGTACCAGATCTACCCGGAGAACAAGAAGGGTGATCGGATCCTTGAGTTCATGGTGTCCGCCGTAGCTGCTGATCATGTCGAACTGGCCCAACCTGTGCGATTCATGGGGCACGTAAAATCCATTCCGGCTGGATCGCTGGTGATCGACCAGGTGAACTTTTTTCGGATCATGGAATCGGACAACGTCTCCATCCGCGGGCTTTGCCTGGATGGCGGCAACCGAGGAGATGTCCATGGCCACACGACCTACTCAGGGATCATCGCCGTCGGAATCTACAAGATTGGCGAGCGACCCAAGTCCACTGGCCTCACCGTGGAAAACTGCCGCATCGAAAACCTGAAAGGTCGCGGATTCGCTGCCTATGGGATGAATGAGGTCCTTGTCGAGGGCTGCTACTTCGCAAATGCGGACAGCCAAGCCATTGAATTGGACCATTTCTCCAGCGGTCAGGTTCGGAACAATGAAATCCACTCCAGCGGTGTTGGCATCGCCCTGAACGACGCATTTGATTCCGTTGTCGAGGGCAATGTAGTCGTGGATTGCGATTCCCCGATCTCTTTCGTAAAGCACTTCGACCACGACTGGGTCAACACCGGTAACCTAGTCAGGTGCAACACCATTTCGGGTGGAGCCCGGCGAGCCGCTCTGGATTTCCTCTCCCCGATGTCAGGCAACATCTTGGAGAACAATCTGATCGTCGGGATCCCCGAAAAGCGCTGGTTCTTCCAGGCGGAAGGTAACCGGCTGGGAAAGATCCTCACTCCAGAAGCTAGCAAGTAGGTTTCAACCGTCGTCGCGGCCGGGGCGATGGCCGCGGAAACCGGGATTGATGCCGTTGACCCAGTCCGAGCTAAACTCTTTGAGCATCTCCTTCACCCGCTCATTCCCGAAATCGTGGATCGTCGGGCTAGCGGCACGATCTCCAGGCTTTTCATCGACTTCCACCAGCTGAACGCGCTTGCGGTTCCGCTCAATCAACATCGGCGTAAAGCGGCAATCATCGACGCCGATAATGGAGTAGCGATCGGCCGACAACCCTGCGGGCTTCAAGCCTTCCAAGAGGGCAAGCCGCGTTGGGTCGGTATTCGTCCCATTTCCTTCCAGTATGGAGTTGTAGACGAAGATGGTGCCCCCCCCATCGTATCTCCAGTTTTTCTTATAGGCATCAATGCCAATCAAACAGTCCACAAGGTTGGTGTTGAACACAACCGCCACTGAGTCATCCTTCGATTGAAGGCCGATCACGCAACGGTTGATTCGACATTGCGAAACCACAAGTCGACTGTTCTCCCCAATGGAAATCGCCTTATCACTGCCGTCGTCGAAGACGCACCCCTCTACCAGCGCCTGGGTCGTCATCAGGTCGACAGAGTCGTTGCCACTCTTGCTGAACCAGCAGTTCCGTACAACAAGCTTGCTGATATCCAGGTCCAAGGCATCGAAGAGGCTATTCCGCCAGACGCAAGAATCGAATTCCACGTCCGTGTAAACCCCGTGCACCATGTCATCGACGACGAAGTTGTCTTCGAAGAGGCAGTTCTTTACGACTACGCCCTTCGAGGTGTGAATCGAGAACATGGCGCTGTACTCGACCGTCAAGCGCTTGATCCCTGAACCGCCTCGGAAGTGGCAGTACTCGAACCGTGAAAGGTCGGAGCCGGACCCCATCACACCGACTGTTCCCCAGGAGTTGACCTCATTGACCTCCCCAATCGGTAGGAACTGAATGGGGGCTTCCGCGGTACCCAGTGCCTGGACACCGGCGCGGAAAATGAGCGCGGAATCGGGCGCCATCTGGAAATGAGTTCCCGGCTGAATCACCACCGGGTGGTCGATCCAGTTAATACCCTCAATCGTGCGTACCCCGTCCCAGACTTCCGCCTGCGCGGCATGCTGCTCTGGAACGCGCATGTACATGGGAGGGACGACAACCGACTCCAATCCTTTGACCTGCGTTGCCAGAACCGCAGTTCCGTTGCTCTCGACCGAGACCGACGAGATCGCGGGCCAGGCGGCCCCTTGGAGCACCAGGCGATAGGACCCGGGCAGCTTATCCAACGCGCCTTGCCAGCCAACTAGAGGCCCGGCTTCGTCTGAACGTACCCTAAGGTCGGAGAGCAGCGGCAGATCAACTCGAAGGCCATCGGGCAAGTGCCGCACCGACTCCAGGAGCTCGATACTCTTGTCAACACCCCCCTCGTTCCATTCCATGAACACCCTGGCGTTGGGTCCGATCGGACTAGCCGTTTTGATAGCAATCGCATCGACCATCCGCGCCCCAGTCCATTGCAGGTCAATGGAATGGTCGTCCACACCCGCCCACTTGGCCCGGACGTCGCTCTCCACGAATTCCCTGCGCAGTGAGTTCAGGTGCTCTACGAGGTACAGCCGCAGTTCCTTCATAGCGGCCTCTACCTCTGAGGGAGTCAGGAGAATGCCCTCCTCGACCATGTTCGGATCGATCTGAGCCAAAGTAGCGATGCTATGAGTGGCGCTGTCGAGCTCATTGATCAGGTATTGGTCCAATCCGCGTTCGAAGAACTCACGGAAAGCCAAGTGCTTGGCCCTTAGGAATTCTCCGTTCTGATGTAGAGCAACATGCACGCGACTGCTGATGACATCCGGGCGGAAAGGAACCCCTGGACGTAGGCGCACCGAACGGTGCCAGCCGACCAAGTCCCAAACAATCGGGGAGAATCGGGTCCACCAAGGGTCATAGTACAGACGCCAATTGTGCAAATCATCGACGTGGACCGTGCCCACCACGGACTCCAGAACGTTGAACTGTGCAAACTCCTGGATATCAAGCAGGGAAGTCAGCTCGTGTTGTCCCTCGTCGAACTCCTTCAGAGGATTCAATGAATCCAGGAGCAGCCCCAACGGCGCCAGTGAATCCTCTGGCATGTGATTGTTGATCGCCGCCTTCGACCAGAACCCCGTTGAATCGAACAAGTCGTTCTCAACTCCGCTGTACGAATCCAGACCGACCAGTTCACCGGAGTACAAGTCACCAGGCATCCGATCATGCGCCCGCAACGTGGATTCTTCCAACTGCTCGGTGAGGATGTAGATACCCTGGACTTCCCCATTGATGGCCAGGTTGACCAATTCAATCCGAGGGGTGATCAAGCCCATCTCAGTGGCCAGCTTGATCGCCAGGTAGTTGTTGATCGCTTCGGCGGTACGCGGAGCAACTAGGTTGAACTTCCGCATCTTCTCGAAGAGTTGGTTGCGCTTCGTCTTGATCCGCCAGGACTTCTTGAAGTAGCCCCAGTGATAGACGTTATCCCCGCGATACCTCAGATCTACCTTTTGGACCTCACCATTGTTGAGGATGCCACCTTCCACATAGTCCCGGCCGGAGTGGGGCAGGTTGCTGTCCAGCTTACGCTGCTCTCCATCATTGATGTACAGGTGCACGGTGCGCAAGCCTGACCGCTCGAGGACCTCGTTCTGATCCGTCCTCGTGGCGACCTTTGCGGACTGCAGCATGTGCCGCGCTTCCAAGGTGCCGAGCTTGTGAAGCCCCAGATCGGCGCTGGTATATACCCTTAGATCGAAATCGTACCAGCGCTTGCCCGTTTTGCCCGCCCAGTATAGGAACACGATCAAGACGGGAACCGTCACGATGGGGCTGTAGCGCCACAAGGTGCGAACGACCTTTCGTACCACTCTCCAGGCAGTCATTGGATCCAACCTCGCAGGATCAATGGAGATCCGCTATTCGTCTCTGAGTCTCGGTTAAGCCGCACCGCCAGGACCCCCTGGGGATCCGTCGCATTCCATTGCCCCGCCTGGGGGCTTTGATAGCCCGTGGCGACGATCTGGAACGAGGGCCCGGTGTTGTCGTTCCCCCATTTCGCGCTCACACCTCCGACTTCCATGCCGGGAGCCGGGGAGAGTTCGAGCACCAGATCATGACCGTCTTGAAGAACGGATCCATCCACTTGGACCGTCCAATCCAACCGGCCGGGCTGATTGCTCCACTCGGCATTGGCTGTAAATCTTCGATCGCCGGCCCGAACGCTGAAGCCGGTATAGACCAGGTTCAGTTTGACGAACTCAAGGAAGCTCTTCAGCTTCATCCGCGAATCTTGCGCTGGCAACGTGAAGATCCAGTCCCTTGCAGATTGAGAGTTCAATGAGTCCGAGATCCAGGTCTCCTGAAGATTGACCTTGAAGGTCATTTCCACTTCGAGGGCTTTCCCGACCAAATCGGCCGGAAGTTCGAAGGCCACGAATGGATCGGGCAGGCCCGTTGCCGCCCAGAGGGGCCAGGCAGAGAGATCAAGATCGTTTGTCCGCAACAGCTGTGGCTGGAGTTCGATCGCTTCCCGACGCTCGCCCACCTTCGCCTCGACGGACAAAAGCCGCAGCGAGGCATGGATAAAGGCTGGCAGGTCAATACGGACCGCCCCCTGGCCTGCAGGGACATTCCATCGCGCAATGGCGATATCGCGATCGGTGATCAGGCTAAGCTGCTGGCTCTTCTTGGGGTCGAACCCCCACTTCGGCGCCCACCAACCTATCCACTTGCCTTGCAACCGAGCGGCGAGGTCGGGGGAACTCCCTTGTGACATGAAGTGGCGCAGCGCCACATCGGCAGCTCCATTCGAATTGCCCATCTCAAGGTAGGTGGAGGCAAGCACTTTTGCGATTCCCGGATGCTGGGGAAAGCGATCATTCCAGACCTGGAGCCACGCTGCGGCCTCACCCCGCTTGGTCTCATCGACCAGCATCGCCTCTCCTTTGGCCTGCACAAACCCAGCGCGTTCGGATCCCCGTCCAGCGCCATTTCTGCGCATCGGATGGCTTGCTCCGAGTTTCCTTGCTGGACGTAGGCCCCAATCAACTTTCGTAGCGAGCCTTGCCGCACGGGAAACAGGCGATCTTCCTTGAAGCTTTCCGGAAGATCGCTCAACAACCGTTCGAGCACCTGAATCCCCTTTTCAGGCTCCTGCTTCAGCATAGCCGCCCCTTCCGTCATGCGCTCGGCATAGCGGGTTACGTACCATGAGGATACGCGCGAGTCGAACTCGACGACCCACTGCGGCCGCCACAGCCATATGGCCCACGTGGCGACCGCACCCAATGCGGCGAGGAGCAGAAGGAAGCGAAGGATCGGCGCTACGAATCGCATAGGAGTCTCTAGTGCGTTGGATGCTCTCCAAGGGAGATTTCGGTCCAGCGATCCCAATTAGTAGTCGATATCGTTCTTGGAAACGATCAGTACGACTTCACTTACGCCCGGCGCCTGGCTCAGCGCGCTGATGAACTTCTGGGCGTCGGCTTCTTTCTCCAACTGGATGTCATAGGTCAGCTTGAGCAGTTGACCATCGCCGGAAGGTTCGATGTTCAGCAGACTGGATCGCTTGGAAGCTTCCCGGATGCGCTCAAGATAGCTGGAGGAATCCTTGGACTGGTCGAACACGAAGCGCAGGATGAACTCGCTCTTGTAGAGAGCGCCGAAGTTCGAAACGCTCAGGAACCAGGCCAGGCCGGACATGAACACGATGCCGACGCCAGCCAGCTTGTAACTTGAGGTTCCGGCCGCCATTCCAAGCGCCAGGGCCGCAAACACGTATGCTGTATCCTTGGTGTCCTTGACCACCGTACGGAATCGGATGATGGACAAGGCCCCAACTAGGGCGAACGCACGCTCTAGTCGGGCACCAATCACCATCATCACGAAGGCGACGATCACTGTCACATAGACGATCGTCTGGGTGAAGGACTGGCTGTAGGACAGGCCCTTGTGGGTGGCGCGATAGATCCCGGCCATCACTAGACCCAGCACGGTGGCCAGAGCAGAGTTTTTCAGGATATCGACGAGGTTCATGGCGAACAGGCTTTCGAGGGCCTGTCCGTCCGTCAGAGGATTGCCTTGGAAGATGGCGATGGACATGGGTCGTCAGAGAGGTAGAGATCAGTCTTCGTCAGCAAGGCCAAGTGCCACGGTGCCTTCACAGATCTTCGAGAAGGAAAGGCGCCGGAGCTCGTAGCCCTGGATGATGCGGTGGAACCAGGAAGGCAGGTGGTGACGGAATTTGACCTCCATCACCGTGTACCCGGGGGCCACGCGCACCGTCCGGTCGGTGCGCTTGGGGAAAAGCCGATCGGTCCGGGTCGCCGTCAGCTCCTCATCGAACGTCAGTCGGAATTCCGGATCGAACCGGCTGACGAAAGGCCTGCGCTGATAGTCGATCAGGCAGTAGGGTTGGATCCGGCGCCGATAACGCTGGAAACTGAACTCTTGTTGGATGGGGCCTTCGACCGCATTCGCCATGACCAATTCGGCCAGGGAATCTCCCGCCACCTGGGAACTCTCGGTTCCGATGTCGACCGGGGTGCGGTGTTTGACCACCAGGTTGTTGTTGCGGCCCTTGATCTCGAGGAAGCGGGGGACAGGCTCGTCCGGATCGGTCGTATAGGTCCGGATCCGGAACTTCGAGCGCACCATGACCCCATCGATCTTGTCACGGAACGCGGACAGGCGGCGGTCATCCCAGTACAGGCTGCGGACCAAGTACCGATGGTCCGGGCGGCCTTCGACGAAGGGGTCGAACTCGACGAAATGGCTGAGCTCCGACTCGACTTCCGCCCGCAACTTGGCCGGTAGCAGGTACTTGAACTCGAACCGAGAGAAGTGGAGTTTCGTCTTTGCGGCCATGACTGGGGGGTGCGGGCCCTGGGGGACCACGAAGGGACCATCAAGGGAACCTTGAGGGCCCGCAAAGGCAGGCTCAAGAGCATACCCCCCCGGGCAGGCCTTGGCGATGGGCAGGCGCGGAGAGCCCCGACCTGTACCAACGGGAGAAGGCAACTCGGCCCCTCCCCACCTCGCGCCTCAGATTCGGACTTCGTAGGGCCGGCTCGGCGGTTCTACTCGCGTTGGAACTCAAGGCTGATGACGTGGTCCACCCCGACCAAGGGGTAGCGGCTCGTGTACCGGTACCCCACAAACTCCGAGGGGTCCCAGCCAAGCTGCTGGAACATGTAGTTCACCATCGCGCCGGCCCGGGGTTCATCCGCGCAGTCGGCCCGCTCGATAGTCAGAGTCTCGATGGTGTAGGAGTGGTTCACCGGCACCCGGTCGTACCAACGCTCGCGGGGGTTGCGGGTGTCGTCGGGGCCCTTGATGAACTGACCGCCGAAGACTTGGCCGGCGTCGGCGTACTCGCGATGGACCCAGACGTCGAAAACCAGCAGGGCCGAGGGGTGGCGGAGGGAGATCCGCTGAGTGATGCGGGCGTCTTCCTCGCGCCGTGGATCGATGCCCGCCGGGGAGATCTTGCGGGCCACGAAGTAGTCGATGGGCTCCCCTCGCAGCAACGCCGGGCTGTCGAGCACGTGCACGCCGAGCCCGGACTCGTTGGTGCAGACGATCTTCGGCAAAGGACTCGTCGTGAACGGTTCGAGGATCAGGTAGGGCGCAGCCCCCTGCACGTCCGCCCCCCACAGGTCGGTGATCTCGACCGTGTTGCGGGCTTCGGGGGTGGCCTTGTAGTAACCCGAAAGCGGCACGCCATAGTCCGCCCGCCGCAGCCCGAACCGGCCGCTGGCGTTGGCGTGTTCCATGAGCTCCGGTTGGTCGGGCTTCGGGCGGAAGAGGAACGCCGCAAAGCGCATGTCCTCCGACGTGCCGAAGATCTCCCGATCCGCGAGGAAGCGCGCCTGCCGCGCCGGGAACGTGTGGTCCTTGGGGGCCGCGCCCATATCCGCCTGGATGCGGCGGATCAGGGCCTTCTGGCTGCCCCCGAGGTCGGTCAACAGATCGCGGCACCCTGCGATCGCCGCCTGAAGCCCATCGCACGTGGCCCGCTCGATGCCCGCCGCTTCCGCCGCCCCGGCGATTTTCTCGAGGCCCAGGATCCCGGGCGCTTCGACCAATACGTACTCGGCCGGCAGGTCCATGCGCGACGCTCGGAAGGCCCGCTGGACCAGGTTGCGGTCGAGCCCCAGGGCTTCCGCAGTCCCGCGGACCGTGCGCTGCTCGGAAGGAATCGCCCGATACAACCTCCCAAGAGCACTGCGCAGGCGTTCCCCCGCTTCCGCGCACAGGACCCGCTGCCGCGGGCTCAGGGGGGTATCCTCGGCGGCTTCGGCCATGTTTCCGGATCGTAAGGCCTGGGTGGGTACCAGGCAAGGTCAGCCGCCGGCGCCGGTCTGGGCGCGTGGCAGTTGCAACCGTGCGCTCCAGGCCCCCCCTGCGCGCCCCGCGTCGAGCCGGAACCCCGCCAACTCGCAAACCCGGCGGGCCAAGGCCAAGCCAAGCCCCGCATGGCGCGAGTCTCCGGATCCCGCCGCCCGACCGTTGGCCTCGGACGGATTCGAGATCTGCACCCAGACCGATTCGTCGGAGCTTCCGCACGCCCAGACCAAGTCGCTGCCGACGGGACTGTGCTCAACCGCGTTGTCGATCAAGTTGCCGAGCACAAGCTCCAAGGCCTTGCGATCGGCCGCGGCGACCCCCTTCGATCGATCCATGGGCTTCCACCGCAAATTGCGTTCGGTGGCCCGCGGCTGGACGCGCTCCTGCAATTCCCCCATCAACGCCACCAGGTCAACCGACGCGGCACCAACCTGCGATTCCAAAGCCTGGGTGCGCCACATCGAAAGCAGCACGGTCACGGTCTTCTCCATCTCCATGGAGATGTCCCGCGCCTGCTCCAAAGCCTGCCGTTGCCCCGCCAGATCCTCGCGATCCGCCAGCGCCACATCGGCAAGCACCCGCAGCTCGGAGATCGGAGTGCGCAGTTCGTGGGCGATGTGGCCGGAAAGCCGCCGTTCGCGTTCCAAAGCGGAAGAAAGCCGTTCGTGCAGGCTTTGTACCGAAGACGAGAGGGTCTGCAACTCGATCGGGAGGTCGATGGACCCCAGTCGAGCCGCATCCTGGGGGCCTTGGATGCCCTCGACCCGCCGGGCCAAAGCCAGCACCGGGCTCAAGCCTCGCCGCACCACCAACCACACCACCAGGGCCGCGCCGGCCGCGATCAGCCCGTCCAATAGGAACAGCCCGGTCCGGAACCGGGCTAGTTCGCGGTCGATAGGACGGCGATCTGTGCCCATGACCAGCACGCCCGTGCACCGGGCCGCGCGCGCCCCATCTTCCGCCACCTCCACGTACCCCGCGATGGGGAAGCGCATGCCGACCCACCGCCCGGGACGGCCGTCCGGTAGCGTCCCGTCCCAGGACGAAGGGTGCTCCGCCTGCTCGGCGGGGGGCTCCAGATCTCCGCCATGCAGAGACCCCGAGCGGTGCAACACCCCCACCCCTTCCACCCAGATCTGGAAGTAGTCGGGCTCGATCTCGCGCTCGAAGCGCGTGGCCAACTCGGGTTTGTAGTCGAGTTCGACGTAGGGGCCCTCCTGGTCGATCAGTGAAGCGATCGAGCCAGCTTGGATCTCCAGCCGCTCATCAAATTCCTCGGTGAAGACGGATTGCGCCAACCGCCAAAGGCCCCAGTTGAGCAGGGCCAAGAGCGACAATTGCCCCAGGCCGACCAGCAGGGCGAGGCGGACGCGCAGGGATCTCACGCGCTCTTCGCCTCCAACATGTACCCCACTCCACGGATCGTTCGGATCAGGCTGGGCCCGTCCCCGTCGATCTTGCGCCGCAGCGCGCAGACCGCCGAATCGATGGCGTTGCTGTTGGGCAGGGCGGACGTGCGATAGATGTGGTCTTCGAGTTCCTCGCGCGTCACCACCTCGCCCGATCGCATCGCCAGGTATTCGAAGACGAGTAGATCGCGCGCGGTGAGGCCGAGGTCCTCCCCATCGCGGAAAGCGCGCCGAGCATTCTGGTCGAAGCGCAGCGGGCCCAACTCCATGATGCCGCTGCCCTTGCGGTAGCGGCGCCGGATCAACGCATGACACCGGGCGAGCAGCTCCTCGAATGCGAACGGCTTGACCATGTAGTCGTCCGCCCCCCCCGCGAGCCCCTCCACGACTTCGGCGGTCGTATCCTTCGCCGTCAGGATCAGAACCGGCTGATCCGGTTTGCTCTTGCGCACCGCTCGCAGGACCTCCAACCCCCCGATGCCAGGCAGCATCAGATCCAGTATCAACAGATCGAACGGATTGTGAAGGGCGAGGGTCAGCCCCGCTTCGCCGTTCTCGGCCACATCCACGGAAAACCCTTCGCGGGTCAATCCCTTCTGCAGGCTGGTCCGCAGCCGGGCCGAATCTTCGATCACAAGCAGTCTCATGGCGATGTGCTGCCAGAGTACCACGCCCCGGGCCCCCTCCAGGGCCGGACCGGTGTGCTATCATCTTGGCGTCATTTTGGCAGCCAAGACACCCGTTTCGAGACGGTCATGTTCCTGTCATCTTGCATTTGCCCAGGTCGGGCCAAGATGGGCATTGCCCCCCTCTCGAATTCACCCTCATCCCCGTTCGCCATGTGGAAACTGCTGACTCCGCTCGCCTGCCTGGCCACCACCGGCCTTGTCTACAGCCTGCAAACCAACTCCGTTCCGGCGGTACAGTCCTTCGACGAGATTGAGCTGTACCTGCAGGCCCACGCCGCGGACGAATCCGGCGAGATCATCCTGCGCGTGGAAGGTCAGGAGGAGATGAAGCGCTTGACGGTCAAGGATCCCTTCGGGGCGATGGTCTACGACCTGCACTTCGATGATCCCGCAGGCCTCGGCAGTTCCGAGGTGCATATCGAAAGCGGCGAGCCCAGCCTGCCGATGATGCGCAAGTCCGTGCCGGAGGGAAGCTATGAGATCGTTGCGCTGACCCAGGCGGGCGGAACCATCGTCGGCCACGCCACGCTGCGCTTCGACCTGCCCTCGCGCTTCGGTTGGACCACCCCGGCCCCCGGCGGCGTTCTACCCGCCGAGAACGCCGTTCTCGCCTGGGTGGATCAACCCAATGTTGCAGCCTACACCCTCGAAGTCGACGACCAGGACGACGATCCTCGCATGACGGTGCACCTGCCCGCGGGAACCGCCCACTTCCAAGTGCCCGCCGCCGTGTTGACCCCGGGCAGCACCCACAAGGCCGTGCTCACCGCGATCTTGGAAGGCTCGGGCAATCGCCTCGTGCAGGAACTTCCGTTCTTCGTATTGCCCTGAGTGCGGAAATAAGAACGGGGTCGCCGGAGTTCATCCGACGACCCCGGGCCCTTGCGGGCCGTGGAGTGGAAAATCCACCCCTCTCGTTCAAGGTTCGATGTCGAGGATTTCGTCGGTGTCGAGGGACCAGGCACGAACGACGCCAACACCGGGCGCGTAGTACTTGTATTCAAGGTGGAACGGCTCGTGCGGATTCCACTCCAGGGTCTGCAAGCAATTGGAATAGCTCGTGACCCCATCGAGCAGGTCCACCTGGACTCCGGTCGCCACCACGACCGCCATGTCCTCCGCCTCTCCCGGATAGATCTCTTGGCGGTAGCTATCGCCAACCTGCGACACATCCAGCATCACATATCCCGGCAAGGCGGCGGATCCCACCCCCGCCACGTCGAGCCCGGCTTCCCACGACCCTTCGTGTGTGATGGAGACCAGGTTGCCCAGGTCGTCGTAGTTGTAGTTGTCGACCTCCTCGCCCATGTACCAGACGTTCCCCGCGTCATCCTGGGCGTAAAAGTCGTCGGTATCCTCGTGGATGATGCCCTCGAGGTAACTGCGATCCCGGATCACCGAGCAGTTGATGCCGTTCACCACCCGCGTCGTGCCCGTCACTTCGATCAGCACCGTTTCCTCCCCGTCTTCGGTGTCGCCCACGTAGTTGCGGGTGGTGCCGAAGGGCAAGGGGAAGAGCGGATTGTCGATCATCGTCGGGGTCGCGAAGTTACCCGCCTGGAAAAGCGGCACGTTGCCTGCAGCGGTGTCGAATGTTCCCAGGTGCTCGAGCAGTTCTTCCGAAGCGAGTTTCTCTTCGCGCACGAAACCGATGCCGGGAGCGTAGTACTTGATCTCCGGAATCCCCGGGTTGAGTGGGTTGAGGTCCAGGGTCTTCAACACGCCGGTGTAGGTGCGGCCATCTTCCAACGTCACCTCGCCGTCGACCTCAAGGATCTCAAAGATGTCGGTGGCTTCGCCCTCATAGAACTCCTGGTGCCACACCTGGCCGGGCTGCGGGTCGTCCGGCATCGCATACCCGGGCAGCGCCACGCTGCCGGTTCCCGCGACGTCGAGACCGGCCTCCCAGGAACCTTCGTCATCCTGGCCCAGCAGGTTGCCCTCGTCGTCGTACTCGTAGTTGAGCACCGCTTCCCCCATGTACCACACGTTGCCGTCGTCGTCTTGGGCGTACCAATCCTCGGTATCCTCCACGAGGAGGTCCCCATCAAAGACGCGATCGCGGATCCGGGCGCAGACCACGCCCATCACCGTGCGCGTGCCGGGCAACCGCTCAAGCACGATCACTTCGGAGCTGTCGTCCGAACGCCCGAATTGGATGCGGACCTGATCCTGGGGAAAGGACAGCAAGGGGTTGTCGATCACGTCCGGCGCGCTGAACACCGCCTGAGCAAAGTCGGGTAGGGAACTCTCCCCAACGCGGAAGGTGCCCACCCGTTCGCCCCCCGCAGGCGTACCGACCACCTCCAGCTTCACCAAACCGACTCCGGGAGCGTAGTACTTGTATTCGCTGACCCCGGGCACCAGGGCCGACCATTCGCGGTATTGGGTGCAGACGTACGTCGCGCCGTCCTCCAACGTCACCGGCACCCCAAGGCCGACCACCTCCGCCATGTCTTCCGCTTCGCCCGGATAGAACTCTTCATGGAACACCTGCCCGACTGCGGGCTGGGCGGGCAAGAGATACCCGGGCTGGGCGGTATGTCCAAGGCCTTGCACGTCGAGCCCCGCCTCCCAGGACCCGGCGTTGTCGGTGCCGACCAGATTGCCCTGGTCGTCGTACTCGAAATTCACCACCTGCTCGCCCATGTACCAGACGTTGCCCGCCAGGTCCTGGGCGAACCAGTCGCGCGTATCTTCGACCACCAACCCGCCCATGAACACGCGATCGCGCACTACGCGGCACGACACGCCGGCCACCATGCGGGTTTCATCGAGCACTTCGACCAGGTTCACTTCCTCTTCGGTGCCATCGCCTTCCAGGAACGTGTGCACGGTCCCCGGCACCAACGGGAAGTAGCTGTTGTCCACCTGGGCGGAAGAACCGAAGTTTTGGGTCTGGAACAAGGGGATCGTCCCCTGGGAACCGCCGCCGCTGGAACAGCCGGCCAGGAGGGAGAGGAAGAGCAGGGGAACCGCGCGGGAGACTTGGACCCGGGCGTTCGATACGTGGATTCGCATTGTGGGTAGGGGTAGGGATTTGCAAGACAGCCGCCCCGTGCAATGGATCCAGCACGGGAGGGATGCGGCTCGCCGCGTCGTTTGCACGCGACTTCTTGATCCTGTGCCACCCCCGCCACGCCTGCATGACACGCAAATGACCTCGGCCCCCGTGTACCAAGTGGAACACGGGGGCCGAGGAACGCAGATCGCGCCGGAATCGCGCGCTACCAGGCGCTTCCGGTCGGTTCGACCCAGTAACGGATCACCTGATAACAATGCCGATCCGGCATCAGATCCACGGGAAGGTTCGTGGTGGCGTTGGCGCGACGCCCCACTGACTGCACGGCGATGCCCCAGTCGTAGTTCCACTGCTGGTACTCCGTGGGATCCGCGATGTCCCCCACCGCCGCCTCGAACACCGACGTATTCGACAGGCTGATTCCGTACATCGAGCCCTCACTCCACATCGTGGAAGTTTCCAAGGTAAGGCCCGCCGTGTTCGAGCTGACGCTGCCCCCGTAGGACCAGGTGGTCTGGGTCGAACTGGTGATCTCCTGCTCGAATTCGATGCGCTGATAGCTGCTTCCGCTGCCCTGCCCCACCGGCAACGCGTTCGGGAGCAGCCATTTCATGTCGTCCCCGATATCCGCCAGCATCTCCGTGCGGGTCGGGTAGGTGCTCGGATCGCCGGGGACGTGCGTCAGCACGCTTGTTTCGATCTGGAACTGCGGCGGCACCGCGCTGTTGTAGTAGGGCACCGTCCACTTGTAGAGCTTCTCCGCCACCGGGAAGTCGAGGGTGATGTACTGCCCCACCGCGTTTGGATCGAGCGCGCTCAGAATCACATACTCGTAGCTCATGTACAGCGTGCCTTGGAATAGGACCACGTCCGCATCCGCCGCCCCGCGGTACCCCTGAACTAGATTGATGCGCTCGGTCGTCTCCTGGGAGCGCTCCACCGCGAGCTCCACCGTCGCTTTGGCCTCGACGCCGAACAGATCGGCCACGTCGAAACCCGCAGCAACGGACGCGGTGGCCGTGATGCCGGTGGTCACGCCCCATGTCTGTCCGCTCGCCTGCCCGGTCTCGAACGCCACCTCCGAATCATCGAGGTTCTGGCCGATGTCCGCCTTCACGGGCGGAGCGCACATCACCACCAGGGGAATCGGATCGAAGAGTTTCGGTTGCACCAAACCGGTGAAGGCCAGGGCCATGCCATCCGCGTCCCAGTCCACCGCCGCCAGCGCGGGCACCCGATCCGTGCCGTACACCCCGCCCGTCCACGTTTCGTCGAGGTACCAGTCGACGGTCGGGCTCGCGCCCATCTCCACCCGTCCGATCCGGACCCTCGGATGCGATCCCGTGTTGCCGTCCGAGTCCCTGAACAACAGGACCTCGAGCTCCACCTGCCCGTCCGCATCCGCATCCCCCACCGCCAGGGCCGGCCAAGTCGGGGACGGGCTGGACACGAACAGGTCCGTTCGGCTGCCCATGTCAAATGGGAGATTCGGGTCGTACCAGGCCTCGAGCACCGCCCAGTTCTGATTGGACGAGTTGTACAGCAAGGCCACCCCATCCGTATTGCGGTCGATTGCATAGGAGACAGCCGCATGGGGCATGAGCGTCGCTGTGTTGGTGCCCGCCTGCCCGAAGTAAGACCAGGCACCGCCGCTGCTACGGTGGTAGATGCGAACCAACCCGAGCGAGCATTGCGCCACGTCCGAGAGGCCGTCGCCATCGAAATCCCCCGCCACCGGGATGCCATAGGGCGCATAGCTCGAACCCTCGATGGTGGAAGCCATCGATGTTCCCCCACTGAATTCCACCCGGTGCAAGTTGTTGTTCCAGCTCAGTTCTTTGCAGGCCCCGCGTTCCGAGACCAACATGGCTCGCACCGCTCCCGTGGCATCGAAGTGGCCAAAGAGCAAGGACAGTCCAGCCCGCGAGGTCGGCTGCCCAACGCTGCTGCTGGAAGCTCCAGCGGAGAACACTTCGTCGAGCAGCGAACCGCTGCCCTGCTCGGGATCGTCGAGCATCCAGACATGGGCCGTGATCGAACTCGACAACTCCCTGCGGCCCACGACGGCGATCTCATCCAGACCGTCGTGATCGATGTCCCCCACGCTCAAGTTGCAGGCTTCGATCTGCCAGGCGCTGTGGTTCAGCGTCGCCAGCAGGGTGGTCGAAGCCGTGCCCGAATGGAAGTCGGTGCGCCAGACCTTCAGTTGATTGCCGGATACCCGCTCGAGCGTGACGAGCTCTTCTTCCGCATCCCGATCCAGCCGCGCGGCCTTCTGCCCCCAGATCGCCATGCTGCTGCTGAGATACGCGCCGGAACCGGATACCACGCCCCCGCCCTCGCTCGGGTCCTCCACCGTGCGGAACCAGGTGGAGGAGCCGGGGATCGACAGGGCCACCTCGGTCCGGCGGGTCAGGTTGACCGTATCTCCGCCCAAGGGGTGGTACCCCGCCGGCCGGGTGCCCGAGTAGTGGAAGTCCTCCACGGAGTACGTCCCCTCGTTCAGGATGGCTTCGCCACCCCCGCTCGAACCACCGCCACAGGCGGGGAGCAGGGAGAGCAGCGGGAGGATGGGTCGGAGTCCGGGGGTCCAGGGAGTGGATTTCATGGGGCGTTACCGGCTTGGGGTTGGGGAATGGCCACCTGGACGGAACACGCGCCATCGGAATTGGCGATGCGTCAGAATTCTCCCCGAAAGGCCCCCGGGGCTGCCCTGGCCGTTGCCAGACGCTGCGTCCGGTTGCGGAGTGGGACGGTTGCCTCTAGGGTGAAGTCAATCCCAACCCACGCCCCCTTGGGGCCGGAGTCCCTGCCTATGACCCGCCTTTCCATTGCAGGCCCCGCCTGCACATTGACCCTAGCCAGCCTCCTGGCCCCCTCTTGTGCGTCGATCCAGGACAAGGACGCCGCGTGGCCCGAGGATTCGACCGGCAAGTACCAACTGGGCGTGTCGACCGGTTGGGCCTTCGTCAAGGCCGACGTGAAGCTCGAGAACGGCACCGGCCCCCTGGCGAACCCCGCCTTGGGTGGCAACCCCGAAGGCGCATCGACCACCGACCTGGAGCCGGTCTTCGGCCTGGGTCTGCGCTTGATGTACTACGTCTCGAACAACTGGGCCGTGGGCGGCTTGATCGAACACCGGATCTTCGACCCCGATCCGACGCGCCCGCTCAACGCCGAGGTGGACATCGATTCGTTCGGTACCAACCACTTCATCCTCGATGTGCGGTACGTGGCCGATCCGATGGGTCCGGACAAGCGCTGGCGTCCGTATGCCGCCGTGCAGTTCGGTTATGTCCCCGGCATCGAAGCCGACGGTACGGCGGACTATGGCGACGCGTTCGCCGGCGTGGGTTTCCCGGGGACCGTCGAGGACATCACGCTCAATGGCGACGAGTTCTTCACCCTGGGCGGTTTGGTAGGCGCTTCCTACCTGCTGCGCGATGGGCTTTCCCTCGACCTGTCGGCCTTCTACGAGGTCGCCCTCGACCCGACCGAAGACACCCTCGTGCTAAACCCCCTGCCGAGCAACGTGCCGGTCCTGGGTACGCAAAGCACCTACAACGGTTCGCTCGAAGAGCGCGGCTTGTACCTGTCGGTCGGCCTCTCCTGGTACTTCTAGGAAACCTGTCCGTTCTTTCCGGGGCCCGCGCGCAGCGTGGCCCCACGCTCTTTCCCGCTTCCCTCCGGTGTTTCCTCCGCCGCCCCCTTTCCGGGCGCCGAAGACGCATCCCGTTGTTTCCCCGTGCCGCGCATCTCCCATTTCCCGCGCTTCCCCGGCACATTCCGCGTTATTCCCACAATCCGCCGATTCCATGGCCAAGACCGTATTGACCGGCCTCGTCTTGCTCGTTGCCTTGCTTGCCTACGCGTGGCATCGCGCCGAACAACACTCTTGGGCGCCGAGCCATCCAAAAGCGACCGCGCAGGTCCACGCCCACGACATTGCACGCGAACCGGTGCCTCCCGAACCCGAAGCACGACCCTCTGAGTCCGCCAGGGAACTTCTCCAGGTGTTCACGCCCCTGATCCGCAAGGCCGCGGCCGAGAACCAGCGCATCCGCCAGGAATTGGTCGCCTGGCCCAATTGGCGCGAGAATTGGTTGAATCCGGGACAGATGCGCGCAGCCCAAGAAGAAGACCCCGCCCTTCTGTTTGTTCATGTGCGCCGGCAGGACGACGCCGGCGAGCTGCAACCCGGTTACTTGGCGATCCCCCGCGGCAACTTCCCCGAGATCTACCGCCTGCGACGGCAGATCGAAGAAACCCAGCAATCCGCGCCGATGCTGCAGATCATGGTGAAGTACGTGCAGGACCGGGTGGCCGCGCTCGAATCACCCTATGGGCCGGGATCCGTGCGCGTGAAGTCCCGTCCGGTGCCAACCGGGTTCGCCTGGGACCTCTGCGTGCGGGAATCCGAGCCCGTTTTGGCCATCGATTTCCCCGCCCACAGCGCGTTGTGGATGGACCCCGATTCTGCTGAAGCCAGCTTGCGGGATGGCCTGGGACTCACCCGCAAAAGCGGGCGTTGACGCGCTCCAAGAGCGCAATCACCGCACCCCGCGCTTCTTCTCCTCCATCACCCGCAGCTCGCGGCGCAGGGTCTTGAGCACGCTGCTCTTGGGCAGTTCCGCCAGGAACTCGACCTCTTGCGGCACCTTGTAGCGCGCCAGGTTTTCGCCGCAATGGGTCAGCACCTGCTCGACGGTCAAGGACTTGCCGGGTTTGAGCACCACGAACGACTTGACCGATTCGCCGCGCTTTTCGTCCGGCACGCCGATCGTTGCCGCCTCGAGCACCTCGGGCAGGTCCATCAACACCGCGTCGACCTCGTCGGGGTACACCTTGAGGCCGTTGCAGTTGATCATGTCCTTCTTGCGGCCGACGATGCGTAGGAAGCCGTCCTCGTCCATGGTCGCGAGGTCACCGGTGTACATGTATCCGTCGCGCAGGACCTGGGCGCTTTCGTCGGGGCGTTTCCAATAACCCTGCATCACCTGCGGACCGCCCACGATCAATTCGCCTTCTTCGCCGAACGGCATGTCGGTCACCCCGTCCTCCATGTCGACAATGCGGATGTCGGTATCGGGCAACGCGATGCCCACCGAGCCGACCTTGCGCAGCCCCTTGACCGGGTTCGCCGCAGCCACGGGAGAGGTTTCGCTCATGCCGAACCCCTCGATGATGCGGCCGCCGGTGCGTTTCTCGAAGGCGTTCAACACCGCATCGCTGATCGGCGCCGAACCGGAGAAACACTCGCGCAAGCTCGACAGGTCGTATTGATCGACGTCGGGCAGCTGGTTGATGGCGTTGAACATCGCCGGGACCGCCGGGAACAGCGTGACTTTGTGCTTGGCGAGTTCCTTGACCAGGATCGCGATGTCGCGCGGGTTCGGCAGCAGGACCTGCGGCAGGCCCACGGCCACGGAAAGCCCCATGCAGACCGTCAGTCCGAACACGTGGAAGAGCGGCAGGGCCGTCATCATCACGTGGTTGCTGTGCTCAAGATCACCGAACCACGCCATCATCTGCTGGATGTTGCAGGACAGGTTCTTGTGGGTCAGGGTGGCGCCCTTCGACAAGCCGGTGGTGCCGCCGGTGTACTGCAACAGCGCCACGTCATCCCAGCTCTGCTTCAGTTTGGGTGCATGCCCGGCCTTACCCATCGCGGCCTTGTAGAGGTGCACCTTCGGACCCGGCTCGACCTTCGCCCAGCGGGCCGGGCTCTGTTTCCCCAGCTTGCGCTTCGCGATCCACGAGATCGGGAACGAGAAGTAGTCGGGGATCGAAGCGATCAGGAAGTGATCGGGCGCGAGTTGATTCGCGTGCTCCTTCAGCAGCTGGTCCCAGACGAAGTCCGCGGTGATCGCCACCTTGACCTCGGCGTCTGCCCACTGGTGCTCCACTTCGCGCAGGGTGTACAGGGGGTTGGTCATCACCACCACCGCGCCAAGGGACAAGGCCGCATAGAACCCGATCACCGTTTGCGGCAGGTTGGGCAGTTGGATCGCCACCCGATCCCCCTTGCGCACTCCGAGCCCGTGCAGCACGCCCGCGAGCTTGTCCACCTCGGCCCCGAGCTGCTGGTAGGTCAGCGTCGCCCGCACAAACTCAATGGCGACCTTGTCCCCTTTGCGGGCGACCGTGCGGCGTAGCATCTCCGGGAGGGAGAGCGGCTCGTAGGGAATCGAGTGCGGCGTGCCTTCGGGATAGTGTTGGAACCAGGGCTTGTCTTGCATGGCAGAGGGGGTCGGGCTGATTCCAGGATAGCGACTCGAACACGCGGGAAGGCACCCAGGCGCTGGATCCGGGCCAGGGCCTTCCCGCTACAATCGGCCGCGTGCGATCCATTGCGCTGCTCTATCCCGAAATCCTGATCGGAACCTTCTATCGGCGTTTGCGCGCCGGCGCTGCGGTGCCCGCGGAGGGCGGCCTGCTGATCTACACGAATCACTCGGGTGGTTTGCTCGACGCGGGCCTCCCCCTATTCTTGACCGATCGTCAAATATTTTACCTGGCCAAGGCGAGTCTCTTCCGCATCCCGATCCTCGGCACGATCATCCGCGCCGTCGGCGGCATCCCGATCTACCGGCAGAAGGACAAGGTCGACATGGCGCTCAACGAGGAGTCCTTCCGGGAGGTGCACACCCTGCTGCGCGGTGGCGGCATCCTGACGATCTACCCCGAGGGCGAGTCGCGGCCTGGTCACGTCATCCGCGAGTTCCGCACGGGCGCCGCGCGCATGGCGCTTGGGGCCGAAGTGGAGAACGATGGCAAGCATCCGGTGCGGCTCCAGCCGGCGTACCTGGTCTACGAGGAACAGGAAGTGCCAGGTTCCCGCGTGCACGCGTGGGTTGGCGAACCGATCGCCGTCGGTCCGTACCTCGAATCGTTCGCGCAAGACGACCGCGAAGCGGTGCGACATCTGACGGCGGATCTGCGCGCGCGGCTGCAGGAACTGTCGGTCCCGGCCGACGAGCAGGATTGGCGCTTCTGCGTGCGTTTGGACCGTTTGCTCGCCGCCGGTCCGCAGGACCTGCCTCCGCGACTGCAGGCTTTGCACCGGTCATGGATCGCCTTGCCAGAGTCGGCGCGCGGGGAAATGGAAGCGGAGATCCGCTCGATCTCCGAGCAGCTCGAGAGCTGGGGACTCGAAGGCTGGGACATCGCGGACAAACCGCTTGAGCGGCCTTCCGCCCTGCGCTCTCTCGCCGTCTTGCTGTTCATCTTGCCCCAAGGCCTTTTTTGGCTTCCCCCGTGGCTGCTCGTGCGCGGTTTCGCCGCCCTGGGTCGCAGCACCCCGGAGAAACTCGTGACCATGCAGGTGATCTCCGCATCGGTCTTCTGTCCACTTTGGGCATTCGTTCTGGGCTGGTGGATGACCCATTTCCTATCCGCGCCGCTGGCCTGGGCCCTGCCGTGGGTCAGCCTCTCGGTGATGGTCCTTTTCTTCCGAGCCCTGGGACGCCCCCGCCCGTTTCGGCGCGCCCTCACCGGGCTTGGGCTGCAGGCAAATGCAGAATCGGTCGAAGAACTCCGCATCCGCATCCACGCGCTGCGCGCGCGCTGGAGTCTTCGGGCGTGAGCTTCCAGCCGATTCCCGAGCGAACCCTGCCGAACCATCCCGCACATCAAGACCCCATGGACCTTGCCAGAACCTTCGGCCTGCTTGCCGCTCCCCTCTGCCTGACCGCCTGCTTCGCTCCGCGCATCGACGGCACCGCCCGCATGACGCAGCTCACTTTGGACGGCGAAATCGGTATCTCGGACTCGAGCATCGTGACCCGCAACACCATCGATGACCTGGGCCTCGGGGACAAGGAGAACCTGCCCGGTGCCGTGATCGACTTCCAATGGGGCGGCCCGCACATCTCGGTCAGCACGATGTCCGGCTCCTGGTCGGGCTCGGGCACCCTGAGCGCCGAACTCTCGAACAACGGCGCGACGATTCCGATCGGCGACAACGTGGATTCCGACCTCGACATGGCGATCCACAGCGCGATCATCACCTGGGACTTCCTGCCGACGGCGGCGGAACTCGGCATCGGCATCGGCGTGGATGCGTTCGACCTGAAAGGCAGCTTCGTGTCGCAAAGCACCAGCGAACGCATCGATTTCGATGAGATGGTGCCGATCCCCGTGCTCGCCGTGCGCGCCAACGTGCCCGTCGGCCCCTTCGAATTCGGCGGCCACTTGGCGGGTTTCCAGATCGACTATGACGGGGACGAAGCCCAGTTCATGGATCTCGACGTGCATGGCCAGTGGCACGTGATCGGAGGCTCGAGCCGGGCTTCGGGCAGCATCATCGCGGGCTATCGCAAGATCAATCTCCAGGTGGACTACGAAGGCGATTCGGGCGAGCGCATCGACGCCGACCTGGACTTCTCCGGCCCCTTCCTGGGTGCCCAGATCAGCTTCTGAGCGACCCGCCGGCGAGTTCCGGCCATCGATCCAACGCGCGGCGGTCCCCCGGGGCCGCCGCGCGGCGTTTGGGGCCTTCCCTGGCTGGCGCACGGGCGCCCCGGGCGGGGAAATCCGGAGTTGAACCTGCATACAATGGGCCCCAAGGGGTAGATTCCTGCCCCCCTAGAGGAGAGAAGCCCATGCGCCCGACTGCCAAACGCAACAGTAGTGCCCTGATCCCGATCCTGTTCATCGCCCTGTTCATCTACATGGTGAACCGCGACAAGGAAGGCAACACCCGCGCCAACCCGCGCACGGAGTCCAGCCGGACCGAGATCCGCAAGCGCACCTACCCGGACACCCCCCAAGGCACCCAGGAGAAGCTCACCGACTCCCTGGCCCAGACCAAGGCCCGCATCAAGGAAGTCCGGCGCGAGCAGGACGGCATCCAGCAGCGCATCGAAGACGCGAACCGCTGGTTGGGCGAGTTCAAGGTGGCCTACAACAACACCAAGAACGGCGGTCCCTGGCCCGTACGCGTGCGCAGCGTGGACTACAACGAGTCCGAGCTGGTCGGCAAGGTCGACTCCCTGCTGCAGGTCCGCAAGGCCCTGGACGAGCAGCTCAGCCTCAAGAACGAGCAGATCGTGCAGCTGGAATCGGTGTCCAGTAGCCTGTCCGCCAAGCTGGATGCATTGCGCGTGAAGCTGGAACAGCAGGCCACCGAACGCGAGCGCCAACGCCTGGACGACCTGGCCAAGGAGGCCGATTCGTACCTGCGGGACATGGGCGTCGAACCCGTCGAAGCCCCGTCGACTGAAGGAAGCGGCTCGGCCGTGCGCAGCCTCGAAGAACTGGTGCGCGACAGCGAGAAGAACAAAGCCCGCGAAGAGGTGCTTGGCCCGGCCCGCCAGGGCGCCATGAACTTCCTCTCGGACAGCCTCTAGGCCCCCACTGGGCCCGACTAACCCATTCGTCATGAATGCCGGGGCGACGGGCCCGTAAGGGGCCTGGAACGAAAGGGCTTGGATGTCGCATTTTGGCTCCCCCCTGACCCCGACCTGAAACAACCGAACCCTTCTGGACCCTGCCGGAACCACCGCTAGTATCCTGGGCCTCAAAACGTCCCCGGGGCATGTCTGCCCCAGGGGAGCCCAGGACCGGCGGTCAACCAACGGTCCTCCCCCTGACCCCGGAATCCATCGCCATGAAACGGCTCCTTCCCCTCATCATCTTCGCGGTCGTCGCGTACCTCATCCTCTCCAAGTCCCCGTTCTTCAAGGAGAAGTTCGACCAGGCCAAGGAGAAGCTCACCACTTGGTCGGAAGAGCAGATCAAGAAGGACCCGACCGGGGTTCCCGAACGAAGCCGAGAAGAACATCAAGAAGAGCCTTCCGAGCCGCAACTCCAGCAGAGCTCGATTGAGAAAATCGACGCCGAATTGAAGGCGCACAACCAGAAGATGGTCGACAAAGCCGAAGAGCTGAGCACCGCCTTCAAGGACGCCTATAAAGCCGCCGAAGCGAACGGCTCCTGGCCGGTCGAAGTGGAAGGCGCTTCCTACACCAAGGACAAGCTGCGATCACCCAGGTCGAAACCTTGATGGTGCAGAAGGACCAGTACACTCATGGTGGCGGACGCCGACAAGCACCTGGCCAAAGCCAGTGAGAACATCGAGAAGCTGAAAGGCCAGATCGTGAAGCTGACGAGCCGCCTGCAGACCATCGAAGCCGAGAAGGAAACCGCCCGCCTGAACGAGGCCCTCGCCAAGTCGGACGACTTCCTCAAGAAGCTGGACAGCATCAACGACCAGATGGAAGAGGCCGAAGCCCTCGCCAAGTCCGGTGCCGACCCGGTGCGCGACCTGGAGTACTTCGTGGAGAAAGAAGCCGCCGAGAAGGAAGCCGAAGCCAAGGCCGCTGCCGAAGCCGCCAAGAAGCAGAAGACCATCGACTTCCTGAACAGCTGATCCTTCAGCCCTGCTAAGGAAACCCCGGAGCCGGCCCCGCAAGGGCCGGCTTCGGTCGTTTTGGGCGCCATCGGCACCCGGCTTGAATACGCCCCACTCGGCCCTCGTATAGAATCCCCTCGGCCCTCCGGTCCCGAGCCCAGCCACCCCCATGTTCGACATGCCCATCCTCGACCTGGCCGCCAGCGCGGCCGCGGTCCTGCTGTTCCTGTTCGCCGCGCGTTCCTTCGTGACGGGATCGAACCGTGAGCCCCTCGGCTGGGGCTTCGGCCTGGCCTCGGGCATCATCCTCGCCTGGCTGCTCAAGGAGCCCCTCGGCGGCTTCGGCAATGGCCTGCGCCTGGGCCTGGGCATCCTCTTGGTGATGCCCGCCCTGCATGCCCTGGTGGACCCGGGCAAGAGCTCGGTGGTCTCCGCCATCGTCGGCCTGTTCATGGCCTTTGCCGTGGCCCGTGGGCCGGTCAACCACCTGCGCCGAACCCTGGGCCCCGAGACCCCCGCGACGCAATTGGTTGCCGTCCAGAACGAACTCGCGACGCTCGGTGAGCAGCGCGTACGCGTCAAGAAAACCCTGAGCGAACTGGTCCTGCGCAAAGAGGAACTGAAGCGCGAGATCCGCTCCCTTGGGCTCGGCGAAAAGGAACTCCTGAAACACCCCAAGGTCTCCCTGCTCGCCGCGTTGGTCGAAACCCAGGCGAAGTGGGACCGCACCCTCGTGCAACTCGACTCCCTGATCCAAGCCAAGGAATTGCGCCTGCAAGCCTTGCAGGCAAATCTGGAAATGGATCGCATGGGGCAGGACAATCCCGAGCTGCGCGACCTGCTGCAAGGCGTCGACTCCGACCCCCTCGATCCCGACCAGATGGGACTGATCGAACGCAGCATCCACCAGGATCGGTTGCGCGAAATCCTCGAGCGCGAGTTGCCCTGACCGGGCGCAGCCCCGGCGGGCGGCGCCACCCCTATCCTCCCCCCGGCCTGCCCCCATGTCCCAAGCCCAATACGACGTCGCCGTGCTCGGCGGCGGCATCGTCGGTCTGGCGGTCGCCTGGCAGTACTTGCAGCGGTTCCCCGGCCGCAGCCTGGTGTTGCTCGAGAAAGAGACCGAAGTGGGCCAGCACCAAACCGGGCACAACTCGGGGGTGCTGCACAGCGGCATCTACTACAAACCGGGTTCGCTGAAGTCGGAGAACTGCCGGCGCGGCAAGGCGTTGATGGAGGCCTTCTGCACCGAACATGGCATTCCGTGGAAACGCACCGGCAAGGTGATCGTGGCCACCCGGCCCGAGGAGATCCCGCAGCTCGATCGCATCCAGGAACGCGGCGAAGGGGCCGGGGTCCAGTGTGAGCGCATCGGCCTCGCTCGCTTGAACGAACTCGAACCCCACGTGGCCGGCGTCGATGCCTTGCACGTGCCGGAGGCGGGCATCGTCGACTACGTGGAGGTCTGCAAGGTGCTCGCCCGCGAGATCACCCGCCTCGGCGGCGAAGTCAGCACCGGCAGCGAAGTGACCAGCCTGCGCGGCATGCACGACCAGGTCACGCTGCGCACCCGCGACCGCCTGCTGACCGCGCGCCGCGCCATCAACTGCTGCGGCCTGCAGTCCGACCGCATCCTCCAGATGACCGGCCTGGAACGCCCCGCGCGCATCGTTCCCTTCCGCGGCGAATACTACGAGCTCAAGCCGGAGGCCGAATCCCTCTGCCGCGGCCTGATCTACCCCGTGCCCGACCCGAAGTTCCCCTTCCTCGGCGTGCACTTCACGCGCATGATCGGCGGCGGCGTCGAGTGCGGCCCCAACGCCGTGCTGGCCCTCGCCCGCGAAGGCTACGACTGGGGCAGCATCTCCCCCGCCGACCTCTGGGACAGCCTGACCTACTCCGGCTTCCTGCGCCTCGCCGCCCGCCACTGGCGCACCGGCTGCGGCGAAGTCTGGCGCTCCTTCTCGAAGAAGGCCTTCGTCCGCGCCCTCTCCCGCCTCGTGCCCGACATCCGCCCCGAGCACCTCGTCAAAGCCCCCGCCGGCGTCCGCGCCCAAGCCCTCTCCCCCGACGGCTCCCTGGTCGACGACTTCCTCATCCGCAAGGAAGACGCCATCCTGCACGTCCTCAACGCCCCTTCCCCCGCCGCCACCTCCGCCCTCGCCATCGGCGAAACCGTCACCGCCCGCATGGCCTGATTGGAATTTCGTAACGTACGGAAGCGGGTTTAAGCTGTCACGTTATTCGCCCCATGAGGCGGTCGGAACGACCGCCTCATGGGGCGAATAACGTGACAACTTAAACCCGCTTCCGTACGTTACGAAATTCCAATCCCCGGGCCCTTGAGGGATCTGCTGAGTGTCGATACCTGCCAGATGGTACGCATCAGCCTCTGCATGATCGTCCGGGACGAGGAAGAGTTCCTCCCCGTTGCCTGGCCTCGGTGGACGGAATCGTGGACGAGATCTGCGTCGTCGACACCGGCTCCACCGACAACACGATCGACATCGCCCGCAACCAAGGCGCCCGGGTCGAATCGTTCGTCTGGTGCGATGACTTCGCTGCCGCCCGCAACGCCTCCCTCGCCATGGCCACCGGCGATTGGATCCTCGTGCTCGACGCCGACGAGGAACTGCAAGGAGAGGATCTCCGCTCCCGCCTCGAGCAGTTTTGCGCCGCCTATCCTGAGCGTGCTGGCCAACTCACCCTCGTCGACGTCTCCGCCGAAGGGGCCATGCAAAGCCGCGTTTCGCGCTTCTTCCCCGCCGCGCTGCACCCGAACTACCGCGGCCGGATCCACGAACAGCCGTACTTCACCGACCAACCCGCTTCCCCGGCCCCCCTGCCCATCCAGGTCCTGCACCACGGCTACGAACCCAAGGTGCTCGCCGCCAAGGACAAGGTCGCTCGCAACATCGCACTGCTCGAGCAACTTGTCGCCGAGACTCCGACCGACGCCTACTCCTGGTATCAACTCGGCCGCACCCACTTCGTCGCGCAACACACCGAAGCCGCCCTGGATTCCTTCGCCCGCGCCCTGGACCACGTGCAAAGCGAAGACCCCTTCCTTCCCGCCCTGCTCGAGTCCACCGCACACTGCCTGCGCTCCATCGGCCGCTCCCAGGAAGGCCTCGACCTGCTGCAACAAGTCTCCGGCGCCTTCCTCGACCGCGCCGACATGTGTTACGTCGAAGCCCTGCTCGCCCTGGACGTGGGCGAACTCGAACTCGCCGAAAGCCGCCTGCAACGCTGCCTCACCCTGCCCGACCCCGAAGGCCGCGGCGGCGCCTCAAACGCCGTCGCCCGCACCTGGGGCCCCGCCTACCACCTGGGTGTCCTCCGCGAAGTGCTCGAGATGCCCGACGACGCCCGCGAGTACTACGAACTCGCCCTGCGCCACTACCCCGGCCACCCCGACAGCCTGCGCGGACTGCAGCGCCTCGCCGCGTAGCCGGTGGAATAACGTTACATACCGAACCAGGTTCGATCAGTCCCACAATTCGCGGTGCGTGCGAAGCACCCCCGGCGAATTGTGGGACTGATCGAACCCGGTTCGGTATGTAACGTTATTCCACCGCCGAGTTGCTCAGACGCACGGCCCCTAAGATCGGATCGACTCCGGTCGCTTCAAGTTGCGAAACCCCCTGCCGTCGAACCAGAACACCCCCGCGGTCGTGCCTACCCACACTTTGCCGTCGCGATCCGAGCTGACTTCGATCACGCCACCATCCCCCAACCCGTCTTTGACACCGAGTAACCGCCAATCGACGCCATCGTAGCGCCAGACACCGCCACCGGCGCTCGAACGGCCGAACCAGACGTTGCCATTGCCATCGGCTGCGATACCGAAGATCCGGCCCCAGCCGTTGTAATCGGTGTGCTCCGAGTTGCGCAGATGGGTGGAGAACACTCCCCCATCGAAGTGGGACGCGCCGTTGTCCGCGGTTCCAAACCAGAAGTCTCCCCCCGGAGCCTCGAACACTTTGCAGATCGCGTTGCTGGCCAGACCTTGACCGGTGGTCCAAGCGGTCTGCTCCGCGCCATCCCAGCGCACGACTCCACAGCCATCGGTTCCAAACCAAAGCGCGCCATCCCGCGCCTCGTGGATGTCGTAGACCATGTGGGGAGCGAAGTCGAAGGAGTGTTGCTGATCCTGGCCAACGAGGCCGAAAGGCTTGAATTCGGCGCCCTCCTTCACAAATACACCGCCCAGCGTCGCCACCCACATGCGGCCCTTCCGGTCGATCAGAACATCCCAGACATCTGCCCCAGGCAGATCATGGTCCGCCTGCACCTGCCCATCTTGGATGCGCACGATGCCGTTGCCCGTGCCCACCCATAACACGCCGTCCCCGTCCTCCACCACCGCCCGCACCGTCGTGCTCGGCAATCCCTCCGCGGTCGAGTACCCATGGAATTGCGCCCCGTCGTAACTCCAGACCCCGCTGAACGCCGTAGGAAACCAGTACAAGCCGTGCGAATCCTCGTACGGCGACTCCGGGTACTGCGCCAACTGCACTTCGTTCGGAGGAGTCGAAGCACACGCAGCCAGCAGCAAGACACCGGGCGCAATCGCATGGGGAGGTTTCATCGGCGGATGTACGGGGGGGGCGCCGCAGTAGGTAGTACAGAGCCTGTAAAGCAGGCGAATCTCCCAGGGCGCCGGAGGAATTGTGTTACGTACGGAAGGGTTGAGTTGTCACGTTATTCGCCACGTGAGGTGGTCGGAACGACCACCTCACGAGGCGAATAACGTGACAACTTAAACCCGCTTCCGTACGTAACACAATTCCTCCGGCGGGGGGTCGCGGTGCATCAATCGCATCAATGGCCACGCGACCACAATCGCGAACAGCGCGTACAGCCCTGCTGCGGAATGGAAGGCCACGGAGTGGCCGTGCGCATCGACCAGGGCACCCAGCAGCGGCCCGAGGAATACGAATCCGAGCCGTACGCCCAGGGTGGAAACCGAGTTCGCCGTGGCGCGCATGCGCGGGGGGACCCGTTGGTTGAGTTCGTCCTTCAGAATGACTTGGGTGAGCCCCCGGCCGAATTGGAAGGCCAGACCCGCGGCAACCGCGAGGCTCAGCCATACGCCCGAGCGTCCCTCTTGGCCATAGATCAAGGCCATCGACGCATACCCCGCAACGGGCAACCACGCGATCAAGCGGTGGCTCCAAAGCGTACCGATGCGCTCCTCGATGCGGTGGGCCACCCGCCCGGTCAAAGCCACTACGCCATTATAGCCCGCCCAGATGTACCCAAAGGTCCAAAGCGGCACGCCCATGGCCTCCCAATACCCCTGGAACGACCAGACCGCGAGCAAGGTCGCGAGGCCGTAGATCACCAGGTTCCACAGCACTCCGCGCACCACCGGCGAAACCCGGAACAACTCGTGAGCGATCGACCGCAGGTTCGCCCCGTGGTCATCGCGCCCCATGCGCTCGATCGGGACGTCTACCAGAAAGATCGCGATCACAAAGGGCACCCACCCGACACAGGCATTCGCAATCGCCACGTTCTGCAGGTTGCTGAGCACCAGCCAGCCCCCCACCAATGCGGCGATCGTCTCCCCCGCTTGCATCCAGAAGAGGCGCTGGCCCAGATTCCGCCTGCGCCCGGCTTCGTGTCCCAGGGCTTCAAGCGAGTCGTACTGCAAAGCCACGTCCGTACCCGAATAGAGGCTGACCGAAAGCGCCGCCACCAGCTCGAACGAAGCCACCCCCCAGAATCCATCGATCAATGGCAGCATCGAATACGCCACGCCGTGCAAAGCTCCCGCGAGCACCAGCGTGCGTTTGCGCCCCAGCAGATCGGACACGTACCCGGTCGGAATCTCGAGCAGCGCCACCGCGCCCGAGAAGATCGACTGCACCAAGAAGATGTCCCCGTCGTCGAGCCCGCGCGACTTGAAGAAGGGCACAACCACCGGCATCAGGATCATGAACATCCAGGTGAATGCCATCACCCGGATGAGCCAGAGGTTGCGCAGCAGTCGTTTCGAATCGGGCCGGCCCATGGGGCCGCAAATGGTACCCGGGCGGCCAGTCGCGGCCAGGGTATCGGTCCATTTCAATGTGGAAGGACGGGGATGCTCGAGCTCGCCTAGCCCAGCCCAAACCCGCCGCCGCGGAATCTACGGGGCCGCCCGGCCCCTTCGTCAGCGGTCCGATGCCTACCCCGATCCCGCTTCCTCTACCGGTTTCTTGGCCCCCATACCGATCGACCAAGGCCCGATACCGCCCGAATCGCCAGGCGTTCGAGCCCTTCCTGCTCAGGCGCCGGCGGCGGATCCCTCGGGATCAGTGCTGCTTTCGGCTACGAGCGTCTCCGGCACTTCCTGGCCGGCCCGGAGCTGCTGCTCGAAGCGTCGAGCCAATTCGCGCATGGAGATGTTGCCGGCCACGTCGCTGCGCTGGCGCTCGAAGGTCCGGCGGATCTCATCGACCGCCGCATCTGGCCCTGCGGCCGCGGCGAATTCCACCGGCCCACGTTTGCCCACGAGGGCGTCATACACGTCCTGCAGGTGGATGTTCTCCAGGTCCCTCGCGGGCACCACCGCGGCGTCTTCCAGGAACTCGTCCTCGGCGAACACCAACACGTGCGCGTCCACCAACGCCTGGAAGACCTCTACGAGGGTGCGCTCGGGCACGGCCAGTTCGGTCGCCAGTTCGAGGGGTCGCAAGGGCCTCGAACCCTTCACGAAAGCCGCAGAAACGCGCGCCATCGCCCGCACGGCCACGATCTCGCGCAGGCCATGGTCAAACTCCCGCGCCCGGGCCAATTGACGGTAGGCCGGTTCGTTCTGGTGAGCAAACGCCAATTCCGCACCCGCGAGCACCGTCACCCAGGACAGGTACACCCAGAACAGGAACAGCGGAATCGCCGCCAGGGACGAGTAGAGCGCGTTGTACTTGGCCACGTTGAGCTGGAAACCCACGTGCCCCATCTGCACCAGCCACCAGAGCGTGCCGCCGACCAAGCCCCCGAGCAGGGCCGAGCGCCAACGCACGCGGGTGTTGGGCAGGAACAGGTAGACGAACGTGAAGCCCACCCACAGCGCGGCGAGGGTGCCGAGGCCGAGGATCTTCTCCCACGCAAAACCAAGGTACAGCGAGTCCAGCCGCTCCCGCAGGGCCTGGCTCTTCATCGTGGTCATGAACGCGGTGGCCGCCACGAGAACGAGCGGCACGACCATGACCATCGAAAGGTAGTCGGCGAACTTGCGCACCCAGGTCCGCGGCTTGCGCACGCCCCAGATGGTGTTCAGCGTCTGTTCGATCGATCCCAGCAACTTGATGACCGTGTAGATCAACGCCAGCAAGCCGATGGTGCCCAGGTTGCCCACGTTAGTGGCCTGCACGAACTCGAGCACCTGCTCGATGCCCTGGCGCAGGCTGTTGGGCTCGCCCGCAGCGCCTTCCGCCACTTCGAACGCCTGTTCGAGGAACGGATCGATCACCTCGAGCCGCAAGCGCTCGTACGCACCGAGCCCCTTCGCGACAGAGAACGCCACCGCCAGCAACGGCACCAGCGACAACACCGTGATGAACGCCAGGCCCGAGGCCCGGAACATGCAGTGGTCCTTGTGGAATCCCTTCGTCGCTAGGTACAGGACCCGCGCCACGCGATACCCGAAGCGGCGGAACGTGGGCAGTCCGCCCAACTCCGCCGACCACACATCCCGGTTGAGGAAATCCCACGCCGGCCGAAGCCAGAGGGGCCACCACGCCGGGGGTTTGGGGTGTTTGCTCGCCGAATCCATCTTCCTGGAAATCTATCGGACTTGCATGGGTCAAACCCAAGGCTGCGGGAGCCGCCCAAGGCCCTTGACGCCCACCTGGGCCCGGGAGAGCATAGACTGGGCCCTGATCTAGGAAACACCATGCAAAAAACCCTCCTTTGGCTGCTGCCGGCGGTCCTTTCCGCCCCCCTCCTGGCCCAGGTGCCCGTGCACGAGGACCCCGCCGCCCCGGCCGAGGCCAAACCCGCCGAACCCGTGCGCGGCGGCGCCGCTTGGGGCAAGGCCCAGCGCCTGATGGGCGGCGAATGGCTCGCCGACGCCCACTACCCGCGCAAGACCTTCCTGCGCTTCCTGCCCGGCAGCGCGAACACCAGCATGTGGGTCGAAACGCGCGACAAGGACGAACTGGACGCCCCGTTGCCCGCGGTCAGCGCGTGGTACCTCGACCCGGTGGCCGGGGAAGTGCGCTCGGTCACCGTCGGCGGCAACGGCTCGTTTGCCCAAGGCCGCATGCATTGGGAAGGCGAGACCCTCGTCAACGAGATCCGGTACCAGATGAACGACGGCACCCTGATCGACGGAGCGGTCCAGGTGCGCAGCTACAACCTGGTGGAACGACGTTCTTTCGAAGCCGACCAAGCCTTCCGCTGGCAGTTGTTCCAGAAGAGCGACGAAGGGGTGACGCAGCTTTCGGAAACCACCTTCCACCGGGAACGGGAGCTCACCGAGCTGACCCCAGTGCGCAAGGAAGAGAGCAAGCCCATGGAGGCGCTCAAGCCCTTGGTGCCGCTGATCGGCGCGCTCGGGGATGGCCAGGGCATGGACTGGACCGGCGCGTGGCGCTCCAGCGGCCGCGCCCTCTGGGTCGAACGCACCCTGCCGAATCCCCTGCGCGAAGGCCCGCTGCACGTGACCGGCTTCTACTTCCACAACGGGTTCGAGAACCGCCTGGAGTTCCTCGGCTTCTCCGACCATGGGGATCTGATCCTCGGCAACTGCACCCTCAAACCGGGCGGCATCATCGAAACCGCCATGCGCGTGACCCCGCCCGAGGGCGAGGTCGAAGACCTACTCGACCCGAAGACCTGGGGCCGTATCGGCGAGACGCTGACGCCTATGGGCGAAGAAGGCGTGCAGGCCGGCTGGGTGGTCGTCGCCCCGGGCAAAGAGCCCAAGGTCATCAGCACGCTGTTCAAAGGCCGCTGATCCGCGCCCTGACCGCCGTTGAATATCCTCGAGGCCGGTGCGAACTGGCCTCGATTCGTTTCCGCCCCTCCCCACCATGCCCTTCCTCGCGCGCTTGATCGGTCTGTTCCCGCTGGGGATCGGTTTAACGATGCTCATTTCCCTCTGGACACAATGGGGCTGGGGCGCGCCCCCGTTTTTCTTCCGGGTGTTTGGCAGTTTCGTCGCGGGTTTTTTTGTCCTGATCGGCCTGATCTTCCTGACCGGCAAGAAGAGCGCCGATTTCGCCGCAGTGCAGCGCTTCGCCTCGCGGAACGGCACCGGCCCGGTACCCGGTCCGCCTTCCACAGGCGATCGCTGTCCGAACTGCCAAGCGCCGCTCACCGCGGACCTCGCGGTCTCCCCCCACGGCGACGTGCGCTGCGGCCACTGCAACCAGTGGTACAACGTGCACGGGCGCTAGACCCCGGTCAGCACGCCCAGGCTGCGCGCCCGGGAATAGGCCAGGCGCCAGAGAGCGAGGGCCACGGGCACGATGCACGCGGTGAAGGCGATCAAGTGAGTGAAGGGCCTGAGGAACGTGCTTGAGGCGAATCCTTCCCCCGCCAAGAGCGCCGCTCGCACGGCTTGAACACCCGAGGTGTGGGGCAACCAAACGGTCGCCGCCTGCAGCCATTCGGGCAGCACGCTCCGGGGGAAGTAGACCCCAGCGGCCAGCAGTCCGAAGATGTTCACAAGTAGGCCGACGGGATCGCCACGTTTGAAGCGCAGAACGAAAGCCGCGGAAATCAGTCCGAGCGAGCCCACCGCCGCGCACCCGAGCAGCGCCGCCAGGCCTCCGGCGATCCAGGCAGGGTTCGCTTGCCAACCGAGCACTGCATGCGTGGAAGCGAACACCAACGCCATGAGCAAAAGCAGGGTTCCGGCGTGCCACGGCAGGGGGGCGAGCACGAACAGGAGCGGATTGCGGCCCGTGACCAGCAACGGTTCCAGGGTGCCCAATAACTGGCTTTCCCGTAGGGAGCGCCCCATCTGCCCCATGCAGACCTTGCTCAACTCCTGGGCCCCTAGCCCGATCAGCAGGAACCCCATCGGGTTGTGGAACATCGCCGCGCCCATGCCGCCGTCCTGACGGTAGACCTGCGCCATGAAGTAGACCATGCCCGCCCAAACCACCCACATGCCTGCCTGCATGACGAGTTTGAAGCGATAACTCAGGTCGGTTTTCATTTCGAGGCGCATCAGCGTACTGAACGCCAAGAGGGCCGAGGCGCGGGGCCGGGGCCTCGGTTCCTGACACGCTTGTGCGCCGATGGCGGTCGTCGCCGGCTGTGCGTCGAAATCTCCGATCTCCTGCAGCAAGTCTTCCAACTGTGCACTCTCCCGGAGTTCGATGCGCCGCACCCCGAGCTCCTTCAGTTCCTCCCATCCCCCCGCAGGCACTTCGCTTCCGTGCATGGCCGCATCCGCGCGGTAGGTGGGCGACAACCCGGAAACGCGGGTCATTGCGGCCCGGCAGGCGGATTCGTCACGGAAGTGGATCAACCAGCGCCCGGCCTGCCAGGGGGCAACAGCTCCCGGCTTGGGCCTTGCGCAACCACCCGCCCCGCATGCAGCACCAAAAGCTCGTCGGCGATGTCCTGGACTTGTGCGAGGTCGTGGGAGCTGACCACGACCAAGCCCCCACCAGAGGCGTACCGCCGCAGCAGATCGAAAACTAGGCGGGTGCCCGCCGCATCGAGGGCGAACGTGGGCTCGTCGAGCAGCAGTACATCGGGTTGGTGCACGAGGGCGCGCACGAGACCGAGGCGTTGGCGTTGGCCAGAGGAAAGTTGCTGATAAGGGCGGTGGAGGCAGGGCTCGACGGCAAGCGTATGGGCCAGTTCCGCGATGCGCCTTCGCGCCGCCTCGCGGGACAGGCCTTGCAGGACGGCAAACGCCTCCAGACTCTCTTGGGGAGCTAGGCGCGGGGGAAAGGATCGGTCAGCGGAACCCAGGAAGCCAAGGGAGCCCCGGGCCCGACGGGGCTCGCGGGCCAGGGAGGCGCTCCCCAAGCGCACGTCCCCTGCGGACGGCGCGAGCAACCCGGACATGCAGCCGAGCAGCGTCGTCTTGCCGGCCCCGTTGCGGCCGACCAGCCCCACGACCCGCCCGGATCCGAGCGCAAGGTGGACATTGCCAAGGGCGGATACGGAACCGAAGTCCCGGGAAACGCCGTGAACGGTGAGCAGGGCCCCAGTCATCCGGCGGGTTGCAGGGAAGCGGTTCGGCAGGCATCGACCGCCTCGGAAACGATCTCTTCCAGCGGGACGATCCGATAGCCCAACTCGCGCTGGGCCTTCGAGGAATCCGCGTAGGAGTACCAACCCCAAGCGCGATACCGATCCCGTGCAAATCGGGGCCGCGAAAGGGGCGTCATCTCCACCAGCAACCCCATGCAGGCTCCGGCCTGGCCGAGAACCCCAGGCCACACTCCCGCCGGGGGTGCGACCCGAGCGGCTTTGGCGATTTCGTTGCGCAAAGCGAACCACGTAAGATTGTGGCCACCCAGCAGGTATCGCTCCCCCACTCGTCCCTTGTCCAAGGCCGCGACCACGCCCTGCGCAGTCTGCTTCACCCCGGCCACCGTCGAACCTCCCGGAAAAATGCGTTGTCCGGGGTTCTTCAGAACTTCGGCCACATGCCCTTTGACCCGTCCGTCCTGTGCATGGGGACCGAGCATGGATCCGGGATTGACGATCGTGATTGGCATGCCAGCGTAGACCCCGCTCATCACGCGGCCCTCTGCTTCTCGCTTACTGCGAAGGTACGGGATCGGCGGCTGGGGCGTTTGAGCCCAGGGTGCGTCTTCGTTCAGTACCTTGCCGTCGCGGGTGCACCCAACGGCAACGACGGAAGAGACGTGCACGACCTTGCCTACGCCCGAACGATCCGCGGCCCGCAACAGGTGCGCCGTCCCAATGACATTCACGTCGACCAGCTCCTGATCGATCTTGCGCCAGGCCCCCAGGAGTGCGGCGCAATGCACCAGCCCTTGAATGCCATGGCAGGCCTTGCGCAGGCTGGCGTAGTCGCGCAGGTCCCCGGCTACGACCTCGTCTGCATGGGTCCGGATCCATTCCAAATGGCGCGTCGAGTGGGTCACCGCGCGAACTTCATGGCCTGCTTCCTTGAGCGCATGCAAAACATGACCGCCCAAGTACCCGCTGGCACCGGTGAGCAATATTTTCATTTTTGGCGGGACATTCCCTTTCGAGGTGTCGTGTTCGGACTGCCTTGCCCGTCTTCGCCCCGTGTGGGTCTGCCCGCCTGGGATGGTTCGCCGATTCTAGCTTCCTTTTTCCCCTCTGGATAGTGCGGGGTCCCCCCTCCCCAAAACGCCTCCAATGTTGACACCTTCTACCGCCAAGGATTGGTTCCGCAGTTCCCTGCTGCCGAGCAACATCCGCCAGCACCTCGCCACAAAGAAGCTCCGGAAAACCCACCCTCTGGGCATCATTCCAGCCGCTCCCAAGCGCGTGATCTGCGAGCCCACGAATGCCTGCAACCTGGGCTGCGTGTTCTGCGGCAATCGCAATATGGTTCGTCCGTGGACCTACATGCCCATGCCGATGTACAAGCAGCTGCTCGAGCAGATGAAGGCACTGGACATCAAACGCTTGACGCTGCACACCGTCGGCGAGCCGACGATGCACAAGCAGCTGGTCCAGATGGTCCACATGGCCAAAGAGGTGGGCATGGTAGTGACTCTTTCGACCAACGGTACGCTGCTGGACGAGTCCCTGGCGCGCGATCTGGTCGCGGCGGCGCCGGACATTTTAAACCTATCGTTGGATGCTGCCGACGAAGAGACGTTCAAGGAGATTCGCAAGGGCATCGACCCCAAAGCGGTCTACGAAAACCTCAAGACCCTGCACCGCATCCGGGAAGCGGAAGGCCGTGAGTTCGACAGCCCGTGGGGCACGGTCAAGCTGCCGACCTTGGTAGGTACGGGCTTAATCACGCCTGTGTTCACGGAGGATGAAGCCAGGGACTATTTTGCAAAGTATGGACCCTACGTGGATGACTTCTTCTTCCACTTCCCCAACAACCACAGTGGTTATGTGAGGGATGAGGGCATGCGTCGCCGGCATTGGCTACCGGATCGCGCATTCGATTGGCTGTACAAGAAGTTTCGGTACTCCTGCCCCTACCCGTGGGACGCACTCTTCCTCTTGTCCGACGGCACCATGTCGGTCTGTCGTTTCGATTTTGATGCCCGCGTCAAAATCGGTCGTTTCCCGGAGAACACCCTGTTGGAGCTCTGGAATGGAGACGCGATGAATGACTTGCGCCGGGCCCACATGAACTTTGACTTCCGCAAATGGACCACCTGCGAAAGTTGCGATGCGACTTGGACCGCAAATCGGCACGAAAACTACCGCATGACCCAGAAGCTCAAGTCCCGCCACGGTTTCAAGGGCACCCGCAACGCCTGGTTGACCGAAGACCCCATGGCCAGCAAGGAGCAACTGGGCTCGGGCAGCGTGGAGAAGACCCTGGGCGCGTGACGCGCGGGCCCAGTCCCTGGTCCCCACAGACAAGGCGGGCGACGTCCAAGAACGTCGCCCGCTGCATTTGCGCCGTTACCCTCTGAGGAACGGCCGTGGCTCGCGAAGGAAGCTAGGGCACCTCGCTGGCCGGACCCTGGCAGCTGCACTGGTGAGTGCCGCAACCGCCCAATCCATCGGCTCCCGGAACAGATGCGGCAAGGGGATCCACCGGAGCGGGTCCCAATTCATCCGCCAGGGTACAAATGCGTTTGTAGTAGTCTTCGATGTCGAGGCCCAGGGCCGTGGCCCCGAACAGCTCGGCTTCTTCCGCACCGGCCACGTCCAGGTAGTTGATGCTGGGCACGTGGTAGAGCACGAGCGGGGCCAGATCGGCCCAGCGGCCCTCGAATTGCGGGTGTACGAACAGGGTGAAGCCCGCGGCGGCGCGGTCTTCCTTGGGTTCGGCGTGGGCGAACTCGCCGGGAATCAGGCCTTCGGTGCCGAAGCGCAACTCCACCGGGAACCGCACGATCTCGCCGTCGCGCAGCAGGGCGCGCAGGGAGGACTCCTGCCCCAGGTCGGGGTAACGCAGGTGCGCCACGCGGGCGCGCTCCTGCAGGTGCATGCGCAGGGCCTGGAGGCCGTCTTCTTCGGTCAGATTCAGGGTTTCGCGCATGGCATTCGGGGGGCAAGGGGTCGGGGCGGACCCGCACGCGGCGGGCCCGCCCAGGGAGTCAGAGCCTACTTGTAGCGGGCTTTGAATTCTTCCGCGGCGGCCTTGCGGCGCGCGGCTTCTTCGGGATCCATGTTGCCGGTGTACCAGCGGTGATCCTCGGTGGCGAGCACCGCGTCGATCTCCTTACGCAGGTTGGCAGCAGCAGCCGCCTTGGCCGGATCCGACGAGTCCTTGTGCATCTCGATCAAGTGCTCCATTTCGGGCAGCATCTTGGTGTAGAAGTGCATGGCGATCTCGTAGGTGCCGTGCCAGTGGGTGTAGTCCGGACCCATCATCGAAGCGCCGTGACGGGCACGACGGCCTTCGTGGTGCCACACCTCGAACCAGATCCAATCCAGCTTGTTGCTGAAGTTGACCGGCTTGAGCAGCGGCTTGGCGGCGTTGTAGAGCCGCAGGCCCGGCTTGGCGAACTTCTCGTTGTACAGCTCGACGAGACCGTCGTACTGCACGTAGAAGTTGTCCACCCAACCCTCGTTGTGGCAGTTCATGCAGACGTCTTTCATCTGCACGCGACGCACTTGCCACGGCACATTCGCGCCGGGCAGGCCCATCTTGGCATCGGAGGTCTCCGGACGCACGGACACGACCGGCCGGTTGTTCCAGCTGATGCGCATACCGATGTCGTGGGTGACGTCCTGGGTCTTCGTGGCCGACATGTGGCAGGTGGCACAGGTCGGAGCCGCGCTGTAGTCCTCGCCCACGATCCACTTGTTGGACTCGAGGTTCATCTTGTCGATGTTGGCGAAGAAGGCGATGCCGTGCTTGGACTCCTCATAGATCTCCTTTTGCGGGTGATCCGGGCCCAGGTGGCACTTACCGCAGGTGTCGGGGTGACGGGCCTGGGCAGCCGAGAAGGTGTGGCGCGAGTGGCACGCGGCGCAGGAACCTTCGGTTCCGTCCGGGTTCAAACGGCCGATGCCGGTGTTCGGCCAGGTCGCCGGATCCAGCGAGCCGTCCGCGAGCACCTTGATCTCGGATCCGTGGCACTGCCAGCAACCGCTGACGGCAGCCGCGGACACGCCTTCGGGGTGCGCGGGGGTCTTGAGACCCTTGTTGCCTTCCACGACTTCCGCCAGTACGTTGTCGAGCGAACCGAGGATGCGACCCGCCTTGGCGTGGTGCGATCCCAGGAATTCGGTGACTTCGCGTTGGTGGCAGCGGGCGCAGTCCTTCGGGCTCACGATCACCGCGATCAGGTGGTCGTAGTGCATGAAGCCGTCTTTGTCGCCTTCTTGGGCGGCATGGCATTCATAGCAGCCCACGTTGCCGCGGTAGTGCTTGCTGGCACCCCACTGCTGGTACAGCGCGTGGTTGGTCTTCTTGTGGCACTCGATGCATTCCTTCGACTTGGCGGACATTTCCGGCAAGCCGATCGCCTGGGTGGCGGCGGGGTGCACGAACGCAGCAATCGGATCCACGGCCGCCGGAGCGGGATTGGACGATGTGACGATCGGGGGAGGTTGGGAAGCCGGTTCCGATGCGGGTTCCGGCGCAAAGTAGGAAGCACACGCCACGGCAGCAGCGTATGTACCCAAGGTCAGGATCTTGATGGCCATTGAATCCACCTTTGGTAGGGAATTGCCCTCACTGGGGTGTTTGGGCAGGGGAGGGAAACTCGTACTCCCGGTCCACCGTGAGGCGACCCGAAAGCACGGGGATGGTGACGCGCACGAAGATCGTGTACAGCAGCAGGCCCGCCGCCCAGATGCCCAGGCAGATCAGGGTTTCCTGCAGGCTCGGGGTGTACTCCACGAGCTCGCCGATGGGCGTCGGAATGAAGGCGGGCACGATCAGGCCCATGCCCTTCTCGATCCAGATGCCGATGATCATCGCCACGCAGGCGAAGTTCTGCCAGCCAGGCCGGTGGGCCAGGGGCGGGAGGAACAGCACGGTCAGGGCCGCGACGTTGAGCGCGATGGCGGACCAGATCCAGGGCACCAGTCCGTGTTTGCCGTGCAGTCCGAGGAACAGGTATTGGGCCGAAACCGCATGGGCGGAATCCGTGTAGAACTCGGTGAAGACCTCGGCCGCCAGCAGGAACAAGTTGATGGCCAGGGCGACCGTGACGATCTTGCGCAGGGTGTCCAAGGCTTTCGGCGGGACCCTGTAGGAGGTCTGGGTGCCGATGATGCGCAGGGTCAGGATCAGGAAGGCGGGACCGGCCGCGAAAGCCGACGCCAGGAAGCGCGGGGCGAGCACGGCCGAGTTCCAGAACGGGCGGCCGCCGAGGCCGGCGTACAGGAACGCGGTCACGGTGTGGATGCTCACGGCCCACACGATCGCCACGAACACGAACGGGATGTAGAACGCCTTGCTGGGCTTGCGGCCGCGGTAGGCGCAGTAGATCAGATACCCGCAGATGTGCAGGTTGAGCAGCAAGTACCCGTTCAGCACGATCACGTCCCAGGCCAGCATCGAATCCGGGAAGTTGAAGCGCTGGATCAGGTGCATGAAGCGGTCCGGGCGACCCAAGTCCACCGTCACGAACATCAGGCACATGAGGATGGCCGCCACGGCGAGCAACTCGCCGAAGATCACCAGATCGTGCAGCTCCTTGTTCTTGTACAGGTAGACGGGGATGACCAGCATCACCGCCGCCGCCGCCATACCCACCAGGAAGGTGAAGTTTGCGATGTACATGCCCCAGGAGACTTGATCGGTCATGCCGGTCACGGCCAGGCCGTGGGCCAGCTGTTGGGCGTAGGCATTGAGCCCGAGCAGGGCCAACACCGACAGCACCAGCATCCAGGTGTGGTAGCGCCAATCGCCAACGAAGCTGACGCGGAAGCACCGATACAGGAAACGCAGGTATTCTTTCATTGCTCGCGTCCTCCCTGCGGGTAGCGCTCGTCGAAGTAGTAGAAGAAGCGCGGCAGGGTGTTCTGTTCGGCTTTCAGCACGAACACCCGCTTGGTGCGCAGGATCTGGGCGACTTCACTCTCCGGATCGAGGATGTTGCCGAACTTGCGCGCCCCCACCGGGCAGATCTCGAGGCACGCGGGCATCTTGCCCTCGCGGGTGCGGTGCAGGCAGAAGGTGCACTTCTCCATGACCCCCATCGACCGCGGGCGGTTCGACAGGTAGGCCATCTCCGGGTTGATCTGCTCCGCCGGGATCTCCGGCTTGGCGAAGTTGAAGCGGCGCGCCCAGTACGGACAAGCGGCTTCGCAGTAGCGGCAACCGATGCACCAGTCGTAGTCGACCACAGTGATGCCGTCGGGTTCGGTCCAGGTGGCCTCCACGGGGCAGACCTTCACGCAGGGCGGGTTGGCGCACTGGTGGCACTGGATCGGCATGTAGAAGTGGTCCTCGTCGGGGACCGTGGGCCGATCGTAGTTGTGGTTGCCTTGCTCGGGATCCAGGGTCCCGCGCGGCATCTCCAGCACGCGGATGTACTGGATCTCCGGCGACCGGCTCTGGTTGTTCTCCGCCACGCAGGCGTGCACGCAGCGGCGGCAGCCGATGCAGCGGGACAGGTTGAGGGCGTAGACGAACTCCACCCCTTCCTGGGACCGCACGTCGCGCACGTTGGGAACGACCCCGTAGCGATCCTCGACCCGCTTGGCGATGCGCGCCAGGGCCTGGTTCATCTCGGTCTCGTTCATCTCCTTGTAGTGCTTCTGCAGGAAGCCCTCCATGGAGGGGACGTCGTCGGGGTCCATGTCGGCCAGGGGCCGGAGGGCGGCCACGAAGGCCCCCATCCCCGCCGCGACCGACAGCCCGCCGCGCAGGAAGCTGCGCCGGCCCATTCCAGTGGTCTCACTCATGGTTCTGAGCCTCCCAGGCGTGCTTGAGTCCGGACAAGTCCAGCGGGTTGTGGTGCCCCCCATGGTGGGCGTCCTGGTCGACCGGCTCGCCCATCAGGCGGGTGTTGGGCCCGGGAAGGGGCGCCAGCGGGGCAAAGGCCGGGGAGTGCGGGTCGTGGCACTGGGTGCAGGTCTGGCGGACCTGGGGACCGCGTTCCTTGTCCCAGAAGCCGTTGGTACGGCCGTGCATTCCGCGTTCCCAGTCGCGGAAGGTGGTGCCGTGGCAGGAGGCGCAGAGCAGCGGGGTATCCGCGTAGGCGATCTCCTCATCCCCCTTGAGGATCAGCTTGTTGCGATCCTGCTGGGAGTGGCACCCGTAACACGAGTTGTTCATGCCGTGGCTGAGGGAGATATGACCGTGCTGCTTGTGCTCGGAACGACCGGAACCGGGTTTCGAATCGAAGAGGCCGTGGCACTCGGCGCAGGTCATCTGCAGACCCGCTTGGATGGCGTACGGCGGGTCGCTCATCGCATCGCGGTTCGAACCGACCTGCAGCAGTTGGCGATCGAATTCGGGGGTTCCAGGGAGATCGGCCTGACCGGGACTTGCGTTCAGCAAGAAGGCTGCCGCAAGCAACAGAAAGACGACGGGGATCACGGCTTTCACGGGGTTACCTCCTCAAGGGGCGTGTACGGTACGCTTCCCTTCGTCGAATGAAATCGAGAGCCATAGTTTTCACTGAGAATTCTCTTTCGCTGCGAGTTATCAAAGCAACAACTACAACAAACATCATGCGCCAATGAGTCATGATCTCAACTGCCAAATCCCACCGTAAACGTGCGAGTCCGGCGGCCAAATCGGCAATGCAAGCCGATCTCATTCCGCTTGCAGCGAGACAGAATCGCAGTTTCACAGCGCGCAAATACACATAGAAAAATCACGGAAATCGCACGCACCCCGTGCGCGTGTTTTGCTTAGCTTTCTGCCCTCAAGGCGGTTCCCGGAATCGCCGGCGGAACCCTCCGCCTGAGATTTTGGAAACGCAACTCGTTCCCCTGCCCAACCCGCAGACCTGGTAGGTCTGGTGGCGGACAGGCAACCCCAAAGACAATCGAAACGGCAATGAAACGCCAACGCCAAGGCACCCTGGTGCCGCTTGCTTCCCTGACCGCCTTCGCTCTTCTGTCCTCCGTGGCGACCGCCGCTCCGCTTCAAGAGCCCGCCACCGGAAGCGAGATGGATCAGCTCAACCAGTCCGCCAAAGAAGGCTGGGCCGGTCTGCGCGAATGGCTGGGATCCGGTGAAGCCTACCTGAACCTGCGCCCGCGCTTTGAAAACGTCGACGTGGACGGCTTCAACAAGGAAGCCAGCGCCTTCACCCTGCGCACCGTGCTCGGCTACAAGCTCGGCAAGTACGGCAAATTCACCGGCGCCCTCGAATTCGAAGACGTGCAGCCGATCGGTGACAGCAGCTACAACAGCACCATCAACGGCAACTCCAGCCGCCCGGTGATCGCCGACCCCGCCGGTGGCGAAGTCAACCAGGCCTACCTGATCTACTCCTTCGACGACAAGACCCTCGCCAAGGTCGGCCGCCAGGAAGTCGTGCTCGACAACGCCCGCTTCATCGGCAACGTCGGCTGGCGCCAGAACCACCAGTCCTTCGACGCCGTGGCCGTCGTGAGCGATGCCATCGAAGGCGTCAACCTGCTGTACGCCTACGTGCAGAACGCCAACCGGATCAACGGTGACTTCCACGCCGCCGGTGACATCGGCGCCCAGGCCCACCTGCTGCACCTGGCCCACAAGATCGACGGTGTCGGCGACCTCGCGGTCTACGACTACCTGCTGGACCTGGACATCGACTCCATCTCCACCAACACCATGGGCGCCCGCCTGGCCGGCGACCACGCCCTGAACGACGACCAGAAGATCCTGTATGCCGTGGAGTACGCCATGCAGAAGGATGCCGGGGACAACCCGAACAACGTCGACGCCAACTACATGCTGGGTGAAATCGGCATGGGGATCAAAACCTACAAGTTCAAGCTTGGCTACGAACTGCTGGAAGGCGATGGCACCGACGGCCAGTTCAACACCCCGCTGGCGACCCTGCACGCCTTCAACGGCTGGGCGGACATGTTCCTCTCGACCCCGACCAACGGTCTGGAAGACACCTACTTCCTCGCTTCCGGCAAGTTCGACAAAGTCACTTTGACCGGCGTCTACCACAGCTTCTCGGCTGACTCGAGCAGCGCCGACTACGGCACCGAACTCGACTTCTCCGCTGGTTACGCCTGGGCGGACGGCCTCACCTTCGGCCTCAAGTACGCGGACTTCAGCGCGGAGAACGGTAGCGGCTTCGCCGACACCACCAAGTACTGGCTCTGGGCCGACATGAGCTTCTGATCCAACCTGCTTCCAGCCGCCCGGCCTGCGCGGGCGGCCCCGCAACCGGGCCCTTCCCTCGAGCCCCTTGGGAAGGGCCCCTCCATATCCCGACCATGCTGCCCATCATCGAGCCCTTCCGCATCAAAAGCGTTGAACCCATTCGTATGACCGAGCGCCCCGAGCGCGAGGCCCTGCTGCACGCCGCCCACGGCAACCTGTTCCTGTTGCACAGCCAGGACGTGATCATCGACCTATTGACCGATAGCGGCACCGGGGCGATGAGCAGCGAGCAGTGGGCAGCGGTAATGCGCGGCGATGAGAGTTACGCTGGCTCGCCCAGCTACCTGCGTTTCGCCGATGCGGTGCAGACGATCCTGGGTTTCCCCGAGGTCATCCCCACCCACCAGGGGCGCGCCGCCGAGAACCTGCTCTTCGGCGTCTACGGCGGCAAAGGCCGCGTGGTGCTCAACAACACGCACTTCGACACCACCCGCGCCAACGCCGAAGCCAGCGGCGCCCGGGCCGTCGACTTGCCCTGCCCCGAATCCAAGGACACCCAGGCCGAGCTGCCGTTCAAGGGCAACATCGACCTGAAGGCCTTGCACGCCGCCCTCGAGAAACACGGCTCCGCGGTCAGCCTAGTGATGGTCACCGTCACCAACAACGCAGGCGGCGGCCAGCCGGTGTCCCTTGAAAACATGCGCGGCATCCGCGCGCTTTGCGACGAGTTCGGGGTGCCGTTCTTCATCGACGCCTGCCGCTTCGCCGAAAACGCCTGGTTCATCAAACAGCGCGAAGAAGGCCAATCCGAACGGGCGATCGCCGGCATCGTGCACGACATGTTCGCCCTCGCCGACGGCTGCACGATGAGCGCGAAGAAGGACGGCATGGCCAACATCGGCGGGTTCCTCGCCTGCCGCGACGCCGAATTGGCGGCGGAACTGCGCCGCCGACTGGTGGTGACCGAAGGCTTCCCCACCTACGGCGGCCTCTCCGGCCGCGACCTCGAAGCGGTTGCCCAGGGCCTGCACGAAGTCCTGCGGGAAGACTACCTCAACTACCGCACCGCTTCGATCCGCTACGTGGTCGACCGCCTCGCCGCCCACGGCATCCCCGTACTGCAACCCGCCGGCGGCCACGCGATCTTCCTCGACGCCGCACGTTTCCTGCCGCACATCCCGTGGAACGAGTACCCGGGCCAATCGCTGGCGACGGAACTCTACCTCGCCGGCGGCATCCGCTCCTGCGAGATCGGCAGCGTGATGCTGGGCGGCAAGGATCCCGAAACCGGCGCGGCCCTGCCCGCCCACCACGAACTCGTGCGCCTGGCCATCCCGCGCCGCACCTACACGCAAAGCCACATGGACTACGTGATCGCGATCGTGAAGCAGGTCTGGGAGCATCGCGAGCGCCTGTGCGGCGTGCGCATCGCCCAGGAACCGCCCGTGCTACGGCATTTCTCCGCCTGGTTCGAGCCTATCGCTCGCTAATCAAGCCACAGCAAGTTCCGTAACCCTCGCAAACGAATCGTACGAAGTCCGGAAGCGGGTCCGTCGCGAGCGGGGCGCACAACCCCGGGTTCGAACCCACCGCGGGCGAAGTTTGCCGCGGCCGGGTTCGAGCCCATCCGATGCCGAGCGTGCCGCGGCCGGGCTCCAGGGTGGAGCGCAAGCGCCGCAGGCTTCGCGCCATCCCCGGTTGAACGGTGCGCAGCCCATTCAGCCCCACTGGAAGCGGCGCTCGGCGGGGTAGCCCCCACCCCGGCCGGGGGCTACCCTGTGCCCCCATGGAACAGATGATCGAAGCCCTTTTGGGCACGCAATGGGGGGAATGGAAAGCTCGCGTGGCCGGGCAGCTCGACGTGGACGCCAGCCAAGCCGGCAAACTGCTCGGCGGCGCTGCCCAGCAGGTCATGGGCCTCTTCACCCAAGGTCGCCTCGACTTGGCCTCCCTGCAGACCCCCAAAGGCGTGAGCTCGCTGCTCGACCAGCTCAACCTCGCCGACCTGGCCCAGCAAGCAGGCGTCGAAGCCCAGCGCCTCGAAGGCGCCCTCGGCCACGTGCTGCCCGACCTCGTCGCCAAAGCCGGTTCGATCCTGGGCGGCGGGTCCGGCCTCGGTTCGATCCTCGGCAACCTGAACATCGACCTTTCCTGAGCCTGCCATGCACAACTACGAACTGCCCGCCACGTTCTATCTGGGGCGCCCGATCGATTCCGAGGGCAAAGCCATCCCCGAACCCCTGCTCTACGACGCCAAGGACCTGTGCACCCACGCCCTGATCGTCGGCATGACGGGCAGCGGCAAAACCGGTCTCGGCGTCGGCCTGCTCGAAGAGGCGGCCATCGACGGCATTCCGTCGATCGTGATCGACCCCAAGGGCGACATGGCCAACCTGATGCTGCAGTTCCCCGAGCTCAGCCCCAAGGACTTCGAGCCCTGGGTCGACGAGGGCGAAGCCTCGCGCAAGGGCAAAACCGTCGCCGAATTCGCCGCCGGCACGGCCGCCATGTGGGAGAAGGGCCTGGCCGATTGGGATCAACCCAAAGAACGCATCCAGAAGCTCAAGGACAGCGCGGAGTTCACCGTCTACACCCCGGGAGCCACCACCGCGCGCCCCCTGCGCGTGCTGCGTTCGTTCGACGCGCCGCCGGCTTCGATCCGCGAAGACGCCGAAGCCCTCGGCGACCGCGTGCAATCCTGCGTGGCGGGCCTGCTCGCCCTGGTGGGTATCGACGCCGACCCCCTGCAAAGCCGCGAATCGATCCTGTTGTCGAACATCCTGCTCGACGCCTGGAACGCCGGCCGCAACATGGATCTCGCGCGTCTCATCACCCACGTCCAGAACCCGCCCTTCGAGCGCCTCGGCGTCATGGACGTCGAGTCCTTCTTCCCGCAGAAGGAGCGCTTCAAGCTGGCGATGACCCTCAACAACGTGCTCGCCTCCCCCGGCTTCGCCGCGTGGATGGAAGGCGAGCCGCTCGACGTGCAGAACCTCCTGTACACCAAAGAGGGCAAGCCCCGGGTCAGCATCCTTTCGATCGCGCACCTGTCCGACGCAGAACGCATGTTCTTCGTGTCGATCCTGCTGGGCGAAGTGGTCGCCTGGATGCGCACGCAACCGGGCACCTCGAGCCTGCGCGCCCTGCTCTACATGGACGAGATCTTCGGCTTCTTCCCCCCCACCGCGGAACCGCCGTCGAAGAAGCCGATGATGACCCTGCTCAAGCAGGCGCGTGCCTTCGGCCTCGGGTGCATCCTGTCCACCCAGAACCCGGTCGACCTAGACTACAAGGGCCTCTCGAACTGCGGTTCGTGGTTCCTGGGTCGCCTGCAGACCGAACGGGACAAGGCGCGCGTTCTCGACGGCCTCGAAGGCGCGATGAGCGAAGGCGGCAACCGCCCCTCGCGCGCCGACCTCGACGCGATGCTCTCCGGCCTCGGCAAACGCGTGTTTCTGCTGAACAACGTGCACGAAAGCGGCCCGGTGACGTTCACCACCCGCTGGGTGCTGTCCTACCTGCGCGGCCCGATGACCAAGCAGGAACTCACGCGTCTGTGCAAGCCGCCGGCCCCGGCCGCCGAACCGGTCGCAAAAGGTGCTGAAACCGCCGCGCCTGCTCCGACCCCGGCCCCCGCTCCGTCGCCGGTGACCTTGCCGCCCGCCGGCTCGGTGGCCGTGCGCCCCGAAATCCCCGACACCGTCACCCAAGCCTGGCTGCCCTTGGTGGATCCGCCCGCAAGAGGCGAACACCTGGTCTACCAGCCGCAATTGCTGGTGCGCGTGGACCTGCACTACGTCAGCAGCCCCGCGAAAGTCGACCAGTGGAAAAACGCGGAGCTGCGGCTGCCGCTGCCGGAAAAGGGCGACCGCCTGCCGATCGACGCCATCGCGCCGCAGTACGGCACCAAAGCGCCCAAACTGGCCACACAACCCCATCCGGACGGCCAATACGGCCTGCTGACCACCGACGCGGGCAAGAAGACCACCTGGCGTTCGTGGCAGAGCAGCGTCAAAGACCACTTCTACCAGAACGAAGCGATGGTGCTTTGGAAGTCCGCCGAACACAAGCTGACCTCCGAGCCCGGTGAAAGCGAAGCCACCTTCCGCTCGCGCCTGCAACAGGCCTCGCGCGAGAAGCGCGACCTGGCGGTGGAGAAGCTGCGCGATTCCTACACCACCAAGCTCGACCGCGCCCGCGAGAAGGTGCGCAAGGCCGAGCAAAAAGTGGAGACCCAGGAAGACCAGTACTCGGAGGTTCGCACTTCGACCTGGGCCCGCGTGGGGTCGGTGGTCGCCAGCCTGCTCGGCCGCAAACGCAGCCGTTCGGACATCACAGCGGCCGCCAAAGCCGCCACCCGCGCCCGGCGCGAAAAGGCCGACGTGCGCCGCGCCGAAGACGATCTGGATCAGGTCGAACGGGAGTACCGCGAACTCGAAAAGGATCTGGAGCGCGAGCTCGAGGACCTGCGCCGCGAATTCGAGAATCGCCGCGAAGAGCTGGAGGAACTGCGCATCGCTCCGCGCAAGACCGACATCCAGTTCGATGCCTTCACTCTGATCTGGGTCCCCTACCACCAGTCCGCGGAGGGCAAATCCACCCCCGCGTGGTGATGGAAGCCAGCCCAAACGCCGCGCGCCCCGGATCCGCTCAGCGGAACCGGGGCGCGCGCCTTTTGGAAGGATACGCCTACTTGCGCTCGGGACGCTCGCCCTTCTCGGCGCCAGCCTCCGCACCCTTCTCTTCTTCCTTGGCGTACTTCACCGAGCAGCCCTGGGCTTCGGTGCGCGTCGGCTCGACGGGCTCGCCCTTCAGCAAGCGGGTCACCACCTCTTTGACGTAGGGGTGCTCCCCATCGCCGGGGCCGCCGATGTACATCACCCGGCCGTGCGCATCGAGCACGTAGGTCGTCGGCGTCACGCGGGCATCGTAGGCCTTGCCGACCCTGCCGCTGGTATCCATCAGCAGCGGATGCCCGAGGCTCCACTTCTTGATGGCCTCGAGGTTGTTGGTCCGGCTGGCGCTGGGATCCGCCTTGTGCCCGGAGTTGATCGCCATCCAAACGACTTGGCCGGAACGGGTCAGTTCCGCCGCCTGGTGCTTGAGGATGCCGGTGTCGTGCGCGGCCTCGACCACGGGACACAGGGGGTTGAACCACTCGAGCACGACAATCTTGCCCAACAATTCGTTGCTGCGGTACACCTTGTCGTTCAGGTCCGACAGTTCAAACGCGGGCGCCACGCAGCCGAGGGTCGCCGTGGTCGGATACTTGACGCTGCAACCGCGGTTCGGGGTGCGACCCGGCTCCGGACGGTTGCCCGCCAAGGCGGCTTCGACCGCGGGGGCGATCAGGTCTCCACCCTTGCGATCCGCATGGCCCCCCATGTACACGAGGGTTCCGGCGGCATCGATGATGTAGAGGTGCGGGGTCGTGGTGGCGCCGTACGCGCGTCCCACCACGCCGGTTTCGTCGAGCAGCACCGGGTACTCGATGCTGTACTCACCGCGGCTACGCTTGTTGCGCTCAAGTCCATGACCCTGCTGACCCTCGGCGCCCGAGTTGATCGCCAGCCAGGTGGCGTTCTCCATGCGCCCCACACGGTTGCCAAGGGTACGCAGTACCCCTTCGGTGCCATGCGCCTCGCGCACCACCGGGCAGTCGGGGTTGTACCACTCGAGCACGACCACCTGGCCCTTCAGATCGGCCAAGCGCCAGGACTTGCCATCGGTGTCCTTGAGCTGGAAGTCGGGCGCGGGCCGGTTCAGTTCGGCGCGGAAGGTCGGCAGGATCTGCGACGGCGCCACGGCCGCGCGATCTTGGACCAGGTGACCGGAAACGGTGCCGGCCGCCATCAAAGCGCCGGCGAGAGCGAACTTGGCAAGGAGCATGGGAATCACCTTTGAATTGGGACTACTCTTTCTTGCGGGGAACGACCGGCAGGTCGCCGTGCCCCAGGTTTTCCACGACCGGCTCGCGGAATTGCGCGCCGGTCAGGTTGATCTCGAAGTATTGGACGCGGGACTCTTCCTGCACGCGCAACACGCCGTGCACGCCGATCGCCTCCACATCGGCGGAGGGACTTTGCCGCAGCACGTAGTTGCGTTGGCTGAGTTCCGCGGCCCGCGAGCCTTCGGCCTCCTGCGCCACGACCATAGCGCTGTCCGCGTACGGGAAGAAGCGCAGTTCCGCGCTGCGCGGCAGCATGAAGGTCAAGTTGGCCTCATCCAGGTCACCCGCGAAGGAATAGCCGACGACCTTGGATCCCGGCCCGATGCGCGGCAGGCGGTTGCGCATTCCGGCGAGCCGTCGATCGCTGACGCGCCGCGGCAGGGAATCGGTCACCTGCACGGAAATGGTCTGATCGAGTTTGCCTAGTTGGCATGACTCCTTGCAGAGCAGCCAGGTGGCCCGCACCCGGAACTCGACCTCGCTGCCCGGCTTCGCGTCATCCGGCGGCAGGATGGGCACGAAAAAGCCCGCTTCCCCCTCGAGGATGTTGCACGCGTTGCCCTGGGCGTCCACGTACGGCGTGGGCCCGGGATATCGCACCGCTTCGATCTGCCAGCCCTCGGGGCCGGTGACCTCGATCGTCGTGGCCATGCCCGCTTCGCCCGGATGGTCCCAGTAGATGTGCCATTGCTCCGGCACGTTCAGGACGATCACGAGGCTCGCGCGTTTGCCCGGGGCGAACTGCTCCACGTCAAAGAAGAGCTCCGGCTTCACCTCGGGTTGCACCTCGGTTGATTCTGCGGCGGGCGGAGCTTCTTCTGATTCCTGACCCGCGAAACCCGGAAGGGGCGCGAGGAACAGGGACAGTGCGGCCAAGGCCGTCAACCGGGACATGGGATGCATGGGGAGAGGGAGATCCGAACGGGGGCTAGGGATGGGTTCCCATAGGCAAAACGACCGGAGGGCTCAACCCCGGTTCGGTCTTGGTCCATGGTCCTCGCTCCCCGGACTTCCCAGGCGGGGTCTTGGGGCACAAGTCCGCGGCTTGACGACCTGTGGTCCTGGCCCGGAGAGTCCAGGCAAGGCACACTGGCGGCACCGCATCGCCGCTCCGGACTCCCGGTTCGCGGACGTGCGGAACACGTTCGGCGCCACGGGGCGCCCCTGGGTCCATCGGCTCGACCGCGCCGGATCGGCCCCAAATCACCCGGTTCTTACCGCGAGGCTCCAAGCCCCTACCCGGCCTGCCATGACCATCGAATTCGACAGCAACGCAGACCTTGCGAGCCTACGCGAGTGCGTGCGCGACTTCCGAGCAACACTCGACCGCGTGGGCGAACACCTCAACCACCGGGTCGAATCGGTTTCCGGCTGGAGCGTCGCGCAGCACCTCTTCCACGTGGTCCTGGCCACCGACCTGGGCCTCGCCAACGTGCTGGCTCTCGTGCGGGGCAAGGGCATCCTGATCCGCCCCGAGGGGGCCCTCGCTCCCGAAGCCCAGGCCGTGCTGGAAGCCCAGACCGTTCCCCGCGGCAGCACCCAGGCCCCGCGCATGGTCGTTCCGGCGGAATGGGTCGAGCGGGCTTCGATCGAAGAAGAGCTCGCCAACGTCGACCGCAGCATCGCCGAGCTCACGGCGTCCCCGGTCACCCCCGAAGCCAGCGCCGGCTGGATCAAACACCAGGTGCTCGGCCCCCTGCGCGCCAGCCACTGGATGCGCTTCTGCGCCATGCACGCCCGGCACCACTTGGCGATCATCCAGGACATCGCCGCTGCCCTGCCCCGCGGCTGAGCCCCCGGAGCGACCGGGGATGAAAAGAGGGCGGCCACCGCTGGTGACCGCCCTTGGAACAACCTCATTGGGGGGGTGTGTTCCCGGCATGATGCCGTTGAGGGTGCCGGCGTCGCTGTCGCCGGAACCGGGGGGCCCGTGGGGGAACGGGCCTGTCAGGCAGCGGGGGGGCTGCCTACCATCGGCTGCATCGGAACATCCCCTCGGACCCTGGAGCCGTTTCTCCCTGCACGCGTCGTGGAGGCCCGGAAATGGGCAGCCGGGCCCCGGGGAGTCACCCCCTGGGCCCGGCCAGCAACAAGAAACCTCTCACTCTCTCCTGCCCCCAGGGGGGCTTCGGCCCAGTTCTCCGTTCCAGGCGGGTAAGCAGACGGAGGAGCCGCCAAAAGACTTCCCGGCGGGCTGACTTTCTGAGGAAACCGACTCAGATCGGGAAAAGGAAACGGCCGGGAGCCAGCAACACCCCCATGGTGCTGACCCCCGGACCGCAATCTCCCCACGGCCTCTTTCCAGCGACCGAGGTGCCAGGCCACCGACCGGAAATCCGGCGTACGGCGACCCCGCTCGTCTCACCGACGCCTGGACCGCACGCGCACCGGGATCGGCAGCGCCTGCACGGGGCGGACCCAAGCCGCCGCGTGATCCATGAACTCCAGGCAGCGCAGCGCCCATCGATTCCAAACCCGCTGCACGCGGCCGTTGGGCGCGGGCAGGGTGCCGGGCTTTCGCAGCGCCGCAACGGGCTCGGCAACGAACTGCGACGGGATGGGTCCGATCACCCATTGATCCAGCCAGGAGCCGGGGAAAAACCAACTTTTGAGCGCAGGTGTGTGCATGGGATCGATTCGTGCGTCCAGGGGACAATGCTTCCCCGGTACTACGGGTCCGTAGCCCGCAGCATTGCCCGAATTTCCCGTTGGCATTGTAAAAGCGTCCGTTTTCACGCTTCCTTTGCACCAATCCCGGAATGCACGTATTCCCCGGATTTCAGCGGACGGTGCTGAATCGCACGTTCTCCCCCTCGGCATCGCGAGGCCCGCAAACCGCCAGCAAACGGTGCCTATGCAACCGATTCGGTTTCACACGGCTTTTGCATTGCCCCCACCGGCGGCTGCGCCACACCTTCTGCCCGCAGCGTTGGCTGCCTTGGCTCCAGCGCTACGGATCCCCGCACCGGAGCACCCACCACTGCATCAGCGCCATTCCGCTCAGCACCAGGACCAATGCCCCGGTCGTACGCCAGCGCAGGGCCCGAATCGTCGAACTTCCCATGACCACTCCCGGCGCCCGCCCCATGCGGGATCGCCACATGGGAAGACCGCCCCACACGAACCTGGGTAACACGGCAATCGGAGAAAAAGGCTCAGGAATCCGTGCGTTCCGACCAAAGGCGCCAGGCGAGGCGGCGTGCGCAGTCGGGTAGTTCCCCCGCCGCAGCCAACCCCATTCCCGGGGAGCCGGCGGCGCCATGCGGTCGATCCAGCGCAGGAACCAAGTCCAGACCCCCGTATCCTGCCATCCGCTCGATTCGATGCGCAGCGCCGCTTCTCGTGCCAACGCCTCATCGCCGCGCCCCAGGGCCCAGAACAATCGATATCCGCAGGCCAACACCGAATCGGGCGACCACGGCGGCTCCTGCACATCCCAGCCGCGCTCGAGGAAATCGATGCGCCAAAGGATCAACTCCGCGGCAAGCCCCCACGGCGGCGAAACCGCCGCGTGCCGTGCCCAACGCGCCGCGCGACGTGCCCCCGCCCAATCCCCGCGCAACACGGCGCGGATCGCCATCAACAACGCATGTTCGGCGTTCGAAACGAGCGCGAAACTGCAACTCGTCAAATCACGCAGACGCGCCGCTCGACGATTTTCCGATTGCGCCGCATCGACGATCAACTCGACGATCGGACGGGCCCACGCGCCCGGCGGACATCCCGCCTCGAGCTGCCGCGCCCGCTCAGCGAGATCGACAGGCCCCGGCCCCAAGCGATCGCCGGGAGCCATGGGCAGCAAGACACGCGGATCCCATTGCGGCGCCTGCCGCGTGACCTCCATCGCAATCGCGAGCTGCATCCAGCGCAACACGGCGTGCATCCACGCGCGATCCAGGTGTCGCACGTCTTCGGGCCGACTCCACTGGTGGCACTGCGCCCAGATGGAAATGTCATCGGACATAACGATCGCTCCTTCTCCAAAGCTTGCCCGCGCTACTCGAGACCAGGCAAACACAAGCGTTCGGTTTGCGGCACCCAGTTCGCCATGGTGCATTCCACTCGCAACGGGAGGTATCCCCTGCGCTGCTCAACGCGAACTCTCTGCGCACTGGACCCGCTGCCAACGGCCTCTTGGACCGCAAACTCACCGACGTATCGAACGAAACCATCACCCCAACACCTCCAACTCCGGCCAGTGGTTTTCGAGCAGCAGTACGGCCTTGAGCCCATACCGCACCGCCTGCAGCAATTCCTCCTGTGTCCCGAGGCCCTGCGCCTCGCACTGCTCGAACGTGCAGCGGTCAGACACCAATGCTTGGAACACAAGCCGGGTCGGCCGGGATAGCCGGTGGAAACGCACCGAGCTGCGCAGTCCTTGTCCCGCGGGCAAACCGAAAGGCCGGGTCAGAAACTCGAACCGACTCGCGAGAGTCAGGCTGCCTTCCGCCAGGCAGACTTCGTCTTCGCTCAGGATCTCGGCAATGGCTTGTTCCACCGCCCAAGTAAGATCGCTGTCGATTCCGATGGCGCACCCGGCCCAGCTGCCCTCTTGGGCGATCAAGGCCGCCGTCCGTTCCCCGAGATATTCAGGATCGATCAAATAGCCACCGGCCCGCAATCCCAAGTGGCAAACCACGGCGATTCGCTGCGCACGGGCCCCTTGACGCCAGTTCTCGAGCTCTTCCAGGGCCTTGCCACGGATCGATCCGACCGCGTTTTGTTGCCTGGAAATATGTTGGGACAATCGCTCCAACTCTTGGAACAAGTCGCTCGGGGGAAATGGTTGACCAGCGGAACTCATGGGGAATTCAGGGGGGAAAACTGTCACAGTGCAAACAATGCGAGATGAACGATTGTTCAGGTTGCCGGCCCTGTCTCAGCAATAGAAACACGGCATTCCCGATTGCGCAAGGGGTTGCCAAGCCTTCACTTACGTTGCATTATCTGCGGCCTGCGGGTCCGAATCGACCCGAACAGGTACAACCAAATTCCAAAAACTGCATGATCAGTAGAGGAATCCAACCGATTCCCCTGCTTGTGCCGGATGCGATGCCATCAAACGGGTCCCATCCATTCGGCATATCCAGAGAGAGGGCCTCTTGGCCGCCCCCTATTCCTTTTCGATATGTCCAAAGACCTGCCCCACCATCTCAGCGAACGTGAACGCTCGATCCTGACCGTCGCGCGGGCGATCCTGCACGAACACGGTTCCGCCGGACTGCGTATCGCCGACATCGCCCAGGCCGCCGACATCTCGGTGGGCACGTTCTACTCGCACTTCGAGAGCAAGGAGGATCTGATCCTCGCCTTGTCCTCGATGGCCGCCCAGGGACGTGCCGCAGGTTTCCAACGCGTGCTCGACGGCGATCCGTTCGAACGCGAACTGGCGCTGCCCTACGCGATCTTCTGCAACTTCCTGTTCAGCCTCGATTTCCCGGGGCTGTACGAAGCGGAGGAACTCACAGCCAATCCCGGCGTCTGGTCCGCTGGCACCACCGAGCGGTTGGAGTCGTTGCGCGCGGACATGGACCGCATCGCCGACACCTTCCGCGAATTGATCCGTCGGGCCATCGCGGACGGACACGTGACCCAGGCCGCCGATCGCGAACAACAGGTCCACATGCTCAACCAGGCCGCGTGGATCCTCATGGCTGGCGGTTCGAACGTGCACCGCACCCAACTGCTGCTGGGTCGCGTGCAAGACAAGGGCCGCGTCCTGCCCCCCGACTTCGTCGAAGCGACCCGCTCGATGTTGGTAGGTTTCGGCTGGTGTCCCGGCGACGTGAACGAAACCATCCGCCGGGCACGGGACCTTGCATTGCGCCGAGAGCTGACCGGCTGCGGCTCGGCTTGATCGGTCCCCGACTCGCGCAGTTGGCGCGGGCGGTCTATCCTGGTGGAGCATGATCCAGCTCAATCGCCCGACCCAGCGCAACGTGCTGGGTGGCCCCCTGACCCTTTGCAGCACCGAGCCGATGACCGGGTTCTTTCGGGACGGCTGCTGTCGTACCGATGACGAGGACCAGGGTTCGCACACGGTCTGCTGCCGGGTGACGGCCGAATTCCTGGCCTTCTCCAAAGCCCGCGGCAACGACCTGTCGACCGCTTGGCCGGAGTACGGCTTCCCTGGGCTCAAGCCCGGCGACCAATGGTGCCTGTGCGCCGCCCGTTGGCAGGAGGCCTTCTTGGCCGACTCCGCCCCCGCGGTGAATCTCGAAGCGACCCACGAGCGCGCCCTGGACATCTGCCGGCTCGAGGACCTGATGGCCCATGCCCTGCCGGGCTGAAGCGCCCCAAGCCGGGTCAAGACCCGATCAACCCCGCGCAAAGCCTCAAAAACCGCCTTCCCCCCAGCCGCCAGCCCGGTAGGATTCTCCCGCCATGACTCAAGATCCCCAATCCCGTCCGCAGCCCCAGCAACCGCAGCTCCAGCTCGTGCTGCACGAAGGGCTGAAGTTCTCGACCCAGACCATCCACCTGGCCGGCAAGGCCTTCCGCCACTGCCAGTTCGACCGCTGCACCCTGGTCATGTCCAACGCCCCGGTGCACTTCGAAGGCTGCCAGTTCAACGCCGTCACCTGGCGCCTCGAATACGACCTCATGCCGGGTGATGCCAACTCGATCAACGCCCTGCGCGGCCTGATCAACCTGGTCATGGCCCCCGCGCAACCGCCCGCCGAAGGCGGCGCCCCCGCCGGCGACGCGCGCCAGAACTGATCCCAGCGCTTCATCCCGGCGGCCGCCCTCCCGCGCCCCCGCCCCACCGCGAGGCCGGTTCCCCGACGAGGGGGACCGGCCTCGCCGCGCTTTCGACCCCGAGTCCGCCGCAGCGCACCTCCACCCGGCCCCCAAAGGGCCCGCAAAGGCCAAACGAAGCACGCTCCCCTTCGTGCAAGCCCACCCGGTATCCTGGCCGCGCACCTCGACCCGGTTTGTGGGAAGTGCCTGCGGGATTCCGGTGGTGGGTGCAAGCCCTTCCCCCCCCGCGCCCATGAATCCCCTCCTGCCCGCCTGCATCGCCTTAGCCGGCGTTCTCGCCCCCCAAGCCGCGCCCGCACCGATCACCCACGATCCCGCCGATCTCGTAGGTTTGCACCGCCGCGATCCCGCCGTGCAAGCGCTGATCGAACGCATCCAGGGTCGGCGCGACCGCATGGAGCGCAATTCCCTGCGCGAAGCCGGCATCGGCCTGACCTTCCAAGGCAACTACCTGCGCGCCGTGGACGTGCACACAAACGAAGCCGCCCCCGGCCTGTTCGAACAATGGCCCGGCGGACTCACCCCGGAAACCACCCTGCGCTCCCTGCCCGGATCGGGCTGGAAGCAAGTCAACGTGAATTGGGGTTACGCCATGTCCCGCGACCTGGCGCGCGAAGTCGAAGGCGCATCGATCCCCGGCCTGAGCCTGACCGCCTACCTCGAACCCACCAACAAAAGCCTCTCGCGCTTCGAAGTCAAGGGCGAGCCGTCCGCGCTTTGGTCCGCCACCTGCGCCGCCGTGCAAGCCGCCGCCCCGTTGGAAAAACGCCCCGGCCATTCGTGGGCAAGGCCCTGGGCCAACCGATTCGCACCCTGCCGCCCACACCTCGCGGCACAAAATCGGTTTACCCCTGAACGCAACAGCAAGCCCAGGCGCGCTGCGTAGAACTGCAGCCTGACTCAGACGAATCCCCCTGCGCACGCTCACCTTCACCCCGCCCTTGTTCGGCGCCCTGCCCTTCGCCCTGCAACGTCCCGTCGACCGGACCAACTGACCGAGCCCGGCCCCTGCCGCAGAAGGCATGTGGCTCTTGCCCCGCACCGAAGCCCCTGCCCTGCAACTGCGCGCCCAGTCCGGCCCCGAAGGCCCAGCCCATCTGGTGATTTCCGGTGACCCGCGCCAACAACGCCGTTGGCACGAGATCATCGACACCCAAGGCGAAACAGACCCCGACCTGATCGATTCGATCGTCACCCTTTACGGGTCCATCGCCAGCAAACGCGACCAGAAGGGCCTGCCCCTGCTCGATTCGGAAGACACCCAGGCGCGCGCCGCCAACCTCCTACTCGCAGGCCTCATCGCCGGCACCTACGTGCCCTTCGAGCGCCAAGACGGCAACCCGCCTGGCGCGCCGACTACGTAATCCGCCGCCCCAAAGCCATGCACCCCGACCCCCAACGGGTCCTCGAACCCTTCGTCGACCCTATCACCAAAGCCTTCGACGGAGAACTCGAAGCCACCTACTACGAAGCCACCGAAACCCGCCCAGCCTTCTACCTCTGGGAAGCTTCCCTCGAAGCGCAACTCCTCGATTCCACGCCCTACATCCTCCTGCAAGCCACCCGCAAAACCCGGCGCCCCCACCTACGAATTGACCTTGACCATCATGCCCGGCGAGTAATCCGTCCGGGGACCATCTCATTTATCTGCCCCAAGCTGCAACCCCGCACGCTCCCACCGCCTAAACATCGCACGCCCCCCTATTGAAGCCATGCTCACCCACCTGCTTGCGAACCTGATCGCCCTGGCCGCGCCATTTCCATCCTTGTTCGCACCAGACCCCAGCCAAGAGTCTGCCACCCAAGAATGGGCCCCTGGGGGTCCCACCCCGAATCCCCGCTTCGAAAGCACCGTTTCGACCCCGAGGTACAAGCTCTGTGCAACCCGGAATGCCCAGGTGCAGCGCAAACCCATTCCAAATCGGGCCGTTACCTGAATATCCAGCATGCGTGCCATCGAATCGACACGGTGCAATTCTGGCCTTCGCAGATCCTGGCTCGTGGGACCTGGCTCCTACCCGGCGGCCTGACCCGGCGATCCACGATCGAACAACTCCAATCCCAGCCCGGTTGGCGCACGTCCTTGCGCAAGGACAGGACAACCTTCAAAGGACACCCGCCGCGGAATCCGGCCCCGATTTCCAGGTCACCGTGCACTGAGCCGCAGGCCCACAGAAGCTCATCGAGCATCACCTTCTCTGCTGCCCCCTCGCCTTCCACGGGCCTGGCATGCAGAAGCTGCAGCAACCATCGCTGTCGAAGAATTCTCCAGCGAGGATTGGTCGACGCCATTGGCGGCCCCATCTACTCCGAGCCTGCCAGCGCCATGGCCACCTTCTTCGGCCTCGCGCCCCGCGACCTCCAAGCCGATCGCGAAGGCGTCCGCATCACACTCGCGAGGCAATCGACACGGTCGCCACGCTCGATTTCCTCCCCGGAGTCTCCAAGGCGCTTTGCCCTTCCAACTCCCCACCCCTTCGATGCCCAAACCGCAATCCGCCACCTAGGCCCCCGACCCACGTCGAACCTTCACGCTTGATCTGGATCCTGCCCCACCCCGACCGCGCCCCCATCGAAGTCACGCACAACCTCCCCGCTTCCGGCCCCTCTACTGAGCCTGCACACCCGGCAGCAGATTCGGCTCGCCGCCAAGTCCTGCTCTACGCACCATCCCGACCTCAGACCTCATCGCCGATACTTCCGTGCGCCACAACGCCCACCTCGCCGACCGTCCACGCTGCCGGGCCTCCTAGTCCCCCCCTGCCCTGATCCACAGCCCCGACTCCATCGCTGCTCCCTGCATCCTCCCCCTCGCAGGCGTGCTCGGCGGCACCCTTCAAAATCGACCTCGACTCAACCGCGATTCCCCCCAGCCATTCCCTGAACTACACCATCCACCACAGCTGGGAGAGGGACCCCACCGCCGAACTCAACCACTTCGCCGCCGCCCTCACCAAAGCCTTCGAGGGCACCCTCACCACCGCCCCGTCGAGCTCCTCCAACCTACGCGCTTGGAGCCCCTCCCCCGATGCTCCCCCTGGGGCCTGACCTGAACCTGCAGGTCACTACGTCCGAGGATGGAAAACAGACCCTCGTTCTGCGCTTCCGACTCTCTCTAAGCGGCAAACCAGCGTTTGCGCAACCCATTGGCCAAGGCCCAAGGGGTGAAACACCTGCCTCCCAGAGCCCTGGCAAGTCGAACCCAACTACCCCGAATCCTCTGACCAGGGTCTCCCGCCGCCAAACTGGCCCCATCTTCCAAATCCGCTACCCTCGCCCCCCGAAGCGCCCGTAGCTCAGCAGGATAGGAGCACGGCTTCTAAGTCGGGGGTCGCAGGTCTGAATCCTGCCGGGCGCCGCCACTGTACTGCGAAAGAAAACACCGTAAGGTCCCGCATTCAAAGGTAGATAGACTGAATAGGTAGCAATACTGTTCCCCATTCAGAAGGTAGGCCACCCTATGGAGCGGCCCCCGGGTCCAATGGAAGCCCTGTCACCGAATAACGTGCGCCTGGGAAACATCTTGACCGCCAAACGCCGGGCACCAGTCTTGACCGTCCTCAGGGACGAAAACCAGGGCCGCCGAGGTGACCGCAGGCCCCGGCATATCGTTGCAGGAAGAAGAGTTCCTTTCCCGCCGAGAGACTTGGAGGGGCAATGCCCGGCCGGATTTCTCATTGGCATGGACCTGTAGTGGCAGACTGCATAAGGATGGTTATTACCGGCCCTTCGGCCCCCAGAACTTGCCAGAACCAGGCATGGGGTCCACCTCAGGGTGCTACCTGGGCCCCAAAGGCCGACAGGAGCTGGTGGACCAGGCCCCGGGAGTACATAATCGGCCGTATGTATTGGATTGCCCCCCCGAAAGTGACACTGGGCACGGGACCCTGAAAGAGCCCTGGGCCGCAGCGGACCACCTGCGCCAACTCGGGGCTCAAGGCCCAGGAGTACTCAGTCCCATCCTCGGCCTGATCTTCCTCCGCTTCGCCGAGGTGCGGTTCGCCGCCCATCGCAAGAAGCTGGAGGCGGCCGGTGCCTCGTCCCGCCGCGGCAGCCGGGTGGACGATCCCGGCGCCTACCACGCCGAAAGCATCCCCACCTCTCGCCCGAGGCGCGCTTCTCGACTTCCTCGAACTTGCCCGAGGGCGAGGACATCGGCCGGAAGGTCAACGAGGCGATGCGTGAAGTCGAGAAGCACAACCCTCGGCTCGCCGGCGTGCTGCCCAAGACCTACAACCTCTTCACCGGCACGCTGCTCAAGGAGCTGCTCAAGAAGGTCTCCGAGATCCCGGCCACTGTGGACTACGACGCCTTCGGCCGCATTTACGAGTACTTCCTGGGTGAGTTCGCCCGCACAGAGGGGCAGAAGGGCGGCGAGTTCTACACGCCTGCGAGTATCGTCAAGCTGCTCAACGAGGTCATCGAGCCTTCCTGACGGGCGTACCTCGACCCCGCCTGCGGGTTCAGGCGGCATGTTCGTGCAGTCAGCACGCTTCGTCGCCGAGCACCAGAAGAGAGCTGCTGACGAACTAGACCCTTTGGGTGTGGAGAAGACCGGGACGATATCTGGGCGCCTGTGCTGCATGAACCTTTGCTGTGCATGCCTTGAAGGTGACATCCGCCATGGCGGCAATATCAATAGCTAACTTCTACGACGACCCACACACCGCCACCGGCGAGTTTGATTTCGTTCTGTCTAATCCGCCCTTCGTGTAAATGCGGTGGACAAGAGCGCCTCCAGGACATGGTCGGCCCCGGCCGTCGATTCCCCCTTTGGCCCGCCTTCCAAAGCCGACAACGCGAAACCATTCTGATCCAGCTCTTCCATTCCGCGCTGAACGCCACGGGCCGCGCCGGTTTCGCTTTTCATGGCCAACTCGGCTTGACGCCCGCGCTCTCCGAGCAGGAGAGATCCGCAAGCAGCTCGTCAAGAGCAGAGCCGTGGACGGGATGACGCCGTCGGCCCAAACATGTTCTTACACGGTCACTTTGCCTTGCACGGGCCAGTGGTTCCTCGATCGAGGCAAACCAGGCACGAAGCGCGCCGACACCGTGCTCTTCATCGACGCCCGCCACGTGTACCGACAGGTGGACACCGTCCACCGCGACTGGACGCCCGCCCAGATCGGCTTTCTGGCGAATATCGTGCGGCTCTACCGAGGGGAAGCTCTCGACCTCACGTGTGGCGGCGATGAGGCCGAGGCTAAACTGCAGGAGGTCTTCGGGAAGACTCCCGTCTACGTCGACGTGCCCGGTCTGTGCAAAGCCGTCTCACTCGAGGAGATCGAGGTTCAGGCTTGGTCGCTCCACCCAGGTCGGTACGTGGGCATGGCTGCTGGCGCCGACGTGAGCGACCGGCAATTCCGGGAGCACCTCTTATTGCTTAGTAAAAATCTGGAGGCACTGAACATCCAGGCCCACGAGCTAGAAGAGACCATCGCCCGCAACGTGGCAGGGATTCTGGAGGAATGAAGCAAGCCCCGTTGCGCGCGGTAGTTCGCAGCTACATTGGAGGAGGATGGGGAAAGGCCACGCCAGACTCCACGCATGTGAAGGAGGCTTTTGTGATCCGCGGGACGGATTTCAAGAGTATCGCGAGTGCTGACACTCGTGGAGTGCCCTACCGCTACCACAAAGAAACCAACGCAAGGTCAAGGGCACTCGAAGAAGGCGACATCGTGTTCGAAGTCTCCGGCGGAAGCAAGGACCAGCCGGTCGGACGGAGCCTCCTGATGGCGGCAGAACGGATTGAGAGATTCTCGGCCGCTGTAATCCCGGCTTCATTCTGCAAGCGCATCAGTCCAAACAAGGACCTGGTTGATCCAGGGTTCTTGCAAGCGCATTTGCAGTTAGCCTGGGTTGACCGAAGGATTGTTCAGTGGCAGGTGCAGTCCACGGGGATTAGCAACTTCAAGTTCGAGGACTTCCTGGACCAATTTGTGCTGGAGGTCCCCCCGCTTGTGGTGCAACGCCGCATAGCCGGCATTCTGTCGGCTTACGACGAGCTGGTTGAGAACAACCACGAGCGCATCAGGATTTTGGAAACGGTGGCTCGCGCTATCTACCGCGAGTGGTTCGTCCACTTTCGCTTTCCCGGCCACACAAGCCATCCGCTCGTCCCCTCTCGGAACGGGGAGATGCCGAAGGGGTGGGAGGAGAAACCCCTCGATTCGCTTATTGTCGGCCACATTGGCGGGGGCTGGGGGAAAGACCCCGAGGACGAGAAGCACACCGAGCCAGCTTGGGTGATTCGCGGCACCGACATTCCGGGTGCGAGGAGTTGTCACGTAGACAGCGTCCCGCACCGGTATCACAAGCCATCGAACCTTCGGTCACGGAGATTGACGCCAGGCGACCTCGTATTCGAAGTCTCCGGCGGCAGCAAGGGGCAACCGCTAGGCCGCACGCTGCTTGTGACGCCTGAACTTCTTTCTGCGTTCGATGGCGACGTGATGTGTGCCAGTTTCTGTAAGCGCGTCCAGCCTGACATTGAGGGATATGGAGCCGAGCTGCTCTATCTCTCGATCCTTGAGGGATACGAGTCCGGTGAAATCGAGCAGTTCCAAGTACAGTCCACAGGAATTTCCAACTTCAAGTGGAAGGAATACTTGGCAGACACGCAGCGTATCGTGCCGCCCGCAAACCTTCGTACGCAGTTTCGCGAATACGTCCGTCCGCTACTCACCCAGATCGCAACACTGGGACTGAAGATCCAGAACCTACGCCGCACCCGCGACTTGCTCCTGCCCCGCTTGCTATCGGGCCAATTGGAGCTGGAGGATGCGTGAACAATGACGCCCCACGGCTACACCGAAGACCAGCTCGTCGAGCAGCCCGCCATCGGGCTCTTCGCGGACCTCGGCTGGCAGACGGTGTCGGCGATGGAGGAGACCTTCGGATCCGACGGTACGCTCAGCCGCGAGACCAGTGGCGAGGTCGCGCTAATGGGCCGTCTGCGGAATGCACTCGTCAAGTTCAACCCTACGCTGCCGCCCGAGGCAATCGACAACGCCGTCGACGAGCTGACCCGGCACCGCTCGGCGATGAGCCTGGAGGCGGCCAACCGCGAGATCTACAGCCTGATAAAGGACGGCATCCCGGTCTCAGTGCCCGACCGCGAGCATGGCGGCCAGAGAACTGAGCGCGCGCGTGCGGTTGACTGGGAGAAACCGGAGGAAAATGACTTCCTGCTGGTGAGCCAGTTCAGCGTCGTGGGCCAGCTCTACACCTGCCGCCCCGACCTCGTCGGATTCGTCAACGGTCTGCCGTGGGTGGTGATTGAGCTGAAAAAGCCAGGCGTGCCGGCGCGCAGCGCCTACGAAGAGAACCTCACTCACTACAAGAAGGAGATCCCGCAGCTGTTCTGGTTCAACGCGCTGCTCATCGCCAGCAACGGCACTGATAGCCGCGTCGGATCGATCACGGCCGAGTGGGCTCGATTCTTCGAGTGGAAGCGCGTCGAGCACGAGGACGAGCCGCGGCGCGTGGCGCTGGAGGTTATGCTTCGTGGCACCTGCGACCGCACCCGGCTGCTCGATCTCGTCGAGAACTTCACGCTGTTCTCCGAGCACAAAGCGGGCTGATCAAGGCGATCGCTCGAACCACCAGTTTCTCGGGGTCAACAACGCCATCGCCTCGATGCTCGAGGCACGAAAGCTGGGGCACGGGCGAGGCGGCGTTCGGCAGACTCAGGGCAGCGGCAAGAGCTTCTCGATGGTCTTCTTCTCGCAAAGCGCTGCGCAAGCTCGCGGGGAACTGACCTTCGTGGTGGTCACCGACCGCGTCGAGCTTCGGACGAGCAGATAGCCAAGACGTTTAAGGCCGCGGTGTCGAAGACGGAGAGCGAGCAGTGCCACGCCCAGAGCGGCGCGCACCTTCAGGAGTTGCTGCGTGGCAACCACCGGTACGTCTTCGCTCTGGTCCACAAGTTCCAGACGCCCGAGGCGCTCACCGATCGGGAGGACGTCATCGTGCTCACCGACGAGGCTCATCGCAGCCAGTACGACACGCTGGCGCTAAACATGCGCTCGGCGATGCCCAAGGCCACCTTTCTGGCCTTCACCGGCACGCCGCTAATCGCTGGCGAGGAGCGCACCAAGGAGGTCTTCGGCGACTACGTGTCGATCTACGATTTCCAGCAGTCGGTAGAGGACGGCGCGACGGTGCCGCTGTTCTACGAGAACCGCACGCCGGAACTGGAGCTGGTCAACCCGGACCTCGACGACGATCTCCACTCCGTGATCGAGGACGCGGGACTTGATGAGGCGCAGGAGGAGAAGCTCGAAAAGGCGCTGGGCAAGCAGTACCACCTGATTACCCGCGACGACCGGCTGAGACGGTGGCCAAAGACGTCGCACTTTCTAGGGCGCGGCTTTCAGGGGCAAGGCGATGGTGGTATCCATCGACAAAGCCACGGCTCTACGGGTACACGACAAGGTCAAGAAGCACTGCGGCCGAGACCGAGCGCGTGCGTGAAGAGCTGAGCTGCTACGACCTGGCCGGGATGGAGAAGGCGAGCGCTGACGCAGCGCCTGGAGCTGCTGACGACAACCGACATGGCCGTGATCGTCTCGCCGGGGCAGAACGAGATCGAGCAATGAAGAAGCTGGGGCTCGACATCGAGCCCCACCGCCGTCGGATGAACGAGTCGCAACCGGGCCTCGATGAGAAGTTCAAGGACGTAGACGACCCACTGCGCCTTGTCTTCGTCTGTGCCATGTGGCTCACCGGCTTCGACGCGCCGAGCTGTTCGACGATCTATCTCGACAAGCCGATGCGCAACCACACGTTGATGCAGACGATCGCGCGGGCAACCGTGTTTTCCCCGGCAAACACAGCGGCGTGATCGTGGACTACGCCAACGTGTTCGCCTCTTTTGAGAAGGCGCTTGCCATCTACGGTCAGGGCAAAGGCGGCGCGAATCCGGTCAAGGACAAGGCGGAGCTAGTCGCGGAGCTTCGCGGGAGGCCGTAGGCGAGGGCACGGCGTCCTGCGCCGGCCACGGGTGGATCTCGCCGCGATGGAGGCCTTGAGCCGGCCGGTGGCCTTGAGCGGCTCCAGGCCGGAGGACGCGATCGAGGCGCTTATCGCCCCCGAAGAGCGGCGACGGGACTTCTTCGGTCACGAGAAGCTGGTCGGGACCCTCTACCGCGCCATCAAGCCCGATCCGGCTGCGTTGGAGTTCGCCGAGGCGTCGCCGGCATCTCGCCCTGGCCGCCGCGGTACGAACGCGGCTCAGCCCTGGACCCTCCGACATCACGGAGGTCATGGGGCAGATCTCGGGGCTCCCAGACGAGTCAATCGCCGGCCTGACGATCCGCGAGGCGGGCTCCGCGATCGACCTCTCGAAGATCAACTTCGAGGCCCTCGCCCAGCGCTTCAAGGCATCTGCTCACAAGAACACCGAGATCGAAGCATTGAAGGCCGCGATCCGCGCCAGGCTCGACAGGTTGCTTCAGCGCATCGACTGTACCAACTTCGCGGAGAAGTTCGAGGAGTTGATCGAGAGCTACAACGCTGGAAGCCGGAACATCGAACAACCGTTCGAGGAGCCTGCTCGCTCTCCAACAGCCTCGACGAGGAGGACAAGCGCCATGTGCGCGAGAACCTCGCCGAGGAAGAGCTAGTCATCTTCGACATCCTGACGCGGCCGGCTCCGGAGCTGAGCGCAGAAGAGCGTGACGAGATCAAGAAAATCGTCCGAGACATGCTCACCAAGCTCAAGGCACTCTTGGTGCTCAACTGGCGGCAGAAATCGTCGGCGCGATCGAAGCTACGGCTGGCGATCGAAGATGCCTTGGACGCAGGGCTCCCGCGTGTCTACTCACCTGAGGTCTACCAGGCCAAGTGTGCGGCGGTCTTCGAGCACGTGTACGAGACGTACCCTGAGTGGAACAAAGGCGTGTTCGGTGCGGCATAGTAGAGCGGGCCACAAACCGCTACCTCCTCTGATCTCGCCACCGGGCACTTACTCCATCAGGCGGAACCAATCCCGGACACTCAGTCGAAGTCGCACTACCTCATCTTCCGCGAGCGGGCTGCAATGCGCAATTGGTGCACGAAGCGTGTTCAAACTCCCAAGGACCTTCTGGACGGCCTTCTGGCTGCTGAATAAGGAGCCGAAGATTTCCCAGTTCTTCGTGATCAGATCGCCAAGTTCGCCGAATGTCGTGAAGTCAATCGGCTCTCCTGAGCGCGGGGTTGTACCTCTGTCTATCTCCTTTTGGATCCGATTCTTGACCTCATTCTGTATATGGGGCGGAACTCGTGCGCTGGTCCACCAGTTGGCGCCCTCAGCATCCAGCAGGAGGCTGGTGATCACTCCACGAATAGTTTTCTCCAAGGCGTAGAAAACCTCATAGAGCGGCGCCATCCGTGCAGCCTCTGCACGGACAGCTCGGTCAATCTGCGGGTAGTAGTCATCGTCATTCGTCAATGACGCGCGATGGTCGCGACCGAGGTTTATGCCGAACTCATTCTCAACTCTCCCCAGCTCATGCTCAGCAAGGTGGTTCGACATTCCGAACAATTTGATAATTGCTTCCGAGTCCAAGGTCATTTCAAGTCCTTGAGCAAGTGTTCGCGAAGGCTCTTGAAGATCGCATTGAAGACCGCGATGTCGGAGGTGGCGGGCAAGTTGAGATTGATTGTGTAGCCGAGGCTCAAGCCTCTGAAGCCCTCCTCTCTGCCCGGTGCTGGTGAGGCGGAAGCCGTGGCCTCTCCGTCGACTTCAGTTGGCGAGGTCACTTGTTCGGGTGCCGGGTCAAAGGACGCCACGTCACGCAGGACCTTGAACGAGCCCAGGATCGCGGCAATCGTGCTGGTCGTTGATGAAAGCCCAGTGGCTCGAACGATGAGACCGCGCAGATCAGAGTCTGACAGTTCGTGGGCGTACTCGTTCATCTCAAACAGAGTCTCGTAGCCCTTGCACAACGCGGTCGCAGCTGCCCTACCCGCAGTGCTTGAGTCTCGGTACTGTCGATACAGCTCGGTTGGAGTACCGTCCGAGGCCAAGAACCCGACTCTCTTTAGGAACGGAATGAGGGGGCGAGCACTACCACCACTCAAGCCTAGTTTGGTCGATAAGAAGTCTTGCGTGAATCGAGACGGTTCTGCCGCAGTCTTGATTTTGTCAAGGACCCTTGAAATGTGACCATAGGCGTTTAGGTAGGGCAGTTGAACCTTCGGGGATTCTCCTGATGCTGCGCCTGACGTGTTGCGTCTGGCGGCCTTCTTTGTCGTGCGCTTCTTCTTCGTAGCCTGTTTCTTCTGTGCCACTTGTAGGGCCTCCGCGACTCCCTCGAACGAGCTGGCGCGCCCGGCAGGATTCGAACCTGCGACCCCTGGTTTAGGAAACCAGTGCTCTATCCTGCTGAGCTACGGGCGCCGTAGGCCCCCAGGATACCCAACAGGCGCGGGCGACGCGCCCCCCGGCGGCCCTAGAACTCGGGCTCCCGAGGCACGAAGTTGCGCATCTGCGGCTCGTCCACCGGATTGACGCCGGCCCCCTCCCACTCGAAGAGGACCAGGTTAGTACCGAACGCCCGCGTGCTCCGGAAGCGGATCGCCTTGAATCCCGCCTCCCTGGCACAGTCCGCGATATACCTCGGGACGAAGTACTCCGGCTTCCAGGGGGAGTCTCGCGGAGGAGCCAGGAGGTCCATGTGGGAGAGCAGGCCGAGAGCCAAGAGAGGAACTCGACCTTCCTCGCACCAGTCCGGTGCAATGAGGTCGAGGACGTCTTTGATCTTGGGCAGGTTGAACTTCTGGACCCACGCCAGAACCTCGTTCTTCTCGTGATCGAGCGTCTCCGCGAGCGCGGTCTCGTCCTCGCCGGCCAGATAGAAGACACGCTGTCCGTAGTGGTTGAAACGTCCTTCTGGGACGGGGCACGACTCGTCCGGCGGTAGCATGTCTTTGGTCGCGAACCTGCGGGCACCCTCCGCCCGTCGCGCCCGCCACCATTCAGCCGGCTCGATCTCAGTGTCGTAGTCGGTGATCATCTTCCGAATCTCGCGCCCGAGGCGATGCGCAGCACCGAGATACGGATACCGAGACAGGAAGTCCCCGAAGTCATCGAGCTTCTCCGAGTACTTAATCTTCCAGGAACGCCATCGTTGGGCATACTCCCGCTCCTCGGAGGTGTGCAGCCCAATGTCGTCGCAGACGCTGAACCCACCGTCTCCGCAGTTGCCGCACCTGAGTCGGTCGGCGACCTCCTCGTGCAGATCTTCGGGCACCTTCCGGTCGTAGAGGAGCTCAGAGACCTGAGTCTGGTCGCCGAAAACCCAGATGTACTCGCCGCTGTCTCGGGGCTGGCAGATGAGGCAGTAGGCCACGGAGGGCTGGATCTTCGATGCCCAGTACTCGATTCGATCCTCGCGCGTCTTGCGAGCCATGCCAAGAGGGTAGGTTTGGAGCGGGCCCAGGACAAGACCGCAGGGCTGAACTGGCACGTCGCCTTCCGATAGCCTTCCGCGCGTACCCACTCCGAGCCGCATCGCCCATCGGAGCCACAACCTGCGACCGTAGAGCCCCCTCTTCCTAAACCGGGGGTCGCAGGTTCGAATCCTGCCGGGCGCGCCACTGTGATCGGGCTTGGGCCTGGGAATTGCGACACTCGAAGTCGCCGAATGCAAGTTCGTCTGGCCCAGGTCATCGACACTTGGATCGAGCGGATCGCCGGGGAGTGCCACCCCGCAGTGGGAGGTTTCCGGGGATGGTTCGTTGGAAGACCATCCGGGATGCAGCCTGTGTGGCCCGGTGCACCCCAGGCGCGCGATTTTTCCTTTTGAGACCCAAGGAGGGCCGATTTTCGAGCGCCTGCGGAGATTGGGGCTCGTTTTCGCTGCATTTCGTGCGGAGATTAGGCAGAAATGGGGCTGAAAATCCGATATATTCGCCGCAAGGGACGCGGAGAATGGCCAAGTACATCCACCAACTACCCGATTGGCCGCACTTCCGGTGGCAAGAGGGGGCGCTGATTCGGCACCTGGCCCGGGTCAGGCACCGGCAGGGGCGCTTGGCTGGGCGCATGGAAGCACTCGGCTTCGACCTGCAGTCCGAAGCCCTGTTGGCCACCCTCACTCGGGACGTCTTGAAGTCCAGTGAGATCGAAGGGGAGCACCTCGACCGGGAACAGGTCCGCTCTTCCATTGCCCGCCGGCTCGGGATGGATGCCGGGGGCCTGGGTTCGGTGGATCGCCATACCGATGGGGTCGTGGAGATGATGCTCGACGCCACCCAGGGGTATGAAAAACCCCTGAACGAGCAACGGTTGTTTGCTTGGCATGGGGCCTTGTTTCCCACAGGACGGAGCGGCCTGAGCAAGGTGATCGTCGGTGCATGGCGCGATGACCGGACCGGTCCTATGCAGGTGGTCTCCGGGCCGATCGGTAGGTCGCGTGTGCACTTCGAGGCTCCGGCTGCCGAGCGGCTGCCGGACGAGATGGCGGCGTTCTTGGTGTGGTTCGAAGGCGAGAATGCGGCTGATCCGGTGATCAAGGCTGGGCTGGCGCACTTGTGGTTCGTCACGATCCATCCATTCGAGGACGGCAATGGGCGTATTGGCCGCGCAGTCGCGGATATGGCGCTGGCACGTTCCGAAGGCAGTCCCCAGCGCTTCTACAGCCTGTCCGCGCAGTTCCAACAAAATCGCCAGGGCTACTACAACCAGTTGGAATCTGCGCAGAAGGGCGGCTTAGATGTCACCGCTTGGCTGGAGTTTTTCTTGAACTGCCTTGAGGAGGCGATCGATGGAGCAGAGCAGTTGCTCGCCGGAGTTCTCTTCAAAGCACGCTTTTGGGAGGCGCACCGGGATTGCACCCTGAACGAGCGGCAGCGCAAGGTCTTGAATCAGCTGCTGGACGGCTTTGAAGGCAAGCTGACCTCTTCCAAGTGGGCCAAGCTCACCAAGATCTCCGCAGATACCGCCCTGCGGGATATCAACGACTTGATCTCGAAGGGCATTCTGGAACGCGAACCGGAAGGCGGACGCAGCACGAGTTACGTGCTCGCCCCCATCTCGCCGGGGACGCCCGGATCCCGTTCTTCTGCTCCGAACGATCCCGATTGATCGGGTCGGAACGACCGAAGATTCACTCTGGCATAGGAACCGTCACTCCGATGGTCTCGCCTGCGGCGACTTCGATGGGTTGTTCGACGCGGCGTCCTTCTGAGTCGGTGATGCGCAGGGTGTAGGAGCCGGCGGGCACGCCGAAGCTCTTGTGTGAGTCACCAGCGAGCCACTCTGCGGCGAGGCGGGGGTACATGTAGCAGACGATCACGCCGTCCGGCTCCTTGCTTTTGGGGAGAGGGTCGGCCGTGCGGACAAGCACGCGGCTTTGGAAGCCGGGAGCCAGGAGTTCAGCTCGCACCTTTCGAGCGGCAGCCGCTGGTTGCTCTCCGTTCGCGGGATTCTGGCCCTCCGGGGCACTCCCATGCGATTTCCGGACGGTGAGGAAAACGCGGCCAGCGGGCTCCAACCCCAGTGCGACGTTGCTGGTTTCGTTGTGCCGAATCTGCACGGTGGAGCGCGCCGCACCCGGGAACTGCGTCCAACGAATCGTTCCCCGGTTCCAACATCCCTCCGCACAGACCAGGTATTCCCCGGAGGGGAGATCGAATTGCAGTTCTTCGCCTCCGAACCCAATCGTTTCCGCAATCGGCAGGCCGGTGCCTGGCTCGCAGACAGACAACAACACCGGGTTGCCCTTCCATTCGCGCCGACCGCTCGAAGGGGCAAGGTGCGCGCTCAGTTTCAGATGCCCTGTCGCGGGATGGGCCAAGGCTTGGAATTGCACGCCGGGTGCGTTTTCGCCTTCTGGCCAATTCACAACCTTGGATTGCAAAGGAAAGCCGACTGCCCGTACTTGGACCAGATAGGCGTGGCCCGGTGTGGCTTCCGCGAGCACCAAGCCACCCCCTAGAGAGTGGACCTTGACCGGCTCGTGTTGCAGGGCAGACCCGGGCTCCCCATCGACCAACTCATACACGGAGATCTGGGGGTCGGACGCCGGGGGGATCTCCCGCTCGACCAAGGATCCGAAGTCTTTCATGTAGCCCGGCTCCCAAAGCGGTCGGCCGCTCAGTTCCATGGCGGATCCATCGCTCTCTAGAAGTTGAATCGCGATGCCGGGAAGGTCCACTCGCAGCGTTTCGCAGTCCACATCGGAGTGCAAGCTCCACGGTCCAAAGCGGAAAGCCGATCGTTTGATCGGCGAGGCTCTGCGCTTCTGCATCTGGTCCACTCGATAGGTGCCGGGGGCCATGCCGCGAAACTCGAATCGGCCCTCTGCATCCGTCGCCCCGGCCGCGTAGACCAATCCTTGGGGGCTGAGGTGGTCCGGATGGTGTCCCAGGTGGCTCGGTACGGATGGACTCGGCTGCTCCACCGACTCCTCACGCTGCACCTCCACGAGCGAACCGATCAGGGGTCGGCCTTGTTGGTCCAAAATCCGTCCACACACGCGTTCTCCTCGATCTTCGAGGTGAAGTGGAAACAGGCCGTCGGGCAATTTGTCGGCGTGCAGGCCGGAGGCACTCGCCATTCTGCCCAAATCGTCCCAAGCCCAAAGCGTGCCCTCTTGACCTTCCCCCAGGTTGAGCTGGTAGATCTTCCTGCCCGGCACGGGAACGGCCCCGAGCAAGTCGGGATTGGCAAGCATCCGGCTGTGGTTCCACGCGAGATCCGCCGGCACAGCATCGCCCGCGCCATCGATCGTTCCGAAGTACAAAGTTGCCCCACGCTTTACCTGCAGGGTGCAGGTCCACGGCAAGGGTTCGGATGTTTGGCCCGAGGACTTGACCCGATGCGGCGCCCTCAATCCCCGTTGGTATCCTGGCAGGTGAACTCGGACGAGAACAAGCTGGCCTTCCTCCAAGGTCACGAGCGCAGATCCGGTATCGTCCGTCACTCCTTCAAAGATCGGGGCCGCAAAGGGGCCTCCTTCGGCAGGTAAGACTTCGAAGGGAATGCCCCCCAAGTTCTGCTTGCTATCTTTGGTGGTAACCCTAAGGACCTCCCCGGCCCAAACGGGTTTGGAGAGACACAGTCCGATCAGCAGGAAGCAAACACCGGGTAGTGTGGACAGAATCCGGTTCATGGGCGATTCGTGGAATAGCGTTGGGCAGCGGGCGAATCCGAGGATGTCGATCCCGAAGCCCTAGTAGGATCGATACCGACCCTATTCCCCGAATCTACAGAGTTTCTCGTCCAACGCAGCCGAAGCCAGCTTCACCTTCCGTCGAAGCCCTTGCCCGCCAGAATCATCTGCGTGACGGCTTCGATGCGGCGCAGGCGGGTGGCGGATTGTTTGGCGGAGCCGATGTGCAGCGCGTGGCCGCGCTGGCGGCCGGGGGTGAGGGCGGCGAAGGCTTTGGCCAGTTTGGGGTTGCGGCCCAAGGCGGCCTGGAGTTCGGGGGGCAGGTCGGCGGAGGCTTTGGGGTTGGCTTTGGCCGGTGTCTCGCTGAGGGCGAGGGCCTGTTTGACGAGACCTTGGATCGCGGCCTTTGAGACCTGCGAGGCCTGGGTGTATTCGAGGCGTTTGGCGGATTGGGAGTTCGGGCCCTGGATCTGCAGGAGGCCTTTGGGATCGTCGAGGCGCATGCCTTCGAAGAACATCAGCGCGCAGAGGTTCTTGAAGGGTTGCAGGATGGCGATGTTCTTGCCGCCGGAGGAGTAGCAGGGTTTGCCCCACTTGATCTCCTCGTCGAGGCCGCATGCGAGCAGGGCGGCGCGGGACTTGGTGAGGATGTCAGCCCAGGTGGCGTTGCGATGGATGAACGCGTCGACTTTTGGGTTGGGCACCGGGGTCACTGCTGGGTTTGGCCGGGGAAGTTCTGCCAGAGTCCGTACTGGTTGAGGCCGAGGTGGTAGATCGCGATGATGCCGTGGCCGGGGATTTCCATGGCAGGCACGATCAGTTCGGCGCCATTGGCTTCGGCGGCGGCGATGGCGGCTTGGATGTCGGGCACGAGGCGGTAGGGGCGGGTGGTCGGGATCTCGTCGGCGTGCATGGGGGTGCGCACGCCAACGGTGCTGCCGTCGGGGGCTTTGGTCGTACGGGCGCCGCCGAGGCTCGGGTCGGGTTCGGAAAAGGTGTAGCCGTGGACGGCGGCGAGGCTGGCGCAGGTGCTCTCGACGTCGGGGGTCACGATTTCGAGGTAGTAGATCGGCATGGGGGTCGGTTGGGGCTGGAGGCGGGGGCTGGCGCAGGCCAGGGGCAGTAGGGCGAGCAGGATGGCGGCGGGGCGCAGTTTGGGGAAGGACATGGGGCGGGAGCGGGGGCCGAGACTCGTTTTCAGAACCGCGTAACACACTCTCCGACAATGCATTAGACCGCAATACCTAGAGATTCTGGGTACAGGGCGAAATATCCCTCGCGGTTCTAGGTATTCTCCATCTGTCATGTCGAACGCCTTCTCCAAGGACCTGATCGCGGCTTCGGCCGTGCCCCTCGTGCTCTCGATCCTCAAGCAGGGCGACAGTTACGGCTACGCGATCATCCAGAGCATCAAAACCGCCTCGGGCGGCCAGCTCGAATGGTCCGAGGGCATGCTCTACCCCGTGCTGCATCGGCTGGAGGCCAAGGGGCTCGTGAAAGCCTATTGGGGCCAGTCGGAGACCGGGCGCAAGCGCAAGTACTACGCCCTCGCGCGCGAGGGCCGCGAAGAGCTGGACCAAAGCCGTCAGGCATGGGCCGACATGTTCCGCATCCTGCAAACCCTCGACAAGGAGGCCCCGTGTTCGAACTAGAAGTAGAAGTCCGCGAGTGGTGCGAGCGCATGCGCCGGCAGTTTGGTTTGCCCCAGGGTCGCGTGCTCGAGCTTTTGGACCACATCGAATGCGAGGTCCAGCGCCTGCAAAACCAAGGCGTGCCCATCGAAGACGCCTTCCGCCGCGCAGTGGCCGGGCTCGGTGAGCCCGACGCCCTCGGCCGCGAACTCAGCAAAGCTGGCAACCCCTACTCGGTCCCCCAGGTCCTCTGGGCCATCGCCACAGGCCGCGCGCAGCCCGTGCGCGAGCTCTTGAACGACAAGCAAATCATGCACTGGCACCTGGGCACGGCCCTCTTTTTCGCCGGGGTGATCCTGGTCGGCGCCTGGCTGCTGAAGGGCACCGCGATGGCATCCTACTGGACCTCGATCGTGATCCTGGTTTGGATGATTCCCTTCACCGCCCTGTCCGCCGCTCCGGCGTGCCGGCGCCGCCGGGCCTGATTGCGCCGAGGGGAGCCCGCCCCATGCCCGGGGCGGGTCAGCCCAGCGGGCAGGCACCTGGAATCACGAGCCTATCCTTGCAAGCCGCGCCGAGTGCGCCCGGTTCAAGACCCTGAAGGCAAACTCGAGGGCGCCACCGGGCGGTGTCCTGCGAACCGCCAGGGTCCGCCTCCCCTACCGCATCGGCTCGTAGAAGTTGAGCAGCTTGCGCGTCTGCGGATCGCGGATGGCCAGGGTGCCATTCGGCTCGACACCATACGCAAAGGTCGCCGTTCCCCCGCCCCGCCAGTTCAGGATCAGATAGTCGCCCTGGGTGCTCCAGGTGCCTTGCTCGACGCTGCCGTCGCTGCTGCCTGTCGCGGTCCACTTCGTATCGCCGTTGTGGTCGCGCTCGCTGGCGTTGATGTGAGTCTGGGCGCCGTGCAGGACCGTGCCGTCGGCGTTGAAAGCCCAGATGAGCTGGGTGTTGGTGTAGATGCCACCGCCCGTCGAGATGGCTTCACCGCGGAAGCGTCCGATCAGGCGCGCATCGTGATTGCCCCCGGCATTCGCCGCCCCCCCCGCCTTGCCGCCCTTGTTGCGCATGGAAAGGAAAATGCTCTCCACCGTCTCCGAGCGTTGCTCTAGGTGGGCCTTGTCCGCCAGCATGGTGATACCGACCGCCTGACCCGCGGTGATCAAGACCCACGAACGCGCGCGCACGTCGCGACCATCGGGAGCCTGGCCGCGATAGTCGTACACCGCGCCGGCCAGATCCCCAACCTTCAGCGCGCGCGGTTTGCCCTTGCGGCGCAGGAAGGGCATCGTTTGCGCGACCAGACCATCGAGCGAGGCCCCGGCCTCCGCCGACATCGGATCGCTGACCGCACCCGCCGGACTGGCGGCCGCGATGATCAGCTCGCTCTGCATGTCGAAGTCCGGGGGCTGCAACAGCAGCGCATTGGGCACCGCCTGCACCGCCCAACCTTGCGGATAGCGGAATTCACCGCCGCTGGGATGGGTGAAGGTCGACCAGCCCGCGTAGGCGTCGACCACGGGTTCAGGCTCGGGTTCGGACATGTCGGGTTCGACGGTTTCGGGCGCAGGCGGCGTCTGCGCCGCAGGTTTCTCGGGGGCCACCTTGGCGGGCTCAGAGGGCGGTTGCGCAGTGGCTTCCGCCGTGGACGCAGGAACTTCGGGCGATGCGTTCGCCGTACTCATCACCTCCCCTCCACCCGCTGCGGCCGTTTGCGCCGGCTCGTCCGAACCACAAGCGGTGCAGAGCCATGAAACCAAGCAGGGAATGAGAAGAGCGCGCACATCCATCTTCGGATCCTCGAAAGCAGCCAAGCCGGGCAGGACGGCGAGGGGATGGTAGCCAATTGCGGCACGGCCGGATAGCCGCTGGTGGCTCCGGTTCCGCTCAGGCGTGGGATGACATCTCGTCGCAGAATCGCGGCCGGCAGCACCCCTTTGGGGGCCGAATTCTCGGGGCTTGGGCATTCGATGCAAGCGTCGGATTCGAGGCGGATGCATTCCGAATCGACGTGGCACGGCACCGGCCTGCGGTCCTCCGCGCACCCGGACACCGTTGGTAGGCGGATTGAGCTCAGCGAAATGGATCAGCGTCCAGGTAGCTCCACTCGATTGGACAAACCTCGAACCAAATCCGCCGCCCAGGTCCACTCGTGGGTTGGGGCTGTGCCCATAACCGAGCGGCCTTGGGAACGGGGGAAACAGGGGCCGCCAGGGTCTTGGCGCAGCCCGTTCATGTCGATGACGGGGCCGATGCGCAGGGTGCCTCGCCACTTCCCTGGTTCAAGGATGCGGAGTTGCAACAAGCCCGGATGCACCTGGATCCAATTGGAGAGGATCTCGACCGCCACCCCATCACGCAATTCGATGGGCATCTTCAGGGGATGGGGTCGGCCCGCCGTTTCACCGGTCCACTCCAGATAGCCATCCTTTGGCCAATCGATGCCCTCGGGTAGCTGCAGGGTGAGGTCCGTGGAGGTGACTTCCAGCCGATCGGAGTACGCCTGCCGCCCAGCAAGATCGAGGACCAAACCCGTCGTCAGGACAACGTTGGCGTCGAGTACATCCACAGAGCCGGAAGCGGCGCGGGCCATGAAAGAAACCCTTCCCTCGGAATCGCAATCTCCCGTCACAAACGACTGGGACGTTCCGCTTCCTTGGTTGAGCCAAACCTTCATTCGAGGTCGAACCTCTCCATCCACGGAGACTTGCAATTCCACGCGACAAGCCCCGAAGTCTCGTGCGTCGATCGAGACGTCCGAGGTCTGCCCCGATTGCATGGTTTGCGTGGTCTGCGCACCAGGCATCAGGCGCTTGGACTTGGACTTGGACTTGGACTCCACCGCAAACGTCCAGATGCCCGCGGGCAAACCTTGCATGGCGAAACGCCCTTGGGCATCCACCGGGACGCGCGGGAAGTCGGGTTCGTCGAAGAGGAAGGCCTCGAGGTCCTCGAAGGCGTGACCCGGCGGCAGGAGCACCGTTCCGCGCACCTGCGCAGCCTCCGCCAACTCGATGTCTCCCAGTTCGACATGCTGCCGGCGTCCCTGCATGTGGAAGGGCGCCAGCACCATCGGCGGGCCGCCGAGGGGAAGAATCCGGAGGCGGTAGTTTCCGTCCGGAAGATTCTGCGTCTGGAAGAAGCCCGAATCGTCCGTGGTCCATTCGCACACGGCAAAGTCGATGGGATCGCAGCCGACGACCTGACCCAACTGCGGGGAATCCCGGGGGGCATACCGCAGGCGAACTCGATCGAGGATCACGCGCGCCTCGGCCACCGGGGTTCCGCGGCGCATCACCCGGCCTTCGATGACGTTCACCGGCTTCAAGGCGATCCTCTGCCGCCCTTCGTGCCCAGGAGTGCATTGCACGGGGCCACAGTGCACGGCATATCCCCTGCGCATGACGAGTACGGAATCTTGCCCTTCCCGTGCTTGCACCCGTGCGATTCCGCCGGGATGGTGCTCCCCCTCGGGCAACGGGCCGCAAAAGCCTGGGGGTTGAGAATGCACACCGGGCAGGATCTGGATGTGGAATTGTTCGATCGGCTCTCCGTGGAAGCGAAAGCTGTCCACGATCTCGAATTCAATGAAGGTTGGCTGAGGCATCTTTGGGTGGAACTGCCGGGAACAGGGGGAGCCCTGCTGATGGGCAATGATAGCGCCCCCAGTCCTTGCGGAGGCGAACGAGCGGCCGCGCTTGCGCATGGAAGCGGGACCGGATCTCAGTTCAGGTTGACCTCCGCCAAAGACCCAAACAGCAACTCGCCATTCCAGGAATACTGCTGGTCGGGGGGCAAGCCGACCCGGGTTTCGCTGCTCGAACGGAAAATCACGGGGGAGTCGATGGGCGCTGCTTGCGAAGCCTCCTCGGCGGACATCGTTCTCCCGATGGCGACGGTTCCCTGCCAAGACCCGGGTTTCAGCATTCCGACGACCAAAGCCCCTTGCTCCAGGGAATTGCCACTCCCCATCTTGTTGTCGAGCGCGCCGGAGAGAATCCGTTCCCGAATGGTCACTTTGGATTCCGGGTCCCCCACTTGCTGGCAGGTCACGACGACATACCCTTCCTGCGGCCAGGCTTGCCCCGCGGGCAGATGCAGTCGCACGGAAGTCGTTTGGAAGTCCATCGCGGCATTCACTTCGGACGTTCCGGCCAGTTCCAGCACCTCTTCGGAGTAGAGCTGCGTGCCCCCCCGGAAGAAACTCACGTGCACCCGCCCGCGGGCGCGCACGTTGCCACGCACCCAACCTTCCTCGTCGCATTCGCCCAACCGCTCGCGGTCCATGCGGTCGGCCACCTGGTGCAAGTGAACCAAGGCACGGGGCACCACTTCGCCGTTGAGGGTGACCTTCAGTTGCACGGCGCAGAGGCCGAAATCGCGGGCGTCCAAGGTGACTTCGCGGGTCTGGCCCGGTTCTACCCGGGTCTGCAATTGCGCCCCTTCCACCAGCGCTCCGGCTTTGCCCCCCAGGATCACGGTGCAGTCCCCAGCCGGCAGGTTGCGGATCTCGAAGCGCAGATTCGCGTCCAGTTGGGTCTGCGGTGCGCCGCGCAGGTCTCCGATGTGGACCGGGGTGCCTTCCCCATCGACTCCGGGCGGCAACAGCACCTGACCTACGAGTACGGCTCCCTCCTGCAATACGAGATCGCCCAGGTCATGATCCGGATTCCGATTGGGCTTGAAGGGCTCCAGAATCAGCGGGGCACCCTCGATTGGTTGCGCGGTGACTTGCAGCAGTCGCCGGTCGAGGTTGCGAAAAGCGAAGCGGCCTTCCCTATCGGTCTGGGTCACCTCGCGTACGTCTCCATCCTCGCGATACCCCTTGATCTCGGGCTCCTGCGGCCCCGCATTCCGCTCGAAGATCGGCCGCACGCTGGCCACCCGCACCTGGACCCCCGTCGCCGGTGCGCCGTCACGCAGCACGCGCCCGGCCACGTTGGCTCCCCGCACGAGACGGATGGTCTGTTGGTGCAGAGCCGGATCCTCCCAATGCACTTGTCCACGACTCGTCAGATACCCCTCGGCTTCGACGCGATAGCGGTTCTTGCCGGGCTCCGCCGGCAATCGCACCCGGCCTCCCGGGTGGTGTTCTTCCACGAGTTTGTTCTTGGCTCCATTCAGGAATCCCTCGTTCTCGATTCCTATGGCAAATCGTTCAATCGAGAGTTCCGTGCGGCCGTCGATGACCAAAAACTCGGTTTCCTGCAAGCGCGGCATCACCACGCGCACGTCCTGGACCCCAGCTGCGGCCGGGCCGCCCTCCGCCGCGCCTTCGGCAAACCCATCTTTGATCGCCGTGATCTCGTAGGAACCCTCCACGGGCAGTTCCAAACGGAATCGGCCTGAAGCATCGCTGCGACCCGTCACGACCTGGCCCGCGTCCACTGCATTGCCGAGCACGGCCGCGTCCGCTTGGGGCATGCCCCCATCGTCCACGACGAGGCCTTCGATCGTAGGGGCACGTTCCAGGACGATCTGCACGTCATCCGTGTTGCGACCGGCAACGACCTCGACATCGGGGTGGAAGACGCGCAGGTATCCCTGGAGCCGCGCGGAAACTCCGAACGTGCCCACGGGAGCATGCAAGATCTCGAACCGCCCTTCGGCGTCGCTGAATCCGTCTCGCCCCACGGTCACACTGGGCCTGGGGCCGAGATCGAGCACCACATCCGGTAGAGGATTGCCCTGCGCATCCGTCACCCGGCCGCGCACAGCGCCCGTTGCCACGAGAACCAAATCGCCCAAATCGCGCTGCCCGGCGACCAGGGGGGCGGCGCAATCTTCGCGCAGGCCGAATCGCTGCTCGTACACGTCGTGGAATCGATCCGGCTCCACGCGCAGGGTCGCCACCGCCGCATCGGGCGCCGGCACCGCAAAGCGAAAGCGGCCCTCCGCGTCGGATCGCGTGGGGAAGCCGATGCGTTTGACCTCGCCCGGCAGCAGCGGGATCGCGTATCCGGTTGCCCAATCCCCATAACTCGACAGGATCACCTGCGCTCCGACCACGGGCGCTCCGCCGGGCTCGATCAGGCGCCCGCCCACGATGCAATCGCCGGTCGGCAAGGCGGCGGCGTTCGGGGCTGCAGCCGCGTGCGACGCTCCTGCCGGTCCGACGTTCCGCTGCGCGTCATCGCCGCCCCCCAACAGGTCTCTCGAGCCACCCTGCGCAGCCTGCGTTGCCGCTTCTGTCACCATCCCGCCCAATCCACTGCCCTCCACTCGCTCGGGCACCCGCAGCAGCGGGATAAGGATCAGCGCGGCAGCCACATTCAGGCCGACCAAAAGGATGGTTTTCTTCTTGGTATCCATGGGAGAAAGACGAGGTCCGGAAACCGGCTCCCAGTCTACTTCAGGATGGAAAACGCGCTCGGCCTCCCCCAACGGGGTCGCCCATTGCCTATTGAAGCTGGGCGGAAACGGTCTTCCCTGCCTCGACTACGGCGAACCATGAAAACCGGATGTGTGCAGGGATTTTCTGAAAGCTGTTTCCGGCTTTGTCCAACGTGTACCTGCCCCCTACGACCATTTCCTCCCCCTCGGCCCTGGGCCGGAGGATGCCAATCTCCAGGGTTCCTTCTGCGGGCCCTGGGAGCACCCGGTCCACAAACAGGCTGGATCCGGTGATCTCCAAACCGTTTGGAGAACCAAGTTCCATCACGCCCCCATGGATGCGGCCCGCGACCTGTTTGCCAGAAGCGTGCCCGGAACCTTGGTTCCAGTTCACCTCGATGTAACCCTCTGCAGGAAGGGATACCCCTGCGGGCAATTGGAACTCCACTCGTCCCAGTGGCAGGTCTAGCGTTTGCTCAAGGGTTGTCCGGGCTTCGAGATCGATCCGCTGGGGAATCCTGTAGGACCCTGTGTGGTTGTGAAGGATCACCTGCCAACTCCCTTTGGCCGGGACTCGCCCTTGCGTCCTGCCTTCTCCATCCGTCTTGCTTAGGTGAATTGGCCTCCCCCCGCCCGCGTCCGCATCGATCTGCACATCGAAACCAATGGCTGGATCGCCACTGATTCGCAGGTTCAAGGTGACCTGGCACATGAGGCAATCGCGGGCATCGATTTGCACCTCGCTGACTTCACCGGCGCGCAAGGTAACTCCGGCTTTGGCTCCGTCCGCAATCACACCGGTTGGCGACTCCAAGGCAACGCTGTGGCGACCCGGGGGAAGGTCCTCCATGCGGAACCGCCCTTCCGCGTCCACCTTTGCATGGCTCGGTCCCTTGCCATCCGCGAAGATCACAATCAAGCCACTCGGAGACACACCCGGAGGCAACAGCACGCTGCCTTCCAGCTGCGCGGGTTCGCGCAGATGGATGTCCCCGAGGTTCTTGGTGGATCCTCCGAGCATGTGGATCGGTTCCGATTGGAACGGAGCAGACCCCTTCACCAGAACCTTGATGCGCAGGGGCTGCGGCTCGAGCCCATCGAATTCGAATCGCCCGTCTTGTCCCGTGACCGTCTGGGATTTCGAGGAGGAATCTTCCCGGTAACCGAGCACCGTTCGAGGTTGAGTGGCATCGAAGCCGCCCGCCATTGGATTCGGCCCGAAGTCCTCGACCAGCCTCACCGCGATCACAGGCAGATCGGGTACGGGACTGCCATCCCGCAGCACGCGGCCAATGACCCGAACGCCCTTCGCCAGACGGATCGTTTGCTGCAAGCTGTTTGGCGCGTCCCACTGCACGTCTTCCTGCCAGCCGCGGTAGCCGGGAGCCCAGACAGCCACCTGATCGCGCTTCTCTTGGGCGTATGCCTTTGCAATGCCCCCTGGATAGGATTGAGTCGGATAGGTGCTCTGAACGAGCCGGCCGTATCCCCCACCCGCTCCTTTGCGGACGGTGAAGAAGAACTCCTGCACCGGCTTTCCCGTTTCTCCATCGAGTACCGCAAAGGCAGCTTCTGGTATCGGCTCAAGAACGATATGCAGGTCCCGCGTGCCCTGCTCGATGGGCGCGTCTGTCCTCCAACTTCCCCCCCAGCTTTCGAAACCCTTCGCCGAAACCTCCACGAGATACGGTTGGTCATTCGGAAGGAAAAGAACAAAGCTCCCCGATTCATCGCTTTCCGCCTGAGCCCCGGATCCACTGCCGGCGGGTCGACCTTGGATACGCGCCCCCGCGATTGCGTTCCCAGACGGATCCAGCACCCTGCCTTCGATGGTCGGGGCATCGGCCAATGTGAGCAGCACCCCTTCCGTCCATTGCTCCGCCTTCACCTCCAAGCCCCCCTCAAACGCCGACAAGTACCCGACTTTCGTTGCCACGACCCCGTAGTTTCCCAAGGGGGCATGGTGCAGCACGAACGTTCCATCCTCTGCCGTTTGCCCCCTGATCCCCAAAGTCGTGACCTGTGATTGCCCAAGCCGAACCTCCGCCTCTGCTACGGGTCTTCCCTGCGAATCCACGACGTTCCCAGCGACCACTCCCGCAGCCGACAGCAGGACATCGCCAAGTTCGCGTTCGCCCGGGCTCAAGGCCGGCTGCGAGCGCCCACCGGAGCCAAAGGTGATGCTGGCTTTGCTGCGCATCGGCCCAGCGGTCCCGACAAACAGCATGTTCCCTTTGGGAAGCACCTGGATCTCCAACCGGAACCGGCCTTCCGCATCCGTCGCGCCTTGCAACATCGTCCACCCTGGCGTTCCCTCCAAGGCTCCAGCACCAGGCTCCTCCGGCCACTCCCCCCACTTCCCCACTCCGACCACGGCGGCCGGGATGGGCTTGCGGGTTTCGTCGAGGACCCGGCCGATCAGCACACATTCCGGTGCCGCATCGCTGTGCAACGCCCGCGGAGCGGGATCCACCACAGATTTGCGCCCTGGTTCGGCGGTTTCGATGTCCCTCAGGCTCTGAACATCGCCCCCATGTAGGAACTCTTCGTTGCTCGCTAGTGGTTTGGAGCCGACCGCTTTCTCCGAAGCCAACCCGGAATCCGTCATTCCCGATTCGAATCGCAATGCAAACATCCCGATTCCAACCAAGGCAATCGAAGCCATCAGGAACAACCACTTCCGTTTTGAATTCATGACTGGGATCCCAATGGAAAACGCGCGGAACGGGACTTCTCGCCGATGACGACCGAAGAGCAAGTCAATCGCATCCGCCCTCGATGCGATCCTAGTCCGTGCAGGCCATCTCGCTACTCGATTTTCACAACCGTAATCTCTCCCGGCACGATGGAAGTCCGCCAGGTGCGTTCGAAGTAGGGTGCGCGGGTGATGTAAGCCATGCCATCCGTGCCGTACATGGTGGAGACTCCCGTTTCCCCGGGCCTCGTCATCGCTTCCATTCGGGTGAGGGCCTGCACCGTTCCGATTTGAATGCTGCCGGACTTGGGGCCCGCCAGTTGGTTGGCGATGGTGAACTTGTTTCCGGTGACTTGGGCAGAAACCTTGCCTTTGACCAGAACTCCCTCTTGAAACCGGAAGTGGTACCTCGGGGCCATGTCGATTCCAGGAGCAGGGTCTAGATTCACGAACAAGTAACCATCCCGGGGCAGTTCGATTCCTTCCGGCAATTCCAAGCAAAGGGATCCCGATTGGATGTCAATGTGGTCCTCATACGTGGAGCGGTCCGTCAGGTCCAGTGGCGTTTCGATCTGGTAGGTAGCCTGATCTCCAAAGATGACCAACTTCCACTTCCCATGGGCCCGCGCATCGCCGGCAAAGTTTCCTTGCGCATCCAACGCGAGCAGGTTCGCGGACTCGAACTGCAATTCAAGCGAAGATAGCTGCACCTGATATCCAGCGGCAGGCTGCCCTCCGATCGTAACCCGCAGCGAAACCCGGCAATAGCCGAATGCGCGCGCATCGATCAAGACCTCGGTGGTCCTACCCACCTGCAGTTCCGCTTGCGTCTGTGCCCCTTTGGCGATCTTTCCCGGCGAAGCTTGCAAGTAGAACCGGAAAGTTCCTGCCGGCAGGTTCTCCATTCGGAACCTCCCCCTGGCATCCACCGGCGTTCCGTCATCGCCTGATCCATTGTCAAACTGGATGCGTAGGCCCCCCGGTTCGACTCCCGGGGGTAACAGCACTTGGCCTTGAACCGCTGCGGGCTGCTGCAGAAGCAGGTCCCCCAGATCCTTGTCTTCGTTAGCCGCCAGTAGCACCGGCTGCGGATAGAGCGGTGCGCCCACCGTCGGCAACACCTGAACCTGGACATACCCGGGTTCGAGCCCGGTGCATACAAAGGCACCTGCCGGATCCGTCTCGAGCTGCTGCAATGAGTTGGAGTCCTGCCTCCACCCGGTGATCTCAGGCTGGATACCCGCTTGGATTTTGCTGAAGTCCTTCTCGAGCGCGAATTCGGGGCGCACCGCATGAACCTGGATGGCAACGCCCCCCACAGGAGTCCCGTCGCGCAGAACACGGCCGCGGACACCGGATCCGCGCTCCAACCGAATGGTCTGCTCCATGCGGTCCGGTTGATCCCACTGCACATCCCCCACCCAGATGCGGTAGCCCGGTGCGCAGACGTAGACCGAGTCCTTGCCGGGCTGCGCGCTGGCCTCCACGATGCCTCCCGGCCGCGGCTTGCCCGGCCTGCGTGACAACACGTGCTTGGATCTGTTGCTGCCGAGGCTTCCGTGGCCGGACCAAAGGTTGAAGGCATAGTGGCTTAGCGCCTCACCCGTTGTCGCGTCCACGACATGGAATCGAGTTTGCTCGATCGGCTCCAGAGTGATAGCCAAGTCCGTGGTGCCCGGCTCAAAGACCCGGGAGCGGTCGCTCCCATTGCCCCACACCGCGTATCCGTCTTTGCGGGCTTCCAAGGCGTAGGCCACGTTGGTGGGCGGCGCCAGGCGGAACCTTCCCTCCCCGTCCGTCTTCGTCTCAGCGAAACCGCCGGCTTTGCTTGGCCATCCGCTTACCGTCGCGCCCTCAATCGGGTTTCCCCCAGGCTCCGTCACACGCCCCTGGATCGTAGGTGCGGCTTCCATGACCACGAGCACCTGGTCGTAGCGCTGCCCCACTTGGATCTCGGGAAGAGGTACAATCGTGCTGAGGTACCCTTCACAGTCCGCAGCGATGCCGTAGTTCCCCGGCGGCGCTTGCCCGACTTCGAAACTACCGTCCTTCTTCGTCCTCGTATCTCGCCCCAGCGCGTTTCCCAAGCGGCTCGCAGGGCGCACTCGCGCTTCGGATATCGCTCGCCCCGCGGCGTCCGTTACCTTGCCTTGGATGCATGCGGTCGGTCCGAATAGGAAGTCACCAAGATCCTGTTCGCCCGGCTGCAGCGCGGGTTTGGAATTGCTGGCAAAACCATACCCTTCGCGGTAGTCCTCCCACAGAGGCCCCGCCGAAACGTAGAACACCAATCCACCTTCGGGCAGCTCGGGAATCACCAGCCGGAACCGGCCCTGCTCGTCACAGTTCGTCGATAGGCCGGTGTAGCCCGGCATATCCGGCAAGTCCGTCACCAAAGCGGACTCGGGCCACGCTTGTTTGCGGCCGATGGAAGCGCGTGCTCCGGAGAGCGGTACCTGATCCACCGAGAGCACCCGGCCAAGGAGTACACATTCGACACCATTCTGCGTGGGTTCCACCTGCGCGGCGGAAGCAGCCGCCTGCTCCGCCGTGGACCGGACGAGAAGTTCTGCCGAACCTTCTTGGCCGGTCAAGGAAGGAACCGATTCTCCTACCGACTCAGAGCCTGCCCGCCCCCCTCCTGTCAGCCCGCGGCCTGAATCGGGTTCGCCGGACTTCCAGAACAACAAGAATGCCAGTACCAGCAATCCGGAGATGGCCAGCAACGCGGTCGAATGTCGTTTTGCCATAGGTGAATGACGGAGGGTAGGGGGAGAGCCCTTCCCTCAGCCTACTCGACGCGTGCGAGCGGCGCATCTCCTTAGACCGACTCCACGGATTCGCCTCCAAGGACTCGAGGTCTACCCCTTGATCCCGGTCCCTCCGCACTCCGGATTGCGGCTACAACCGTGCGATGGGCATGTTTCCCGCTCGAATGGTTAGACTCCCATTGCGACGTTGCACAACGGAAATGCCGGCCAAGCCATCCCGCCCATGCTTCGATCGATCCGCTTGATTGGGCCCACTGGCTTGCCATTCGGGCAAACCCTACGTCCTTACATCAGGAGCACTCATTGACCACCTCGGCAAGAATCGTCGGTGTCTATCCCGTGGAGACACCGCAGCCGTGCCACCTCTGCGAAGTCCAGGTGGCCGGAGTTTCCCAAGATTTTGATTTCGGACTCTTCACGCAGCCCTGGCCGGGCCGCGACGAATTGAGTTGGCAGGTCGCATACGAAGAGCAACTCATTTCGCGCTCCCAGAGCCAAAGCACGTATGTGTGCTTCTTCCACTATCTAGATTTCTCGCAGCCCATGCTGTCCGCGTTCGGCCCCCTGGAGCTTCCCAAGCCGACTCCCAGGCCTGTTCGCCTGGATTTCGTGATCTACGAACCGCCCGATTGAGAATGGCCCCCACATGCCCGGAGGTGGTTGGCAAGTGAAATGGGAACGAGCTCGTTGAAGCCTACAAAAGCACACGGCGGCCACTCCCACTGAAGCAGCCCCGGGCCGGGAAACCCTCACCCCCCATTCTTCACCACCGGCTTGCGTGGCGGTTTGGCGGGCAGGAATGCCTTGATCGCTTCCAGCGGACCGAACATCAGCGCGGCATCACCCGGTTCGAGCACGAACGTACCGCGTGGGCCCGGAAACACTTCGCTCCCGCGTGTGACGTAGAGGACCTGCAAGCCGGCTTCGCGGAGGCCGGTTTCGCTCAGAGGTTTGCCGGCGATGGCCATTTTGGGCGAAACGTTCAATTCGGCGACACCGTAACCGCGCTGGAGGGAGAGGCGTTGCACCACGTCGAGCGGTTTGACGTGGGCGCGTTGTTCGACGAGTTCGACGATGGGGCCGGCCAGGTCGAGGCCGGTGACGCCTTCCATGCCGTCAATGGACGGCGAGGAATTCACTTCGACCAGCAGGGGGCCTTGTTCGCTTTCGAGCATGTCTACACCCGCCACGTGCAGGCCGAGCACTTGCGCGGCGGCGACGGCGGTGCGTTCGTAGTCCGGCGGCAGGTCGATGCGCACGGCTTCGCCACCGCGGTGGATGTTGCTGCGGAACTCGGTGCCCGCGGCTTGGCGGCGCACGGCGCCGAGCACCCGGCCACCGACGACGAGCGCGCGCACGTCCTTGCCACGGCTCTCGGAGACGAAACGCTGCACCAGAGCGTCCTGGCCCGTCTTGCGCAGGGTTTCAAGGATCGCCATCGCCACGTCTTGGCTCTCGGCGAGCATCACACCGATGCCCTGGGTGCCTTCGAGCAGCTTGATGATCACCGGAACACCGCCGACCCCCGCGATGGCGGCACGCGCGTCGGCGCTGCCGGAGAAGAACACGGTTTCGGGCAGGCCAATGCCGTGGCGGGAAAGCTTCTGCAAGGCGCGCAGTTTGTTGCGCGAAGCCTGGATCGCCTGGGAGGAGTTGAGGGTGAAGACCCCCATCTGCTCGAATTGCGCCACGAGCGAAACGCCGAAGAAGGTCTTCGACGAAGGAATGCGCGGTACGACGACATCGGGCAGATTGAGCGGTTTGCCGTGATAAAGAAGCTGGGGCTCGTTGGCGCTGAGGTCGATGCGCAGGTCCTCGGGGGCGAGCACCCGCACCTTATGGCCGCGGGCGGCGAACGCCTGTTTGAGGCGCGGGGTGCTGGCGGTCTTGCCGCTGGAGAGGATGGCGATCTTGAGCGGGCGGGACGGGGGTTGCAGCATGGCCTGTCGTTCAAAATGGGCGCGGGGCGGAGATCGCTGGGATCTCCACCCCGCGGCTGGTTCGGACCGCACCGGGACCACGGGGGCCGGATGCGTTCAGTCGTTCGGGATCGGCTGTGTTTGTACCTGCAGGGGCTCAGCCCGCCTCGGTGAAGTCTTCCCAATCGTCGTAGGAGGATTCGTCTCCGCCCGCATCGAAAGTCAGCTGACGATCCCACTCATCCAGCCGTGAGTCGTCGCGCCGGGAACCCGGACGTCGGCGAATGGCCGGCGTCTCCTCTTCCTCTTCGGCGTCCTCGTAACTCTCATAGTCCATGTAGTCGATGTAGTCGGCGCCGTAGTCGTCCTGGTCGTGATCACGACGCTTGGGGCGACGGGGCTGATCGTCATCGAAACGGACCTTCTTGTGGCTCTTGCGCTTGTGACCCATGGTCATCTCCTATCAGACAATCACATCCCCGGTGCGGGCCCCATGCCCGGCGGTCGGGGACGGAATTCGGGGCGCGGTGCGGACGGTTTGCCGGGACATGCGGGCACGGCTGCCTAGGGGCAGGCGCCGCCGGGGATCGGCGGCCGGGCCGGGGTCGGGCAAGGGGTTCACGGCACTCGCGGGTATCTGGGATTCGGGGCTGTCGCTCGGCCGAAGCCGGAAAGGGCTCGCGCCCGATCTGCTATTTACCCCTCCGATCGCCTTTGGGGAGTGGGAACTGAAGAAAATCTTGACATGAAGGTACCGAGGCCCATCCTGGGCCCCGCTATGAGCAACCCGAAGGAGGATCGCGTCGATCGCATGCTGGCCCAGTGGGGCCGGGAAAGGCCGGACCTGGACCCCACGGCCCTGGCGATCGTGCTGCGCATCCTGATCCTCGGGGGCACCCTAGCCGAGCGTCTCAAATCCGCCCTGGCCCCCCTCGACCTCGCCCCCTTCGAGTTCGACGTGCTGTCCGCCTTGCGGCGCACGGGCAAGCGCGGGGGCATGAGCCCAGGGGAACTCTGCGAAGCCGCCCAGCTCACCACCGGCGCCATGACCCACCGGCTCAAGCGCCTCGAGGCGCGCGGCTTCGTTCAGCGCACCGTTGACCCCGAAGATGGCCGCGGCCGTTTCGTGCTGCTCACCCAGGCCGGCCGCAAGATCGCGGACCGGGCCATCGAAGCGCGCATGCAGGAAGCCCGCGATTCGATCGCGCACCTGTCCGAACCCTCGCAGCGGGAACTGCGCGCCTTGCTCCGGCGCCTGTGCCTGGGCCTCCCGCACCCCTGAGTCCCGGGAAACCGCTAGAATCCGGCGATGACGACCTGGATTGCATTGCTGCGGGGAATCAATGTCGGCGGCAAGAACCGCATGCCGATGGCGCAATTGCGTGCGGCCCTGGGCGCCGCGGGCCTCGCGGAAGTGCGCACCTACATCCAGAGCGGCAATGTGGTTTTCGAAAGCCCGGGACGCCAAGCCGCGCCCCTGCGCGAGACGATTCGCAAGGCCCTCGGCAAGGAGTTCGGTTTCACCCCGCCCATCGCCTTGGTCACCGCCCCCGCCTTCCAGAAGCTGCTCGACGGCAACCCCTTCGACGTGCCGCGCGAGCAGGGCAAGGAGGTGCACCTCTTCCTGCCCCTCGATTCGTGGCCGCGGTTCTCCTTGGCGCCGCTCGAAGCGCTGGCGACGGAGACCGAGACCCTGCACCAGGGCAAAGGCGTGCTCTATCTGCATGCCCCCGATGGGGTCGGCCGCTCGAAGCTGGTCGCGCGCATCGATTCGCTGCTCCCCGGGCCCTGCACGGCGCGCAACCTGCGGTCTTGCTTTGAGATTGCGGACCTGGCGGCGGGACGCTGAAACACCGGCGACCGTAAACGCCTAATCCACAATGCCTTGCGGATTATTCCCGGCATCCCGCGCGGGGCCCACCCCCAACCCCCGGGTACACCCTGCGTAAATCCGGAACTTCCCCCGTAGCGAGGAAACTACCTCGGTGGTACTACCTGGGTAGTAAGCGCTTGGCGCGACGATCCCCATGAGTCGGTCCCACCACCTCGGCGAGCTGCAGCTCGCGATCATTCGAATCCTCTGGGAGCAGGGCGAAGCCACTGTGGCCCAGGTCCACCAGGCCTTGCATCCGGAGGGCGGCCGAGCCCTCACCACCATCGCCACGATGCTCAAGAAGATGGAGCGCAAGGGCGTGGTGCAGCACCACCTCGACGGGCGCCAGTTTGTGTACCGCGCGACGGTCACCGAATCCCAGGTGCGCAAGTCGATGGTCTCCGACCTGACCGACCGGCTGTTCCAGGGGGACGTTACCGCCCTGGTGCATCACCTGCTCCAGCAGGAGGACGTGGATGCCGGCGAACTCGCCGAACTGCGCCGGCTGATCCAGGCCGCCGAACGCCGCACCCAGGAGGACGCGTGATGTTCTCGACCAGCGAAACCTGGTTGGCCTGGTTGCTCACCTATGCCCTGCACAGCACGGCGCTGGTGGCTTTGACCTGGCTCGCCCTGCGCCCGGTGCACCCCGAAAACCTGCGCCGCCGCGAGTGGATGCTGCGCGCCGCGTTGCTCGTGCCCGTGGTCAGCGCCAGCCTGCGGGTGTTCGGCGGGGCTCCGAGCTGGGCTGGCGAGTGGATCTGCGCGGCGCCGCAGCAGGCCCCGCAGCCGGAGCTACAGGCCCTCGCGGTCGACGCATTCACCGATGCCCCCGAGCTCAGTGCGGAGGAATTGGCCCAGTTGGAAGCGCTCGCCAATGATCCGGAGGCGCCGTGGAACGGCACGATCGTCTGGCTGGAAAGCGACGCAGCGGAAGAAACGGATGCCGCGGATGGCACGCTGGACCTCGCGCTCGATTCCGCCCCTCCGGTGGGCACGGCCCATCTCGAAGTGGCTGCGCCGAACCGTTGGGTCCAGGCCTGGATGATCGGCAGCGCCCTCGGCACCCTCTTGCTGCTGCTCGCCTGGCGCCGCATCGTCGCACGCCGCCTGCAGCGCCAAGAACTGGACGAAGGCCCTGCCTTCGCCCTGCTCCAAGAACTATGCGCCGCCGCCCGCTGCCGCATGCCGCGCCTCAGCATGTCGCCGCGCCTCGTCTCGCCGGCCACGCTCGGAATCCTGCGTCCGGAAATCTGCCTCCCGGAGCGGGTACACAGCGGCCTCGATCGTGGCGCCTTGCGCGCGATGCTCGGCCACGAACTGGCCCACATCCGCCGCCATGATCCCCAGTGGTTCCTGCTCTATCGCCTGATCGAACGTGTGCTGTTCTTCCAACCCCTCAACGGTTGGGTGCGGCGCGAGATCCAGGAGCTGGCGGAGTACCAATGCGACGATTGGGCCGTGTCGCAGAGCGGCAACGGCGTGGATCTGGCGCGTTGCCTCACCGAAGTCGCGGGTTGGCTGCACCCCGAACGCCCCCAGGTTGCGCTGCTGCCGATGGCGGGCCGCGGTTCGCGCCTTGGGTACCGCGTGCGGCGCCTTCTAGAACAAGGTCCGCGCCCGCAGGGTCGTGCGGCTGGTTTGCCCTGCGTGGGCTGCGCGCTGCTCGTCACAACGGCCTTGTTGCCCGGTTTCGCCGGAGCGCAGCCCGCGCCCGACCGCGCCGAACCCCAGCTGGGCTTCGACCGCATCCCGGACTTCAACGGCAGCGAGCCCGTCGAACCCGCCATCGAACCCGCGTCGACGACGGCCATCGAGGCCCCTGCGGCGCAGGACCTCGACCTGGGGCAACTGATGCTCCTGCTGCAAAGCCAGTTGCTGCAACTCGAGGATCAGGTGCACGAGCTGCGCCACGCCATCGAACACGCACCGGCCCCCGAAGCCTTCGAGCTGCCCCTGAAGGAGCTCGAAAACCGCCTCGACAGCCTGCGAGAAAAACGCGCGCGCCTGCTCTCGCTGCTCGCGCCTTCCAACCCGAACACCCCCTCCCACCAATAATCCCGCCCCTTTAAGGAGCATCCCCATGACTCGAGTTTCCATCATCAGCGCCGCGCTGCTTCTGGTGAGCACCTCCGCCTGGTCTTTGAGCCAGGTGCAGGAAACCAAACCGGCTGCACCGGCCAAAGTTGCTTCCCCCGCCGCACCGGCGACCCCCGCGCGGGGCCTGGTGCGCCTCGCCGCTCCTTCTACCGCGCCCGTGGATCCGGCGGAACCCGCCACGGTCGCCGTGCTCGTCACCGATGGCTGGACGCAGTCCAAACCCGCACAAACGGGCGATGACACCGAAGAATTGCGCCGCATCGTGCGCGAGCTGAAGGAGCGCAACGCGGAGCTCGAAAAGAAGCTGAAGGAAGCCAAGAAGCAGGCTTCCGCAGCTCCCCGTGCGGGGAAAGCCCGCGGGCGTTCGCAACAGGAAGCCGAAGAGCAGGTGCTCGAGGCCCACGCCCGCGCCGCCGAGGAACGCGCCAAGGCCGATGAGATCCGCGCCAAGGCCGAAATCACGCGCAAAGAAGCGGAAGAGATTCGCGCCCGAGCCGAGGGGATCCGGGCCCGTGCGGCCGAAACCCGTGGCCAAGCCGAGCGCATCCGGGTCCAGGCCGATCGCACTCGCCAGCAGTCGGACGAGTTCCGCGCGCGTGCCGAAGCGGAACGCGCTGAGGCGGAAGCTCTCCGCGAACAGGCTCGGCAGGTCCGGGTGCACATCAAGCGCATCGACGAGCTCCGCCGCGAGATGGACAACGCCCGCGAGAAGGTGAAGCACTCGGAACAGGCACTGGACCGCATGCGCAAGGAGGCGGGCCGCGCCAGCGAAGACGAGCGCGAGGCCCAGGAAAAGCGATTTGACCGCATGGAGCGCACCCTCGATCGCAACCGGCGCAATCTGCACCGCGCCGAGGAGCGTTTCCACGATGCCCAGAACGACGCCGCCCACGAGGGTGATTTCGAAGGGCACACGACGAACGTTTTCTTCGGTGATCTCGGCGAAGTGCACCCCGAAGGCGCGTGGACCGAAGCCATCCCTGGCGGTGAAGGCATCTTCGAGCTCAACGTCAACGGCATGCCCGAGGGATTCACCTGGCAGGCCTTCGAGGGCGATGGCGGCGAATCCACCTGGAAAGTCGACTTCGAAGAAATGCCCGAAGGTTTCGTCTGGAGCGCCATCGCGACGGATGACCAAGACGACGGGGAGGCCGAGGAAGAGCACCATGTGAACGTGAAAGACTTCGTCCTTCACGGCAAGACCGATGGCCCCGGCGTGCACCCGCGCGTGATCCACCTTCGCACGGACGGAGCTCCCAACCATGGGCAGCTGATCGAGATCCTCGAGGATCGGTTGGGCCATGGGGACAGCGCGGAAGACGCCCTGCACAAACTCAACATCACCCTCGATGCGGATCTCGATGTGGATGCGATCCTGCCCCACGGCTCGATCGAAGTCATGCTGAAGGACTTGGCCATGGAGGGACTCGATGAGATCCCCGCCATCGCTATCGCCGAGCTGGGTTCGATCCTCGACGGCGACGAAATCGAGATCGCGGTGCGCGAAGGCCTGGCGGAAGCCCTGCAGGGCATTGAAGGTCAACTCCTGACCATCGATGGCCCCGTGCGCATCACCCGGGGCAAGCAGGTGATCGCGCCGAAACGCGCCAAGAAGGCCAAGGGCTGCGATTGCGACTGCCCGGATTGCACCAGCGGTCACTGTCCGAGCGGCATCCCCATGCCGCCGGCCCCCGGCATGCCCCCCATGGTCCACGATCTGGCCCTGCCGCTGCATTTCGGCGCCCCTGGCGGCCCCGGCGGCATCCAGATCCACACCGAAGGCGGCGACGTCTATCTGTACTACGGCGCTGGCCCCGGCATGGGCATGCCTGGCAACCCCTTCGGCGCGATGGGCATCGATTGCCCGCCCGTTTGCGAGGAAGACTGCATCATCGAATGCGAAGTCGAGTGCGCCGAAGAGTGCGACGATGCCTGCGGGACCGAGTGCAAGGAACCTTGCAGCGAAGACGAGGCGAAGCAGATGAAGATCGAATTCCGCATCGAATCCGAAGAGTCGGACGATGCCGTGGATCCGTTCGGCTGGAACACCCAACCCGGCGGTTCCAGCGCGGCCCCGGCATCGGCCCTGCAACTCGCCGGCGGCATGGCCCCGGTGGACCAGGCAGAACTGCAACGGCTGCTGGTCGAGATGACCGCCGAAGTCGCCGCCTTGCGCGGTCAGGTGGAAACCCTGCGTAGCGCGGTGCGCGAACAGCAGAGCAACCACAACCACTGAGATTCCACGCACCCCGGGCCTGCCGAAGTGCCGGTCCGGGGTGTTTTTTTGCCTGCACTTTGCGCGCGCATCCGGAATTCGCCCGCGCACTGGCCCTTCTGCGGCAAAATAGAAGCTACGCACGCGCGTCATTCCACGCGCTCCTCTCTGCGAAGGCCTCGCCATGCTCCACTCCGCCCTTCTGCCCTTTGCGATCCTCGCCGCGCCGTGCCAAAGCGATGAGATCGAAGCCTACCGATACCTCTCTGGCCTGCATGAGCAGGGTCTTTGGGATCTGGCGGCCAACGAATGCCAGGCGTTCCTGAAGCGCTTTCCGCAATCGTCCAAGACGGATTGGGTGCGCTACCGGCTCGCCGATGCGTACTTCGAGATGGACCGGCTCGGCGATGCGGCCCCGCACTTCGAAGCCTTGCGAACCCTCGCCGACTTCGAATTCCAGCCCGAATGCCAACTGCGCGCCGGCCAATGCGCATGGCACGCAGGCAAAACAGCGGAGGCACGTGCCGCGTGGACGGCGCTCGAGAAGGGCGAGGCGGAATACCTTCAACCCACCGTGCGCTGCCTGCTCGGCGAACTCGAATTCCAACAACGCGACTTCGCGGCCGCGCTTGCATGGTACGACAAGGCCTTGGCCGGTTCGCTGGATGGCGGATTGGCGGCTACAGCCACGCGCAGCCGGGTTTGGTGCCTCACCCGACTCGAGCGTTGGGCAGAAGGGCAGCAGGCGGCAACGGCTTTGCTGGCGAAGTCCGCGCCGGGAGAGAGCCGCGCCGAACTGCACTACCTGATCGGCGAGAACCAGGCGGGCGCCGGGCAGCTCGCGAAGGCGATCGAATCCTACGGCAAGGTCGACGTGGGCCCGTATGCCCTCACCGCCTTGAACGCCAAGGCATTGCTGCTCAGCCGCGTGCAGAACCACGAAGCCGCGCAGGCCGCCTTCGCCCAGGTGCTCGCCGCCGATCCCAACGGGCCCTTCGCCGCGCAGGCTTTGTTGCAACGCTGCGCGCACCTGCTGCAACTGGGACGGTCCCGCGAGGCTCTGGCGATCCTGCCCGAACAATCGACGGACCCCGAGGTCCTGTACTGGCGATCCGCCGCCCTGCGCGCGGAATCCCGGCCTGAGGAAGCCCTCGCCGCCCTGCAAGGCGCCCTCAAGCTCAGCAAGGACGAGGAACAACGCCTGCGCTTGGTCGGTTTGCAAGGCGGATTGTTGCACGACCTCGGTCGCAGCGCCGAGGCGGCCCAGGCGTTCGCCCAATCCGGCGGGGACTATGGCCTCTACGCCGCCGCCCAGGCAAGCCTCGACGCGGGCAACACCGAAGAAGCGTTGCGGTTGTGCCTGTCCTTCCAGGAAGCCCACCCCGAATCGCCGTATCGGCTCGCCACGGCCCGCATCGCTGGCGAAGCCCTGTTCCAGCTCGGACGCTTCGAAGAAGCCGAACCGATCTTCGACACCCTGCGCAACAACGAGCAGGCACCCGCCCCGGACCGCGCCGTGGCGGCGTCCCGGTATGCATGGTGCTGCTACCGCCGCGGCGACCTCGCCAAGGCCCAAGCCGCCTTCGCGACGTTCGGCAAGAAGCACGCGGACCATGCCTTGGCCGCGGAAAGCGCCTTGCTTGCCGCCCGCTGCCTGCGGGAGACGGGCGCCATGGACGCGGCCCGCAAGGCCTTCGCCGCTTGGGTGCAAGCCCATCCCGGCGACGACCTGGAACCGGCGGCCTTGCTCGAGCTCGGCGGCCTGCAAGAAGATCCTGCGGCCTGGCGCGATCTGTTGCAGCGTCACCCCGATTCCGCGCAGGCTTTGCAAGCCCTGCGTGGCCTGGCTTCTTGGTACGAGGCGCACGAAAACTGGCCGGAAGCCGCAGAGAACCACCGGCGTTTCCTCGAGCGGGCTCCGCAGGATCCCGGCGCCGACGAATCGCGCTACGGTCTCGCCTGGTGCCTACATCAATCCGGTGCCGCCGGCGAAGCGTTGGAAGTGCTGGCGCCGTTGTGCGCCGCCGGGACCCAGTCCAACTGGAGCGGCCCTGCAGCCGAACTCGCGACCTGGTGTGCTGCGGAAACCGGCGATCTTGAGGCGGCGCAAGCGAGTTACCGCCTCGCCCGCGAAGGTAGCGCCGATGCGCTGGCCCTGTGGCCGGTGACCGATCGCCTCGTGACCGCCCTGGCCGCTACCGAAGGCGACAAACAAGCGGTGCAGATCCTGCGCAGCTGGCAGGGGGCCCAACAATCCGAAGAGCTGCGCCGCCTTGCCACTGGCCGCCTGTTCTGGTTGCTGCTCGACGGCGGGGACGTAGCCGGCGCTGGCCGCGAAGCCGCGCGCTTGCAGCAAACCTCCCCTGCCCACCCCGACACCGGCGAAGCCCACTTCTACCTGGGCGAAGCCCTCTACGAAGGGGGCGCTTGGGACCAGGCCGCCGCGGCGTACCAGGTCTGCCTCGCAAGCGAACCCTGCCCGCTACCCGCCCAAGCCCTCTACAAACTCGGCTTCGCCCGTTTGCAACAAGAGCAATGGGCCCCCGCCCGTGCCGCCTTCGCGCGCCTGGCCGCCGAACAACCGCAGAGCGAACTGCTCGGGGAAAGCCTGTACCTGTGGGGTGAATGCGCCTGGCGGGCAAACGAGCCCGAGCAGGGGCTAACGCCCTTGCAGCGCGTCGTCGAGAAGTTCCCCAAACACGCGGTGTACGCCAAAGCCCTCTTCCGTTTGGGCCAATGCCAGCGGGCTACCGGCGCCGACGACAAAGCCGTCGCCACCCTGACGAGCCTCGTGCAACGTTTCTCCACCTTCGAAGCCTGGAACGAGGCGGAATGGGAGCGCGGTATGGCCCTCGCCACCCTGGGCCGCGCGAAAGAAGCGGAAAACGCCTTCGAACGCGTGCTCGCGAAGGACAAGGGCTTGTTTGCCGCCCGCTCGCGGCTCGCCATCGGCCGCCTCGCCGAAGGCCGTGGCGACCGGGAGGCTGCGCTGTCCCAATACCTCAAAGTCGCGCTGCTCTACCCTTCCGGCCCCGAAGCCAGCGAAGCCCTCTACCGCTCGGGCACCTGCCTCGAAGCGCGTGAAGACCTCGCCGCCGCCCGTCGCCAGTACCAGGAACTCCTGAAACGCGATCCCAAGTCCACCTTCGCCCCCGCCGCCCAGCAGCGCCTCTCCGAAATCGGCTCCAAGTAACGCCCCGACATGAACCTCGCCATCGCCAACCCGCCCGCAGGCAAGGGCATCGACCTGCAATCGCTGTACGAGATGATCCTGAACGGGGGGCCGTTGATGATCCCGATCGGACTCTGTTCGGTGGTTGCGCTCGCGTTTGTGGTTGAACGCTTCACGCGCTTACGCACCGGTGCCATCGGCAAGCCGCGTTTTGCCGAGGAAGTCGAAGGCCTCGCCCGCAACCAAGGCGCGGCCGCAGCCTTGGAACGGTGCCGACAGGCGGGCACGCCCCTGGCGCGCATCCTCGAAGCCGGTCTCGCCCGCCGCGATCAACCTTTCCTCGAAATGGAGAAGGTGGTTGAAGACACCGGCCGCCGCGAGGTCAAACGCCTTTCCGCCGGCCTGCGCCCGCTCGTCGTCGTGGCGATGATCGCGCCGCTGCTCGGACTGCTTGGCACAGTGTGGGGCATGATCGGCACCTTCACCAACATCGCGACGCAGGATGGCCTGGGCAAACCGCAGGTGCTCGCGGGCGGCATCTCGGAGGCGCTGATCACCACCGCCGCCGGCCTGGCCGTCGCGATCCCGACCCAAGCCTTCTACTACTACTTCAAGAGCCGCATCGATCGTTTCGCGCGGCTCGCGGAGGACGCCCACAGCCGCCTGCACATCGCCCCGGCGTCCCAGGAGGCGGCGGCGTGAACATCCAGGACGACGAAGGGGCGGATGAGCTCGTGCTCAACCTGACCCCGATGATCGACGTGATCTTCCTGCTGCTGATCTTCTTCATGGTCGCCACGACCTTCCAGGATCCGGAGCGGCAGATGGACGTCGACCTACCCGAAGCCCAATCCGGGGATCCGGTCGAGCAACATCCCGAAGAGCTCATCATCCACGTGCTGCGCGATGGTTCGATCCATGTCGGTCCCGATGCGACGGCGGACGAAGATCTGCTGCCCCTGCTGGTGAAACGCGCCGAACACAACCCGGATCTTCCGGTCACGATCCGTGGCGACCGCCAGGTGGCCCACGAACGCATCATCGCCGTGATGGATGCGTGCGGTCAGGCAGGTCTGCAACAACTCTCCCTCGGCACCCTCGAAGCCCAGTGAATCCCTCCCACGCCGTCAAGAACACGGTTTTGACCCTGGCGCTGCTCGGCGCGGGGTTCTTGGCGGCGTGGATGTCCTTCGGCCCGGACGGCAAGCCGCGCGGGTTGACCGATGGCGCGGGCAGCCCGGACGCGGCGCAGCCCCTGCGATTCGCCCAATGGCAACCCGCGCAGCCCGTGCGCGATGCCCAGGGCAATGCACTCGAAGTGCGCGAGCCGGCCTTGAGCCCCGATGGACGCTGGCTCGCGTTCACCGTCGGTGTGCGGGGCAGCGGCAGCGACCTTTGGATCGCGCCGATGCGCGGCGAAGAGCCCGGCGAGGCACGCCGCTGGGCGGAAGTCGATTCCCCCGCCGACGAAGTCGCGCCGGCGTTTGGCCACGGTTTCTTGTACTTTGCATCCAACCGCAGCGGCGGGAGCGGCGGTCTCGACCTGTGGCGCGCCCCCTTCCAGGACGGCAGCGCGGGAACCCCCGAGCCCTTGCCCGCAGCGCTGCAATCTGCTCAGGACGACACCGAACCCGCCCCGGTGCCCGGCGGCAGCGGATTGGTGTTCGCTTCGAATCGAGCGGGCGAAGGTCCGCGCTCGTGGGACTTGTATCTCGCCGATGCTGCCCAAGGCCACCTTGGCGCAAACGTCCTGGCCGGGTTCGAGAGCCCCGCCGCCGAACGGGATCCCGCCTTCTCCGCCGATGGGCGCATGCTCTACTTCGTGTCGGACCGCGACCAAGAGCCGGGCCAGACGCGCATCTTCCGTTCGTTCCGGAACCAAGGCGGCTGGCTCGCCGCCGCGCCGGTGGAAGGTTTGGGACTATCGGGCCCGGTGCGGTCGCCGCGCCCCACCCCCGATGGCTTCCGCCTGTGGATGACCGGCGAATCCGGGGGCCGCACACAATTGCTGCAGGCGCGGTCGCGCGAACTCTTCGTGCGCCCCTCCGCGCGGCCCGGCTGGTTCGAGCTGGCACTGCTCGCCGCATTGCTGCTGCTGGCGCTGCTCGCCTGGCTTGCCAAACGTTGGACCACGTTCGAGGTGATCTACCGCTGCGTGCTCGTTTCGCTGCTGGTGCATGCCCTGTTGCTCTGGTGGTTCCGCGACGTGCACCCACGCCAGGATCCGTTCGAAGCCGCCGCCCAAGCCGGTACCTTCGAAGTGCGCTTGGCAGCGAGCCCCTCGCGCCAGGACGCACGGCAAAAGCAACGCGGCGGACAATTGCAGAGCACGCGCGCGGCGGCACAACCAGCGGTCGCAAGCCGCTCGCAGTCCGACAGCGTCACCCCCGAAGCCGAATTCGCCCCGCGCGCCGCGAGCCGCGCCCCACTCGCTGCGGCTCCCCTGCCAACCCCCGCGACCCAGGCAACTCCCACGCAGACCCCGCAGCCCGACCCGGCCGCTCCGCAAAGCCGCCTGACCGATCTGCGCGAAGCTCCCTTGCCCGAGAGCGGCCCCGTCGCGGCCCGGGCGGAGTTGGCGCTTGCGACTGCCGCGGTGACTCCCCGGCCGGAACGGGGCGCGGAATCGGGTGCGGCGAAGCGCGCCCCGGCGCCCACCCGTAACCCCGCCGATGCGGCAACGCCTGTTGCCCACTCCGCGCCCTCTGCCGCGCTGCTCGCACAAGCCGCACCGGACGTCGGACTCGCCGAGGCCACGCCGCAAGCCCTTCCGAATTCCGCTCCCCGCACCGAATTGCCGGTGGACCTGGAGATGCGCGCACCCGCTGGAGAGCCGGCGCCCATGGCGCAGTTGGGCGAACCCGCGGCCAAACTCGCCCTGCCCGGTGCACAACGCTGGCAGCCTGCGGGGGCGGAAGCTGCCGGTTTGACGCGGGCCGAACCTTCCGAGCCGGCGGGAAAGGCATCCGCTGCCGCCTGGTCTCCGCAGCCGCTCCCGGTACCGTCCCGCGCGGCCGTTGCACCGGATACCAGAATGCCTACCGCTGCAATCGCGCAAGCGATGCCCGAGCCCGTGGAGTTGGCGGTGCAAAGCCGCGAACTGGCGCAGGACTTGGAGCCGCTGCAAACGCCCGAGCCCACCGGCTCCGAAGGTGCGGGCCTCTCGCTGACCTCCGCCCACGCATTCGAACGCAGGACGAATACCGGCCCCTCCGGTCCCTCGCGTGTGGCCGCGTCCATGCCCACGCGCAGCACCGAATGGCAACCCCAGGCCCTGCCCACCCCCGCCCTGGCAACGCCGGAAGTGCACGAGCCCCTGGTGCAAGCCACGGACCCCCTGGAAACCCTGCCCGAAGCCTTCCGCAACCGCTTCGGACTCGCCAAGGAACAGGCCCTGCGCGCCCTGGGCGGCAGCGCCGAAACCGAAGCCGCGGTGCTGCACGGCTTGCGTTACCTCGCCAGCATCCAGATGGATCCGGGGTGCTGGGGCCAGCGCGAGCGCAACTACGACAAGTACCGCAACCTGCGCGTGGGCAAAACCGGCCTCGTCCTGCTCGCGTTCCTGGGAGCAGGTCACACCCCGGGGCGAACGGATGAGTTCCAGCCCACCGTGCAGCGGGCCGTGCAGTTCTTGCTCGGGCAGCAAGATGCCCACAGCGGCCACTTCGGCGACAACTCGGCCTACGGACACGCCATCGCCACGTATGCACTGGCCGAGTGTTTCGCGCTCGAGCACGACGAACGCCTGCGCGCTCCCCTGCAACGCGCGGTCGACCACATCGTCGCCAACCAGAACCGCACCCGCCGCGACGTGCGCCTCTACGGGGGTTGGAACTACTACTACCCCGACGCCGAACAGTACGACGCCTGGCCGCGGGTTTCGGTCAGCGTCTGGCAGGTGATGGCACTCAAGTCTGCGCAGCTCGCCGGGGTGACCGTGCCCGGCGACGTACTGCCCGCCGCCCGGCAATTCCTGCTGGAAGCCTGGGACCCGGACCTCGGCGCTTGGCGCTACAACCACGCCCCCAGCCGCCTGCGCTCCGAATACGCCACCCTGCCCGGCTCGACTCCCGCCGCCCTGTTCGCGCTCTCCCTGCTGGGCGAATCCATCGACAGCCCCGACTTCGAACCCGCGCGCCGCCACCTCCTCCGCCGCATCCCCGCCCGCTACGCCTTCGAAGGCGAACAAGCCTTCGTCGAACGCGCCACCGGCAACCTCTACTACTGGTACTACGGCAGCCTGGCCCTCGTGCGCGCCGGCGGCGACGCCTGGCAACGTTGGAACACCGGCCTGCAATCCACGCTGCTTCCCGCCCAACAACCCAACGGCTCCTGGCAACCGATCTCGATCTACGCCCAATACGCCGCCGACAGCGACGAGGACCGCAGCTACACCACGGCCCTCGCTGTGCTCTCGCTCGAAGTCTACTACCGCTACTTCACGCCACTGCTCCGTACGGAGCGGTGAATCAGGGAAGGGTCAGGGTGATCTCGGCAATCTCTTGAGCGACCACTTCGATGGATCCATTGACCAGGGGCTCGAAGCGGCTGCCAAAGCCGTTGCCAACCGCCACCTCCCAGACCCCAGGTGGCAAACACGTCGCGCAGGTTCGCTGGCTCTGGGATATGGACCAGGCACCACCGCTTTGCCACGCCTCACCCGCCTGCCGGATCATGATGTTCTGATTCGGCGCCGGCTCGACGGGTAAGAACACCCGGATCCGCCCACCCACTTGCATCTGTAGTGGAATCACCTGGTCGTTTTGCAGTTCGGCACAAGACATACTCCACGGCACATACCAGTCTGTGGACGAGCGCGTGGGGTCCGCTGAACGAACCACGATTCGGCCGGAACCTCGGGTACGATCGAACACCTCATATCTCCCTTGCATCCGGGGGGTGGTCGGCACTGGTAGGGTGGTGATCAGCTCATTCGGGTTTGCTACGCAAAGGACTTGGAGATTGGCCGGAATCGGTCCAGCGGGATTCAACCAGACCCGTTTGATCTCAGGGTTGCGTTCGAGATACACGACTGCAGCCCCCAGGGCGGGGTCCAGGGCTTCCATGATCCGCAGGGATCGGGGTAGATAACCGTCGTGTTCAAGCAGCACGGTCGGATCCGCACCCGGCGCAATCCAGCAGGCGAAGGCTCCCGGCGTCGTGTACGTAACGTTGGGCCGAGCCGGGTCCTTCACCTTCAAGTCGCCACGCAAGTGCTCCTCCGCGATGCAGAAGACGTTCACGTACTGCACCGTGGTCTGCAACTCGAGGCCAGAACTCGGGGCCACCACGGCCAGCGCAGCGCCGCTGAAATCCAGTACATGTAGGCGGGCTGCATCGAAGGCTTGCCCATCGTTCCATCCGGCCACAGCCTCGACTTGATGGGAGGGAATGTGGGGTTGCGGAACCAGCGCCAATCGATACGCAGCCGGCAGCAACCCCACAAAACGGAACACCCCGGTGGCATCGACGCGAACCTCCTGAGAAGCGAGCCGGATTCCTTCCGGGCCCCAATCCAAATCGACCTGCTTGCCCGGAAGGTGAACGTCCGTCAGGGGGACTTCCACCTGGCATCGCACGATACCTGACGTTGCCCCTTCGGGCAGCACCGCGTGACCATCGATGGAAGTACCGGGTTGCATCGAGAACAGTAGGTCCTGGGCACCCTCGCCGGCCTGCAGATCGGACGAGAGCGGCGCATGGTCGCGCGCGAACAGGAGGATTCGGCCTGCCTGCTCGCCGGGAACTTCGAACTGGAACGCCCCGTCCGGCGAAACCGTTCCGAGCGGCTCCGCCACCAATACGCCTCGGCTTTCAGCGGGAGTCGGAACCCACCAGGCAGACACTTCCACATTCGGCATGGATTGGACGTGGCCAGAGACCTGCCGGGGTTCGGGAGGTGGTGTGTTCAGTTCGCTGCGGGTACTGCCCGGTGGAATGTTGGCCTGCAGTCCTCCCGGCGGAGTGCCTTCGTTCGTAGGTTGTTCGTCGGCGCGTGCTCCCGAATCGGGCGACGCGACCCCCTGCGCAATCTCGGTGGTTTCCCCGGCGCTTCGCAATTCGGCTTCGATCGGTTGGCGGGACTGCGATCCCGGCCGACCCGGGTGGGAAAGCGCCACCCAAGTCCCACCCGCGACCAGGAACCCCGCGAGCGCGATCCCGAGCCAACGGAACGGACGGGTCACTTCAGATGGGATCGCCAACGCCGCCAACATCGGCGCCCATTGACTGCGACCCCCGGGGTGCCCGGCGTCCAAGCGAGCGCGCAGACTCTGCAGTGCCGCCGCATGGCGACTGCGGACCCCACTGGGAGTCAGGCTCAGATCGGCAGCAGCCGCGGCGGAAGTCTTGCCTTCGAAATAGAGGGCCAACAGTAGGTCTCGGTGCGCCGGGGCGAGGGCCAGGACATGGTCCAGAAGAGCCCGGCATTGCTCCGCCTCTTCCACCCTGCTCAGAGCCCCAGGGGCGTCGGCCTCGCTCCGCGCTGCCCGATGCTCCCGCCGCAGGATCCCGGCTTCTTTACGCCAAAGCTCCCGAGCCCGGTTCTTGAGGATGCCTCCCAACCAGGACCGGACGCTGCCCTCCGGAATGCGGTCTGCGTTCCGCAGGGCCACCAACCAGGTGTCTTGGGTCAGATCGTCCGCCTGGTCGGGACTCTGCACCAACCGGCCCGCCAATTGACGCAACCATTCTCGATGGCCAGCGAGGGCCTCCAGCTTCAATGCGTGATCGTTCATGCCCTGGAATGGAAGCCAGGGCGCCAATCGTCCGGTGATTCCATGAAAAATCCACCGGAAAACCCGCTGCCCGTCAAGGGCAGAAGGTCACCGACAGCCCATCGGAGAAGTTCGAAGTCCCCTGCCCTCCCACCTGGTCCCGGTACCAGCACTGGAACTTCCAGGTGCTACCGGGGTCGATCGTGTATTGGTTCAGGAGCGTCGGAAAGTCCAGGGCCCACTCGAAGTGCCCCCCCGCATCGATCGATCCACCAGGATGCAGCCGGCGGTATCCACTGGAGTCGGTGCTCACACACAAGTAACCCGATGCCAGGTGCACTTGGATCTCCCCCGTTCCGTAGAAGAAGTAGGCGAATTGCCCGGGCGGCGCATCCTGCACGGTCAACGTGAAGTCATTCATGTGGATGCGCTTCACCCCGGAGTACCCGATCGTGGCCCCGCCACTGTGGTGCGAGTTTCCGCTGCGGTGGCAGTAGTTGTAGGCGAGGCAGTCGCTGGCCCGCAGGATCACGTTGTCGATCACCCAACCCAGCCCATCGTTGGCCACATCGTCGCCCTTGTAGAACGCAAATCGCAACCGGACATCCAGGCCCTGCCACGGACTCAAGTCGAGGGAAACCGGAGTCCAATCGCGCATGTTGACACACGCCTGACCGACCTCTTGCCAGCTGGCCCCATTGTCCACCGAGATCTCGACCCGGTGTTCGTCCACCCCGAGCGCGCACCCTTCACTGTCTGCGTAGGAGTCAAAATCCAACCGCACCTGACCGACGCCTGCGGGCACCGCGATGGAGGGCATGTACTCGAGATACTCGCCGCTTCCCGCAAACACGAAGTTGCAGAGCACGTCCGATCCCATGTACATGACCCCACCTTGCGCCCCTTGACTGCCCGCGGCCTGCAGGCAGAAATCCTGGTCCGATGCCCAATGCCAAAGCGACGGCGCGCCTCCATCCCCGTACGCGATCCACTCCGACGAGGCGCTGTCGAACGCCTCACCCGTCAGCAGGGACTGGGCTTGGGCCCATTCTCCAAAGCAAACGATCACCGGGAAGAACAATCGGATGAGTCTCATTGCACGGGCACTCCGTCTGGTTCTACAAGTCCATGAGCGCCAGTCGCGTCCCTTTTACGGACAGAAGGTAACCGAAAGGCCGTCCGAGAAGTTCGAGGTGCTCTGGCCGTTCACCCAGTCACGATACCAGCATTGGAACTTCCAGCTCGTGCCCGGCAGGATCGTGTACTGGTTCTGCAGGGTCGGGAAGTCGATGGGCCAATCCAGGTGCCCGTTGGCATCGATCTGCCCACCGGGGTACAGGCGGCGGAAGCCGTTCGCGTCCGTTCCAACACAAAGGTACCCACCCGCCATCGGAACCTGGTCTTCGGTGGTCCCGTAGAAGAAGTGCGCGAATTGGCCCGGAGGCCCTCCATCCAGGGTCAGGACGAAGTTGTTCAAGTGCACCCGCTTGGTGCCGGTATGCCCCATCGTCGCGCCGACCCCCGTCGAGTTGGGCGCCGCCGTGCAGAAGTTGTAGGAATCGCAATCGGTGGCGGCGATGCGCACGTCATCCACAACCCAACCCACGTAGTTGTTCACATAGCTGTCAATCACATAGAACGCAAAGCGGAAGCGGATCTCCTGACCTTGGTACGCGCTCAGGTCCACGGAAACCGTAGTCCATGTGAACATGGAAGCGCACGCCTGCGCGACTTCGGTCCAGGTGGCGCCGTCGTCGTTGGAAACCTCGACGACATGGAAGTCCCAGCCGTTGCAGCCTTCGCTGGCCGCATACGATTGGAACTCCAATACAGGCCCAGCGAACTGTGCTGGAATCTGGATGGGATGATCGTACTCGAGGAATTCTCCCGGATGCGCCGACTCATAGTTGCAGTAGTTGTTGCCCATGTACGCCACGATGTTCTGCGCGGCGGGGACGTCCGTGGTGGCCAAGCACGTATTGGTTGCCAACGTGAAGTGCCAATACGCGCCATTCTGGACCCCGGCATCCCGGTAGGCCGTCCAATCCCACGTCGGCCCCTCGAAGTCCTCCTCGAGAAGCACGGCCTGAGCGTGCAGGGCGGGAACGAGGGCAAACAAAGTGGCGAGCGCAAGCGATTGTCGAAGCATGGGGGTCCTGGGGTTTCCGAAATCCAAAGGCGGGAGACAATGTCTCCCACTTCCCGCAAGGCGGGTCCGTTACAGGAATCCTGGAATTCTAGGCGGATGGGCGGATCCCGGGGGTTCCGATCATGCCCCCCGGTCCGCCAACCCCAGGAAATCGGTGGCGGAAAGGCCGAAGCGCCCCAGGAACTTGCGCAATCGATCCCCGTCGTTCTGGCTGCTGCGGTGGGCCCGGGAGACCGCAAACAGCTCCCGACCGGCTGCGGCCACCGAAGTGTGCCGCCCCAATACCCCAAGAACGTGATCGAGCTGCACCCGATCGAAGTCATCGAGGTCGGTGTCTGGGAGCGCCGTGCGGGATGGCGATTCGACCTCAGGCCCCTGTCCCTCCAGGGCTCCCCAGCGCTGCCGCAACCGGCCGATCTCTTCCTCAACCAGATCCAAGGAGATGCGCCGTGCCCCCGCCATCGTCGCCATGCGGCGCAGCGCCCCGCCGAAGTCGCGGAAGTTGCCGCGCCATGCGCTCGAAGGTTCGACAGCGAAAGCCAGGAACCGATCGCGCGCTTCGCGGTTGATGGCCACTTGTTTCTGCCACTCCTTGGATAGGCGCTCGAGTTCGAAATCGAGGTTCGGCTCGATGTCCTCGGCCCGCTCCCGCAGGCCGGGCAGCCGGAACGACCAGAGATCGATGCGCGCCAGCAGATCTTCGCGGAAGGTGCCCGCGCGCACCGCCGCCGGCAGGTCGCGGTTCGTTCCGGCGAGTAGCTGCAGGGATACGGCCACCGGATGATCGCTACCGAGGGGCAGGTAGACCCCCTCCTCCAGGGCGCGCAGCAACATCGCCTGTTCGTCGAGTCCCAGCTCGCCGATTTCGTCGAGGAACAGAACGCCCCCATCCGCCGCCTTGAGCAATCCGGGCCGGGCCTGGGCCGCGCCGGTGAACGCGCCCTTCACGTGGCCAAACAGCGCACTCATCGCGCCGTCGCCGCGCAAGGTGGCGCAGTTGACCTCGACGAATTCGCCCGAAACCTGCCCCGAACGACGTTTGAGGGAGGCAATGCGCTGGGCCAAAGCCGTCTTGCCCACCCCCGTGGGACCGGACAGCAGGATCGGGTCCGTGCTGTGCAGTGCAACGTGTTCCATGCCCTCCATCAGCGCGTTGAAGGCCGGGTTGCGCGTGGAAATGCCCTGCTTGAGGTAGTCCACCCCCTCGCGCCGCTCCCCCTCGAAACGCGCGGCGAGCGAGTCGTACCGCGCCAGGTCGAGGTCGATGATCGAAGCGCTGCCCGGCCCCACGTGCCCGCGGCTGCGCCCCCGCCCAGGCGACGGCGAGGCCTGGATCAGGCGCCCGGGAATCCGCCCCGACTCCACCAGCAGGAACAGACAAATCTGCCACACGTGGGTGCCGGTGGTCATGTGCGCCAGGTAGTCCTCCTTCTCCGGATCGAAGGGATAGCGCCGCACGAAGTCATAGAGGTCGCCGTAGACCTCGGCGAAGTCCCAGGGGTTCTTCGTCCGCAGGGACACCAGTTCGACTTCGGTGTCCGGCGACACGGAGCGCACGTCCTTGGCCACGAGTTCGGCCAAGTCGGCGTACGCCGAACCGTACAGCAGCACCAGGCGCGCGATCTCGAGGTCCGGCTGCTGGAACAAACCGACCGTCGGACGCCAGCGTTCCCAGCGGGCGGGGGTCTTGGGTCCGTCTAGGTTGGTACCGAGGTGACCGATCACGACGAGGGACTTCATCGATATCAATATATCGTTTGCGATACCCCTGTATCGCATTTGAGGGGCCCAGCTCCTGGGGCGCCGGTGCACCACCTGCCACGCGACCACCGTAAACCAATACCGGAAAAAGCCTTACATAAAGCCCGCTCGATCCATACCCCCTTGGCACGCTCCTTGTTCTCTATCCCCGTGCTCCGGTGACGTTCCGAACTCCGCCGGTGCGCACGCGGACGGGCGACCTGGCGGCGGCGGCAACTGACGCCGCATGGCCGGGTCGCCCCGGTCCCCCGGGGGCCCGCCGCACCGAAGCACACCCGTCCGGTTGGGCACTGCCCGCGCCGGGCAACACAATGAGGAAATCTCCATGAGCTACGAACTCATCCAAGGCGGCCACGTGCCGATCAAAGCCTGGACCCGCGGTGTGGGCATCGAAGAGTCTGCCCTCAAGCAGCTCAGGCTCAGCGCCCGACTGCCCATCGTGCACAGCCACATCGCGGTCATGCCCGACGTGCACTGGGGCCTGGGCGCCACGATCGGATCGGTGATCCCCACCAAAGGCGCCATCATCCCCGCCGCCGTCGGTGTGGACCTGGGCTGCGGTATGATCGCGGTGCGCACCAGCCTCGTCGCCTCGCAACTGCCCGACGACCTGCGCCCCATGCGCGGGACCATCGAGCGTTCGGTGCCCCACGGGCGCACCACCCGCGGACGCGACAAGGGCTCCTGGCAGGACGTGCCGAAGCGGGTGGCCAACCTGTGGAAGGAGCACCTTTCGAAGGGCTTCGACCTGCTATGCGAGAAGTACCCGCGCATCAAGAACACCAACAACATCGGGCACCTGGGGACCCTCGGGAGCGGCAACCACTTCATCGAAGTCTGCCTCGATGAGGAAGAGCGCGTCTGGTTCATGCTGCACTCCGGTTCGCGCGGGGTGGGCAACCAGATCGCCTCGATCTTCATCGACAAGGCCCGCAAGGAGGCGGAACGGGATGGCGTCAGCCTGCCGAACCGCGACCTGGCCTGGTTGACCGAAGGCACCGAGGTGTTCCAGGACTACGTCGAAGGTGTGCTCTGGTCCCAGGAATTCGCCCGCATCAACCGTCAGGTGATGATGGAGACGGTGATCGAAAACGTGCGGCGTATGCCTAAGATGCCCCAGTTCACGACCGACCGGGTGGCGGTCAACTGTCACCACAACTACGTGATCCGGGAGCAGCACTTCGGCGAGACCTGCTGGGTGACCCGCAAGGGCGCCGTGCGGGCGGGCGAAGGCGACTTGGGGATCATTCCCGGTTCGATGGGCGCCAAGAGCTTCATCGTACGCGGCAAGGGCAACCCGGACAGCTTTCACTCGTGCAGCCACGGTGCCGGGCGCGTCCTGTCGCGCACGGCGGCCAAGAAGCTGATTTCGATGGAAGACCACGCGCAAGCCACCGCCCACGTGGAATGCCGCAAGGACCCGGATGTACTCGATGAAAGCCCCGCGGCCTACAAGGACATCGAAGCGGTGATGGCCGCCCAAAGCGATCTCGTCGAGATCCTGCACACCCTGCGCCAGGTTGTCTGCGTGAAGGGTTGAGAAAACGCCCTGGGGCCGCGCGCCCCGGGGCCCCCCACGCACCCCGTTCGTACCCCCATTCCTATGCGTTCCGAATTCCTCGAGATCGACGGCAGCCGCGGCGAAGGCGGCGGCCAGATCCTGCGCTCGTCGCTGGCCCTCTCGATCGGGCTCGGGCGCCCCTTCCAGATCCGCAACATCCGTGCGCGCCGCAAGCGCCCGGGGCTCTTGCGCCAACACCTCGCGTGCGTGCGCCTGGCCGCCGCCGTTTCGGGCGCGGGGGTGCAAGGCGCCGAGCTCGGCAGCACCGAGCTCCTGTTCCAGCCCGGCCCCTGATCCCCGGCTCCTATGAGATAGCCGTCGGTTCCGCCGGGAGCACCACCCTCGTGCTGCAGTCGGTCCTCCCGTGCTTGCTGCGCAGCTCCGGAGCCTTCGAGTTCGAGATCAGCGGCGGTACCCACAACCCGATGGCCCCGCCCTTCGGCTTCCTCGATGCATGCTTCCTGCCGATCCTGCGTCGCATGGGCGCAGACGTGCAGGTGGACCTCGAGCGTCCGGGCTTCTTTCCCGCCGGGGGTGGGCGCATCCGTGCGCGCATCTCCCCCAGCCGGCCGCACCCGCTCGAATTGCTCGAACGCGGCCGCGAAGGACGCCACCGGTCCCATCTGGGCCTGGCCCACTTGCCAGCAGAGATCCTGCAACGCGAGATCCAGACCCTTGCCGAAGGCCTTCACTGGCCGAATAACCGATTCATCGAAGAGGATGTCTCCAGCTCGGCCGGGCCTGGCAACATCCTGGATGTGCGGCTGGAGTTCGAGCACATCACCCACGTGCTGACGCAATTCGGTGCGCCGGGCGTCGGTGGCATTGGCCTTGCCAAACAGCTCGTGAACAAAACACGCTCCTACCTGCGCGGCAGTGCACCCGTGGGCACCCAATTGGCGGATCAATTGATGTTGCCGATGGCGTTCCTCGCGGGCGGCCGGTTCCGCGCCTACCACGTCGACGATCACGGGACGAGCAACGCGGAGGTCATCGAACAGTTTGCGCCGGGCACGGTCACCATCCATGAACGCGGCCGCGAGGGCGTGCTCGTTGAGGTGAATCCCCTGTTTCCGGCTTGAGCCGACCGATTTGGCGGCACCCGGGATTTGCCTTGCGTAAATCCCGGGTGCGCGCCGGATGCCATCCTGGGGATTGCCGCAGGAGCGCAGTAGACTGCGTCCGTGGACGTCGATTGGAAAGACGAGTTGAAGGCCGAGCACCTGTTGCAGGCCCAGCGGGCCTGGGGTCTGCACGGCGCCCCGGTGTACTTCCGCGAAGGCGAGAGTTTCGTGTACCGCGCCCGCCACGGGACGCAGGACCTGGCCTTGCGCATCACGCACCCAGGCCACCGCGATCCCGCCGCCCTGGAATCGGAATTGGCCTTCATGGAGTACGTGGGTAGCGCAGGCGTGCGCGTGCCCCGCGTGGTCCCTTCGCGGCAAGGCCGCCGCATCGAAACCCTCGAGATTGCCGGGTTCACCTGGTATGCGTGTGTGTTTGAATGGGTCGCCGGCGAGCCCATGGTCCAGGTCAAGGAAGCCTGGCAAGCCCCGGCGTTCACCGAATGGGGGCGCCAGATTGGCCGGCTGCAGCGCCTGGCCATGGAAGCCACCCAGCGCGGCCTACATTTCCCCCGGCACCGCTTCGACGCGCCAGGGCACTACGCGCTCGACGACAACTACCTCGAACGGTTCCCCGCCGATCGCGACTCTATGCTTGCGCTCCAGGCCCGGATCGCTGCCGTCGAGATAACCCCACGCACCTTCGGACTTTGCCACTGCGACCTGCACGGCGGCAATCTCCTGTATGACGCGGGCGCGCTGCATTGCATCGATTTCGATGATTGCTGCGAGCACTACTTCCTGTTCGACCTACTGATTCCGGTCTACTACGCGATCCTGATGGAGCAGGAGGATTTGGAAGGTGCGGCGCGGCGCTTCGCCCTGCCTTTCTTCCGCGGATATCGCGAAGAAGGACCCCTCGCCGCCGCGGACTTTGCGCCCGCTGGCGACTTCCTGCGCATCCGCGACTACGAACTCAAGTCCATCGGGCAGCGCTGGGGCGTGGATCCCAAGCAGCCGTGGTACGCCGTGCCCGCCCGCAATGTGCGCGAGGGAAACCCGTTTGTGGGTTTCCCTTGGGCGGATTGGTTCGAAGAGGCCGGTCGGAGCTGAGCCCCATCAAAAAGGCCCCCCGCCCCGGAGGGCAGGAGGCCTTCGAAAACCCGGGAAGCCGATCTCAGAGGCGCACGGTAGGTGCTTCGCCCCGGCCCCAGGCCCAGTAGGCCATTTCGATGCCGAGGTTGGAGTAGCCCGCCGCATCCGAGTGGATGCCCTGCAACTGCAGGATCGGCTCGGTGTCGATCATCGTCACGTTCGGCTTGCTGATCGAAAGCGAGTACTGTCCGAGGCGCACGACCTTGAAGTTGCGCTTGCCCGCGAGGCTCAGGCCCGGGGGCGCCGGGCTCTGCAGCAGCAGGTAGGGAATCTCTTCGGACGTGTGCCCGTGCGTCTGCAGCGCGCAGAAGTCACGGATGGTGTCCATGCAGACTCCGTAGGAAGTACGGTGGATGATGGCCTGGTCGGCGTTGCGGGTGTCCGAGGTGCCGATCAGCGAAGCGATGCCGCAGAAGTAGACCTCTTGCCCCAGCGTGTTGCCGAGGTTGATGGCCTGCTGGATGCCCTGGTCGAGGTACGTATCCAGCATGGTCGGCATGTACGAGTCCGGATTGGTCGAGGTCGGGTTCCAGCTCGGTACGTTGAACTGATCCAGGTTGACCACGGACGACCCGGAGATGCAGAACTTGATCACGACGATCGTGTCGCCGGTCAGCTCATGCAGGGTGTCGGCAAAGGCGTTCTCCGGCCCCACCGAGGGATCGGTGACGACTTCCTGGGTGCAGGGCAGCCAGGGATAGCTGTCCTCCGCTTGGCAGTACGTGCCGAAGGGATCCATTTCCCCCCAGAAGGTGTCGGCATACCCGACGGTGAGCGGGCGCAATAGGTGCGCTTCCCCGAAGTGCGAATCGCAGTTCGAACCGATCGTGGCGCATTCCCCGTCCTGGCTGCCACTCGCACCCGGCGTAAGGTCGCTGAGGTCGGTGGTCCGGAAGCTCTCGTACGCGCTGCTACCGCGCTTGAGCTTGTCGAAGATGTAGCAACCCTGCATGACCGGCCAGGGTTGGCCGGGGGTGATCTGGGCCCACCATGGGGTATGGGCAAGGTTGCCGAACTGGGAGACGTGGGTGCCGATTCCGAACATGTGGGATTGTCCCCACAGCACGTAGACGCGCACCACAGGCTGAGCTTCGACAAGCGGTGCCGTGGTAGGCACGGGTGTCGGCGCGAGGGCCGTCAGGAGTTCCGTCGTGATGGGTTGCTGGGCCGCCATGGCAGGGGCGACAAGCAGCAGGCCGGCAGCCAACAATCGGCTGACCGGCGCAAACCCGCTACCGGGAGCACCGGACGGCGATTCAGTGGACAGGGATTCAGCTTTGGAGAGGTTCAAGAGGCTTTCCTCCTACCCAATTCAGCGCAGTGCAAGGACTGCGGCGAAAGGGTTCGGATCCGGGTGGCAGTTCCAGAGGGTTGCCCCCACACCGGGCCCCCCGGGGAAGGGGGTGTGAAGCGGAAGTGGGTGGCGGGTTGCGCAGTATATCCCGACCGAAACCGGTTGTGGGGCCGCACTTTTCTGCGCTCGCGTCGGACGGCTGCAGGGCGCCAAGGGTTCCGTCCTCCCGGCCCCAGAAGCCCAGGAATCGGGTCGCCGCATCACCTGCGGGCCACCGGAATGGACCCGCCTGGAACAGCAGCCCATGCGGCGCGGCCCTGCGCGGTGTCCCAAGACGATGCTATGCTCCCCCCATGATGCACGCCTTCGTACTGGCCGCCGCTGCCCTCCTGCCCCAAGAGGGCCAACGACTTGACGTTCTGTTCATCGGCGACCGGGGGCACCACCGGCCGGCGGAACGGCTGCACGATGTCTACGGACCGCTGCTGCGCGCCGGTTTCGCCGTCGATTGGGAGGAGGACCTGGAGTTCGTCACCGCCGAACGCCTGGCCGACTACGACGCCGTCTGCATGTACGCGAACCAGCCCCAGCACCGGGTGGTTCCGCCGGGGTTCATGGGGGCGCTGAAGGGGTTTGTGCAAGGCGGAGGAGGCTTCGTGGCCCTGCACTGCACCAGCGGCTGTTTCATGGAGTCCCAGGACTGGCTGGAATTCGTCGGAGCCCGCTTCCGGTCGCACGAGTCCGAGGTTTTCCAACAAGAGGTCGTGCGCCCCGAACACGCGATCATGGCGGGTTGGGAGAACTTTCGGGCGTGGGATGAGACGTACGTCCAGGACCACCATGCCGAAGGCCGCGAAGTGCTCACGGTGCGCGGTGACGAGCCCTGGTCCTGGGTCAAGGACTACGGCCAAGGCCGCATCTTCTACACCGCATCGGGACACGATGAACGGGTCTGGCGCCAGCCGGCGTTCCTGGACCTGCTGATCCGATCGCTGGACTGGGCGGCGGGGGAAGACGCGGCGGCGGCGCGCAAGGCGTGGCATGCGCCTGTGTTCGAAACCGAAGCCCATGGTTGGGTGCCCAACTACGAAGGGCACCAGCCTCCGCCCCCCTACCAAAAGCCCTCGACCCCGGAGCAGGCGCGTCGCGCGTTGGTGGTGCCGGCGGGATTCGAGGCGGTTTTGTTCGCCGCGGAGCCGATGGTCGTCAACCCGATCGCGATGGATTGGGATGCGCGCGGACGCCTGTGGGTGATCGAATCGCCGGACTATCCCAACGGCGTGGCGCCCGAGCGCAAGGGCGGGGATCGCATCAGCATCCTGACCGACGAAGACGGCGACGGTCGCGCGGACAAGAAGCAGGTGTTCTACGAAGGCCTGAACCTGCCGACTTCGCTGCTGGTGGTGCCGGGGGCGGTGTTGGTCACCCAGGCCCCGGACTTGCTGGCGTTGCTCGATGAGGACGGCGATGACCGGTGCGACAGCGTGCGCACCGTGCTTTCGGGCTTCGGCACGTGGGACACGCACGCCGGGCCGTCGAACCTGACCCTGGGGCCGGACAACGCGATCTGGGGTTCGGTCGGGTATGCCAATTTCACGGGCGCGGACGGCAAGGCGTGGGGCAGCGGGCTTTGGCGCCTGTTGCCGGATGCGCGCGAGCCGGAATTCGTCGCGCAGTTCACCAACAACACCTGGGGACTCGGGATGCGGCCCGACGGTGAGATCTTCGGGTCCACCGCGAACGGAGCGCCGAGTTTCTTCGTCGGCGCGCCGAAAGC